>CAIYSL010000084.1 GCA_903928915.1 uncultured Syntrophobacterales bacterium | reverse complement strand
GCCCCGTTCTCCTATTCGGTCTTGCTCCGGATGGGGTTTACCAAGCTTTCCCGGTCACCCGGGAAACTGGTGAGCTCTTACCTCGCCTTTTCACCCTTACCTCTCCCCTGCGGGAGGGGCGGTATGTTTTCTGTGGCACTTTCCTTAGGGTTACCCCCAGTCGCCGTTAGCGACCATCCTGCCCTGTGGAGTTCGGACTTTCCTCCGACCCGGAAACCGAGCCGGCGACCATCTGATCTGCTTCAACACCTCGTTATGTCTCGTCTCTGAATCATCCCGGCGCAGGCCGCCGCATGCCCGCTCCGCCCTGCCACACCGCACCTGCCGCGCCGCCCGCCTGATGCCGCCGTCACCCGTTCCTGTTTTCCCAGTAGAGGATCCGGTTGCAGTTCGGACAGGTATTCAGGATCTTCGTGGACTTTTGAAGATCGTTGTACATCTGGGGAGGGATCGACATATGGCAGCCGTCGCACACCTCCTTCCAGACCGACACGACGGCGAGCCCGCGCCTGATCGTCTTGATCTGCTCATACTTCTTCAGGAGTTCGGCGGGGATCTTCCCCCTGAGATCATCGCTCATCCGCACGGAAACAGCCAGCTCTTCCGTGAGGGAGTCGAGCTCCTGAGCCAGCCGCGCCTTCTCCTCTTCAAACCCCTTGCGCCCGGCGTTCAGCTCCTGCTCCTTCGCCTTTACGGTCCGTTCGACCTGGTCGAGCTCATCGAGAAGCGAGATGATTTCGTCCTCGGTGCGGCTGTTCTTCGCCTCGATCGTCTCGATCTCTTTCAGCATCGACTGATATTCCTTGTTCGTTTTCACGTCGAGGAGCCGCTCGCGTGTCCGCTTGAGGGTCTCCTGGGCCGTCTGCAGCTGGGTGTCCTTCTCCCGGCGGCGTTTCCTGAGCCCTTCCAGCTGTTCCCGCGCCGAGTCGACTACCGCGCAGACCGCTCCGAATTCCTTCTCCAGCGCTTCCAACTGCCCCGGAAGCTCCTTCTTCCGCGCCTGGATCCTTCCCGCCGCAGACTCCGCCTTCTGCAATTCGATCAGGAGTGCCAACTGTTCTCTCAACCGCCTCCCCCTTTCATCGCCGGGAAACGCAGCGCTCCGCAGCACATCCGCGGCGGCACCGCTTCCCCGGAAACAGACTATCCGGTGGCTGCCCCTTCACCCGCAGGGCACCACCCGGAGACTGTACCAAAAAAAATGCACCAGCGGCTGGTGCATTTTTCGGGAACTGTCGCATCCCCCGCGCGATCGCTTTTTCTGTCTGGACTGTTGATCGGCACCCCATATCCCCCCGGCTTCCCTTCCTCTGCTGCACACATGGTGGGCCCACCTGGATTCGAACCAGGGACCGACCGGTTATGAGCCGGTGGCTCTACCAATTGAGCTATGGGCCCTGCATTTCGCGCGGTGAGTCCACTTTTTTTCAAGCGCGTAAAATAGTACCTTAATGCCATACTTGTCAATACTTTATTTTGCCGAGGGCTTGAGAACCCTCCGCCGGGATGGATTCCGCAGTTTTCGCACGGCCCCCGACTCGATCTGTTTCACCCGCTCCCGGCTAGCCTCTGCCGAGTCCCGCATCTCCTCGGGCAGATTATCCGCCCGCTCGCTGATCCCGAAGCGCATCCGGAGCACCTTCTCCTCGCGCGGTGTCAGGGTCGCCAGGATCTTCCGGGTCTGCTCTGCCAGGTCCATGCTGATAGTGGCCTCGGAGGGCGACATGATCTTCTTGTCCTCGATGAAGTCGCCAAGGTGGCTATCCTCCTCCTCGCCGATCGGGGTCTCGAGGGAGATCGGCTCCTTCGCAATCTTCAGGACCTTGCGGACCTTCTCGAGGGGGTATTCCATTTTGTTGGCGATCTCCTCAGGGTTGGGCTCCCGGCCCAGCTCCTGCACGAGGTACCGGGAAGTCCGGATGAGCTTGTTGATCGTTTCGATCATGTGCACCGGGATGCGGATGGTGCGCGCCTGATCGGCGATGGCGCGCGTGATCGCCTGCCGGATCCACCAGGTGGCGTAGGTAGAAAACTTATACCCCCGCTGGTACTCGAATTTATCCACGGCCTTCATCAGGCCGATGTTCCCCTCCTGGATCAGGTCCAAAAACTGCAGCCCCCGGTTCGTGTACTTCTTCGCGATACTCACGACGAGGCGCAGGTTCGCCTCCACCAGCTTCCGTTTCGCGATCTCCGCCTTCTGCTCTCCCTCGTCGATGGCCACCATCGCCTTCTTCAGCAGGGTCACGTTGAGCCCCGTCTCCTGGGCGATCTTCTTGAACCGGCGGGCGGCGTCCCGGTGGACCTGCTCGGCCGTATTCAGTTTCTCCAGTGAGACCCGGTGATCCTTGGCAACCTGCTTGGCGGCCTTGGCTGATTTGCGCATCTTCGCCCAGGCAACCTCCAGCTGGGCGAGCGACAGTCTCGTCCTGTCCTTGGCCCGCTGGACCTCCGTCTCGATCCGCTCGACTTCATCCACGTACACCCGGAGGTTTGCCACCAGCCGGTCGATCTGCCTCCGGCTGAACCGCACCTGCCGGCAATGCTTGACGATGCTGCGGAGGTTCTTGTCGAGCTGCGCCTTCAGTTCCGTCCGCTCGTCGGCGTCGAGTCCCTTGGCGCTCAGTTTCTTCTTGATCTGGTCGTTCTTCCTGTCCAGCGCCGTCACCTTGTCCAGGAGCTTGACGACCCGATCCAGGTGCATATCCTCTTCCACGACGCCGTCTTCGTCCTCGATATTGTCGAGGAGACTCTTCACCCGGATCGTGCCGGCCTTGAGCTGGGCACCCAGCTTCACCACTTCCTTGATCGACGAAGAGACGCTGAACACCGTCTCCATGCTCTCCTTGGCCCCCTCTTCGATCTTCTTGGCGATTTCGACCTCGCCCTCGCGGCTGAGCAGCGAAACCATGCCCATCTCCCGGAGGTACATCTTCACCGGGTCGCCGGTCTTGCCCACGGCGGGCAGAAGCCCCAGGATGTCTTCGGCCTTGCTGTCGCCCCGTTCGTCGGCCGATTTCTTGACGACCAGCTTTTCTCCCTTGTCCGTATCGATGATATCGATATTCTTCTCGCCGAAGAGCATGATGATGTCGTCGATCTGGTCCGACGAGATGACATCGGAGGGCAGCAGATCGTTCACGTCGTCATAGGTCAAGAACCCCTTCTCCTCCCCCAGCGTGATCAGCTTCTTGAACTCGTCGGACTCGATTTCTTTTCCCATATTCCGTTTCTCCCGGTATGCCCTCGTATGCATCATTCGGCGGACAACAGCCGCCAACCGCGTATCTTAGCCCCCGCAGGCGCTTGGCAATGGGCGCTCGCCCCATTCCCCGCCACGCGAGGCGCCCGCCGGCGGATATGCGCCTTCCGCACCGCTCAGGAAAAGGCCTTCTCCTCCTCCAGCAGCCGGTTCCATTCCGCAGACAGCCGTTCCTGCAGATCCTGGTCTCGGGCCTTTTCGGCCTCGGCAATCTTTCGCGTCAAGGTGCCGCGCTTCTCGCGGTACGACCGCTTCCACATCTTCTTGACCGCATCGGCCAGCTGCCGATCGATCATCTCCGCCCGGTAGGGGCTCTCCCGCACGAGCATGGCAAGGAACCGCTCCCGCAAAGGCCCCCCCGGAAGGCCGCCGACAAAGGCGGCGGCGTCGGTGATCGCCCCCTCTCCCCGGCCGGCGGCCAGCAGCTGCTCGGCCAGGGTCCGCAGCTGCTTCGACCGGAAACAGGCGAGAACCCCGGAATCGGCCACCACCGCAGCTCTGGACGGGAATTCCAGCATCATCTGGAGAAGGCTCATCTCCAACTGGTCGAACTCGCCCGCCTCGGTCCGCTGCACCCGTTCCGCCGGCGGCGCCGGCTGACGGGAAAGGCTCCGCAGCACCCCCGCCTTCAGGACTGCCAGATCCACGTTCAGCGATTCGGCCACCTTCTTCGCGAAGAGGTTTCTCTCCACGTCGTCCTCGATCCGGGTCAGGAACGCGACCGCCTCCCGCAGCCTGTCCCGGTCCTCCTCCAGCGTGCCCCTCCGGCCGAGGATCCGTTCGATGTAATAATCGGCCATCGGCAAGGCATGGGCGAGGAGCTCCTCCATCTTCAGGCGGCCCTGGGTCCTGACGAAGTCGTCCGGGTCGAACCCCTCGGGAAGGATCACCGCCCGGGCGTGGACGTTACCGGCGAGAAACAGTTCGAGGCTTCTGGCCAGGGCCTTCCTGCCCGCCTCATCGGGATCGAACAGGGCCGCCACCCGCGGCGTATACCGGCGGAGCAGGTCGACCTGGGCGCGGGTCAGGGCCGTACCCAGCGTTGCCACCACGTTGTCGATCCCCGCATTCCACAGGGCGATCAGGTCGAAGTACCCCTCGACCAGGACGGCGAACCCCTTCTCACGGATGGCATCGCGGGTCCGGGCGAGCCCGTAGAGGTTATTCCCCTTCGTGTACAGCGGCGACTCGGGCGAGTTCATGTATTTCGGCTCGCCCGTGCCCATGACCCGACCGCCGAAGGCTATGACGTGGCCGTCCACGTCCTCGATCGGGATCATCAGCCTCCCCCGGAACCGGTCGTAATGGCCCCGCTCATTCCCCGCCCTGGCCACCACGAGGCCGGCCTGCTCGGACAGCCCGGGGGCGATCCCCTGTTTTCCCAGGTAATCGAGCAGATGATTCCACCCCTCCGGCGCATATCCGAGGCGGAACGTCTCGATCGCGGCCGCGTCGATCCCCCGTTTCCGGAGGTACTCCCTGGCGTCCGCACCCGCTTGCGAGCGGAGCGACCGCGCGAAAAACCCCGCGGCGAGCTCATTCGTCCGCCGGATCTGTTCGGCTACGGTGGCGTGCTCCCGTTCCTGCCGGCTCAGCGGCCTCTCGGGGATGATGACCCCGACTTTTCCCGCGAGCTGCCGAAGCGCTTCGGGAAAGGTTAGCTGGTTGAGCTTCATCAGGAAGGAGACGGCGTTCCCCCCTTCGCTGCAGCCGAAGCAGTAAAACATCTGTTTGTCGGGGCTGACCGTGAAGGACGGCGTTTTCTCCTGGTGGAAGGGGCAGAGGCCGAGAAAATTCCTTCCCGCCTTTCTCAGGGTCACATACTCCCCGATCAGCGAAACGATATCGGTCCTTCTGCGGATCTCCTCAATGGTCGCCTCGGGAATAGACCCCTTCAACCGTTCCCCCTCTCAGGCTGTTGACCGGGAGCGCACCCCCGCAGGGGAGGCGGAATGTTCAACATCCTGTCATGCGGACAGCCGGGCCTTTACCTTGTCCCCAACCATCTTCCCGTCGGCGCGTCCGGTCAGTCTCGGCATCAGGACCTTCATCACCTTTCCCATGTCCCGGATGCCTGCGGCTCCGGACTCGCGGACAGCCTCCGCAATGGCCGCGTCGAGGTCCGCTTCCGACAGCTGGGACGGAAGGAACTCTTCGATTACCGCAAGTTCCGCCTTCTCCTTCTCCACGAGGTCGGCCCGTCCCCCCTTTTCGAACTGCTCGATCGAATCCTTCCGCTGTTTGACCATCGAGGAGAGGAGCTGGAGGAATTCAGGCTCGTCGAGCTCGCGTTTCAGGTCGATCTCCCGGTTGTGCAGACCGCTCTTGAGCATCCGGAGCGCCGACACCCTGATTGTATCCTTCGCCTTGAGAGCCTGGATCATCCCCTGATCCACTTTTCCCTTGAACGACATGCGTACGGACCCCTTTCTTAATAAGGTCGCCTAGGCCGTTTGTCAATGGCGTGCCGCCGGTTTTCCTCATGCCAGGCCGTCCTTCAGCCGCAGCCCCCCCAGCAGATGCATGTGGAGATGCCAGACGACCTGCCCCCCCTCCTTGTTGCAGTTGATCACCACCCGAAACCCCCGCTGGTCGACCTTTTTCAGCCGGGCCACCTCCTGGCCGGCCGCCATCATCGCCTGGAGGTCGGCCATCCCTGCGCTATCCACATCCATCAGCGTGGCCCAGTGGCGCTTGGGGATGATGATAACGTGCACCGGGGCCATGGGATGGATGTCGTCGAAGGCCAGGACCCGCTCATCTTCGTACACCTTCCGGCTGGGTATCGTGCCGGCGACGATCTTACAGAATATGCACTCTTCCATACCGTCCTCCAGTCGGCCCCTTTACGGAACATCAGCCCTCCCGGCGGCCCGTCTCCCCCGCAGCCGGCCCCCCTTCCCGGCCTCCCCGGGTCACCGCGAGCGCCTCTTCGAGGATCAGCGACCCCGTATACAGTGCCTTCCCCGTGATCACGGCGAACACCCCCGCCGCTTCGATCTCCAGCAGCCGATTCAGGTCGGCGATTCCGGATACCCCGCCGGAGGCGATGACGGGGATCCCGGCGGACTCGGCGAGTTCCCGGGTGCCGTCGACGTTGACCCCGGTCTGCATGCCGTCCCGCATGATGTCCGTGTAGACCAGGGCAGCGGGCCGATCCCCGGCAAACCGCCGGGCAAGCTCCGTCGCGGTCTCCGCCCCCTGCTCCGTCCACCCCTGGACGGCGACCCGCCCGGCCATCGCATCGATGCCCAGCATCACCCGGCCGGGAAAGGACCGACAGGCCTCCCGGACGAACCCCGGGTCCCTGAGGGCGGCCGTGCCGAGGATCACCCACCCGACCCCCATGCCGAGGTAGGACTCTACCGTCCGCATCTCCCGGATCCCACCGCCTACCTGTACGGGCAGCCCCGTAGCGGTTGCGATCGCACCGATCACCCCGGCATGGCGGGGGATGCCGCTCCGGGAGCCGTCCAGATCGACCACATGGAGACGCTCCGCCCCTTTGGCCTTCCAGTGGAGGGCCATCGCCACCGGGTCATCGCCGTACACCGTGGACCGTTCGAAGTCCCCCTGGACGAGCCGCACACAGCGGCCGTCCTTCAGGTCTATGGCGGGAATGACAATCATATCCGGCTGATCCTCATGAAACACCGCAGTTCACACTGGCACGGAATATTCCGCAGCGAACGACCGGCGGGGAATGCTAATGCAGACCGGGAAAGGTCTCGAGGATCTGCTCGACGCCTTCCCCTGCCAGCTCTTCCGCCGTGAGCCACTTCCCTTTCCCCCGGAAAAACGAGCCGGCCTGGAGCAGGTTCTCCATCAGAGAACTCTGCGTTCTGTCGAAGGTACCGCGCCAGACGAGCGCACCGTCACTGACCCTGAGCAGATGGACCTCGAAGGCCACCGATGCCGGCTTTTCAACGGCGTAGGATTCGCCCTTCCGTTCCCGCCAGCGGTAGAGGTACCCGCTCACAACCCCCTCCACCGCCAGTTCGCCCCCCACGGTGCGCAGGGCCTCCCGGTGAGATGCCGTCAGCGAAGCGGCAGAGACCCGCCGATGGATCCCGGCTACCCGCTCACCGGCGATCACGGTGAACTTCGGCCGCTCCTTGTCCAGCTGCTCCAGGAACAGCCGCTCCAGCACCTGCTCGGGGTTCCCCGGAGCGCCGGCGGCGTTGAAGGTCATCCCGCAGAGTGGGCAGCGGACGGCACCGGCGTGCCCATCCTCGGGCGCCACCTGCTGGAAGGGGACCACGGCGATCCGGTCGAAGACGACCTTCCCCTCGGGGAGGGGGATGCCCGACTCCTCCCGATGATGACAGCCCATGGTCAGGGGGATGAGGAGACAGAGGGTAAGAAGGGCGGTGGCCATTCTGCGTAAGCGGGATGCTGTTTCGATGATTCTGACCCCCTTTTCTCCGGTGAAGGCGGTCCGCTCATCCGCTCCCGCCATTCACGCCTCCAGGGTACCTTTCGTGGACAGGACCCCTTCGATCCGCCCGTCCGGCGTAGCCGCTTCACGAAAGGCGCGGGCGAAGGCCTTGAAAATCGCCTCCGCCATATGGTGACCGTTTATACCATATAACAGGTTGATGTGCAAGGTTATTCCGCTATGGTCCGAGAAGGACTTGAAAAATTCCCTGAGCAACGCCGGGTCGAATTTCCCGATCCTCTGCCGCCCCAGTTCGGCCCGCCAGATCAGGTAGGGCCTGCCGGAGAGGTCCATCGCCACCGAGCAGAGGCTCTCGTCCATCGGCACCGTGGCCGACCCGTACCGGCTGATTCCCTTGCGGTCCCCCAGGGCCTTGCGGACGGCCTGGCCGACACAGATCCCCACGTCTTCCACCAGGTGGTGATCGTCGATGGCGGTGTCTCCCGCGCTCTTGACGGTGAGGTCGATGCACCCGTGCCGGGCGAAGAGGTTCAGCATGTGATCGAAGAATGGCACCGACGTGTCGATGCACCCCTCCCCGGTCCCGTCCAGGTTGACCTCAACCGATACGGCGGTTTCCGAGGTCTTTCGTTTGACCTTCGCCTTGCGCATGGCCGTCCCTCTCAGATAACCTTGCTCAACGGATACTCGATGATCCCCTCGGCCCCCGCCTCCTTGAGCAGCGGAATCAGATCCCGCACGGCGTTTCCGTTCACGATGGTCTCCACGGCGAGCCAGTCCTCCGAATGGAGGCTGGAGATCGTCGGCGCCTTCAGCGAGGGGAGCACCGCCACCAGCCGATCGAGGTTCCTGCGGGTGACGTTCATCTTCAGCCCCACCTTCCCCATCGCCTGGAGCGAGCCGTTGAGCAGCATCCGGATCTGTTCGATCTTCTGCCGCTTCCAGGGGTCGTTCCAGGCGGCGTGGTTGGCGATCAGCTTGGTATTGGTCCGCATCAGATCGGTCATCGTCTGGTAGTAATACTCGAAGACCACCGGGGCCAGGTCGGCCAACAGCGGCTGGTGCTCCCAGCCAAAGGGCACCTTGCCCCGCGCGGGATCGTCCCACCGATACCACTGCCGCGTCAACAGGATGGGGATCGAGTCGCCGTCGGAGAGCACGAAAGTCAAGTAGAGCTTCTTCTCGACCGGCCGCTTGCAGGGGGCGGGACTTCGCTGCCGGTACTCGGTGGTCTGCGGCTGTACCTGGGCCAGGAACGACAGGTTTGGGCAGTTGGTCGAGCAGAGCACCCGCAGGCCGCGTCGCGAGGCATGGGCCACGTGCAGCGATTCGTTGTCGTGACACTCCCAGCCCCAGACGATGCTGCCCTGCCGCAGGCGCGCCAGGGCTTCATCCCGCAGGGCGTACTCGGCCGGGTATTTGGCCTGATCGCTGCTCAGGTCGGCAACCATTCCGCCGTGCATCACCAGGTAGTCGGCGACGCCCCACAGCGCCTTGTTCCGCACGTCTAAAAACCCGATCAACTGATCGCTCAGCCGTGGGCCG
>CAIYSL010000083.1 GCA_903928915.1 uncultured Syntrophobacterales bacterium | reverse complement strand
CGTGAAGAAATAATCGATTCAGGCGGGTCAATTTTGGGTGCCGATTCAGCCTAAAAGTGGGTCAATATTCAATGCCGATCGACACGCTGATGCGGTAAACCGTTCCGGGCGATGATAAAGATTGTAAATTAGGGATGAAGGTCGTGTTTCTGCTTCGTCAGATTGCTTTATCCGTTGATGCAATCCAAACCTAGCGGAGGAAGTATGTCAATGTCAGAAGGCCTATTATTGCCACGACAGCGATAACGTGTTGAATGGTATTCATCTGTTCATAACCAATTTTAGTCAGGAAGACTTCGTCCATGCAAACAACACAAACTGTACGTAGCGGGACTTATAGCGACACCTCAATCAATCCTCCGAATTTATGGCATTCTTCAGCAAGGGAGATGATCTGAACGTAACGATCCTTCGCTCATCAAGGGTTATCTGTTCACCGGTCTTTGGGTTACGCCCATTGCGCTCTTTCTTCCTCCTGACCGACCACTTGCCGAATCCCGATATCATGAGATCGTTTCCCGCGCTCAAATCATCCTTGATGATTTCAAAAAGGTTCTCAACAATCCGGGTGCAATGTTTCTTGGGGATGCTCGATTGCTCGTAGACCGATTCGATGATGTCAAGTTTTGTCAATGTCATAAGAATCTCAGTCTGTCGTATCTGTTCAATCCACGCGATTCCTCAGCAGAGGCGCTGCCGCTCTTGTCGGAGGATCAGACCGATTTGTTCAATAGTGTAGGGCTTCCAAACAAATGCGCTCACCCCCAGAGCCTGGGCCTCCCTTACCCGTTCTGTATCCGCAAAGCCACTCATCATGATCGCCTTCTGGCCGGGATGGAGTTTTACGATCGCCCGGTAAGTATCCAAACCGTCCATACCCGGGTCCATGCACATATCAAGCATCAGGATATCTACCTTTTTGTCCGTTAGATACGCGATCGCATCTTCACCACTGGAAACCACCGCAACGCGATAATTCAGCAGCGTCAGCATTTCGCTGACCACCGCTCGCACTTCCGCCAGATCATCGATGACCAAGATTGATTCGCCGCGACCCATGTAATGTTTATCTGATAAGTACATCGGACGAGTATAGTAGAATCGCTTTTCATTACAATACGGATTAAGCATAGTATTACTCTGGAGAACATCTCCATATTAGTATTGGGAGAGCAGGTGCGAATGGAGATTCATTTAGTCAATTTCAATTGTTTTGGTGTGTAACGAGTATGCCAATTGAGACGTTGATCGCTTCGGAGATCTTCTTGGAGCTCATGCCACTCTTGACGATGGTGGCAACCTGGATCTCCTTGGTGTGAGGGTCTGATACAATGCCGATATTCGGTTGAAGTGAGGAGAGCCAAGGCTTGCGAGGTTCGATTCGATGATTCTGGCGTAGCTTCTCTGCTGATCGAGGGAATTACAGGTGCGCATTTTTCCAGGTAGGGGGCAACAGCTGGTTGATGATTTCTATGCAGTCCCGCTGCTGCTTCCTGAGATCCTCTTCACCTTTCTTCAAGAGGACGCACAACGCGGTGTTCATTTCCTCCAGTTCGGAGGTGCTTTCCTTTACTCGACTTTCAAGTGAGATAGCCTCGGTCGACGATGTAGAAAGAGCCGGGCTCGACGGGAAGCAGATCCAGCGCATTGACATCGTGGACCTCTGCCGGTGTGACATGCACCCAGCAGGGAATGGCCCCTCGCAGGTCGAGCAGCGTATGCGCCTTGATCGCGCCGGCATTTTTGCGGAACCGCGCCCATGGAAAGAGCGACAGGCAGAGGCTGATCGTTGTGGAGTCGAAAGCGTAGACGGTGTTCGCCAGATCGACCCCAAAGCTGTCTGCACAGTACAACATCCGTGCTTCGTGAATCAACGCTTGGGCAAAGTCCCCCCAGATGCGCCAGTCGCGATGTTCGTTGGCATGCGCCAACGTGCTGCGGGAAACCACAGTGCGTATTCCCATATGATAGAGCTTCGTCTGATGGGCATGAAGACAGCACTCGATGTCCCGCAGCCCTTCCCTATAGGTGAGCTGCGCGAAGGCCATGCACAGGTATTGGTTGATGCACGAGAAGGATTTGACGTATCGCTCTCCGTCGTATCTCTCCATGCAGCGAGCGAATTCCTTGTGCGGGATGAACTCCACCACTTGAGCGTAGATTTTACGTCCTCGGTTCACGGGCCACCTCCCTTTTGCTGGGAGTATAGCCCGCATCGGAATTCAAATCGTTCCCGATGGAAAACTCATAATTAGCAAGACAAATCATTGCGTTGCCAGTCATGATAAGAATTGTCTTTGGACACTCGTGACAAATAAACTTTTCTCTTTAATGTAGGTCGAGTAGGCTTGAATCACAGCGCGGCGATTGCCGCGGCAGCGTCGAACCCGCTCTTCACGCAATCGCCGATGCCGATGCCGCGGTAGCTGCTGCCGATGAGGTACAGTCCCGGGTGCGCTTTACGCCGCTCGTCGATGGTGGCGATCCGTTCCAGATGGCCGACGGTGTACTTGGGCATCCCCTGGAACCACCGGTAGACCTTGGCAACCACCGGCTCCGCGGTGAGGCCGATAATCCCGCGCAGCTCCTCCCGCACGATGGCCACCAGCCCGCCGTCCCCCAAGGAGACGAGCTCTTCATGGTGGCCGCCGCCGACGAAACCCCTGATCAGCAGGGTGTCCTCCGGCGCCCGGTTGGCCCACTTGATCGAACTCCAGGTGCAGGCGTTTATCCTGCGGTTCTCGACGCGCGGGACGATGAACCCGAACCCGGGCAGGGGCTGACCGATGTCTGACCTCCGAAAGGCAAGCGAGACCGTTGCCGAGGATGACCAGGCGATGGCCGCCAGTTTTTCGGCGAGGCCGGGGTCCATCGCTCCGATGAGCTCCCGGGTTACGAACGAGGGGGTTGCCAGGACGACCGCGGCGAAGTCGGCGGTTGCGCCGTCGCTGAAGGTCAGACGGTATCCGTTTCCCCGCTTCGTCACCGAACGTACTGCGATCCCGGTCCGGATGCGCTCCGGCCCGATATACCGGACGCTTCCCTGCACCAGCTCCTGCATGCCTTCTTTCAGCGACATGAAGTAGGTCATCGGGGGGGCGGAGGGGTCGCGGGCAGGCCGGTTTCGCATCGCTGCCACCATCCCCCGGATCAGGCTGCCGGATTTGTGCTCCATGTCGACGAACCGGGGAAAGGTGGCCATGACGCTCATGTTGTCCGGGTTGGAGGTGTGGATGCCCGCGACCAACGGCTCGGCGATCCTCTCCAGGCACTCCCTGCCCAGCCGGCGCGTGACGAACTCGGCAAGGCTTTCGTCCTTGAGGTCGCACCGGGGGGGGACGAAGAGCTCCATCCCCATGCGCAGCTTGCCCGGCCAGGAGATGAGGCTGGATTTGGCAAGCGGCATGATCATCGTGGGGACCATCAGCATCACCCCTTCGGGCAGGGGATGGAGGCGCCCCCGGGAAAAGATGAAGGTGCCCTTGTGCTCGTCGTTCGAGCAGAGCATCTCGCCGGCGAGCCCCACCTTCTTTATCAGCTGCACCGACCAGTACTTCTCCGGCAGGTAGCTGTCGGGGCCCGCTTCGACGGTGAGCCCGCCGACCTTTTCCGTGCAGAGCTTTCCCCCGACGCTCCCCTCCTTTTCGAAGAGGGTGAAGTCGAGCCCTTTTTCCTTCAGGTCCACGGCGCAGGCCAGGGCGGAGATCCCGCCGCCGACGATGGCCGTTTTCTTTGTCAGGGGGGTGCTTTCATTCATCCGCGTCAACCTTCTCCGCTTCGTATCAAGACCCACGAAATAGGTGGTACAGGCGTCGTCCCGGCGCGTCACCCCGGCGAAGGCCGGGGCGGAATCAGAACGGCACTGGACACCGGCTTTCCCGGGGGGACGGCCTCTTATGTAGTCGCCTTGGTCACGATCTCCTTCAGTGCCCGGATAAACGGCGCGCCGGCATTGAGCGACGGGACGCGCCGGAAGGAAAGCCCCTTCTCCTCTGCGTACCGCCGGTGGGTGATGTCGATGTCGTACAGCGTCTCGATGTGGTCGGCGGTGAACCCGATCGGGACCTGAACGAGGCGCGTGAACCCGGCCCGTGCGATCGCGTCGATCCGTTCCTCCACAGTCGGGGTGAACCAGGGCTCCGCCGCTTTCTCCGGGATGCTCTGCCAGCCGAGGGCCCGGTTGCCGCCGATCCCGGCCCGGCCGGCGACCAGCTCCACGGTCGCTTCGATCTGCCCGCGGTACGGCTCAGCGCCGAACCGCAGCGGCAGGCTGTGCGCCGAAAAGAGGGTGAACGCCCGCTCGTCGGAGGAATCGCCGCGGATCGCCTCCACCCAGCTTTCGATGAACAGCGGCTCCTTGTACCAGCTGTGGACGAAATCCACCGGCACGGCAAGGGGGTGCTTTGCGAGGTGCTCCCGGGCGGTGTCGATGTAGTTCCCCACGGTGACGGAGGTGAAAAAAGGGGAAAGCAGAAGGACGAGGATTCGCGCCGGCCCTTTTGCCGCCATGTCATCCAGGGTCTCGACGATGAACGGCGGCATGTACCTGAACGCGGGGGCGCAGAGGTAATCCGGTCCGAGCGCGGCCTCCAGCGCCGCGGCCTGCTCCCCGGTGATCCGGTTGAGCGGAGAAGACCCGCCGATCAGCCGGTACCGGTCGAGCACGGCCTGCATGGCCGGAGGGGGGAGCTGCCTGCCGATGAACCGCCCGATGAATCCCGGGACCTCCTCGAGGCTGCGGGGGCCGCCCAGGGTCACGAGGATGACGCCGGTCTTCATCGCCGGCTGCTCAGTTCATGGACCAGGTCGATCAGGTACTTCACGTTGTCGACCGGGGTGTTGGGAAGGATGCCGTGGCCGAGGTTGAAGATATGGCCGCTGCGGTTTTCCGCCCCTGCCAGGATCTCCGTCACCCGCCGCTTGAGGTACTCCCGCGAGCCGTACAGGGCGACCGGGTCGAGGTTTCCCTGGATGGCAGGCGCATAATCGAGCGCCTTCCACGCCGTGCCGATATCGGTGCGCCAGTCCAGCCCGAGCACGTCCCCGCCGGCTTCCGCGACCAGCGGCAGCAGATGCGAGGCGCCGAAGGCGAAATGGACATGGGGGACCGCGGGGTCCAGCGAGGCCATAAGGCGTTTCTGGTGGGGCAGGACGAACTCCCGGTAGTCGGCCGGGGAGAGGCACCCCACCCAGCTGTCGAACACCTGGACTGCCTGGACGCCCGCTTCGATCTGCGCCCCCAGGTAGACGATCACCATGTCGGTGAGCTTTTCCATCAGCAGGTGCCAGGCGTCGGGTTCCCGGTACATCAGCGACTTGGTGAACACATAGTTCCGCGAACCGCCCCCCTCGGTGATGTAGCTCGCCAGGGTGAAGGGGGCCCCGGAGAACCCGATCAGGGGCACCTGGCCGTTGAGCTCGCGCCGCACCAGCCGGATGGCGTCCATCAGGTATGCCATTTCCTCCCGGGGGGAGATGGCCCGCATCTTTTCCACATCCGCCCGTGTCCGCACGGTGTTGTGTATCTGGGGACCCTCGTCCTTGGTGAACTCGAAGTCTATCCCCATCTTTTCCAGCGGCAGCAGGATATCGGCAAAGATGATGGCCGCGTCGAGTTCGAAGCGCCGGACGGGCTGGAGGGTTATCTCCACCACGAGCTCCGGCGTCTTGCACACCTCGATGAAGCTGTGTCTGGCCCGGACAGCGCGGTATTCCTCGAGGTACCTGCCTGCCTGGCGCATGATCCACAGGGGCGTGCAATCGACGCCCTCTTTTCTGCAGGCCCTCAGATATCGGTCGGCTCGTGACATTAAGGGTATCTCCTGAACGAAGTCTGCCGTTTTTATAAAACAGATGCTGCCAAAAAGATAGAAAATAATGGCCCTATTGCCCGGAGTCCGGGATGAGCGTTTCCGTAATTTTCGTTTCCGTGCATAATATGAACATTTGTTCGCTTAATGCACATCTGCGGATATTCCGTCATACTATGGGGTTCGGCAGCCAAAGCGATTGTCTTTCCGTGCTGGAAGAGCACTGTTTCTTTGCCGCTCTTTTCGTGAACATCCCCTTTGGGGGCAGCCGACAAGCTGCCGCGGCCCTCTTCGGCTCCCGGAGAATGTGCATAACACGCGTTTATCATTATTGATATTCATATTTTGATCCGTTGCTGCCGGGAAGGGCACTCCTCGTATCCGTAAACTGGCACCGGCATTGCTAGGGACCATCCGCGGATAGGTACGTCTCAGTCCGAAAAAAAGTAAGGGAGCATGTATGAAGTCATCAAGAAGTGTTGTCTGTTTTCTGGCTATCCTTTTCGTCGCGGGATTCGTCCCCGGCATCAGCTATGCGGAAGAGTTCAAGATCGCCGTCGTACGGAACGACCATGTCTCTGCTCAGCAGTATGAACCGCTGGTGGCGCACATCGCCAGGATAGGGGACAAGGTGAGCCTGGTCGAAGCGCCGAACTCCGAGGCCGTTGCCAAGATGTTGGCCGCGGGCGAGGTGGACGCAATGTTCAGCGGATCGGGGATACCGGGTTCCATGATGGTGATCCACAGCCTGAAGCAGCAGCGGTTTTTTGCGAATTTCAAGAAGCCCGATGCACAGGTACAGCGGCTGGTTCCTTCGCAGAGCAGACTCAACTGAGGGTACACCCCGGGGCACGACCGTTTACGCCGCGAGTTCGATTTCTTCTCCCGCGGGCACCGGAACATCACGATAGACGCGGCACCGTTCAGCCCGACCGCCTGCGGTCGGGCTGAATATTTTCTGGAGCCCGCAGCCGCTCTGAGGCTGTCGACGTTCTGCCCCGCCGCGCCCCGTGGCGACCGGGCACCGCCCTGCACCCGGCCAGCCGGCTGAGGCTGCTTGCCCGGCACCGGATGACCCGCTTTCTCCCGCACCGACCATGTCAGGGAAATCACCCACAGGGAGAGATCCATTGACTTTTGCCGGCCATCCCCCGTATAATACCTAAGCGATGCCCGAGCCCCCGGAGGAGGTAATGGCCCGAATTTGCGGGCTGTTCCTTCCGCGGAGCGGTTCCCGTTCCCTTGTTGAAGGCGGCAATCGAAACGATCAGGTGGAGAGGTTATGAAGAAAAAGCGAGAGTTGTTAAAGACGCCGGTCAGGCACATCGATATCACCTCATTCGACGCTACGCCGATCATCGAGCAGATGGGGGGGATGTCCTTTACCGCCCGGGACCTGGCGGCGGCCGCGGGCATCTACGACCGGATGCTTGCCGAAAGGAAGTGCGGGATCATCCTGACCATTGCCGGCAGTACGAGTGCCGCCGGGTGCATGCAGATCTACGTGGATATGGTGCGCAACAACATGGTGGACGCCATCGTCGCCACGGGGGCGACGATCGTGGATATGGATTTCTTCGAGGCGCTGGGGTTTCGGCACTACCAGGGGACGCCGTTCGTAGACGACAAACTCCTCCGCAAGCTCTACATCGACCGGATCTACGATACCTACATCGATGAGGAGGAACTGCAGGCCTGCGACAAGACGATTCAGGCGATCGCCGACGGCCTCCCCCGCCGCCCCCATTCCTCACGGGAATTCATCCGGGAGATGGGCCGCTACCTCACCCGGCATGCGGTAAAGAAGGAATCCCTCGTCCAGACCGCCTTCGAACAGGACGTACCGATCTTCTGCCCCGCCTTCTCCGACAGCAGCGCCGGGTTCGGTCTCGTCCTGCACCAGGTGAAGCATCCGCAGGAACACCTCTCCATCGATTCGGTGAAGGACTTTCGCGAACTCACCCAGATCAAGATCAAGGCGGGCACGACAGGCCTGCTGATGATCGGGGGCGGGGTCCCGAAGAACTTTGCCCAGGACACCGTAGTCTGTGCCGAGATCCTGGGAAAAGAGGTCCCGATGCACAAGTACGCCGTCCAGATCACCGTGGCCGACGTCCGCGACGGCGCCTGCTCCAGTTCGACGCTGAAAGAGGCTAATTCCTGGGGGAAAGTGGACAGCAGCTGCGAACAGATGGTCTTCGCGGAGGCGACCTCGGTCCTCCCGCTGCTGGCAAGCTATGCCTGGAATCGGGGGAACTGGAGAAAGCGCACGCCCCGCCGGTTCGCCCGGCTCTTCAAGGACTGAACACCACCGGCAGCCCCCACCGCGCCGTCAGCGACGCGCACAGCCCGGCGCTGACGGCTGGGCACTGAGCATGGGCTGACCGCTTCGCGGCGTGTTTCCCCGGCGGGAGGCCGCCACGCGCCTCCGCCGGCAGCAGTGCAGTTCTTCGCCAGGCGGTTCACGGTATCCATAGCCGAGGTGACTGATGACCAACCGCTCCTCCGATACGGTCTTGCTCCCTCCGTCCCTCGCCTCGATCACTGCCTTGAAAATCAGCGCCCTGTATGCGGCAGCGGGGGCGCTCTGGATCCTCTTTTCCGATCGCGTTGTCGATTCCCTGGCCTTCGATACACTGACCCTCACGCGCCTGCAGACCGTCAAAGGATGGTTCTTCGTCGCGGTGACGGCCACGCTGCTGTACCTGGCGGTACACCGCGCCGTCACTTCCCTGGAACGCTCCCGGGGGGAGCTGATCCGGCAGAAGATTCTGATGGAGGAGGCATCCCGGGCGGCGCGGGTCGCGCTCTGGGAGTGGGACCTGCGCACCGGGGTGCGGAACTGGACGGACGTCGTCGACTCCCTGCTGGGCCGCGAACCCGGAGCTCTCCCCCGCACCAACGACGCCTGGGAGGCGATCATCCACCCCGAAGACCTTCCCCGGGTCACCGCGCTCCTCAAGCGGCACATCGAGCGCTACGAACCCTACGATATCGATTACCGCGTGCTCAAGCGCGACAAGACGCACGTCTGGTGGCGCGACAGCGGGGTATGCCAGCGGGACGAGCAGGGAGAGGCGTACCGGATGGTCGGCGCCTGCCTGGATGTGACGGAACAGAAGCGAGCGGAACAGGCCCGGCAGAAGAGCGAGGAACGGTTCCGGTTTGTCGCCGACAACGTGGGCGAACTGATCTGGGAGGTCGATCCCTCCGGCCTGTACCGGTACTGCAGCGCGACGGCGGAAACGATCCTGGGGTACTCGCCCGGGGAGCTGGTCGGCAGAAAACATTTCTACGACCTGCTCGCCCCGGCGGTCAGGGAAGCGCTGAGAGATATGGCGCTCAGCACCTTCGAACGCAAGCTGCCTTTCCGGAATCTGATCAATCCCAATGTCCGGAAAGACGGGAGTATCGTCATCCTGGAAACCAGCGGCGCACCGATTCTCGACGAAAAGGGGAATCTCCTGGGGTACAGCGGCGTGGACGTGGATATCACCGAACGGAGCCGGGCCGAGGACGCCCTGCGCCGCCAGAACGCCTACCTGGAGGCGCTCCACGAAACCACCCTGGGGCTGATGCGGCGGATGGACCTGACCGAGCTGTTCCAGACGATCGTTGCTCGGGCCACCCGCTTTCCCCGCGCCGACGAGGGATGGATCTCCCTGTACGACCCGGTGCGGGACGACTTCGAGTACAAAGCGGCGATCGGACCGATCGCCGCCCGGATCGGGATGCATTTCGATCCCGGCCAGGGAATCGCCGGTCAGATCTGGCGCACGAACCGCACGGTCCTGATCGATGACTACCACGGCTGGTCCCACCGCTCCTACGGCGCGGTGTATGACGCGCGCCGCGCCACGGTGGGCATCCCGCTGCGCTCTGAGGATCGCCTCGCCGGCGTCCTGGGACTGTCCCATTACGATCCCGGCCGGCGCTTCGAGGCGGACGAGGTGGCGATGCTGGAGCGGTTCGCGGAGCTCGCCTCGCTCGCCCTCGACAACGCCCTGCTTACCGCACAGATGAGGGATGAACTCGCGGAGCGCAAGCGGATGGAGGCGGAACGGGACCTGATCCAGGCCCGGCTCCTGCAAAGCCAGAAGATGGAAGCCCTGGGAACACTGGCGGGGGGGGTGGCGCACGACCTCAACAACGTCCTCGGGGTCCTGGTCGGCTATTCGGAGCTGCTGCTGGAGAAGATCCCCGACCCTAGCCCCCTGAGAAGATACGTCCGGAATATCCTCCAATCCGGTCTGCGGGGAGGCGCGATCATTCAGGACCTGCTGACCCTGGCCCGCAGGGGGGTGGCCATTTCCGAGGTCGTCGATCTCAATCGGGTGATCACCGACTATTTCAAGACGCCCGAATTCGAAATGCTCCGGGCTAATCATCCCGAGGTTCGGTTCAGGACCGACCTGGCGGTAAGCCTGCGGTACATCAAGGGGTCCCCCGTTCATCTGGGCAAGACCATCATGAACCTGACATCCAACGCGGCGGAGGCGATCACCGGCCGCGGCGAGGTCGTCGTCCGCACGGAGAACCGCCGCCTCGACCAGCCGATCCGCGGGTATGGTGAGGTGCGGCAGGGGGACTATGTGGTCTTGACCGTGTCCGACGACGGACAGGGGATCGCCGAAAAGGACATCGGGAAGATCTTCGAGCCCTTCTACACGAAGAAAGTGATGGGCAGAAGCGGGACCGGGCTGGGTCTGGCCGTGGTCTGGGGAACGGTAACGGATCACGCCGGGTACATCGACGTGCAGAGTGAAGAAAACCGCGGCAGCGTGTTCACCCTCTTTTTCCCCGCCACCCCGGAGGAGCCGGCGCAGGAGCGGGAGGCTCCCACCCGGGAAACGTACCGGGCCCGGGGGGAATCGATCCTCGTGGTGGATGATGTCCAGGAGCAGCGGGAACTGGCCATGAACATGCTCGAGCGGCTGGGATACCGGGTCACGGCCGTCTCCGGCGGTGAGGAGGCAGTCGACTACCTGAAACGCGAACCGGTCGATCTCGTCCTGCTGGACATGATCATGGACCCGGGGATCGACGGTCTGGAGACCTACCGACGGATCGCGGCGATCAGGCCTGGGCAGAAGGCGGTCATCGTCAGCGGTTATTCCGAAACGGACCGGGTGAGCGAGGCCCAGCAGCTCGGCGCAGGCGCCTATGTGCGCAAACCCTATGTGCTGGAAACGATCGGAACCGCGATCCGGGCGGAGCTCGACAGAAGGTAACGGTCGACCGTCTCAGGGGTGTCAGATGAAACGGAACATCGGAATCAAACGGGTGTACGACAGGCCCCACGCAGGCGACGGGAAACGAATCCTCGTCGACAGGCTGTGGCCGCGCGGCCTCCGGAAGGAGGAGGCGCGAGTCGATTACTGGGCCAAAGACGTTTCTCCCTCCACCGAGCTCAGGAAATGGTACGGCCACGATCCGGCCAAGTGGGAGGAGTTCAAGGGGCGGTATTTCGCCGAACTCGACCGTGAAGGCGAAGCGGTCGAGCGGCTCCGCAGGGAACTCGCCGGCGGCCCCGCGAGCTTCGTCTACGCCTCCATGGAGCCGGAGATCAACAACGCCGAGGCGTTGAAGCTCTACCTGGAGGGTCCGGCGAAGACAAGCCCTTAGGCCGCGCGCACCGAGAAGAGTTAAGTCTTGATATTGCATCATGCTGATTGCCGTTTCCCTGTCTTAATCTGCATTGCCGTATGGTGTTATATCAACCCGAATATGACAAGTTATTCATGCATTCGACATTCTATTATTAAGAAATGATGCTATTATTCCTCACATGAAGATACTAGTCATTGAGGATGATCGAAAGATCTCAGGCTTCATAAAGAAGGGGCTGAAGGAGCAGGGGTTCGTCGTTGACGTTTGCGAGAACGGCGACGAGGGATTCGAATTGGCGTCGGAGCAGGCCTACGACGTGCTGGTGCTCGACATCATGCTGCCCGGCCGTGACGGGCTGAGCATCCTGCGCGGGCTCCGGGAGGCGAAGATCACCGTTCCGGTGATCTTGCTGACGGCTCGGTCCGCCCTTCAAGAGCGCATCGAGGGACTGAACCTCGGCGCCGACGACTACATCAGCAAGCCCTTCTACCTGGAGGAGCTTCTCGCACGGATCCACGCCGTTGCGCGGCGGGCACGGGGCGATCAGCTGAGCCTGATGCAGGCCGGGGGTATGACGGTCAACCTCCTCACCCGCGAAGTGAAGATCGCGAACGCCCCCGTGGACCTCACCGCCCGCGAATTCAGCCTCATGGAGCTGCTGCTGCGCACCCCGGGCCGCGTCTTCACGCGGACTCAGATCCTGGAGCATGTCTGGGGATACGATTTCGACCCCGAGACCAATGTCGTCGACGTCTACATCCGCAGGTTGCGGAGCAAGCTGGAAACGCACCCCGAAGCGCCGCGCATCGAGACGGTCCGCGGGGTCGGCTACCGGCTGATCAAGCCACCGGAGGGATAACCGCCGCGTGTTGCGCATCAAGATCGCGCTGCTTTCCGTCGTGCTGTCGGGTTCGGTCCTCGTGGGCCTCGGCCTCTATTCGCTGTCCGTGATGAACGACGTCGGGCTCGCCCGCATCGACCGGGAGATCCTGGCCCTGGGCGAAGGCCACCTCGCGGTCCGCCCCCCCCGGGGCTACTGGCAGGACTTTGCGACCTCGCTGAAATTCATCTACGGCGAAGAACGCTCGGGTATGCTGATCGTCCAGATCAAGGCCCCGGACAATGAGGTGCTGTTCAGATCCGGCAATTGGCCGGCCGAGATCTCCGAAGCCTCCTTCCCCGGTTTCGATCGCACCATGGACAGCCGGCCGCCCCGGTCCGAGGGGCGGGAGGCAGGGCGCCTGCGCCCGCCGGACCGCTCCGGCGAACAGCCCCCCCGCCGGCCTGGGGAGCGGAAGGCGGAGGAGCGGCGCCGCCCGCCGCCGGAGGCGTACGCCGTCTGCGCAGGGAAGCCTCCGGGAACGCCGGCGCAGTTCGTGAACCCGCGCGGAGAAACGGTGCAGGGAATCTGCGAAGACGAGGACGGGACGATGGTGCTCCGCCGGACCCGCCCCCGGGGCGACGACGGCGGACCGGACGGCGACCGGGCCGGGCAGCAGCGAGTCTCCGGGCCGGAGGGACAAAATCCGCCTGAATGGTCGATGCCGCGGATCAAGAAGAAGCCATCCCTCGCCACAATCGCGACCTCATCGGGCCTGTGGCGGACCGGCATCATGGGAACCGACCGGATCACCCTGATGATCGGGGTGAACATGGCCGACTACCTCGCCGATGCGGCCCGGTACCGCAGGGCCTTCCTGGGCATCGTGCCGATCGTCCTGCTGCTGCTTGCCGGCGGCGGCTGGCTGCTCGCCCGGCGGGCGCTCCGGCCCGTCTCCCTGATCACCCGGACGGCCGAACAGATCACCGCCCGCGCCCTGAACCAGCGGGTTCCGCGGGTGGACAGCGACGGCGAATTGTCCCGGCTCGTGGAGGTGATCAACGGCATGCTCGACCGACTGGAAAAGAGCTTCGGCCAGGCGATCCGGTTCAGCGCCGATGCGGCGCACGAGCTGCAGACCCCCCTCACCATCCTCCAGGGAGCGCTCGACGAAGCCGTACAGCACGCCCCGGATGGATCGGGTGAGCAGCAGCGCTACGGCGAACTCCTGGAAGAGGTGCGGCAGTTGAAGGCAGTGGTCCAGAAACTCCTGATCCTCGCGCGGGCCGACGCGGGCCGTCTGAATCTTCGCCTCGAAGCCGTGAACGTAAGCGCTATAGTCGAGGCAGCTGCAGAGGACGCGGCGGCGATGGCCCCGGCTTTGCGCATCGAAAAAGCGGTCGCACCCGGCATAGTCGTCCCGGCGGACCGCGACCTGTTGGCGCAGGCGATCCGGAACCTCACCTCGAATGCAGTGAAGTACAACCGGCCCGGCGGCCGCATCAGGTTCCAGCTCGCCGTTCGTGGCAAGAGCGCATACGTCACCGTTTCCAACAGCGGCGTTCCGATCCCTGCGCAGGACCGCGAGCGGGTGTTCGACCGGTTTTATCGAGTCGATCAATCGCGGGGGAAAACGGTGGCCGGGTCGGGCCTTGGGTTGAGCCTTGCCCGGGAGATCGCCCGTGCCCATCGCGGCGAACTTCGCTTGAACCCCGATTCCGGGGACATGATCTCCTTTACCCTCTCCTTGCCCTGCAATACTGGATAATCCCTCGCGTTTTTTCAAACCACGCACCCTTCGGCACATCCCGCCGCTGTCACCGGATTGTCCGTGCCGGTGCCGGCGAAGTGGTATGGATCGCCCTGGAATGATTCCGCCCGGGTATCGAACATTACGTTCTTTTCATCTCGGCGAAGTCTTGTTTTTCATGATTATCTGATACGGGTGTAGTGGATGCGCCTCGTTTGACTACGCAAGACTGCAGCACATCAAAGGAAAAGAGGGTATACCCGATGAAGGCGGTTCAGGTGTTGGCGGGTGTGGCGATTTTGCTGGTGATGACGGCGACGGCGGGGGCGGAGGTGTATTTTCCGCACGTGGACACGACGGACGGGTGGCAGACGGAGATAGCCGTCATCAACACCGGGGATGCAGCGGTCACGGGAACGCTGAAGGCCTACAGCGACGAAGGCCGGGTCGTAGAGACGAAGACAGTGATGCTTGCCGGCCGTGGCCGCAAGCAGGTGAGCGTTGCCAGTGAGTTTACCAGCTCCGGTATCGGCTATCTGGTACTCGAAACGAGCGCCAGTAGCGTCGTGGGGTACACGAAGTTTTACCGCCAGGGGCAGTATGGGAATTACCGGGTGGCCGTTCCTGCGATCAGGGAGATCAACACAGCGGATATGTACGTGACGCACATCGATTCGGGGACGCAGTGGTGGACGGGATTGAGCCTGGTGAACACGACAGGGCAGGCGAAGACGCTCACCATCACCTTTCAGACCGGCGAGACCCGGACCGTGACCCTCGAGGCCTATGCACATAGAGCCTTCACGATTGCGAGCCTGTTCGCTGATCAGCCGCGGCCGGACATTCGGTCGGCGGCGATCACGAATGCAAATGGCATCATCGGCCTGGAGCTGTTTGCCACGCATGACGGGAAGCTGATGGAGGGGATCGTCCTCACAGACAAGACGGCCACCACGTTATACTACCCCCACGTGGCCGGCAGCGGGTGGTGGACGGGGGTTGTCGCTTACAATCCTTCCGCCCAGGCCGGTACGATCACGGTGACGCCCTACAGCGCAGCGGGGACGGCGCTCACCGTATCGACGCTCTCCCTCCCGGGGAAGCAGAACTATGTGGGGGCGGTGTTCTCCGATCTTGTCCTTCCGGCCCAGACGGCCTGGTTCCGGATCGATTCCACCGTGCCCCTGAGCGGGTTCGAGCTGATCGGTTCCGATGATTTCGAGCAGCTTGCGGGGTGCGCCGATGTGGGATCGCTGGGGGCGAAGGCAGGCATCTTTGCCAAGCTCGAGAAGAGCGGGTGGACCGGGATCGCCCTGGTGAACACGGAAGCCGCCGCCGCATCGGTGACCCTGACCGCGTACAGCGACGACGGGACCGTGGTGGCCACCCAGGTGCAGTCCGTGGGAAGCCATGCCAAGGTGGTCAATTCGGCCGAGGGGTTCTTCTCCCGGAGCATCGCCACCGCCACCTACCTCGCCTTTACCTCCGACCGGAACGTCGTGGGCCTGCAGTTCAACGGCTCCGTCGACTGGACACTCCTCGACGGGCTCCCCGCACTCGGCGCCACAACGGCGACCGCCGCTTCGTTCCCGGGAACCATCCTGCTGGGCGCACCTACCGCGAGTTCGATCAGGGTCAACGTGCTTTCGCCGGATCAGACCGGCACGGTCTCGGTCGCCTACGGCACGGCGCCGGGCCGCTACGGCGGGCAGACGGAGCCGGCCGCACTCCTGGCCGGAAAGCCGCTGGAGCTGGCGATTGGCGGACTCGCCGCGGACACGCGCTACTACTACCGCCCCTATTTCCAGGCCTCCGGGGACACAGCGCCCGCCCCGACCGAGGAATACACCTTCCACACGGCCCGCGCGAACGGCAGCACGTTCACCTTCACTGTCCAGGCGGACTCCCACCTCGACGAGAATTCCGACCTGGAGCTCTACCGCCGGACACTGGCGAACGTGCTCGCCGATGCGCCCGACTTTCACGTCGATCTGGGCGACACCTTCATGTGCGAAAAGAAGTCCGCGCCGCTGACGGCGGCGAACCAGACGGCGCGGGACCAGCCCACGGTCGACGCCCGCTACGCCTACGAGCGAACCCATTTCGGCATCGTGACGCACTCGGTACCGCTCTTTCTGGCAAACGGCAACCACGAGGGGGAATCGGGAACGCTGGCCGACGGCACGGCCCAGAACCTCGCCGTCTGGGCCACCCAGGCGCGACAGCGGTACTATGCGAACCCCCTGCCGGACGGGTTCTACGGCGGCGACACGGCGGAGGCGCCCTTCGTCGGCAGGCGCGCCGCCTGGTATGCCTGGCAATGGGGGGACGCCCTCTTCGTGGTGCTCGACCCCTACTGGAACACCACCGTGAAAAGCGCCACCGACGGCTGGGTCTACACGCTCGGCGAGCGGCAGTGCCGGTGGCTCGCGGAGACCCTCGCCGCAAGCCCGGCGACCTTCAAGTTCGTCTTCACCCACAGTCTCGTCGGCGGGCTCGACGGCCAGATCCGCGGCGGGGTGGAGGCGGCGCCGTTCTTCGAGTGGGGCGGCCGCAACCTGGATGGAACGCCGGGGTACGCCCAGAAGCGGCCGGGCTGGGGAGCAGCGATCCACGAACTGCTCGTCCGCTATGGAGTGACCGCAGTCTTTCATGGCCATGACCACCTCTACGCCCGTCAGGAGATCGACGGCGTCATCTACCAGGAGGTCCCGCAGCCCAGCGCGAAGAACGCGTCGAACTGGCAGAGCATCGCCGCGCAATACCACTACAGCTCCGGAACGATCCTGGGCAGTTCGGGCCACCTGCGCGTCACCGTCGGCCCCGAGGGCGTCACCACCCGGTATGTGCGGGCATGGCTCCCGGCGAACGAGAATGGCCAGCGCCGTAACGGGCAGATCGACGACCTCTGGAGCGTCGCAGCCCCTGCCGGGCCGCGCGGGCGTTAGACGCGCACCGGCCGTCGCAGCGATGAACGGTCGAGCCGTCCGTCCGCACCTCCCCGATCGACATCGCGGAAACCGCGGACGCCCTCCCAAGAATCCCGGCAGATTACAATCGTTTCATCATCCCGCATGGGTCGCGTTCATACCTGTCTGCTATGCTGCCCACAAACGAACGGAATGGAACATGCGAGAGGAGAGGCAAACATGAAGCAGGTGATGATCGCGGCGGTGATTGGGGTGGCGATTCTGGCAGGGAGCAGCGCCGTCGCCGAACAGGCGGCACCGACCGGCACGGGGGACTCCCGGGGGCCGCGTGTCGGCCCGCCTCCGGAAGCCTACGAAGCCTGCACCGGCAAGGCGGAAGGGGCGCGGGCGCAGTTCACCAAGCCCGACGGCGAAGCCATCGTCGGGATATGCCGGACCGCCGACGGGAGGCTCGTCCTCCGGCCCGACCGGCCCGCCGGGAGCTCTCCGCCCGAGCGCCGCGCCCCCCCTCCGGAGGCGTTTCGCGCCTGCGAAGGGAAGAGTTTGGGAAGCGCCGCGCAGCTTGTCGGTCCGGCCGGAGAAGTCGTGACCGGCACCTGCGGCACCGAGGAGGGGAAGCTGGTGCTCAGGCCCGACATCCCCCCGAACCGCAAGCCGCGGCCGGCCGACTCGGAGCGCAGCGCACGCCGCGCCGGCCCGTGAGCGCGCCAGGCGCCTCTGCGGTCTTGCCGCCGCACCGATCGCGCGGATCCGAAGATGCGAGCCAACGGGAGAATGGAACATGAAACAGTTCATCAGGATATGTGCCGCGTGCAAAAAGCAGCTGCACCGGCGGGACGTGCCCGCCGGCGGAATTGACCAGGCCTCTCGCCTTTCCCCAGGAGAGACGGTCTACTCGCACGGAATTTGTTTCGCATGCGGAGTCAGGCTCTACGGCGCGGATCTCATGGCAGGCAGCGATAACAGTATTCGTCGGGAGATGCCGATAGACAACAAGTAGGAGGAAAAAGTACATGCGTACCCACCGGAAATCGTTCACCTGGTCGATGCTCCTCGCGCTCGGAGCGCTCCTTCATCTGTCCCCGGTCGACGGCCACTGGGCTGCGCCCTTCTCGGAGGCGCGGGCGGCAGGTCCTGCTTTCACGATGGCCCAGACCATCTCCGACGGCGCGCAGCGCACGACGCTGGCCTTTTCGGGCCTCGCCATGATAACCGGCAGCCTGGAGGCCCAGTCCTTCTTTCCGCCGGGCAAGGTGGCGGACTACACCGGCTTCCAGTACCTGCGCGACAACGACCCGAGCAATATGGGGCACAACACCAGCTTCCTGACCCGGGTGGCCAACAACGTCATCTACATCCTGAACGACAGCCAGTTCGAGCAGCTCAAGACGCTTGCCGTCGCCCAGATCGACCAGATCAACCTGTACGGTTACAAGCGCTTCCCGCTGATGAAGGCGTTCCGGCGCCTCCTCGACAACGACATCCCCGCGGGGTCGACGGGGCTCAACCTCAATGCCGTGAAGAAGGCGTCGCGGGAGATCTACCTCCTGGACGGCCAGATCAGCTACGACCGTGCCGCGCTGTACGCTGCCATCCTCAATTCACTCACCCCTGCCCAGCGGGCGTACCTCGACGCCATGAAGGGCAAGGGGTGGAGCTCCTGGCCCGACATCACCGATGCCCAGGTCCAGGCGCGGATGCGGGGGCTGCCCCAGGGGACCTCGGTGGCCGTGATGACCTACGCCGGAGACCTGTTCAGCTGGTACGCCGGTTCAGTGGAGGCGGACGTCTACTTCTGCCCCGAACGTCACGGAACCTACTACGGGGGGTTCTACATCAAGGACGCTCCTGCTATCGGCCACGAGGGATACGGGATCGACGAGCAGCTCACGGCCACGGCTGGCTCGGCCCTCTGCGATAGCTCGAAGGGGTACGTCAGCCAGTCCCAGGCCGCGGTCATGTCTAGCCTGGTGGAGACCCAGCGGAACAACCTCTACGCGTCGCCCACCGCCAACATCGTCAACGTGCGTACCGAGATCGCCACCCTGCTTCGCACGCTCCTGAACCCGGGTGTCTCGGCGGACGCCGTCCGGACCCGGACGCTCGCCCTTTCGGAAACCTACGGCGACCTCGACGGCGAGAACAACCATGCCTATGCCACGGTATTCACGCAAGTCTACCGGACCCTGACCGCCGATCAGAAGACCCGGCTCACCGCCCTGAGGAAATCCATCATGTCGGGTACGTACGCAGACGGCACGCGCTTCGACTTTTCGGTCTGCACCACACCCTTCCTCTATTCGAGCGTCATCACCAACCTCAGTCTCCTGAGCCCCTACATCGGCAACACGGACTACCTGTTCTTCGAAACTACGGCGGAAAGTTCGTACGCCCTGTATTTTCCGCACATCGACACGAGCCTGCCGTGGCAGACGGAGATCGCGGTGATCAATACCGCCGACCAGAGCGTCACCGGGACGCTGAAGGCATTCGGCGATACGGGACAGCTGATCGACAGCAAACCGGTCACGCTCGCCACCCGCGGCAGGCGGCAGATCCTCGTCGCCGATGAATTTGCCAACCATTCCGAAATCGGCTACATCGCGTTCGACACGACCGCCTCATCGGTTCAGGGCTACACGAAGCTCTTCCAGGCCGGAATCTATCGCGCAGCCATCCCGGCGGTGAAGACGGTCCCCGCGGCGGAGATCTATATCCCTCACATCGACTCGAGCGCGCAGTGGTGGACCGGGGTGAGCCTGCTCAACACCACCGGGGCGCCGAAATCACTCACCATCACCTTCAACAACGGCGTGCAGGTGCCCTATGCGCTCGCCGCCAACGAGCACCGGACCTTCACAATCGGGAGCCTGCTGGGCCAATCCGTCCAGCCGGACATCCAGTCTGCCGTGATCTCCAACGCCGGGGGCGTGGTGGGGTTGGAGCTCTTCGGCAGCGTCGGCACCGCCCGCCAGCTGGACGGGCTCTTGATCAGCGACAAGACCGCTGCGACCCTCTATTATCCGCACGTGGACACGAATGGCTGGTGGTGGACGGGGGTCGTGGTCTACAACCCCTCGGTGTCTGCCTGCACGCTCACCATCACCCCCTTCACGGCGCAGGGGAGCGCCCTGCCCGTTATGACGCGTTCGCTCGCCGGCAGGGGGAAATACTTCGGCACCGTGACGGAGCTGGGGCTTCCCAGCCAGACGGCGTGGTTCAGAATCGACGCCAGCAGCCCCATCACCGGTTTCGAGCTCTTCGGCACAACAGACGGCCGGCAGCTTGCGGCCTATGCGGGGTCTGCGGCGACGGCGGGGGTCTTCGCCAAGGAGGAGAAGATCGGCTGGACCGGGATCGCCCTCGTAAATACCGAAGCGTCTGCAGCAGCGGTGACGCTCACCGCCTACAGCGACGCCGGGGCCGTGATTGCCACCCGGACGCTCTCGCTGGCCGGCCGCGCCAAGCTCGTCAGCATGGCCGAGGCGCTCTTCGCCCAGAGCATCGCCAACGCCACCTCCATCGCCTACAGCGCCGACAGATCCATCGCCGCCTTCCAGCTCAACGGCTCCGCCGACGGAACCATGCTCGACGGACTCCCCGCACTGTAGCGATTTATAAACACACCGTCACAAGTGAACGCAGGGTCAGACATCGGCCCTGCGTTATTTCCTTTTCAAATGGTAATCCTTAGATAAGGGACTTGTAGGTGCGACCTTCTCCCCGGAGTCTGGTCCAGCAAAAAGTGGAGGATTCTGGCAAGTAGCCCCCACGAAGGAGGATATTGCCATGAAGAATGCGAAGTTCACAGAGGAGCTATGAATCGGCATTGAAGATTGACCCACGATCGGCATCCACGTTAACCCATCCTCACGTAAGATTTAGCTTGAATGAACTGGGAAAAGCATCGGCTGGGTGGGTCAATTTGAGGCGCCGATTATGCCCCAAGGTG
>CAIYSL010000082.1 GCA_903928915.1 uncultured Syntrophobacterales bacterium | reverse complement strand
CCCACTTCTCGACGGCGGCCTTCAGTTCGCCGGCCTTCGCCTTTGCGCCGATCGGATCGGCGGCGAGGGCATCCTTCGCGGCCTTCAGGCTGTCCCCGAACGCCTTGGCGTCGGTCTCCCACTCGGCCTTCTTGTCCTTCATCTTCTTTTCGGCCTTCTTGGCGGCGGCCTCGACTGCGGCCCAGCCCTCTTCCAGGGCGGTCAGCGCGGCGGTAGCCTCGTCGGCAACGGCCTTCTTGCCCGCGGCCACGGCGGCACCGGCCTTCTCGAAGGCGGCCTTGGCGGCCACGTACCCTTCCTTGGCCTCTTTGTACTTCTTGTCCTTCACCTGCGCTTCCGCGGTTTCCCAGGATTTCTTGGCGGCGGCCAGGTCGGCGGCGGCGTATTTATCCGCGCCCGCTGCTACGGCGGCATCCATGGCGGCCTTGGCTGCCTTCTGCTCCTCCTCCGGGGGTTTCGCGCAACCGGTAAAGACCAGGACGCAGGCGAGAACGAGCAAACACGACAGGGCATACGAAAAACGTTTCATACATACCTCCTTTGTTAATGATTACAATTAGTTCTGCAGAACGAAACCAGTCTTTATATATACTTTTTTACGGCATTGTCAAGCTGTTCGGAAAAAACATGTTCGGGAAAAACATCTTCCCGCGAAACGAACATCCTGCGGCACCCGCGCGGGACGGGAACTGCTGGAGATGGGCAGATAGTTCTGTATTCGATGTGCGCAAGGGAATGGAAGAGGGAGGAGCATGCGGCTCGATGGGGACATCGCCTGCCGAAGGGGTGTCGATACCGACCGGCACAAACGGCACAGTCGTCGGGCAGCGGGGGAGACCCGTTCCTCCCCCGCTGCCTGAAGAGAAAGCCGCTATTTGAAGATGCCCGCCATCACCATGATATCCTTGCCTTCGATCTTCTTGACGAAGTTGGTCTTGGGCTGGACCTTCTTGGTCGCGGGGTTGGTCCAGACCAGGTCCACCGGGCCGCCGCCGCTCTTGGTCTTGGCAACTTCGACCAGTTCCCTCACGAAATATTTTCCTGAAGGGTCCTTCACATCCCAGTGGTTCTGCCCCACGAGCTTGGGGTTGCCGCCGTGCGCCAGGACCACGCCCTTGAAATCCTGAATCACTAAGTAGATGTCGTCCTTGCTCAACTGACCCTTGGGGTTGCCGTTGACTTCCGCGATGGCCTTCTCCAGTCCGTTGGCCTTGATAAACGCCAGGGCCTTGTCCACCAGCGCCTTCGCATCGTCCATCGTTCCCGCCGCTTGCGCAGTGCAAACCATTCCGAAGAAGAGAACCGCTACCATGATCGTCAACTTCTGTTTCATTGCCTACCTCCCTGTTATCAAGTATGGCCGGAATTCTCCACCGGCCGTTCGGATTGTCCGCTATCCGTTTCCCCGCTGAGCTGCCATTTCTATCAGCGGTTATCCCCCCGTTCGTTTCTGAACTGTTTCCCGGACAACCACTGCGTGACTCCCTCCTGCAGCTCCCGGGAACCGGCTAAAGAGCATGGGCGGATAACGTCGGCGCCGGAAGCGCGACGGGAGTCGCACCGCCTCTGCGCGGCCTCTTGCGGCCTGGCGAATCGTTGAAGCCCTGATGGCTTGTCTTGAACGTCGCCACGGCTGCGGCGAGTTCCTCGGCGCTGGCCGCGTTCTGCTGCGTTGCACCGTTCATTTCCACGACTGCTCGGTTGACCTGCTCGATACCCTGGTACTGCTCCTGCGAAGCGGCGGCAATTTCCCCCATCAGCACGACGACTTTTTCGGAGCTCGTCCCCACCTGCTTGAAGGCGCTGTTGGTCGCCTCCACCAACCTTTCCCCGGCCTTCACCTTGGTCACGATATCGCCCATCAGTCCGGAGGTATTCCCGGCCGCCTCGGCGGCCCGCATTGCCAGGTTGCGGACCTCATCGGCCACGACCGCAAACCCCGCCCCCGCTTCCCCGGCCCGGGCCGCTTCGACTGCCGCGTTCAGTGCCAGGAGGTTCGTCTGGAACGTTCCGCTGGCAATGGCAGAAGCCGAGAAGAATGGGTGGTGGGGGGCATATCTGTCCTGCCCCAGAGGACAATGTCCGGCCGGGCCGGATTCAGTCCGGCGGGACCGGATGATCGCTTCCCCTTGAGGGGCAGCGCCTCGAGATTCTCACGGGCCCGCCCCGGGGGAAGGCAGTGATTACCGACTTGGTGAATAACTAGTTAAATAACTTGACAAAGTAGACTCATCTCCCTATACTTCAGCCGCTTCAGCAGGGATGGTGCGGCAGGTATCCATCGTTTTCGGCAGGGGACGCAGCGGGCAGGGGGTGGCTGAACCGGCAAACGGCATGGCGAGTCCCGTATCCCAGATATGGCCCATCGGCGGCGGGAAGGGGGGAACCGGTAAGAGTTTTTTTACCGGCAGCCTCGGATTTCTGTTGGCCAGACAGGGATACCGGACGCTCCTGATCGATGTCGACCTCGGTGCGGCAAACCTCCACACGATCGTCGGCATTCCCAACCCCCCGATGAGCATCGCGGACTTCATCAACCGGCGGGTCGGCACGCTCGAGGAAACAGTAGTCCCCACCGCCCTCCCCAACCTCTTTCTGATCAGCGGGGCGATGAACAACCTCGACATGGCCAACCTCGGCCACGAACAGAAGATGAAGGTGCTGCGGGGGGTGGCCAGACTTTCCTATGACTATATCCTCCTGGACCTCGGGGCCGGGACCGCCTTCAACACGATCGATTTTTTCCTGATTTCGCAGACGGGGGTATTCATTACCACCCCCGAACCGACATCGATAGAGAATATCTACCGCCTGATCCGCTCCGTCTATTTCCGCAAGATCCACCACGTCCTCAAGACGTACGATTTCAAGGCACTGGCCGATGAGGCGGAGCGGCGAAATCCGAAGGCCATCGTCAGCAACCCCGATCTCCTCCTGCGGGTGATGGGGGAACTCGACCCGGAAAAGGGCAGCCTCCTCCAGCAGGAACTGGGAAGCCTCCATTTCAGGCTGGTCCTGAATCAGCTGCGGAAGCAGGACAACCACAGCATCGGCGCCCTGATCTGCAAGATCATCTCGAAACATCTCGCCCTGCGGATGGAGCATATCGGTAATGTCGGGTTTGACGACCGCGTGCATAGCGCGATCTGCAAGCGGACACCCTTCATCGAACTGTATCCCTACACGCAGACCGCCCTCGACCTGCGGGAATGTTGCCGCAGCCTGCTGCCGGCAAATAAGGAGGCCGAGCGGCGCCTGCACGGGGGCGCAGACTGAGTGCGGGCAAGAGCATCGGCCATGAAACCGTTCAACGAGCAGAATTACTACGAGGTCCTGGAAATTCCGCCCGACGCCGGACCGCTGGACATCCGGCGGGCCTACAAGGCCAATTTTTCGCTCTACCAGGACGACTCCCTCGCCAGTTACTCCTTCTTCTCGGAGGAGGAGAGGACGGAGATCCTTTCCTGCATCGAGCAGGCCTATCTGACGCTGATCAATCCCGAGGCCAGGAAGGCGTACGATCAATCCCTGATCCTCGCCGGCCTCCTCGACGCCGCGGGGACGTTCCGGGACAGGACAAAAGAGCCGATCGCGATCTACGAGTTTCAGGCTGCCGGCAGGAACGGTTCGTCTCTTGCCAAGCGGTCCGCTGAATTGAAACAGCGGATCGCGCAAACCCCCGCGATTCGCCGTCTCCTTTCGCAGGATACGCTGGCGGGGTCAGATCTGCGGGAGATCAGAACGGTCCTTGAGGTACCGCTGGAAGAGATTGCCGAACGGACCAACATCCGGATCGATACGCTCCAGGCCATCGAGGCGGAGCAGGTGGAGTGCTTTCCGCCGCTGGTCTACCTGAAAGGGTTTCTGCGGGCCTACAGCCGCTGCCTGGAGCTGGATGCGGGCCCGGTCATGGACGGCTATCTCCGGAAACTCGGGTTTCTCTGATCGCTGTCGCCGCATCGTCGCGAAGAGAGGCAGGCTGCCATGGAGAGGGGAGATCTGCGGGAGTGCGAACTGGAACGGGAACTGGAGGGGCTCTATCGCAAGGTTGCCGGCCTGGATCAATCGGATGATTGCCCTGAGCGGATGGTCCCGACCGTCAGTGGGACAGCGCCTCCGCATGCGGGCGGTCGGGAGGCAACCGGGGCCGGATCGGATCGGCAACGGGGGCGTCGCTTTCCCGTCCGCCCCTCTTGGGGCCTCGCCCTCCTCATTTTCGGCGTGATCGGTCTTTCCTGGTGGCAGGGCTGGTGGGGCGCCGCAGCGCCCACGGTTCCGTCGACCGGGGAGGGAGGCGGGGGGATCATCATCCTGGCGGCGGAAGAGACGGTGGGGCATCCGGTGCCGCCGCCCGGGGAACCGCCTGCCGCCGCTTTTTCCCCCGCCGACCGGCCAGCCCGATACGCCATCCAGGTTCGGGCCTATCCCGAACAGCAGAAGCAGAAGGCCCTCCTGTTCATGGAGGAGCTGCGGGGCCGGGCGTCCGATGTCTCGCTGGAAACCGTCTCGACTGCAGAACGCGGGGTGTGGCACCGGATCCTGCTCGGCGATTTCTCCACGGTCGAAGAGGCCGCCGAGTATCGAGCGGCCAACAGCGTGGCACGTGAGCACCCCTACGGGTTTATCCAGCGGAAGTATGCGAACGCTCCCCGCCCAGCTCCCGCCCTCCGATCCGCCTCCGCAGGGTCCCCAGCACGACCGTGATATCGGGGCTCTTGAGCAGGGCGGCGGCGGCGAAAAAGGCGACGCCGCCCGCGGTGACGCACAGGGCGAGGTAGACGAGCCGGGCAGCGAAGGGGCCTGCGGGGTCCCAGGGGGTGAGAAGGCCGATCAGGAGGATCACCCCCCACATCAGGAGCGAGGCGAGGGCGGTCTTGGCGGCGGCGCGGAAGAAGGCGCCGTCCAGGATCGGTCCGATCCGCCGCGTCAGGATCACCCACAGCATTCCCACATTCACAGCCGAGGCGAGCGAGGTGGCCAGCGCGATCCCCCCGTGCTGCAGCGGAAACATCAGCGCAATGCTGCCCAGGGCGTTCACCACCAGGGCACAGATGGCGGCCCGCATCGGGGAGCGGGTATCCTGGAGAGAATAGAAGGCCGCAACGATGATCCGGATGACCGAGAAGGCCCAGAGGCCGACGGCGTAGAACAGCAGGGCCTGCGCCGTGAGCTCGGTCGACCGGAGGCTGAACTCGCCCCGCTGGAACAGCACGGAGATGATCGGGGCGCGCAGGGCGATCAACGCGATCGTCGCCGGGATGGTGATGAACAGTATCAGCCTGAGCGAGAAGGCGATCGTCCGTTTCAGCTCGTCGATCCGTCCTTCCGCCGCTTGTTCCGAAAAACTCGGGAGGGTGGCAGTCCCCACGGCGATGGCGAAGACCCCGAGGGGAAGCTCGACGATCCTATCGGCGTAGTAGAGGTAGGATACGCTTCCCGCCGGCAGGAGAGACGCCAGGATCGTTCCGATGAAGATGTTGATCTGGTAGATCGCCGCCCCGAACGATGCGGGGAGCATCAGCATCCCAATCCGCTTGAGCCCCGGGTGGCGAAAGTGGAAATCCGGCTTCAACCGCACCCCCATCCTGACCAGAAACGGCCACTGCATGGCGACCTGGAGTATGCCGCCGGCCATGACACCCACGGCCAGTGCCACAACCGGCTCCCGGAAAAAGCCCCCGAGTGTCAGGGCCGCAAGGATCATCGCGATGTTCAGGACAACGGGCGAGAGGGCCGGCGCCGCAAAATGCCGAAGCGAATTGAGGATCCCCATGCAGAGCGCCACGAGCGAGATCAGCAGGATGTAGGGGAACATCAGCCGCGTGAGGAAGACCGCCAGGTCGTACTGGGCGGGCATCCGGCTGAACCCGGGCGCCATGACCGTCACGATGAGCGGCGAGAAGAGGACGCCGAGCAGCGAGACGGCCACCAGCAGGATCGAAAGTGCCGTGAAGGTGACGTTCGCCAGCTCCAGCGCCTCTTGGCGGGTCTTGTTCCGCAGGTACTCGGTGAACACGGGGACGAACGACACGGTCAGCGAGCCCTCGGCCAGGAGCCTCCGGAGGAGGTTGGGGATCCGGAAGGCGACGAAGAAGGCGTCGGTGGTGAGCCCGGCGCCGAAGAGGCCGGCCACCACCATGTCCCGCAGGAATCCGAACACGCGGGAGAGCATCGTGGCGATGCCCACGACGCCCGCGGCCCGGACGACCCGCGCGTTTTCGGAATGCTGCTCATCCGCCATGTCGGAATCTTTCCCCAAAGCCTACAGTATCGGTGAGAGGCACGGCGAACATGATCCCTCCGCGCACGGGACATTTTCCGACCCTGCTCTTCCTCGCTTCGCTGCGGGGGCAGGGTGCCCCGAACAATCTCCAATGTGCGCTTCCGGCATCATGTTCATCGCGGTTCTCACGTCATGCGCGTGTCTCACAGCGCTGCGATACGGGAGGCGATCTGCTCCGCCTTCGCCCCTGCCACGGCGACGGTCTTGGTCCGCGAGGCATGACCGGCGATGATCGTCACCTGTGCCCGTTTCACCCCCAGCAGTTCCGCCAGCAGGCGGATGCACGCGTCGTTGGCCTTTCCCTCCACCGGGGGGGCCGTAATCCGGAGCTTTAGCGCGTCGTCCTGGACGCCGGCGATCCCGGTGCGGCCGGCCCGCGGGCAGACGCGGATGCGGAACACGGCGCCACCGGCTGTATCACGAACCGGGAGAGGCAAGCCTGCCACGGCGCTCACCGGAAGTGATACGAAACCTGCAACAGGGTGGGCACCAGGAACTGCTGGAGGAAGACGATCCCCAGCAGGACGATCATCGGCGACAGATCGATCCCCATCCCCCTGAGCGGGATCAACCGCCGGATAGGGGCCAGCACCGGTTCGGTGACCTGGATGAGGAACCGGACGATCGGGTTGTAGGGATCGGGGTTCACCCAGGAGAGGACCGCCCGGATGACGATGATCCACAGATAGACGGTGAGCGCGATATCGATGATGTGGGCCACGGCGGCGATCAGGTTTCCCAGAACGAACATCTCTCCTCCCTTCCTTTCTCCCGGTCTATCCCAGCGAAGCGACGAAATCGGTCAGGGTTGCGTTGAAGGCCGCCGGGTTCTCCAGCATGGCGAAATGGCCGGCCCCCTCGACCAGGGCGAGCCGGGCCCCGGGGATGCCGTCCCGGATGCTCTGCGACAGCGCGGGCGGCGTCATCTTGTCGTCGGCCCCGCAGACGACCAGGGCCGGGATCCGGATCGCCGCGACTGCCTCGGCGATATCCAGTCCGGCGCAGGCGGAGAAATCGCCGTGGATGATCTCGGGATCGACGCGGGCGAGCGCAGCGGTGAGCAGTCCGGAGAGCCGCTCGCGGTTCTGCTTGGCCACGGACAGCTTGCCTGCCATGGCGATGACGGCGCCGGGGTCGCTTCGCAGCCCCTCCAAAATGAGGGGATTGACCGGCATCTTCAGCCCCCCGCCCACGGGCACCACCGCGGCGGCCGCATCGCCGTACCGAATGGCGAAATCGAGGCAGATGGCGGCCCCCAGTGAATGGCCGACCAGGACGGGCTTGACGATCCCGAGGCCGTCGAGGATCCGTTTTACCCACCCGCAGTAGGCGGCAACCGACCGTTCGCCGGGCCCCGCGGACTGTCCGTGGCCGGGAAGGTCGAGCGCGACGATGGCGTAGGCCGTTTTCAAGGGGGTATACTGCTGGATCCAGTTGGTGTGGTCGCCGCCGGAGCCGTGGATGAAGACCAGCGCCCTGCGGCCGCGCTGCAGGCCTCCGTTGTTGATCCAGCAGGCGATCCGACGCCCGCCGATATCTTGCAGATGGATCATGTCGGCCTCCGGCAGCATGTTTTTCAGCACCCTGGTGTACAACTAACACAACGGGCATTGGTTGTGCAATTACCAATTGAAGTGAAACCCCACTCTGAGGTAAGGAAGGATCATTCGGGAGGTACCTATGGCTCAACAGAGGAAGATCGGCGTGGTCGGGGGCGGCAAGATGGGGGGCGCCCTCATCGGGGGGATGATCGCGGGCGGCCTGTTTCCGGCTGCGGCCCTGACCGTGGCCGACACGGACGAGGGCCGTCTGGCCGAACTGGCCCGGGCGTACGGTGTGGCTGTGACGACGGACAACCGGGCGGCGCTTACGGACGCCGAGATCGTCGTCCTGTCGGTCAAGCCACAGAACATGGCGGAGGTCCTTGCGGGGCTTGCCGGCGCGGCGGGGCCGGCGGCGCTGTTCATCTCCATCGCGGCGGGGATCTCCACGGGGTTCATCGAACAGGCGCTCGGCACCGGAGTGCGCGTCGTACGGGTCATGCCGAACATGCCGGCGCTGATCGGCGAAGGGGCGGCGGCGCTGTGCCGCGGGGCCTTCGCCACCGATGCGGACCTGGAGGTGGCGCGGCGGATCTTCGCTGCCGTCGGGATCACCGTCGAGGTGGATGAGTCGCTGATGGACGCGGTGACCGGACTCAGCGGCAGCGGGCCCGGATACGCCTTTTTGATCATCGAGGCGCTGGCTGACGCCGGCGTCCGGATGGGGCTTGCCGCCGATGTGGCCCTCCGGCTGGCCAGCCAGAGCCTCCTCGGGGCGGCCAAGCTCTGCCTGAAAGGGGAGAAACCGCCGGCGGAACTCCGGGCGATGGTGACCTCCCCCGGGGGAACGACGCTCGCGGGGCTCAAGGTGCTGGAGGAGGGAAAGCTCCGGGAGGTGCTGATCGCAGCCGTGGCGGCGGCGACTCATCGCTCCGCGGAGCTGGGCGGCCGGAAGTAGGCCCGCCTACGCCATCGCGGCCGGCCGCGAAAAGATCGGCTGTCTGCCCCCGGGCGTCATACCGGCGAAGGCCGGTATCCAGACGTGGACCCTGCCGAGGCCGTGACCCCGAAAGAAGCTGGACCCCGGCTCCGGTGCCGGGCCCCGGATCGGATTGATCAGCCTCATCCGGGCGTTGCCGGGGTGACGCCTCCCCGACGTCCATCGTCAATCGGTCAGCGTTTCGAAGACCTTGCGGAGCCGCAAGAGCGGATCTTCGTTGTTCTTCGGGGATCCGCCCCGCTCCGGCGCCGCCGGTTTGGGGGCCTCCGGGGGCCGCGGGGGAGCGGCCTCGGCAGCCGCGGCGGGCGGCTTGATCCGCACCGGCTCGCGCGCCGCCTGCGGCGCCGCGGCCGGCTTCGGCGTTTCCGCCGGGGGGGCGGCCGCCTGCGGTGCGGCAGCAGCGCCGTTTGCCGGTTTTTCTCCGGACTTCTTTCTGCGGTGCCGCGACCGACGGTGGGAACGCTTCTTCGCCGGTTCGGGGCCTTCCTTGGGCTCCTCCTTCGGTTCGTCCGCAGCCCGCGCCTCCCCTTCCTGGGCTTCCGCCTCCGCCTGCGCTTCCGGCTGCTCCTCCTCGAGCTCCTCCTCGAAGATCTCCTCGGCCCGGTGTCCGTTATGGCCGGCGTGGTCCAGCACGGGCGGTCCCTCGCGCCTGGTCGAATCGATCTTCATGTCGTCCCAGGCCAGGTCCGCTTTGCCGCAGATGGTGATCGACATGTCGTACTCGCTCTCCAGATGGCTGATCTCGGAGCGCTTCTGATTGAGGAGGTACTCCGCCACTTCGCAGGGGAGCCCCACCCTGATCTGGGCGGTGTACCCCTTGACGGCCTGGGATTCGATCTTCCGGTAGGCGGTCAGGGCCGTGTACTCGAGCGACGGCCGGACCCCCCGGCCCCGGCAGTGGGGGCAGGGGGTGTAGCTGATCTCCTGGATCGTCGACTGCTTCTTCTGGCGCGAAAGCTCCATGATGCCGAATTTGGAGATGTGGGAGAGCTGGATCCGCGCCCGGTCCAGGGCGATGGCTTTCTTGAAGGTCTTCTCCACCTCGGCGTTGTGTTTCTGCTCCATCATGTCGATGAAGTCGATCACGATCAGCCCCCCGAGGTCGCGCAGCCGGAGCTGGCGGGCGATCTCCTCCGCCGCCTCCATGTTCGTCTTGAAGGCAGTCTCCTCGACGTTCCGCTTGCTCGTGCCCCGGCCCGAGTTCACGTCGATGGTGATCATCGCCTCGGTGGGGTTGATGATCAGATAGCCGCCCGATTTCAGCTCCACGTGATCCTGGTAGATGACGCGGATCTGATCCTCCAGGTCGTACCGGTCGAAGATGGGGGTCTTCTCCTTATCCAGCTTGATCATCTTGACGTTCCGGGGGGCCACGGCCTTGCAGTAGGCCCGCATCTGCCGGAAGGTTTCCACGTCGTCGACGAGGATCTCCTCGATGTCGGTGGTGAAGTAATCGCGCAGCGACCGGACGCCGAAGTCGCTCTCCTGGTAGATCAGGGCGGGCCCCTTGGTTTCGCAGGACTGCTTCTGGATCTCCTTCCAGAGCCGGGAGAGGTGCTGATAATCGCGGGCCAGCTCCTGCTTCGTTCGATTCATCCCCGCCGTCCGGACGATGAACCCGAGCCCCTCCTCGGTCGTGATCTGGCCGACCAGCTCCTTCAGCCGTTTCCGGTCCCCCTCATCCTCGATCTTCCGGGAGATGCCGCTGCTCTCCTTGTTCGGCAGCAGGACGAGGTACCGTCCCGGCAGCGAGATGTAGGAGGTCAGCAGCGCCCCCTTGCGTTCGCTGACCTCGCGCAGGATCTGGACGAGGATCTCCTGGCCGGCCTTCAGCGTGGGCCTGTTCCCCTCCCTGCCGGCGGCGTCGGACAGATACTCGTGGCTGACGTCGCGCAGCGGGAGAAACCCGTCCTTCTTCCCGCCGTAGTTCACGAAGGCGGCCTGGAGGCCGCGCTCCACTTTCATCACGACCCCTTTGTAGATGTTGCCCGTGATCGGCTCTTTCACGGCCATCTGGATGTTGAACTCCACCAGTTTGCCGTCTTCCACGATCGCCATCCGCTTCTGTTCCAGGTGGACGGCATTGATCAGCATCAGTTTTTTCATAGGGTTCCTCTTCAATGAGCGTTCGGTTTCTGCGGCGATCGGAGACGGCGCACGCTGCGCGGGCGGCTGGGGGCACAGGGGGTGCCCGCGCGGCTGCCCCGCGCCTCCGGAACGTTCTCCCGCAGGCGGCAGCGCGGTTCGCATCCGTCGCTGCCGCAGGTATCTACAGAAAGGCGGTCACATCGCCTTTGCCAACTCTGACCACTTCGACGCCCCCCTCGAGGAGGCTGAGCACGCTCGAGGGGGTCGCTCCGACGATTCCTCCATCGATGATCATGTCCACCCGCCGGCCGAACTGCTCCTCGATCAGCCGGGGATCGCCGATCAGCTCGCCCGCCTCGTCCTTGACGCTGGTGCTGATGATCGGCGATCCCATCTCGGCGACCAGGGCCTGGCAGATCCTGTTGTCGGGGACACGGATGCCGGTGGTCTGCCGTTTCGGGAGGATGATCTTGGGAACGATGCGCGAGGCCTCGAGGATGAAGGTGTAGGGGCCGGGGAGGAGGCGCCGCATGATCTTATAGGCATCGTCGGAGACGCGGGCGTAGCGGCTGATATCCTTGAGATCGGAACAGATAAAGCTCAGCGGCTGCTTCCGGTCGCGGCGCTGGATCTCGTAGATCCGTTCGATCCCCCGCTTGTTGAACAGGTCGCATCCCATCCCGTAGACCGTGTCGGTCGGGTAGATGATGATCCCCCCGTTCTGGAGGATTTCCACCGCCCTGCGGATCAACCGCATCTGGGGGTTCTGATTGTTGATGGCTACCAGCATTGCATCTCTGTCCGCTGCCGGGAGGCGCTCCCGGAGATCACGGCGGGAAATGTACCAGAAACAAAGGCGATTATCAATGGAAGATCTTTACCGTAATCCGTACCGGTCTGCGGGAAGCGGCGGTGGGGGAGGTGCGTCTATTCGAGCTTGAACCAGATGTAGGTGTTTCCGGAAATGATCGCCTGGTGCAGGTCGTGGACGATGCTTCCGAACAGCACCAGCCCCAGCTTCTCCAGGTCCGCCGGTCCGGCGGCGAGGAGGTCCTCGGGCATGGCGATTCCCTCCACGCTGCCCAGGCGCTTCCCGTGGATCATCTCCACCCGCAGCTCCTCCTCCTGGTGGGTGATCCTGAGCGCCAGCAATTGCCCCGGGGTCGACTCCGCGGAGCGGGCGATGTGGACGAACAGCTCCTCGCAGGCCAGATGGAGGCGGAGGCGCTGTTCCCGTGTGAGGTCCAGCCGGTCGCTCGCCTGATTGACGTGGCCGACCAGGGCCGGCAGGTGGTCGATCCCCAGCGGGATCCGGGTCGCGTATCCCTGCCGCTCCATCAGCCGGAACACCACACTCAGCAGGACCGCCGCCAGCCCGCCCGAGGCGACGCCGCTGTTGAGAAAGGCCTGCACGGATGCCGGAAAAAGCGCGGGGAAGAAGGCCCCCGTCTCGGCGACCAGGCCGACGCACAGGGAGATGCCGACCAGGAGGCCCGTGCGGTGGGTGATGCCCCGGGCGAACACCAGCTCCAGCCCCGCCGGCATCATCATTGCCGCCAGCCCCATCAGGAAGCCGCCGAAAACCGGATCGGGCAGCGCCACCAGGGCCAGGCTGATCTTCGGCGAAAAGGGGAGGAGGATGAGGAGGAGCGCGCCGCAGACGCCGACCACCCGGCTGGCGACGCCGGTGACCTTGAGCACGGAGATGTTCTCCGCGTAGGTTTCGTTGGGAACGGTGCCGAGAATGCCGCTGGCGACGTTGCCCAGGGCGTCGCCGTACATCGTCCCCTGGATGACGTCGTAGTCCATCTGGCGGCGCTCCCGGTGGGATATCTGCTGGACCGCCATGCTGTTGCCGATGGCCTGAACGCCGTTGATGATGGTGAGCACTGCCAGGGTGGCGAACAGGGGAAGATGGTCGAACTTCAGGTCGAAGGTCAGCCCCGGCCAGCTGCCGGGGAAGGTCCCTATCCAGGGGTTGCCCAGGAGATCCTGGAAGGTGAACTGCCCGAGCAGCCAGGAGGTCAGAAGCCCTCCGGTCATGCCGATCAGGGGGCACCAGAGCCGGAGTGTCTTGTTGCCGAAGAGCGCCAGCCCCAGCAGGATGGCCATCGCGCTCAGGCCGGTCAGAAAATTGGCCCCGGCGCTGTACGAGGCGTGCCCCTCTTCGCCCACCCATTCCTGGATGCTCACGGGCACCAGGCTGAACACGACCAGCAGGATGATCACGCCGCCGACGGCGGGTGTGACGATGTGCCGCAGGAACCGGAGGAAGTAGGCCATAAGGGCCTCGAGGGGCGCCACCAGGATGCTCAGCGTGGCCAGCAGGGGAAACCCTCCGGCCTTGAGGGTTTCGAGGCTGCCGGCCAGGTAGGCCGCCGAGCTGCCCATGAACAGTGCATACCCGGCGCCGATCCGGCCCAGGCGCAGGACCTGGATCAGGGTGACGATCCCCGCGGCGACGCCGGCGGCACAGGAGGCGAAGAGGATGTGCTCCGACGGGGCGCCCGCCTTCCTGCCCACGATCACCGGCAGCAGGGCGACTTCGCCGTAGATCAGCAGGACATGCTGCATCCCCATGACCAGCGCCAGCCAGAGGGGGGGCGTTTCGTTGACGTCGTAAACGAGACGGCTGCTCTTCATCGGAAACCGCTCCAATCCTATCGTCTGTCCGTGCCGTGCGCGGGAGGCGGCCTGTTGCCACCCGGCTTCCCCGGGAGACGTGCCCCACGGCAGGGCGCGCTCCCCCCCCCGCTGCCCGGTGCGCGGACGGGGGGAGGCGGGGGAAGCTGCGCGTTTTCGTGGGGTAACGGTAAGGAAAGCGGTCGGGCATGTCAAGGAGATTTTGCCCTCCGCTGGGAGCTTTCTCTTACCAGATTCCCTCCATTTTATCCCCATTGTCCCTGTTCGTGCCGGAGAGTACAAGCAGAGTATCGGTAGTCCGGAACGTCGATCGCGCGAGGCTGAACCATGACCATGGAACTGGGGCTTCTGCTGCTGGAATCGGTGCTGCTGGCCGCCACGGTTGCCCTGCTGGTTTACGGTATCCGCGAGGGCAAGCAGCGCTACCGCCTCCTCGAAGAGGTCGGCAAGGCGACCAAGGTGTTCATGCGGCAGGAGTACTTTCTTTCGCTGATGGATGCGATGCTCGACGCGCAGCGGGAGATCGTCGGCTGCATTACCGGCAGGCCTCCGCTGGGCGACGACATCAAGACGACCCGCAACATCGTGGACGCCATCGCGAAGATGTCGGCGAAGGGGGTGCGGATCATGTACCTCCTGCCGAAGTTTCCCGACCGCCTCCCGATCGGCATCCGGTACACGAAGGCGGGGGCGGAGGTCCGCTTCAGCAGCTGCCTGATGGTCCACAACATCCGCTTCACCGTCGTGGACGAGCGGATCGTCGTCCTCGGCATCCCGGAGAGCGTCGGAGAGCGGGAGGCCACGAAGAAGGGCTACCGGATACCCTCCGAGGGGCTCGCACTGGTGCTGAAGAACTATTTCAACACCTGCGAAAAGCAGGCGACCCTCAGAGAGTACCTCCGTGAGGTGATCGAGCAGACCGGAGCTACCCCCGAGCATCTTGCCCGGGAGTTCGGGGTGGACGAAACAGCCCTGAAGGCCTTCCTCACCTGACATTCTGTGCCGCGGGACGTCTTCCGAATCAGCCTGAGTCGCTGCCGGCGACTCTGCCGGCTTGACGCGTGCCGTCGGAAGGGATATAGAACGCGGCGGGAACCATTCCACTCCGGAGGCTTGTGTCATGCGCGCACATCTCTTCCCGAAGGTTTGCTGCCTTCTGCTCGCCGGCGCCTTCCTTGCGGGCTGCGGCAGCTCGTCCCCGTCCGGCAATCCCTATTCCGCCGTCATCGCCGAAGGCCGCGCCGCCGCGCAGGAGATCATGGCGGAAACCGGCGCCGCCGCTCTCTCCGTAGCCCTCGTGGACGGCGAGCGCGTGCTCTGGTCCGAGGCCTTCGGCGATGCGGATCGCGGGTCAGGCCGGCGGGCAACGACCGATACGCTCTACGGCATCTGCTCGCTGAGCAAGATGCTGGCCACGGTGGCGGTCATGATCCTCGTGGACCAGGAGCGCGTATCGCTGGATGAACCGATAACGACCTACATCAGCGATTTTCGCATGCCCCTCGATCCGCGCCACCGGGACATCACCGTGCGGATGCTCTTGAACCACTCCTCCGGCCTTCCCGGCAATGATGTGCGGGGAGGGATCACCCTCGCTCCCTTTCCCGGATATGCCGCCCAGATGATGGACTCCCTGAAATACCAGCGCCTGAAGCACGACCCGGGAACCCTCAGCTCCTACAACAACGACGGGTTCACGATGGTGGAGAACCTGATTACGGCGGTGACGGGCCAGGAGTACCCGGCATTCGTCCGCGACAACATCTTCGTTCCGCTCGGCATGAACGCCAGCCGGTACCAGACCGAGCCCCTTCCCGGGAACTCCTACGCCGTACCCTACGACGGAACCACCGGGCTGCCGATGTACTTCTTCAACGTCTACGGCTCGGGCGGCCTCTTCTCCACCCCGGAGGATTTGGGTCGCCTGGCCATGATGCTGATCAACAAGGGGGTGTACGGCTCCCGCCGGATTCTCTCCGCCCGGTCGGTGGCAGCCATGGCGCAGGATCAACGGCTGGGATCGTTCAATCCGGTGCCGTACGAAGAGAACCGGTTCGGCCTGGGGTGGGATACGGTGGTCCAGCCGGGGCTGGCGGCGGCGGGTGTCACGGCCTGGGACAAGACCGGCGACATGAGCGGGTACTACGGCGCCAATATCGCCGTGGCGCCGGAAGAGGGGCTGGCGGTGGTGGTGTTCGGCGCCTCCGGCTCCTTCGCCACCTCCTTTACCTCCGGCCATGCCGTGACGATCTCGGAGCGGATCCTGCTGCGCGCCCTGGTGGAGCGCGGCAGAATCGCCGCCATGCCGGGGCCGCTGCCGAAAACGCCGCTGCCCACGAAGGCCGTGACCGCGGAAGAAAGAAGCGCCTACCCGGGATTCTACGCCTCGGCAAGCGGGGTCTACCGCCTGAGCTACGGGGCGGATGATTCGCTCTTTGTCGAGGCATTCGGCGGTGACTGGACCCCGGAATACAGCCAGTTCAAGCTCCGCAGCGACGGCTGGTATGCGGCGGACAACGACCCGGTCAAGGCATTGCGGCTGTTGAGCCGCGCGGGACACACCTACATCGCCAAGCGGCTGAAGCGGGGGTTCGGCCACTACAGCGTCACGATCATGCTTGCCCAGCGGCTCGGCGACAGGCCGGCCGTATCGGCTGCCTGGCAGGCGCGGCTGGACGAGCGCTGGCTGCCGGTGAATAAAGAGACCTACGTGAACTTCCCGGTGAAGGTGGCGGACCCCAGCTTCCGGTTCCAGCGGATCGCCGGCCTGACCGGTTATGTGTGGGGGAACAACCCTCTCCGCGACAGGACCCCGGCCTCCGACGACCGGCTGGACGGGATGTTCCTGACGCTCCCCGACGGCGTCTCGAACCTGACGGAGGCGGGAATCGAGCCTCGGGACGGTCAGCAGTGGCTCCGCCTGGGCAGCTATCTGTACCGCCCCCTGTCGGGCGTCCCGCCGCTCCCCTCGGGCTCCTCCACGGTGGCGATCGGCAGCGACGGGTTTGCCCAGTGGCGCCGCCTCCCCGCTGCCGGTGCGCTTACCCTCAGCGGCGCCGCCCGCTGGTTCCTGTACGATGCGGAGTTCCGGGAACTCGCCTCCGGTACGGGAAGCGGAGCGCCGTCGTTTTCCGGCAGCGGCGCGAAGTACCTGCTGCTGTACGGCGCGCAGGGGACGGCGATCGCCCTGAATCTCATGGCGCCGTAGCGGGTGATCCCCCGGGGCGCTTCACCCCGCCTTCTGCCGCCCTTCGTTCCGGTTGAGGTTGTCCTTGCTCAGCTTGTACTGGATGCTGTCCACCAGGGCCTGCCAGCTCGCCTCGATGATGTTCTCGGACACGCCGATCGTGCTCCAGGACCCCTCTGGGTCCCGGGATTCGAGCTGCACCTTGACCCGCGCCGCCGTGCCTTCGCTCCCCTCCACGATCCGGACCTTGAAGTCGACCAGGTGCATCTCATTGATCTGCGGGTAGAACTTGGTCAGGGCCTTCCTGAGGGCGTGGTCGAGGGCATTGACCGGACCGTTCCCCTCCGCCGCGGTCAGCTCCACCTCGCTGCCCACGGAGATCTTGATCATCGCCTGGCACAGGGAGGGCCGGTTGCCGGTCTTGCCGTTCGTCACGTTGAAGCACTCCAGGGTGAAGGGCTCGGCGAAGACGCCGGTGATCTTCTTCATCAGCAGCGCCAGCGACCCTTCGGCCGCGTCGTACTGGTATCCCTGGTCCTCCAGCCGCTTGATCTCCCGAACGATCTTCTTGCTCAGGGCGTCGTTTTTCCCCACGTCGATCCCGAACTGTTTTGCCTTGAAGGCGATGTTGCTCTTCCCGGCCAGGTCCGAAACCACGACCCGCTGGCGGTTCCCCACCCGCTCCGGGGCGATGTGCTCGTAGGCCTGCGGGTTCTTGGCCACGGCGTGGACGTGGACGCCTCCCTTGTGGGTGAAGGCGCTCCGGCCGACGAAGGGGCGGAAGGGGAGCGGCCGGGCGTTCGCCATTTCGCTCACGTAGTACGAGAGGTTGGTGAGCTGGCTGAGCGCCGCTTCGGGGATGCAGCGCCGGTTCATCTTCAGCTGGAGGTTGGCGATGACGGTGATCAAATCGGCGTTGCCGCACCGCTCGCCGTAGCCGTTGACCGTCCCCTGGACCATCGTGACCCCGGCCTGGACGGCGGCGATGGAGTTGGCCACGGCCAGGCCGCCGTCGTTATGGGCGTGGATGCCCAGCCGCCCGGGCGGGACGATCTGCGCCGCCTTCGCGACCGCCGCGGTCAGGTCGTGGGGGAGGGTCCCGCCGTTGGTGTCGCACAGGACGATCCGGTCTGCCCCGGCGGCGAAGGCCGCCTTCAGGGTGGCCAGGGCGTAGGGTGCGTTTTCCCGATAGCCGTCGAAGAAGTGCTCCGCGTCGAAGATGACCTCCTTCTCCCGCGCCTTCAGGAAGGCGACGGTGTCGCCGATCAGCGCGAGGTTTTCCCTGCGGGTGGTCCCGAGGATGTCGGTTACGTGGAGGTCCCAGCTCTTGCCGAACACGGCCACGACCGGCGTTTCCGCCTTGAGCAGGGCCCTGATGTTCCGGCACTGCCCGGGGCTGGCGCCGGGCTTGCAGGTGCTGCCGAAGGCGGTCAGTCGGGCGTTCCGGAAGGCGGCCGACCTGGCCATCGCGAAGAAGCGGGCGTCCTTGGGGTTGGAGCCCGGCCACCCCCCCTCGATGTAGTGGAACCCCATCTCGTCCAGGCGCAGGGCGATCCGCAGTTTCTCCTCGGCGGAAAAATTGATGTGCTCCGCCTGCGTTCCGTCCCTGAGCGTCGTGTCGTAGATGCATACCTGCTGTTCCTTCATGGCTCCTCCTTGCCCTGCAAACAAAAAATCCGTTACCGGTTTTCACCTGATAACGGATTAAAGTCGATTCTGCACTGCCTCTTGCCGAGACTCTCCCCCTATCAGGCCCCTATGTGGGCCCGATAATTATGCCTCCGATTGTCGCGCTGAAGAAAAAGTGCCGCACCTGTGTCCCCACTGACGATGTTTGATAAATTCCATAGACCATTTGCGGAGGGTTGTCAAACAAAATATGCGAGTTATCGATGCCCCTCAAACGTCGGCGATCAGAGTCGCGTGGGATTCCGCGGTCGGGTTGGGGAGGCGGTAGTCGGAACAGTTGTTCCTTTCATCCCAGGCAAAATCATCGCACCCCAGTTCGAGGAGCCGCTGGTGGATCATCCGGTCGTAGTGGAGCCTGATGGACCGTACGTGGCGGTGGATATCCCGGTTCCGTTCCTGTTGGGCGGTGTTGCCGATATGCTGGAAATAGCAGAGCTTGGGAACCCGCACCATTCGCGTCTTGAGAAAGGTCCTGACGAGGATCTCATAATCGTCGGCGACGTGGAGCTTCTTGTTGTGTCCGCCGATCGCTTCGTAACACGACCTCCTCCAGGCGCGGATGTGGTTGGGCGCCGAGATGATGTGCCGGATGGTCTTGGCGTTGATGTTGCCGGCGCTGCCCGACTGGTAGCGCCGGCCGCGGTACTCGACCTCGGCATACGACCCATAGCCGAAGGCCCAGCCGTCGCGGTAGGTGTGACTCGTCCGGTCCGGATGAATCTCTGCGCAGTCCGTGTACAGGAACCCCGCCTCCGGATACTGCGCAAACCCTCTGATGACGTGATCCAGGGCGTAGTCGGTCAATTCATCGTCGTGGTCCAGCTCGACGAGGACCGCCCCCTTGGCGAGGCTGCAGGCCCAGCTCTTCACCTTGCCAATGACCCCCGAGTGCTCCCCGGGCTTGAAGACCTGGATCCGGTGATCCTGCTTGGCAATTCCGCAGAGCATGCCGAAGGTCTTCCCTGAGTCGTCCGAATCGTCCACGATGATCCATTCCCAGTTGCTGTAGGTCTGGCCCCTGAGCGAAGCGAAGGGACGCCGGATTGCGTCCCCCGTATTGTAGGCAGCGGTGAAAACGGTGACGAGCGGGGTTCCCTCCGCGACGTCCTCGGCGAGCATGTTCCTCAGGTATCGATCGTACGCGGCGATACCAAGCCGGTCCAGGTCCGGCAACGTGTCGTAATGAAGCCAGCGCCGCTGTATCTCGAAGGGGGCCTTCGCCAGGGTGGGATAGCCAGACCGGTTCCCGATCGTTACGATGACGTCCGGCTTATCCCGGACGAGAACCCGTTCGAGAGCGGAGTCGGAAGGGTAGCAGCGGCAGTCGAGCCGCTTCTCCTCATACTCCTCTACGACGGGGGTAACCAGCTCGATACGGCTGCGGCCGAATATACAGACGACCGGCAGTTTTCCCTGCTTTCCCTGAAACAGCCTGCCGGCAAGGGTTGTCAATTTCATAGTTCTTCGCCTCGATTCGCCCGCTGTGCGGTCTTGCCGCCTGGACCCGTCGGCAAGCCTGCCCCCGCGGCTCGCCGCGGGAGCTGTCGTTTTTCGTCAAAGCGAATTCGGGTGTACGGGAGCGATAGCGGGCTATCGTTCCACCGCTGAAGGAATGGGATTTCGGCGCGGTATCAAGACAGGGAGGGAGGGGCCCGGAAGCCGCAGGGCGGAAGGTGCGATGCGGAGATAGCGACCGACGCATTCCCGCGAACAGGGGAGAACGTGAGGATCGGCGACGAAGCGAAGACGAACCGAACCGTGATACCGGTCGTGATGTCGTCGTCGACGCCGGTAGTGTACGGGCAGGAGCGGATTTGCAGCTCTTCGCGGAGATCGGAGATATCCGCCACGAAGAGGGAAACCGTGAGGAAGACGGTGATGAGACAGAATAGTCTTCTGTTCCGCAGCGAGGCAAACCGGATCATGACTTGTTCTCTTGCCATTATTTCGCAGCTTTGACCGAACCGATCGTCCTGTCAAGCAGAATTACCGGAACCCTCCGGACCGCGCGGATAAGACGGGGTGTCGATCATCGAAACGTCCCCCGCCAGTATCCGCCGGAGGGTCCCGTCGGGCGACCGCAGGATCAGGAATCCGGTCTGGTCGATGTCGACGACCTCACCCTCGTAGGTGCGTTCCACCCCCGCGATCGTCACCCGCCGCCCCACGATCGCGGCCAGGTCGAGCCAGCGCGCGCGGATCCGCTCGAAGTGTCCCTCCTGGAGCAGGCCGTACCAGTGCTCCAGGCGCTCCAGGAGGCTGTGCAGCAGCGCCGGCCGGGAAACGGTCCTGCCGGTGGCGGCAAAAAGCGACGTGGCGATGGGCCGGATCTCCGACGGCATCTCCTCGGCAGCGGTGTTGACGTTTGCTCCCAGGCCGATGACGACATGGCTGATCCGCTCTCCGTCGAGGCGCATCTCCGTCAGGATACCGGCTACCTTCTTCCCGGCGATCAGGATGTCGTTCGGCCACTTGACGCTCAGCGGCACCGTTGTCTGGGCCAGGAGGGCCTCCGCCGCGGCCACCGCCGCGGTCAGAACGAGCCGCGGCGCCTCGGCAGGCGGGATCCGGGGCCTCAGGACGACGGACAGGTAGAGGCCCTTCCCGGCCGGGGAGAACCAGGCCCTGCCCCTCCTGCCCTTCCCGGCGGACTGGGCCTCAGCCACGACGATCGTCCCTTCCGGCGCCCCCGCGTCGGCGATCCTGCGGGCGTGGATGTTCGTCGAATCGATCTTTGGAAAGTAGTCGATCCTACCCTGTCCGAGGAGGGAGGTCTTGAGCCCCCGGCGGATCTCGGCGGGGAGGAGGTCCGATCCCTGCGGGACCTCCGCTGGGCGATCGGCGATGGTCATTTCAGTCCCATACCACTGCGCCGGTCCGGCTGTCAACCATCGACGGAATCCTTGCTTTTTCTGGAGTACGGGGATAGAAAGCACGGTCATGATCTATTTCCTCACCGCGTCCACCGCCCACCTTCGGTCATCGCTCGTCCGGCACGGCCACGCCGTCGGCCGCACGGAGCTGTCCGCCTTCGCCGACAGCGAGCGGCGGTACCGCCTGAAGGGGGAGGTGGCGGGCCGGCCGGTCGCGATCGTCGCCTCGGTGCTGCCCGCACCGGAGTCGCTGTTCGACCTCTTAGCCCTCGACCGGCTGCTCAGGGAGAACGGCGCCGCCGAGGTCAACCTGATCGTCCCCTACCTGGGGTATGCCCGGCAGGATCGCCCGGCCGGCAGGGGAGAGGCGAGCATCGGCATCATGGTGGCCGAGCTCATCCGGTCGCTGAAGCCCTCCCGGCTGATCCTGTGCGACGTGCACAGCGAACGTATCCGCCGGGCCCTCGGCCCCTCCGCGGTGGAGCTGTCGGCCCTGCCGCTGTTCGCCGCGGCGCTGGCGAAGCGGCCCCCCGAGGTGATTCTCTCCCCCGATGCGGGCTCCGTCGGCCGGGCGCGGCGGCTCGCAAAGCTCCTGGAGTCCGAACCCCAGGTCGCCTGGATCGACAAGGTCCGCCCCCGGCCGAATGTGGCGTTCGCGCGACAGCTCCATGGAGATGTGCGGGGAAAGGATGTCCTGATCGTCGACGACATGATCGACACCGGCGGAACGCTCGCCGAGGCGGTAAAGCTCCTGATCGATCAGGGCGCCGCGGGGATCCGCATCGCCGCGACGCACGGCATCTTTTCCTGCGCTGCCTGCGAACGGCTCGCGGGCCTGCCCGTCCGCGAGATCATGATCACCGATACCCTGCCGCAGGCGCGGCGGCCGAAGGTTCGCCGCCTCGACATCGTCCCGCTGCTGGCCGACCGGCTGGTAGGTTAGCCCTCCCAATGTGCTCACCTTCGTTTCTTATGTTCTTCCCGTTCGCGCTTCGGTACTCTGTCGGTAACCGGGGTGCATCCGGCAGGACCCGCCCGGAACGTTCCTGGGCGGGAAGACCGGGCCGAGGGCAATGTGCATCGCCGGGGAAAGGAGGAGAATCACATGCCCACGGGAAAGATCAAATGGTTCAACCAGCAGATAGGCGCCGGGTTCATCAGGAGCGACGAAGGCGAGAACGTCTTTTTCCGCTTGAGCGCGCTCAACGGTGACGATCCGCAGGCGATCCGGCGGGGCCAGTGTGTGCGTTTCGCTATCGCCACGAATATCAGGAGCCTATCCCCCACCGCCGCCATCGTGAAGACCTGCGAATCCTGGCAGTAAGCGGGTGCAGCAGCGCCCGAACGCAGCTCCCTCTGCCCGCCCCCCCCGCTGCCGGGGATGCGGCGGGGAGGGATTTTCCCCCCCCAGCAGATAAACCAGCCCCCCTCCGCGGGGGAGGGATCTCAGAGAAACCATCCCCGCCGCGTCAAAGGGCAGGGCGGTGAAAGAGCAGCTCCAGCTCTGATCGAGAACAGCGATGCAGAAACGCCGGTTCGCGCCGTTTTCTTGCGCCGGAAGAGGCATCTCCGAACGGGAATACTGTTTTCCGTGACCGGTTACGCCTGTGTCTGCGCCGCCAGGGCCGCGCGCCAGGCATCCAGGAGTGCGCCGATGTCGGCGAAGATGAAGTCCGCCCCGGCCGCTTCGGCCTCGGCCCGGTCGGATGCGCCGGTGAGGACGCAGATTGTGGTGAGCCCGGCGCGCTTGCCGCCGACGATGTCGGTCATCACGCGGTCGCCCACGGCGGCCGTCGTCCCGGGCCGGGCCCCCATCTGGCTCATGGCCAGCTCGTACAGGATCGGCTCGGGCTTGCCGATCCCGGTCGGCGCCACCCCGGAAGCGGTCGCCAGCATCGCGACCATCGCGCCGGTCCCGGGAAGAAAGCCGTCCTCCGCCGGGATGTTGGGGTCGAGATTCGTGGCGATGAAGCGCGCCCCTGCCCGGATGAGCCGGGAGGCGACCTTGACCTTTTCGAAGGTGACGTCGCGGTCCACACTGGCCACGACGATCTTCACGTCCTCGTCGGCGAGGACGAACCCCTCTTCCCGCACCGCCTCCCTGAGTGCAGCCATCCCGAAGACGTGGACCCGCGTCCCCGCGGGGTACTGGCGCTTCAGGAAGCGGGCTGCCCCCTGGGCGGAGGTCAGGATCTCGGCGGGGGCAACCTGCGCCCCCATCCGGGCCAGCTTCTCCGATCGCTCTTGCGGGGTGCGGGTGGCGTTGTTGGTGGCGAGCATGAAGGGGATGCGCCGCTCGCGGAGGAAGGCGAAGAACTCCCTGAGGCGGGGGATCGGCTCGCTCCCCCGGTACAGCACCCCGTCCATGTCGAGGATCAGGCGCGTGATCTGGGCCAAAGACTCCATCGCTGATGATCTCCCTGTTGTCGCCCCAGCCCGGTTATGCAGCTGCGGCGTTAATCCGCCCCCAGGGGGCGCGTCTTGCGCGGGGATGACCGCTCCCCCGTGCCACGGGCCTCCGAGAGGCGAGCGGTCAGGAGGCGATCCGGGGGAGCAGGGCGTCCAGTCCGGCGAAGTCCGCCCGTTGCCCCTGCCATGCGCAGGCGATCGTCGCGACCCCCAGCCGCCGCAGCCGTTCTCCGAGACCGGCCTCCGCCGCGGAGGGGAGGACGAGGATGCGCAGCGGATCGTCCGGAAGGTCCAGCGCGGCCAGCAGAAGCTCGGTCGCGGCGGCGTGGATCCCGGCGGGCGTGGTATCCGTCACGACCTGGAAGACCGCGCGAAGACGGCCGCTTCGGTCGATCGCCATCAGGTCCCGCTGTCCGTCGTTCCCGCTCCGCAGGCCCTGCGCCCTCAGTGCGTCGGCCAGGTCCCGGACGGCCAGCCCCCGGTCGCATTCGGCCCCGGCCTCCCTCCGCTCGTCGCTAAAGGGGGCGCCGATCAGCTCCTCCCGGAGGGCGAATTCGTCGAGGGTCAGCTCCGCCTGGCTGGAGCGCGCGGCGGCGGCATCCTTGATCCGGGCGATCTTGCGGACGAACTGGGCGATCTGCCGGCTGAAGCGCGGCGAGTCGAGGACCCCGATCAGGGCGACCGGCGTCTCCTCGCCGCCGTCGGCCATCACCTCCCAAACGCCGCGGTAGGCGTTTTCAAACAGTGATTTCCCGATCCCCAGCCTGCCGCCGCCCAGCTTGCCCCGGTGGACGACGAAGACGCGGCCGCTGCGGTCCTGGGCGAAGGCGCCGCCGGTCCGGCGGTCGATTCCGTAGAGGGGGAAATTGATCTCGCAGGTGATCGCGACTCCGCTTCCTCCCTCCGGCCGGCCGACGCCGAAGGCGTTCCAGTAGCGGCTCGAGGCGATCTTCCGGGCAAAGAACCAGACGCCGAGCCCTTCCGACCAGGCGACCTTCGCCTTTTCGCTCGCGCCGGGATGGCCGAGCCGGACGGTGATCGCCGCAGGCCCCGCAGCCCGCATCTGTCGGGCGAACAGCCGCTGGTGCCTGCGGATCGCCGCTTCATCCTCAACTACCTTCAGCATGGTATGGTCCTAATCCAGCCGTTTCCGGAACCGTCCCACCGCCCCGGCGAACACCGCCGTGCCGAGGAGCGCCAGGGCCGCGTACTGGGGCCAGAGCATGTCGAGCCCCACCCCCTTGAGGAAGATCCCCCGGATGATGACGAGAAAATAGCGCAAAGGGTTGAGGTATGTCAACCACTGGACGAGCTCGGGCATGTTGGAGATGGGAAACACGAACCCCGAGAGCATGAAGAAGGGGAGGATGAAGAAAAAGGTCGTCATCATGGCCTGCTGCTGGGTCTTCGACACCGTGGAGATGAACAGCCCGATCCCCAGTGTGCTCAGCAGGAAGACGCAGGTCGCCAAAAAGAGGAGCGGGACGCTCCCGGCGAAGGGGATTGCGAACCAGTACAGCGCGAAGAGCATCACCAGGGCCATCTGGCCGAGAGAGATGATCGTGTAGGGGATCGTCTTGCCGATGATCAGCTCGATCGGCTTGAGCGGGGTCACGATCAGCTGCTCCATCGTGCCGGCCTCCCGCTCCTTGATGATGGCGATCGACGTCATCAACAGCGAGATCAGCATCACCACGAAGGCCACGATTCCCGGGACGAAGAAATGCTGGCTGTCGAGGTTCGGGTTGTACCAGGTCCGGATGCGGCCGTCGATCTTTCCGTATTTGAGCTCGCGGCCGTGGAGTTCCTTGATCAGCTCCGCGTTCAGGCGGTCGAGGACCGTCGCGGTGTAGGAGATCCGGACCGAGGCCATGTTGCTCATCGAGCCGTCGGCAAGGATCTGGAGGCCGGCCGTCTTGCCGCGCCGGATGTGGTCACTGAAGTCGGGGGGGATCTTGATCCCCATATCGACCTTGCCGGCCAGGAGGAGCTCCTCCATCGCGCGGGGGGTGGCAGGCAGGTGGGTGATCCGGAAGATCCCGCTCCCGGTGAAGGCGTCGGCCGCCAGCCTGCTCTCCCGGGTCCGCGCCTGGTCGGTAAGGGCCACCCGGACGTCCCGGATGTCGTAGTTGACCACGTAGCCGAACACCAAGAGCTGGATCAGCGGCGCGATGACCAGAATCGGACGGTTCCGTTTGTCGCGGAACAGCTGGATGAACTCCTTGCGGACCATCTCGCGGATGCGCAGCCAGCTCATGGGTTAGAGCCCCTCCCGTTTCAGGACAAGGCAGTTGGCGATGGCCAGCAGGAGAAACATCCCGGTCAGGACGGCGAAATCGCCCCAGAGGTAGGCCAGCCCCAGGTCCCTCAGGTAGATCCCGGAGAGAATCTCGATGTAGTAGGTCGCCGGGACGACTGCGGAGAAGGCCTGGAGAACCTTCGGCATGTTGATCACCGGGAACACGAAGTTCGACAGGAGCAGGGACGGCAGGTAGGTGATCAGCACGGCCATCTGGTTGGCGATCATCTGGGACTTGGTGACCGACGAGATCAGCAGCCCCAGCGTCAGGGCGACCAGCAGGTAGATCGACGAGGCCAGGATCATCAGCCAGAAGCCCGCCTTCATCACGATCCCGAACAGCACCTGCCCCATCAGGATGGCGATCAGGACGTCGGTGAGGCCGATCAGGAAATAGGGGATCGCCTTGCCGGTGAGCAGCTCCCCGGCGCTGATCGGGAGCGAACGGAGTGTCTCCATCGTGCCGTTTTCGTACTCCCGGGCGATGACGAGCGACGTGAGCATCGCCCCGACGATCATGATGATGATCGCGATGATCCCCGGGACGATGAAGTTCCTGCTCTCCAGGTCCTCGTTGAACCAGACCCGGATCCGCCCCTCCACGGGGGGGCGGATCTTCTCCATCCCGCGACGGTTGAGGAACTCGCCCAGGAGCTCGCGGTTGTAGGTTTCGATGAACCCGGTGATGTACGCCCGGGAGATCCCGGCGAAGTTGGGGTCGCTCCCGTCGAGGATGACCTGGACCGCGGCCTCCCGCTCCGCCCGGAGATCGGCGGTCCAGCCCGGCGGGATGAGCACGGCGAGCCGCGCCGTCCCCCGGTCGAGGGCCTCGGTCACGGCCTTCCCGTCGGGGAGCAGGGCGTCGATCCGGAAGTAGGGGGAGGCCCCGAGCCGGCGGAGGAAGTCGCGGCTCAGGTCGGTCCGGTCCGAGTCGACGACGACCGTCTCGATCCGCTCCACGTCCAGGCTGAGCGCGTAGCCGAACAGCAGGATCAGCAGCAGGGGGACCGCGAAGGCCAGGTACAGGCTCCGGAAGTCCCGCACCAGGTGGTAGACCTCCTTGCCGGCGATCGCCCGGATGTTCCTCAGGTTCACGAACTCCCCCCTCCGCGTGCCGCACCGAAAATAGGGGCAGTGCCCTATTTCCCCTCACCCCGGCCCTCTCCCGCACTGTCCCTATTTCCTGGCAAGGACCTCGTCCAGCGCTGCTACCGCCTCATCCACCGAAGCGACCCGGCGGATCGCCTCTGCCCCGCCGCAGGTAACCTCCGGGCCGTTCAGACTGATCACCGGCGTCCCGGCGCGCAGCGCCAGGGCGATCTCCGAGAGCGTTCCGGCGCTGCCGGCCAGCGCGATCAGGCAGTGCGGCGTCTTGGCGTTGATGACGTTGCGCCCTTCGGACATCCCCGTGAAGATCGCGATATCGACGAACTCGTTGGGATAGCCTTCCAGCGGCCGCTTCCGGTCGTTCGGGAGGATCCCGATGACCAGCCCTCCTGCCCGGTGGGCCCCCTCCGAAGCCGCCCGCATCAGCCCCGTGCCGCCGCCGGTGACCAGCACATGCCCCCGTCGGGCGATGGCCTCCCCCAGGAGTCGGGCCGCCTCCCGGACCTCCGGCTCCTCCGCATGGCTCCCCATCACCCCGACGATCCGCGGTCTTCTCGGTACGGAGATCATCTCCGGCATAGGCCGTTTCCCTTCCCCGTCATCCCCTCCCGCACGGGGCGGGGAATGGGTATGCCTAAGCCCTTCCCCCGCGGGGAAAGAATAACGATGATGAGTGCCTCGTTGCTTGACGACATCTAAGCCCTCCTACGCAAGAAAAGAACGCGGGTGCTTTGCCCCTCTCCTGCCATCATGCGGCCCCTGTTCTCCTGGACATCAGGGCCACGAAGGCGTCGTTGAGGTCCGCCTCCGGCCTGTCCGGGCAGGCGGCCCGGATGATCTCGTCGCTGCTGCCCTGGGCGACGATCCGGCCTTCGCTGATCATCACGATCCTGCCGCAGTGGCGCGCCTCGTCCATGTAGTGGGTGGTGACAAAGACCGTGATCCCCTCGCCGGCGAGCTGGCCGATGAAACTCCAGAAGTGGCGCCGGGTGATCGGGTCCACCCCCGAGGTCGGCTCGTCGAGGAAGAGGATCCGGGGCCGGTGGAGGAGCGCGCAGCCCAGGGCGAGGCGCTGGCGCCAGCCCGGCGGCAGTTCGCGGGTGGGACGGTTGCGCACATCCTGGAGCCGGGTCATGTCGAGGACCCACTGGCGGCGCTCATCCCATTGCTGTTCGGGTACACTGTAGACGCCGAGGTAGAACCGAAGATTCTCCAGGGGGGTCAGGTCCTCGTACAGCGAGAACTTCTGCGACATGTATCCGATTGCGTGCTTGACCTCCTCCGCCTCGGTGACGATGTCGTACCCGGCCACCTTCGCCCCGCCCGCGGTGGGGGTGAGGATACCGCAGAGCATCCGGATCGTCGTCGATTTCCCCGAGCCGTTCGACCCCAGAAAACCGAAGATCTCGCCCCGCCGGACGGAAAAGCTGATCCGGTCCACGGCGGTAAAGGCCCCGAACCGTTTTTCGAGTCCGGCTACGACGATCGCGTCTTCGGCGGCGGCGTTCAGGTCATTCACAGGAATACTCCCGGGGCGTGTCCCCTCGGCAAACCATGCGGCTCCGCGGAACCCTCACAGCTTGAAGGTGTCGCTCGCCAGCTCCGCGTCCGCCTCCTGGATGCGGCTGACGATCGCCTCCTCCAGGTTCGCGAACCGGGCGCGGATCTCGGCCGGAGCGGCGGCGTCGAGGAGCGCTGCCCGGTGCATCAACCCCAGCCGGTCGCATCGCTCCCCCTCGTCGAGGTAGGCCGTCGACACGAGGATCGTCATCCCCCGCTCGCGCATCTTCCCCAGGATCTCCCAGAATTCCTGGCGGGAGACGGGATCGACGCCGTTGGTCGGTTCGTCCAGGATCAGGAGCTTCGGTTCGTGGACCAGGACGCAGGCAAGCCCCAGTTTCTGCTTCATCCCCCCGGAGAGGTTGCCCGCCTGCCGCTCGGTGAAGGGCAGCAGGTTGGAGAACCCCAGGTACAGGGCCTTCCGCGCCTTCCGCTCCGCGCCGGCGATCCCGAAGATGTCCAGGAAGAAGTCGATGTTTTCCTCGACGGTCAGGTCCTGGTACAGGCCGAACCGCTGGGGCATGTAGCCGATCAGGGCCTTGATCCCGGCCTTGTGCGTCGCCGTGTCGAGGCCGCCGACGAGGATCCGGCCCGCTGCGGGTTTGAGCATCGTTGCCGCCATCCTGAGGAGGGTTGATTTTCCTGCCCCGTCGGAGCCGACGAGGCCGAAGATCGTCCCCCGCGCGACCGACAGGGTAACGTTGCGGACCGCATCGACGTTCCCGAACCGGTAGGAAACGCCCTCGACCGAGAGGGCGGGGGCATCGTTAACGTAGCCAGGCATCGGCCGGCATCCCCGGTTTGAGCGCGGAGGCGGGATTGGGGATGGACACCTTGACGAGGTACACCAGCTTGACCCGCTCCTTCCGCGTCTGGATGATCTTGGGGGTGAACTCCCCCTCGGGGGAGATAAAGCTGACGGTCCCGGCAAAGGAACGGTCGGGAAAGGTGTCGACGCGGACCTCCGCCTTCTGGCCCGGTTTCACCTTGCCGATCTGGGTCTCGTCGACGAAGATCTTCAGGTCCACGGTGCTGAGGTCGGAGAGGGTCATCACCTCCCGGCCGGGGGTGACCACCTCGCCCGGCTCGACGCTGCGGCTGGTGATCACGCCCGCCCAGGGCGCCGTGAGCTTTGCGTATCCCCGCTGGATCGCGGCCTGGTCGAGGGCCGCGCGGCTGGCGGCCACGAGCGCGCGGGCCGCTTCCGCCTCCCTACGGGCCGTTTCGATCCGGCCGAGGTTGCCCGTGGCCTGCCTCAGGAGGGCCTCTCCCTCCGCCAGCCGCGCCGCGGCGGTGTGGATCGTCTCGGTCCGGCTCCCCTCCCGGATCAGGTCGGAGGCCTCCCGGCTCCGCTCGTATTCCCTCAGCGCCGTGTCGTACCGCAGGCGGAGGCTGTCGCGCTCCCGCTCCGAGACGGTGCCCTTGCGGAAGAGGGCCTCGTAGCGCTCGGCGTTCCTCTGTGCGTCCTCCATGACCGCGCGGGCCGCCTGCATCGCCTGTTCGGCCCGGGCCACCTCCTGCCCGCGGCTCCCCGCCTTGAGTTCGTCGAGCTGGGAGGTCAGGGCGCGGACTGCTGCCGCGGCCCGGGCCTCCTCCGCGGGGAGGGTCTTCTCGGCGACCCGGAGCTGGGCCTGGGCCTGTTCGCGGGCCTGCAGGGATTTTTCGAGATTGGCCTTTGCCTGCTCGAGACGGGAATCCAGCTCCGCCGGGTCGAGTTCTGCCAGGGGCTGGTCCGTTGCCACGGCCTGCCCCTCTTGCGCAGCGACGGCCCGTACGCGTCCGCCCGTCTGGAAGGCGAGGTGGGACTGCGTGGCTTCGATCGTGCCGGAATAGAAGAGTTCCCCCTCGCGGACCCTGCGCTGTCCGAAGTACACGAGGAGGCCCACGCCGACGAGGAGGAGGACGAAGATGACGACGATTCGCTTTCTCAGGACCGCACCCCCTCAGGAGATTATCGATCGCTCCTTTTACCACGTTTCCGGAGAAAAGGTAAGGATGAACGCCGCTCCCGCGCTTACCGGGTCTCCCCGTAGGTGAGCTCCAACTCTCCCAGGTCGACGACCTCGAACCGTTTCAACCGCTGGTACAGGTTCAGGACGCCCGGCACGGACCCGGATATCCGTCCGCTGCCGGCGAGCTCGTAGTCGTGCAGGGGGGTGAAGAATTCGTGCCCCTTACCCGCGGGGTCGCTCTTCTCTTCCAGCGCGAAGGCCGAATTCCCGTCCACCCCCGCGGGGATGCAGCCGAAGATCGCTTTGAGTCTGTCGCCCACTTCCCGGGAGTAGGTTCTGAATGTGCACGTGAATGCGGCGCTCAGGACCGGCCGGACCTTCTTGATCCTCAGCGCGATGGCCTGGGGCTGTCGGTCCAGGGCGGCGGCGAGCAGGTCGCACAGACCTGCACCGATGATCAGCGTGCTTTCGCTGCCGCGGGCGCCGAGCAGCCGGACGAGGGGGCCTGCCGCGTCATCTTCCCCGCCGATGTGGCAGGCGTCGTCGAAGAAGGCGCTGCCTTCGATGCCCCGGCCCGCGAGAAACCCCATCACAAACCCCTTCGCGAGGTCGAGATGACCCTCGATGACGACTTCGGTGTAGTGCGTGTTCATGCTGTCCCTCCCGCTAAAAGAAGATAAACGTCACGAGGATGAAGACCGGAATCAGGATCGGTACGGAGTACTTGAACATGTACCCGAAGAAGCTGGGCATGTTTACCCCCGCCTCCTCGGCGATCGATTTCACCATGAAATTCGGGGCGTTGCCGATATAGGTGTTGGCGCCCATGAACACCGCCCCGGCGGAGACGGCCTGGAGGTAGCTGATGAACACGGGGTTGGCCGTGGCGGTCCCCGCCGCCAGGGCCGCCGGGACCGCCGCCTCGGCCAAGCCGAGCTTTCCCAGGGCCATGTTGAAGAAGGTCAGGTAGGTCGGGGCGTTGTCCAGGAAGGAGGAGAGCGATCCCGAGGCCCAGAAGTAGTGGGCGGGCGTCTCGACCGCCGTGACGAGCGCCGCCAGGGCGCCGTGCGGTCCGGCCTTCAGGATGGCGATGGCCGGGATGATAGTCACGAAGATGGCGGCGAAGAGCTTCGCCACCTCCAGGATGGGGCCCCAGCTGAACTCGTTGGCCTCGCGGAGCCGTTTCGGCGTAGTGGCGAGGGAGATGAATCCCAGCGCGGCGATCACCCCGTCCCTGAGCAGGTTCTGGAGCTCCACGTGGATGCCCAGGACCGATATGTGGCCGGGCCGCCAGTAACCGCTGACGAGGATGATCCCCACGACCCCGGCCAGGAGTGCGAAGTTGTGGCTGCCCTCGATCCCGAGGGGCTCACCCGTTTCCTCCGCGGTCGGCACCAAGGCCTCGCGCTCCTCTTTCCGGTAGTGATACCGGTCGATCAGGTAGAACAGGGCCAGGAGGATCAGCGAGGCGGTCAGCATGTGGGGCAGGAGGTGCGTCGTCACCCAGAAGAAGGGGACGTTGTGCAGGAACCCCAGAAACAGCGGGGGGTCGCCCAGCGGGGTGAGCGAACCGCCGATATTGGCCACCAGGAAGATGAAAAAGCAGAAGATGTGCGCCTTCCTGACGCGCTGTTTGTTGGCCCTCAGGAGCGGCCGGATCATCACCATCGAGGCGCCGGTGGTGCCGACCCAGGAGGCCAGCACCGTCCCGATCAGGAGCATCGCCGTGTTGACCACGGGCGTCCCCTTCAGCGAGCCCTTGAGAACAACCCCGCCGGAGATGGTGAACAGCCCCCAGAGGAGGATGATGAAGGGGATGTAGTCGATCAGGAAGATGTGGAGGATCTCGTGAGAGGCCACGCCCCGGTAGGCGTACAGGAACGGGAGGGCGAACAGCAGCGCCCAGAACGCCGAGGCCTTGCCGAAGTGGTGGTGCCAGAACTGGGGCGTGAGCAGCGGGCAGAGGGCGATCGACAGCAGGATCCCGGCGAAGGGGATGATCGTCCAGATCGGGAGCAGCCGGCCGATGTCCACTGCCGCCTCCGGTCCGGAGGCGAAGCAGGTGCCCGTCCCGACGCCGACAAGCAGGGCGGCTGCCGGGAGCGAACGGATCGGAAATGACCTTCGCCCCGGGGCGGCGCCGGGGGTTGGCCGCGCTGCCGTTTGGGGGAGAGGTTCCGGTGACGGCTGTTCGGTGATGGGGGATTCGGAAAGCGGCAGAGCCAGGGCATCAGTGGTCATAGGAACTCCTCTCGTCCAGTTGCCATCGTTGTTGCGCCGGCGCTTGCCCGGGTGCGCGCAACCGCAGCTGCCGGTACGAGACGGGGAGGGTGGCGCTTTCGGGGGCGCCGCCGGCGGAATACCGCCGAACCCCATACCATATGTCGGGGGAAAGTTCCGCTTTTTTTTACGGCGTTCGCCGCGGTCTCACTCCACGGGAAAATCGAAAAAGGTGTCGGGATAGGGCTCGTCCCGGAGGGTGAAATGCCACCACTCTTTATCGTAGCCGGCAAACCCGTGCTTGTCCATCAGCGTCTTGAGGAGGAGGCGGTTTATCCGCTGCGTGAGCCCCACCCGCGGGTTTCCCGGATGGGAGAGCTCGTGGAAACAGTCGAACCCCGTCCCCATGTCGAGGGAATTGTCGCCAAACCGCTGGCCGGCGGGCAGGAAACAGGCCGCCAGCGGTTGCCCGGGCCGGTAGCGTTCCTGCGGCGGCGGGGGGAGGGGGACGATGGTGAGGTCCACCGTGCTCGCCCGGGAGTGGCCCGATCGCTTCGCGATGTACCCGTCGCGGAAGAGATGCCGTTTGTCCACCGTGGGGTAGAACTCCTGCTGGGTCTTCCGGTCCCCGATTGCCTCGGCCCACCGGACGAAGTGGTCGACGGCCCGCTGCGGCCGGTAACAGTCGTAAATCTTCAGCGACAGCGAGAACTCCCTGAGTTCCGCCTGGACCTTGCCCAGCGCCTCTGCCGCCTCCCGGGTGATCAAGCACTTGGCCGCCCGGTAGCCATCCACGGGCGCCCCCACGAAGTTGTGGGGGCCGTGGTACCGGATGTCGAGGAGAACATCGGGGATCGTCTCCCGCAGGTCCACGATCCGCTCCGGCCGGGCGGCCTCGGCCGCCCGGCCCGGGACGGCCATTAGCGACAGAACGAGTACAAGGGCGATCCCGGATACCACCGCGTTTCTTCTCATGTCCTTCCCTCCGCGTCGTTGATCGGGGCTCCGCCGCCGGGCTCGCCGGACGGGGCCCTGCCGGCCCACAGGGTAACCCGAAATGCCGCAGCGGTACAATCGCCGCTGCCGGGGCGCAGTTGAGCGGCGCACGCCGCCGGGGCCGGTAAGGCTACTCGCCCGGACAGGGTTTCATGTCGATGGCAATCCGGAGGACCTCCAGCATCTCGTCCACGAAGTGGAAGGTGATCTCCTTCCTGACCTTCGCGGGTACCTCCTCCACGTCCTTCCTGTTCCATTTCGGCAGGATGAGCGTCTTCACGCCGGCGCGGTGGGCGGCGAGGACCTTTTCCTTGATCCCGCCCACCGGCAGGACCAGCCCCCGGAGCGTGATCTCGCCGGTCATGGCGAGGTCCCGCTTCACGGGCCGGTTCGTCAGGAGCGTCACCAGGGCGGTGAGCATGGTCACCCCCGCGGACGGACCGTCCTTGGGGATGGCGCCCGAGGGGACGTGGATGTGGATGTCCAGCTCCGCGAAGAAGTCCTTGTCGATCCCCAACTCCCCGGCGTTGGCCCGGATGAAACTCAGCGCCGCGGTGGCCGACTCCTTCATCACGTCGCCGAGCTGGCCGGTGAGGGTGAGCCCGCCCTTGCCCTTCATGGCCGTGGCCTCGATGAACAGGAGGTCTCCCCCCGTCGGCGTCCAGGCGAGCCCCATCACCACGCCGGGCTTGGAGGTGCGGGTCGCCGCTTCCGTGGTGGTCCGGACGGGGCCGAGGAACTTGTGGATGTCGCGGACCTTGACGTCGGCCCTCTCGATCGCCCCCTCGGCAATCTGGCTGGCGACTCCCCGGCAGATCGCGGCGATCTCCCGTTCGAGGTTGCGGACCCCCGCCTCGCGGGTGTAGCCGGTGACGATGCGGCCGAGCGCGCTTGTGGTGATTCGGATCTGTTCGGGCCGGAGGCCGTTTGCCCCGGTCTGCCGCGGGATCAGGTAGCGCTGGGCGATCCGGACCTTCTCGTCGAGCGTGTATCCGGGCAGTTCGATCACCTCCAGGCGGTCGCGCAGGGCCGGCGGGATCGTCTCGAGCATGTTCGCCGTGGCGATGAACATCACCTGCGACAGGTCGAAGGGGACGTCGAGGTAGTGGTCCACGAAGGAGAAGTTCTGTTCCGGGTCGAGGACCTCCAGGAGCGCCGCGGAGGGATCGCCGCGGAAATCGCTTCCCAGTTTGTCGATCTCGTCGAGCATGAACACGGGGTTGTTCGACTCGGCACGGCGGATTCCCTGGATGATCCGTCCGGGAAGGGCGCCCACGTACGTCCGGCGGTGGCCGCGGATCTCCGCCTCGTCGCGGACCCCGCCCAGGGAGATGCGGATGAATTTCCGGCCCAGCGCCCGGCCGATGGAGTGGCCGAGCGACGTCTTGCCCGTGCCCGGAGGGCCGGCGAAACAGAGGATCGGCCCTTTGGTCTCGGGTTTCAGCTTGCGGACGGCCAGGTACTCGACGATCCGTTTTTTCGCCTTTTCCAGGCCGTAGTGGTCCTCGTCGAGGACGCGCCGCGCCTTCTTGATGTCCAGGTTGTCCTCGGTCTTGTCGTGCCAGGGCAGCGCCGTCATCCAGTCCAGGTAGGTCGCCGAAACGGTGTATTCCGCCGAGGAGGGGTGCATCCGGCCGAGCCGGCCAAGCTCCCGCTCGGCCTCTTTCTTCGCCTCCTCGGGGAGGTTCTTCTGCTCGACCTTTGCCCGGTATTCATCCACCTCCACCTTCTCGTCCTCGGTCTCCCCGAGCTCCTTCTTGATCGCGGCGAGCTGCTGGCGGAGGTAGTATTCCCGCTGGGATTTGTCCATGTCGTTCTTGACCTGGGACTGGATCTTGCTTCCCAGCTCGAGGATCTCCACCTGGTGGTTGACCAGCCGGGTCACCTCGCGGAGGCGCTCCTTCACGTCGAGGATCTCGAGGATCTTCTGCTTCTCTTCGATGGTCGCGTTGATCACCGAGGCGACGAGGTCCGCCAGCACCCCGGGGTCGGTGATCGTCTTGACCATTGTCCCGAACTCCTGCGGCAGGAAGGGGGAGAGCTTGACGACCCGTTCGAAAAGGCCGATCAGGTTCGCCATCAGCGCTTCGACCTCGATGTCCTTCACCTCCACGTCGTCCAGGTTTTCGATGCGGGCCGTGAGGTAGGGTTTTCCCTCCTCGAACTGCCCGATCCGGAATCGGCTGATCCCCTGAAGCAGAAGCTGGGCCTTGTTCTCGGCGGTCTTCGCCATCCGGAGGATCGCGACGCTCGTGCCGATCCGGTAATAATCCTCCTCGCGACGCGAGAGCTCGCCCTCTTCCAGCTTGCGCTTCGGTACGACCAGACCCATCAACCGGTCGCCCGCCATCGCCTCGTCGATCAGGGTGATCTCGGCGGCGCCGGAAACCTCGAGCGGAAAGAGCATCTTCGGAAAGACGAAGGCGCCCGAGAGCGGTAGCACCGGCAGGACCTCGGGGATCTGGATCACTTTTGACTCTTCAGACTCTTTTGCCTTGGCCATGGAAACCTCCACGTATATGGCGACAGGGGGTTCAGCTTCCCTGAATGCTGATTCGGTGTATGCGGTCGAGCGGACGCTTGGCGAGCCGGACCTCCAGCAGGCCGTCGCGGTACAGCGCCGCAGCTTTTTCCGTGTCGACCAGCGCCGGAAGGGCGAGGGTACGCTCGAAATAGCCGCAGGGGATTTCGGCCAGCCGGTAGCGGGCGCCGGCGGCGCGCGGGCAGCTTTCCCGGATGCCCGAAATCTTCACGGCGCGCGGCCCGATCTCCAGATTGATCGCCTCCCGCTCGACGCCGGCGATCTCGGCCTGGATGACGACCTCCGCGGCGGTTTCGTAGACGTCGATCTGGGGCCGCCAGCCGTGCCGCGCGGGGGCGAAGCGCGGACCGGCGCCGCGGAACATCTCGTCGAGGGTCCTCAGCAGTTCGGTTTCGGCCCCTTCCGGGTTTTCCACGAACCTGATCTTGATGTAATCCATGGTGCACTCCTGTTTTTCGCGCCGGTGGTGTCGCCCCCGTCTGCACGGACCTGAACGCCGGCGACAGGGATGCGGTACAACGGGGGTAAGATATGCACGTTACCCAGCGGAGTCAAGGGCGTCCGCAGTCCGAAATCCGCCGCACCCGAGGCGGCCCGCGCCGGCCCCGGAGTGTCCCCGGCCGGCTGCACAGCGGATATTCGCGCCGACAGGGTTAGTCATCCCCGGGCTCCCTTTCTTGCATGCCTCCCCGCTCTGTGATAGCCTCCCGGACAGAGGGACAGCGGTTCTCCAACCCTCAGGGGGAAGACGCCATGGAAAAGGAACAGAGCCTCCGGGCCGTCATCACGGTCGTCGGGGTCGACAGGGTCGGGATCATCGCCCGGATCACCGGGGCACTGGCCGCGCTGGGGATCAACATCCTCGACATTTCGCAGACGATCAGGGGGGACCTGTTCACGATGAGCATGATCGTCGAGCTCGGCGGCGCCACGAAGCCCTTCGTCCAGGTCCGGGACGAATTGGTCAGCCTAGGCCAGGAGATGGGGATGGAGATCCATGCCCAGCGCGAGGACGTCTTCAGGTTCATGCACCGGATATAGCCGGCTGCTGAAAAACGGTCATCTGCTGCGTTGCGCTGCAAACCTCATCGCTCGACGTATGACACGATACGCCCCGCTCTTCGGTTTTTGCGCGCCTTGCATCTAGCCATTCTTGAGCAGCCAGCAGCGATTGGGGAGAAGGAGAGGAGATGAACTATTCGCCGCAGGAAATCATCGAGACGATCCGGATGGTCCAGGCGGAGCACCTGGACATCCGCACCGTGACGATGGGGATCTCCCTGCTCGACTGCGCCGACGCTGATCCCGGGGCGCTCTGCCGCAAGATCTACGCAAAGATCATGGACCGGGCCGAAAGGCTGGTGCCGGTCTGCGAGGCGATCGAAAAGGAGCTGGGGATCCCGATCGTCCACAAGCGGATCGCCGTCACCCCGATCGCGCTCGTGGCCGGGGGAGTCCCGGCGGAGGGGTTTCCGGGCTTGGCCCGGACGCTCGACCGCGCCGCCGCGGCGACCGGGGTCAACTTCATCGGCGGCTTCTCGGCCCTCGTCCACAAGGGATTCACCCGCGGCGACGCCGATCTGATCACCGCCCTTCCCGAGGCCCTGGCCGCTACGGCGAAGGTCTGCGCCTCGGTCAACCTGGCGACCACGAAGGCGGGGATCAACATGGACGCCTGCGCGCTGATGGGGACGATCATCAAGCGGACCGCCGAGCTGACCGCGGCCGCGGGGGGGATCGGCTGCGCCAAGCTCGTGGTCTTCTGCAACGCCCCGGAGGACAACCCCTTCATGGCGGGCGCGTTCCACGGGATCGGCGAGGCGGAAACGGTGATCAACGTCGGGGTCAGCGGCCCCGGTGTGGTCCTCCATGCCGTCCGGGAGCACCCGTCGGCGGGGTTCGGGCAGCTCGCCGAGGTGATCAAGAAGACGGCCTTCAAGGTCGCCCGGATGGGGGAGCTCGTCGGCCGGATGGCCTCGGAACGGCTGGACACGCGGTTCGGGATCGTCGACCTCTCCCTGGCCCCTACACCGGCCGTCGGCGACAGCATCGCGGCGATCCTCGAGGAGATGGGCATCCAGCGGTGCGGGGCCCCGGGTTCCACGGCGGCGCTGGCGCTCCTGAACGACGCCGTCAAGAAGGGCGGCGCCATGGCCTCCTCCTCGGTCGGCGGACTCAGCGGGGCCTTCATCCCGGTGAGCGAGGACGCCGGGATGATCGCCGCCGTCGAGGCGGGGGCCATGTCGCTGGAGAAGCTCGAGGCGCTGACCTGCGTCTGT
>CAIYSL010000081.1 GCA_903928915.1 uncultured Syntrophobacterales bacterium | reverse complement strand
CTTCGGACGCTCTTCCATCGTGACAAAAACGCCGTTTTCATCCGCTGTCGTTATTCCCCGGTAGAGGAATTCATTCAGAAGCACCGTCTTGCCTGTTCCTGCTCCACCGAGCAGGAGCATGGCGCGCCCCTTAGGTATGCCCCCTGCGAGCAGCTCGTCAAATCCGGAAATGCCCGTGCGAACTTTTTCGATTCCTTCCCGTGCTCCAGGATTCATAACGGGATTGGGTTCTGCGTCGGTATCCCTCTTGCTGCAATTGGTTGGTCCATTTGCCATCTTCATTCTTTTAGCCTCCATGCGGTGCTGCTACTTTTCAATTGTGAGATCAAGCCCCAACAGCACCTTTTCCTTATTGGATAGATTCCCGATGATTTTCCTCAATGGCGTGGGCAGGACGCGGGCCACGGCTGGCGTGGCCAAGATCTTATCCTGCTCGGCAAGTGCCGGTTGCTTGAGCACATCGATAACCCGCAACTCGTACAAACCGTGGAATTCTTCTTCCATGATGTTTTTTAGATCGGTGAGTGCTTTTTGCGACTTCAGCGTGTTCCCCGTGACATAGAGCTTTAATATCAATTTTGTCGCCATAGGTGCCTCCTTATGACCGAAAAAACAAAAAACCCTGTCACATCATAAGAGACAGGGCTGGGAGATTTTTCACTTCCCTATATGGGAAGGACAAGTATTCAATTTTCTTCGTCAATCACTATGCGAATTTATTTAACTCTCATTCCCAGCATAAGTCAAGGTATTATTCTAAAGGAAAGTCTGCCGTAGGATACTGAATGCGATTTGTAACCAAGCATATCCGGCAAAATCACCGACCGCTTGACTTCAGGAAGCAGTCCTCATTTTGCCGGCGCATTTGCCTTCTCTGTGAAAATTTGCCGTGTATTGGCACGCCACGTGAGCGGGAATAGGTCGCGGCAACAGGAGCATGCGGAGGAGCAAAGGCACTAAGTTCAAGTCAGTGTCTCCCGCCGAACCGCCACCGGTGCGTCTGGATTTGCTCGTACAGTCCCGCCTTCACATAAGGGTCACCCGCCAGCATGGCCTCCGCCGCTGCACGGTCGGGTAATTCGATCATCAGGGCGCTGCCGGTCCATTGCGCACCGTCGTCGGATAACAGAGACCCGTCGACAATCAGGCATTCCCGGTAGCGTTGTCCCGACAGGTAGCTCTGGCGGTCTTGCCGCAACCGGCGCCGGGCTTCGTCAACGCCCGGTCTGGCATGGCCGATGATCAGAAATCGCCGGTTGTGATCCGGATCGCCCGTGAATTCCCACATGGTGCGCCCCAACTCGTTGCGCCAGCGACTGACAAAAACGTCGCCGTATACCCCTGCCCTGAAGTTGGGCTCTTCATAGGCGAATACCCGCACTGCCTCTGCATCGGGCAAATCGACGATGTGCATGCTGCCGGTCTGCGTGGGGCCGTCCTCGGCCAGCGTGGGACCGCGCGCGATGAAGGCGGATGCGTATGCGTCCATGAATGCCCAGTGGGTCTCGACGATCTGCTTGCGCAAGGCGTGGGAGTTCGGTTTGTCCTGACAGTAAAAGAAATATTCCATCTTCCGTCCCCCGAATAGTGTCGGCACCGCCGCTGGAAAGCGGTTCCTCGCCGCCTCTTGTGCGGTCGGCGTCGAATGCCCCAACTGTGTTTGGACGCATTTGACGTTCTCCCCTTGCCCGCTGAGAAGGCTTGCATAGGTGTGCCGGAGGTCGTGGAGGCGGATCCTCGTGATCCCTGCTGTCCTGCGGTCAATTCCGCCGTTGGAAACTCGCCGTGGCGCTTTCCCCTTCTCAGGGCATGATGCTCGCGCTGATCGCTGGCTTGCCGGGTCTTCGTCACGGCAAATGCGCTCGTGAAGGCATTCACCGTTTGTCGCCCTTGTCCTCCTCGCGGAAGATCTTCGCGACTTCCCGGGCAGCGCGCTTCACCTTGTCGACGAACTTCCTCCCCCGCTCGACCGTCCGGTCCAGGAGCGACTTGCCCGTCTTTGCCATCTCGCGGCCCTTGTCGATGACCGACTCGCTTTTTTCGGCCACCTCCGCCTTCCCCTTTTCGACAGCCCCTTTCCCCTTCTTGACGACCTCCCGGCCCTTCTCCGCGGTCCCGGTGCGGGCCTTCTCCACCGCCTCCTCCACCGCGGCCGGCCGTTCGGCGGGGTACTGGAAATAGTAATACCCGGCGATCGCCAGGGCCACGATCAGCGCCAGCAGCGCAAGCTTGATCAGTTTCTTGCAGCAAAAGAACAAGAACAGGAGCACCACGAAACAGACCGCGATCGCGGCAAGCGGGTGTTCCGAAAGGAAACGGCCAACCTCCGACATGGATCACCTCCCGGGAATTGGTTTGCATTGTACCGAAACCGCCTGCGAAAGACCAGAATTCCTTTCGCCTTGACAAATCCGGCACCGGACGATTAGATTGACCCCGCACAACGCGGAAACAGCAGCAGGGAGAGGAAGTTGACGTATACAAAGCGGCCGCCCGAGCAGACCCCAGCGGCAGGGCCCACAGAGGAGCGCGCAACGATCCGGGTCGCCGTGGCCACCCTCGGGTGCAAGGTGAACCAGTGCGAGTCGGCCTGGATCGCCGAGGCGCTCGCCTCCCCGGGGGTAACGGTCGTCCCCTTCGACCAGGAAGCGGACTGCTACATCGTCAACACCTGCACGGTGACCCAGCAAAGCGACACGCAGTCCCGCCAGCTCATCCGCCGCGCCGTCCGCAGGAATCCCGCGGCAGCCGTCTTCGTGACCGGCTGCTACGCACAGCGCGCCCCGGCGGAGATCGCCCGGATTCCCGGTGTGAGCGTCATTGCCGGGACTGCCGAAAAGGAGCACCTCCCGGACCTCGTCCGGCAACTCTCCCGGGGGCAGGAGCCGCGGCTCCTGGTCGGCGACATCGGGACGACACGGGGGTTCAGCCGTCTCGGGGCGACCGTGTTCCCCGACCACACCCGGGCCTTTCTGAAGGTCCAGGACGGCTGCGACGCCCGCTGCTCCTACTGCATCGTCCCTGCCGCCCGGGGGCCGAGCCGCAGCCTCCCTCCCGAGGAGGTAGTTCAGGGGATTGCGGCACTTGCCGGGAAGGGGTACCGCGAGGTAGTCCTGACGGGGATCCACCTGGGCGCTTACGGGCGCGACCTCGCCCCGCCGGAGCACTTGGCGGCGGTCATCCGGCTATGCGCCGAAACGGGCGCGGTCGAACGCCTGCGGTTGAGCTCGATCGAGCCCCGCGAAGTGACCGGCGAGCTGATCGACCTGCTGGCCTCTTCCGGCGTGGTCTGCCGCCATCTCCACATCCCGCTCCAGAGCGGCGACAACGGGATCCTCGCCGCGATGCGCCGGGATTACGATGCGGACTTCTTTCGGGACCTGGTCCGGCGGCTGCACGATGCCATCCCGGGCATCGCCGTCGGAATCGACGTCCTGGCGGGATTTCCCGGCGAGACCGAAGCGGCATTTGCCAACACCCTCCGCCTGGTGGAAGAGCTGCCGGTGGCCTATCTCCACGTCTTTCCCTACTCCCGGCGGCCCGGGACCCCGGCCGCCTCGCTGCCCGGCCAGGTCGACGCGGGGGAGAAGAAGCGGCGGACCGCGGCCCTGCGCCTGTTGGCCGCCGAGAAGCGGCGCGCCTTCGCCACGCAGTTCATCGGCGAGCCGCTGGCGGTGCTCGTCGAAGGCAGAGCGGAGGCGCAAACCGGCCTCGCGCTGGGCTTTTCCGATAATTACATCCCCGTGGCCGTCCACGGCGACGCCCCGACCAACCGCGTAGTCCGGGTGACGCCGGTCTCCTGGCGGGACGGACGCCTCGTCGCCGCAGGGACCGCGGATGATTGCGGCCTCCCGGGGTGCGCGGGATGATCGAGCCACGCCTCAAGAGATTGCAGGAGCTGGAGGAGCGCATCGGCTACCGATTCGCGGACATCGCCCTGCTGGACACCGCCCTCACCCACCGGTCCTTTGTCAACGAGAATCCCGCTCTCCCCGTGCGGGACAACGAACGGCTCGAATTCCTGGGCGATGCCGTTCTGGAGCTGACCATCAGCGATCTCCTGATGAAGACCATGCCCGACTCCGCCGAGGGGCAGCTCTCGAAACTGCGGGCCGCCGTCGTGAACGAGCGGCCGCTGGCGGATCTTGCCCGGCGGTTCCGGCTCGGTGAGCTTCTCCTGTTGGGACGCGGCGAAGAATCCTCGGGCGGCCGAACGAAGAGTTCGCTTTTGGCCAATGCCTTCGAATCGATGATCGCGGCGCTGTTTCTCGACGCCGGGTTCGACCGCACCGCCGCGTTCATCCGGGAGCTGTTCGCGCCGCTCATCGGCCAGGGGGCCGACAGCGTTCTGTACCAGGACTTCAAGACCGCCGTCCAGGAGGTCTGCCAGGTCCGCTTCCGCGATGTTCCCCGCTATCTGGTGCTGTCCGAAACCGGCCCCGACCACGACAAACGCTTCGAGACGGGCCTGGTCATCGGCGAGCGGGTGATCGCCACCGGCACGGGGCGCAACAAGAAGGAGGCGGAACAGCAGGCGGCAAAGGCGGCCCTGGAACGGCTCGACGCACTGCCGCCCGACGGGTCTCCGCCTTAGGCGACGCCGATGATCATCCCCTTCTTCCTGATGAACCGCGGGTGCCGCCACCGCTGCATCTTCTGCAACGAACGGCTGCTCGCCGGAGACCGCCCCGCGACGATCACTGCGGAGGCCTTTGCACAAACCGTCCGCGCCCATCTGGGGAGCACCCCCCGGAAGCGCGGTCCGGTGCAAATCGCCTTCTACGGGGGCACCTTCACCGCCCTGGAGGAAGGCGAACAGCGGCGGCTCCTCGACCTGGCGGCCCCCTTTCTCCGGGAAGGGCTGATCGACGGCATCCGGCTCTCCACCCGCCCCGACGAAATCGACGGCCCGCGGCTCGACCTCCTCAAGGCCGCCGGGGTGACGACCGTCGAGGTGGGCGCGCAGTCGCTCGACGACGAGGTCCTGCGGTCCGCCCGGCGCGGACACGGGGCTGCCGAGACGATCCGGGCGCTTTGCCTGCTGAAGGAGCGCGGCTTCACCCGGGGGCTCCATCTGATGGCCGGCCTGCCCGGGGACGACGGGGAGCGCTTTCGCCGTACCGTCGAGAAGGCCGTCAGCCTCGTACCCGACATGGTTCGGCTCCATCCTACGGTCGTCTTCAGGGATACGGCCCTGGAGGCGGCCTACCGGGCGGGAAGCTACGCGCCGCTGACCATCGCGGAGGCGATCGCGCAATGCGCGGCCGCCTGGAAGATGCTGGCCGCTGCCGGGATCCCCGTCGTCCGCATCGGCCTCCAGACCACCCGGGAGATGGAAGCGCCCGGGGCGGTCGTCGCGGGCCCCTTCCACCCCTCCTTCCGGTCACGCGTCGAAGCGGCCCTGCTGCGGGAAATGGCCGAGGCCCTGCTGGCCGCTGCCGGCTCGCAGGAGCGCGAGGCGTCGTTCATCCTTGCCCCCACCCACCTTTCCGTCTTCCCCGGAGAGGGCCGGACGAACATCGCCGCCCTGCGGGAGCGCTTCGGCCTCGCCCGCATCCGCCTCACCGGGGATCCGGGCCTGCCGCCGCTGACGCTGCTCCTGCGGACCGGCGGTACGGCGCTCGGGACCGACGCAACGGGAACGATCACGCCACTCCCGGGATGATTTGCATGCCCGGAAAGGACATGGTATCCTCGGGCCACCCTGCACGGCGCGGAGATGACGTCAGCGCGCCACGGGGAATGAATACGGTATCGGAGAAGGAGATGTTCAAATCGGGCTTCATCGCCATCGTCGGCCGGCCGAACGTGGGCAAATCGACCTTGTTGAACGCGATCGTGGGGGAGCGAATCGCCATCGCGACCCATAAACCCCAGACCACGCGGAACCGGATCATGGGGATCAGGAACCTCGGGGAGCCGCAGCCGGGGCAGCTGATCTTCCTCGACACGCCGGGGATCCACCGCGCCTCGACCCCTTTGAACCGCGCGATGGTGGACGCCGCCACCGGCACCTTCGGGAACGTCGACCTGGTGCTGCTGATCACCGAAGCGGGAACCGCCCCGCCTGCGGACGACCGCTTCATCATCGAATCGCTCGGGGCCAGGCCGCTGCCGGTACTGCTCGTCATCAACAAGACCGATACGGGGGACAGGCGCCTGCTGCTCCCGCTGATCGACGCCTATCGGAACCTGCACCCCTTTCGGGAGATCATCCCCGTCTCGGCCCTGAAGGGTCAGGGCATCGACGGCCTGCTCGCGGCCGTCTGGGGCGTCCTCCCCGAGGGACCCCGGTATTTTCCCGAAGAGATGATGACGGACCGTTCCGAACGGTTCATCGCTGCCGAGATCATCCGTGAGAAGATCACGCTGCGCACCCACCAGGAGATCCCCTACTCAAGCGCGGTCGTGGTCGATGCCTTCAAGGAGGACGAAGCCAAGAACATCATCCGGATCGCCGCGACGATCCACGTGGCAAAAGATTCGCAAAAGGGGATCATCATCGGGAAGAAGGGGGCGATGCTGAAGGAGATCGGCACCCGGGCGCGGCTGGAGCTGGAAAAATTCTTCGCCGCCAAGGTGTTCCTGGAACTGTACGTCCGCGTGGCAAAGGACTGGACCAACGATCCGCGGATGCTGAAGGAGTTCGGGTACCAGGACTGAGGAGTGCCGGTGCGCCCGAAGCGAAATCGCGACAGCGCCTCCACCCGGATGTCCGTGCGGCGGCCGGCCCCTCAGGCGGCGATCTGCCTGCTCTTCCGGTCCAGCACCTCCCGGACTTTTCGGGAGAGCTCCTGCAGGTGGAAGGGTTTCTGGATGAATCCCCGGCAGCCGCGCTTGAGGATCGTCCGGGCCTCGCCGTCGGCGCTGTAACCGCTGGCAAGGATCACGTCCACCTCCGGATTGATCTCCCGCAGCAGATCGAAGGTCCGCCCGCCGCTTATCCCGGGCATCACCATGTCCAGGACGACCAGGTCGATCTCCTTGCTCCGCTCCATGTAGACGGCGACAGCCTCCTGACCGCTGCCGACGGGCAGGACGCGGTAGTGGAGCATCTCCAACATCTCCTTCATGACGGTGACGTTGACCGCTTCGTCATCCACGACCAGCAGCGTTTCCCTGCCGGTGAGGATCTCGTCCCTGTGCTTCTCGCCGGTTGAGGGCTGCAGCTGCGTCGCGGGGAGATAGAGGGTGAATACCGTCCCGTTGCCCGGCTCGCTCGTGGCATGGATGCTGCCGCCGTGGTTCTTGATGATGCCGTACGCCGAGGCCAATCCGAGGCCCGTCCCCTGGGACTTCGGTTTCGTCGTGAAGAAGGGCTCGAAGATCCGCTCGAGCGTCCGGCTGTCCATCCCGACCCCGTTATCGGTCACCGTGATCTTGACGTACCTGCCGGCGCTCAGGCCGACCGGCAGGTGGTCCGCCTCGCCGAATGAGCAGTTCTCCGTTCTCAGGTCGAGTTCTCCCCCCCCGGGCATCGCCTGGGAGGCGTTGATGAAGAGGTTGAGGAACACCTGATCCAGCTGCCCCTGATCGACCTCGACGCTCCAGAGGTCTTTCGCAAACCCTTTGCCGATGCTGATCTCCTTCCGGGTGCGGCCGAACAGCTCCGCACTTTTTGCGAGCAGCGCGTTGATGTCGGTCGGCTTCACGTCGTACTTTCCGCCCCGCGCAAAACCCAGGATCTGCTTCGTCAGTTCGGCGCCCCGCCGGATGTAGCTTTCGATACTTTCGAGTTTTTCCCGATGCGGATGGTCCGGTGTCAGGTCGTACAGGAGCAGCGAGATGTGTCCCTGAACCCCCATCAGGATGTTGTTGAAGTCGTGGGCGATCCCTCCGGCCAGTGTGCCGATCGCCTCCAGCTTCTGAAATTGGAGAAGCTGACGCTGGAGCCTCTTCTTCTCCTCTTCCGATTCCTTGAGATGGGTTATGTCGGTTTCGACGGTCACGACACGGGTGCAGCCCCCCTCGCGGTCCAGCAGGGGGACTTTGTGCACCGAAAGCCACTGGAGAGACTTGCCGCCGCCGATTACCTTCTCTTCCGGGGTGAATCTCTCCCGTTTGCCCCGCATCACCTCGAGGTCGTCCGCCTGGACGCGGCCGACCTCTTCCGGGTCCGGATAGAGGTCGGCCATGTTCCGTCCGATGATGCGGTCAGGCGTCGTCCCCCAGGCCTTCGCGAGCGCCAGGTTGGCCAGCTCGATCCTGCCCTGGACGTCCTTGACCGAGATGTACGCCGGCACGGCGTCGATCACCTGCCGGAGGAATTCCCGCTCCTGTTTCAGCTCCGAAACCGTCTCGCACCGCGGGCCGGAACGCTCACGGGAGGAGCCGGCGCGTTCCCGCAACACCCGCGATTCCGCGCGGCGGCACCGTTTCCGCAACTCCGCGTTTTCTGACTTCAACTGCGCAATCCGCTGGTGCAGTCGTTTCCCTTCGTCCATGTCGGTTCACTCTCCGGTCGTGGTACCCTGTGCGCAGTCCCCTGGTCGCCTCTGTCGGCGTTAGAAATCCTTGAAGCTTTCCTTATCCTCCTCGAGAGGGATGACCTCTCCCGGCGTCCGGCGGCCGGCACTCGCCCGCTCCCCGCGGGCCGCCGCCCTTCCCGAACCCGCAGGCTCGGGCAGGGCAGGCTTGCGCGCCGGAGACGAAGGCGGCATAGCCAGCGACGCCGAGCCCGCTCTGGTCACATCCACGCCCACCACCGCCGCCAACTCCTCCACGTACGCCCGCATCTGCTGCGCCTGGGCGTTCATCTCCTCCGCGGCGCTCGCCGACTCTTCGGCGTTGGCAGCGGTCTGCTGGGTGACCTTGTCCATCTGGGCAACGGCCGTGTTCACCTGCTGGATCCCATGCGCCTGCTCCTCCGACGCAGTTGCGATCTCGTCCACCAGCTGGGCGATCTTCCCGGATATCTCGGTGTTTTCCTTGAACGCCGACTGCGTCGCGATGGTGATCTCGTTGCCGTTCCGCACCGCTTTGATCGTCTTCTCGATCAGGTCGCTGGTGTTGCGCGCCGCCTCAGCCGAGCGGAGGGCCAGGTTCCGCACCTCGTCGGCAACGACGGCGAAACCCGCGCCCGCTTCGCCCGCCCGGGCCGCCTCCACCGCCGCGTTGAGCGCCAGCAGGTTCGTCTGGAAGGCGATCTCGTCGATCGTCTTGATGATCTTCCCGGTCTCTTCGCTCGACCGGGTGATCTCGCCGATCGCCTGGGAGAGCTGCCCCATCTGGACGTTCGCCTTATCCACGACCCCCCGCGCCTCGCTCATCATCGCCTTGGCGTGGTTCGCGTTGTCGGCGTTCTGCTTGGTCATCGAGGACATCTCCTCCAGCGAAGAGGAGGTCTCCTCCAGCGAAGAGGCCTGTTCCGAGGCGCCCTCGGCCAGGTGCTGACTCGACTCGGATACCTGCGTGGATGCCGAAGCCACCTGGTCGGAACCGTCGCTCAGACCGGCCACGATGCGGTTGATCGGCTTCACCAGGCGAATGGTAAAGATCACGCCGGCCACCAGCGAAAACACGGCCATCACGATCAACAGGACGATGAACATCACGTTCATCGCGCTGACCGATGCCATGATCTCGTCTTCGTCCGCGGAAAGGACGACGATCCATCCGAGGGCGGGATACTCCTGGTAGGAGGCAAACCGCGTATGCCCCTCGAATGTGTACTTCAGCGCCCCGTTCTTCTTCTGGATCATCTCCTTCCCGAAGTCGTACTTGCCGAAGTCCAGTTGAAAATTCTTCGTCTTGTCGCGATGGGCGACGACCACCCCCTCCTTGTTGAGGATGAACCCGTATCCTTCCTTGCCGACCTTGATGTCGGTGACCGCCTTGGTCGCGGTGTCGGCCGCCAGGTCAGCGGCAAGGACCATGAAAGGCTTGTTATCCTTATCGAAGTATGCCTTCGCCATGACGATGACGGGGAGCCCGAGGTCCTGGGAGCGGTGCACCTCGCTGAACACGACCTCCTTGGAGCCCAGGGCCCGCTGAAACCAGGGCAGTGAAGCGGACGCGGCCTTCGCCCCCTCTTTCTGGGTCGAGATCTTCTGTTCACCCTTGCCGTCCAGCAGGCGGATCCGCTTGAAGGCGGGGTTGGTCTTCATGTAATCGGTCAGAAACATGATCGTGTTGTCGACTGTCCCCTGATCGAGCTCGATCCCGAGCTGCAACATGTCGATCGGCTGCTTGATGGGGATCTCGAGGCCGTCCATCTGCATGCGGTAGATCTTGAATTCCGCGCCCAACTGCTCCAGCGTCTTTGCCGCGAGGTTGGCCATCTCGGCCTGCGCGTTCTTCAGCAGCATCGACGTGGACTGGTAATAGAACACCGATCCCATGACGATCATCGGGAACAACCCCAGCACCAGAAACGAAATCACCAGCTTCCGTTGGATACCCTTCCGGCCTATATACCCTGTGATGCTCATCTCCCTACTCCTTTCCCCTCCGGGGCGGGCTGTCGTCCCCCCCTCTCTTCGCTATCGTATCGATCGCCTCGTCGATTGAAGACAACCGCCGCAGTTTCTCCTGTCAGCTCTTCGGTTCATCGTTCCCGCCGATCGCCTTCTCGAGCATGCCCGGCTGTGCCCCGGTGATGCACCGCTCCAGCGCCTCCATGTCGAACCGCCAGGACTTGCCCACCTTGACGCCCGGCAGTTTCCCTTCCGATGCCAGGCGGCAAACCGTTGCCTCCTTCAGCCGCAGAAAATCCGCGACCTCCTTCACCGTAACGATCCGCATTGTTCCTCCCATCGATTTTCTCCTCCCTGTCGCGTCAAATACGGACAAACGAACGAAAACAAGAAGATTGGTACGATTAACCCTATAATCGGTCCGAAGAGGGAAAAACTTTAGCTTATTGACGGAATTGCGCATACCGCCGCTCAAACCTTCCTGAACCCGGCACATTCGATAAGTTCCGCACGCGTCCTCCGGCCGGCAGCTGCTCCGCCGGGGCGGACGGCGGAGGGCCCGCCCCGACGGTGCGGTACGGCGCCGCGGCATTGACCACCGCGGCCGTATGGGCTAAGATTGCCACGGGAAACGCACGGGAAAGGTTCTGCACATGGGCTGGCGTGAACGGCTGATCGAATTTTTCGGCCTGAAGAAAAGCATCGTGGCACTGCTGGCCATGGTGATCCTGGTCGGCCTGGGGGAAAAGATGGCCGAGCGGTTCCTGCCGATCTACCTGCTCGCCCTGGGGGGCGGCATCCTCTCGATCGGCTTCCTCAACGGGATGGACAACCTCCTGTCGGCCCTGTACTCCTTCCCCGGCGGGTACCTGAGCGACCGCATCGGGCACAAACGGGCGCTGGTCGTGTTCAACCTCATCGCCCTCACCGGCTATCTGATCGTGATCCTCTTTCCCCACTGGGTTGCCGTGCTCATCGGCGCCGTTTTCTTCCTCTCCTGGACGGCCATCTCGCTCCCTGCGACGATGAGCCTCGTCTCCCGGTCGCTCCCGCCCCAGAAGCGGACCATGGGGGTATCGCTCCACTCGCTGACCCGGCGGATCCCGATGGCCCTGGGACCCGTGCTCGGCGGCCTCCTGATCGGGATGTACGGCGACAGGACGGGCATCCGGCTGGCCTTCGTCGCCGCCTTCCTCCTGGGGGTCCTCTCACTCATCCTCCAGCAGGCCATGCTCGAGGACGACGGCGCCCGGCACACGGCGGAGAAGAAGCCGACGCATCTCTGGCGCGCCATGGGTCCGGAGCTGAGGAACCTCCTCGTCTCGGACATCCTGATCCGGTTCGCCGAGCAGATCCCCTATGCCTTTGTCGTGGTCTGGTGCATCAAGCACAACGGGATCAGCGCCGTTCAGTTCGGGGTGCTGACGACCGTCGAGATGGTCACGGCGATGCTCGTCTACATCCCTGTGGCCTGGCTCGCCGACCGGTCGACGAAAAAGCCCTTCGTCCTGATCACCTTCGTCAATTTCACGGTCTTTCCCCTCTTCCTGCTCTTCTCCCACAGCTTCGGGATGCTGGTCGTCGCCTTCGTCATCCGGGGGCTCAAGGAGTTCGGCGAGCCCACCCGCAAAGCCCTGATCATGGACCTGGCCCCGGAGGACGGGAAGGCAGGAATGTTCGGACTGTACTATCTCATCCGGGATGTGGTCGTCTCCGGTGCTGCCTTTGCCGGGGGGTTCCTCTGGCAGCTCTCGCCGGCGGTAAACCTTCTTGCCGCAACGGCCTGCGGCCTACTCGGCACGGTGTATTTCGCCCTCCGGGGCCGCGACCTGAAGCGGTGAGCCCGAAATGACGGATGGACTTTCCCGTGCCGATCGGATAGGAAAAGGCATGGAGCAAACGCAGACAATCGGCAGGAATGCCGCCCGGCCGGTGATCGCCATCGTCGGCCGGCCGAACGTGGGAAAATCGACCCTCTTCAACCGCCTGGCCGGCGGGATGCGGGCGATCGTCATCGACGAGCCCGGGGCAACGCGCGACCGCAACTACGTGGACTGCATCTGGAACGGCCGGCCCTTCACCTTGATCGACACCGGGGGGTTCGAACCCGCGTCGGAGGTGGAGATCCTCGTCCAGATGCGGGAGCAGACGAAGCTCGCCATCGAGGAGGCGGACATCATCCTCTTCCTGTTGGACGCCCGGGACGGTCTCACCCCTGCGGACCAGGAGATCAGCCGGATGCTCCGGCTGGAGAACAAGAAGGTCTACTACGCGGTGAACAAGGTCGACGGCCCCCGCCACGAGGCGCTGGTCGCCGAATTCTACCGGCTGGGGGTCGAGCCCCTGTATCCCCTCTCCGCCCAGCACGGCCCCGGGTTCGACGAGCTGATGGACGACGTCGTCGCCTCCCTCCCCGCAGCCGAACCGGCCGAGGGGGACGGGGAGGGGGAACCGATCCGGATCGCCGTTGTCGGCAGGCCGAACGTGGGCAAGTCGTCGCTCGTCAACCGGATCCTCGGGTACGAGCGGACGATCGCCAACCCCACCCCCGGGACCACCCGGGACGCCATCGACACGCCGATCACCCGCAACGGCAAGCGGTACCTGCTGATCGACACCGCGGGAATCCGCCGCAAGAGCAGGATCAGCCTCACCATGGAGAAGTACAGCACCGTCCAGGCGATGAAGGCGATCGGCCGGGCCGATATCGCGCTCATCCTGCTGGATGCCAAGGAGGGGATCAGCGAACAGGACGTGAAGATCGCCGGCCTCGCCCTGGAGCGGGGGACCGCCTGCATCCTGGTGGTGAACAAGTGGGACCTGATCGAAAAGGACAACAGCACCGTCGGGGTGTTCGTGGAGAAGATCCGCTACAACTCAAAGTTCCTCGACTTCGCCCCGATCATCTTCGTCTCGGCCCTGTCGGGCCAGCGGGTGACCAACATCTTCGCGCTCGTCGAGCGCGTCTACGCCCAGTACACGCGCCGCATCGAAACGGGCGAGCTCAACCGGAAGATCCGGGAGATCGTCGAGGCGAATCCCCCCCCGGGCAGGACCGGCAAGCCGCACGTGTTCAACTACATCACCCAGGTCGCGGTCAAGCCCCCTTCCTTCGTCCTGTTCGTCTCGAACCCGCAGGGGATCCACTTCTCCTACGAACGGTACCTGGTCAACCGGATCCGCGAGGCTTTCGGACTGGCAGAGGTCCCGATCCGCCTGTTCTTCCGCAAGAAGGGGGCTTGAGATCGAGTGGTTGGACACTTCTCGTCGCCCGTCCGGCTTTCACCTTGACTCACGGGAAGATTTCCGGTAGTGAATTCCATCCCTTTTCACCGATTTCCTTTACCGCTGGACAACCGAAACAGGAGAGCGCTTATGGAACATGGAACGGTTCGCACGGCACGGGTGGTGGTTATCCTTGCGGCGTTGTTTACGGCCCTTTGTCCGGCCCCCCTGCCTGCCGCGGAGCCCATCAAGCTCGGAATCGCCGGTGCGCACAGCGGGGACCTCGCCTCCTACGGGCTGCCCACGGTCAAGGCGGTGGAGATGGTCGTCAAGGAGACCAGCTCCAAGGGGGGCGTCCTGGGAAGGCCGGTGGAGATGTTCGTGGAAGACGACGTCTGCAAGCCCGAGGTGGCCACGAACACGGCCACCAAGCTGGTTTCCCAGAAGGTCCACGCCGTCATCGGCCACATCTGCAGCGGGGCCACCAAGGCGGCCCTGGGGATCTACAAGGACGCCCGGCTCGTGGTCATCTCCCCTTCGGCGACGAACCCCGAACTGACCCAGAGCGGTCAGTACCCCAACTTCTACCGGACCATCGCCTCCGACGACGCCCAGGCCCGCCTGGAGGTGGATTTCGCCATCGCCACCCTGAAGCTCAAGAAGATCGCCGTCCTCCACGACAAGGGGGACTACGGGAAGGGGCTCGCCGAATACGCGAAGAAGTTCATCGAGCAGTCCCAGCGGGCCAGCGTTGTCCTGTTCGAGGGGGTTACCCCCGGCGCGGTCGACTACTCCGCGGTCGTCCAGAAGATCAGGCGCGCGGGCGCTGACGGGGTCATCTACGGCGGCTACCATCCCGAGGCCGCCTCGATCGTCAGCCAGATGCGCAAGAAGGGCATGAAGACGGTGTTCATCTCCGACGACGGGGTCAAGGTCGACACCTTCATCAAGGTCGCCCAGAAATACGCGGAAGGGGTGTACGCGACCGGGCCGAAGGACACCACCAAGAACCCCCTGGCCATCTCCGCCATCGAAGGGCACCGGAAGGCATACGGCGCAGACCCGGGCGCGTTCTTCCTCAACGGGATCACGGCTGCCCAGGCCATCCTGAACGCCTTCCAGAAGGCCGGCTCGACGAACTACGACACCCTCGGCCGGGCACTGCAGACCGAGTTTGTGGAGACGCCCCTCGGCAGGATCCGGTTCGACCGGCGGGGTGATGCGATCGGGGTGGGGTTCTCGCTCTACCAGGTGCGCAACGGGGCGTACGTGGAGGTCAGCAGGTAACCCGCGGCGATCAAACCGGCAATCGCCCCCCGGCAGGTGACCGAGTGCGATGGACTACTTCCTGGAACTGTTGATCGGCGGGCTGACCCGGGGCAGCATCTACGCGCTGATCGCCCTGGGCTACACGATGGTCTACGGGATCATCGAGCTGATCAACTTCGCCCACGGCGAAATCTACATGCTCGGCGCCTTCACCGCGCTGATCGTCGCCTCGGTCCTCACCCTGCACGGGATGACGGGCCTGTCGGTGTTGATCCTCGCCTCCGTGGTGGCGGTTCTGTACGCCGCCGCCTACGGGTTCACCGTCGAGAAGATCGCCTACAAGCCTCTGCGGCAGGCGCCGCGCCTGTCGCCGCTGATCAGCGCGATCGGCATGTCGATCTTCCTGCAGAACTACGTCCTGCTCGCCCAGACCTCCGACTTTCTCCCCTTCCCCAACCTGCTGCCCGCGTTGCCGTTCCTCGACCCGTACAGCCGCTTCATCGGGCCGACGGAGTTCGTCATCGTCCTGACGACGGCCCTGGCCACGGTGGCGCTCTCCTGCTTCATCAAGTTCACCCGGCTCGGCCGGGCGATGCGGGCAACGGCCCAGGACCGGGGCATGGCGATGCTCCTGGGGGTGAACGTCAACGCCGTGATCTCCACCACCTTCATCGTCGGGTCGGCCCTGGCCGCAATCGGCGGGATCCTGATCGCCACCCACGTAGGGAGGATCAACTTCGCCATCGGGTTCATCGCCGGGATCAAGGCCTTTACCGCCGCGGTCCTCGGCGGGATCGGGAGCATCCCCGGGGCAGTGCTGGGCGGCCTGGTGCTCGGCTGGACCGAGAGTTTCGCCACGGGGTACCTGTCGAGCGACTACGAGGACGTGTTCGCCTTCTGCCTGCTCGTCCTGATCCTGATCCTCCGGCCGGCGGGCATCCTCGGCCGGTCCACCGTCCAGAAGGTGTGAGGAGGGGCGGCCGTCGATGAAGGCCCTGGCGGAGTTGAAAAAATCGCTCGGCATCGCGCTCTGGTTCATGGCCCTGACCTTTCCGGTCATGGTGATCCGGGTCAACACGATCGAGCGGGTCGTGGAGTGGCGCTGGCGGAACATGGCCTTCATCGGGATCGGGAGCTTCCTCCTTTCCTTCGCCTGGCGCCTGCTCCTTGCCCGGAAGGAGCGCGGCCGGGGTAAGACCGACACCGGGGACGGGACCATCCCCGCGGTCCGCCGGCGTCTCCTGGCCGCCCCCGGGATAAGACAGCCGGCGCTCGCCGCCCTCGCGCTGTCCGCCGCCGCGTTCCCCTTTCTGTTCTCCAGCTACCAGACGAACATCATGACCACGGCCCTGATGTACGTGATGCTGGGGCTGGGGTTGAACATCGTCGTGGGGCTCGCGGGCCTTCTCGATCTGGGCTACGTGGCCTTCTACGCCGTCGGGGCCTACAGCTACGCCCTGCTGAACCACCACTTCGGCCTCGGGTTCTGGGCCGCCCTGCCCGTGGGGGCGCTGCTGTCGGTCCTGTTCGCCCTGGCGCTGGGGTTCCCGATCCTGCGCCTCAGGGGGGACTACCTGGCCATCGTCACCCTGGGGTTCTGCGAGATCACCCGCCTGGTCCTGGAGAACTGGAACGAATTCTCCTTCGGGCCAAGCGGGATCGCCAACATCAGCCGGCCGGGCCTCTTCGGCCTGCGCCTCACCCTGCACGAGGCCACGATCTACTTCTATTTCATCGTCCTGGGCCTTTGCCTCGCGACCCTCTTCGTGGTCCGCCGCCTCCAGCACTCCCGGGTCGGCCGCGCCTGGGTGGCGCTGCGCGAGGACGAGATCGCCTGCGAGGCAATGGGGATCGACAAGGCAAGAGCGAAGCTCACCGCCTACACCCTCGGCGCCGCCTGGGCCGGGATGGTGGGAGTCCTGTTCGCCGCCAAGACCACCTTCATCAACCCGGCGAGCTTCACCTTCCTCGAGTCGGCGATGATCCTGTCGATCGTTGTGCTGGGCGGGATGGGCTCGATCATGGGCATCGTCGTCGGGGCCTTCCTGTTGATCCTCACGCCGGAGTACCTCCGGGCCTTCAGCTCCTACCGGATGCTGCTGTTCGGGACGGTGATGGTCCTGATGATGGTGTTTCGGCCCCAGGGGATCGTGGCGAACGTCCGGCAGGTCTACCGGTACCGGAAGCAGCCGGAGTCCGAAGGTTGTGCGGGGGGCTGACATGGGCGATGTACTTGCCGTGGACAGGCTGACGATGGACTTCGGGGGGCTCCGGGCGCTGTGCACCGTCGACCTGCGGGTCGGCCAGGGCGAGATCGTCGCCCTGATCGGCCCCAACGGCGCCGGCAAGACCACGCTGTTCAACTGCATAACCGGGATCTATGCGCCCGCCGAGGGTGCGATCGTCATCACCCGGCCCGGGGGCGCCCCCCGGCGGATCAACGGATTCAAGGTCAGCCGGGTTACGGAGCTGGGGATGGCCCGGACGTTCCAGAACATCCGGCTGTTCCCTACGATGACGGTCCTGGAGAACGTGATGATCGGCCGCCATTGCCGGGCGCACGCCGGCATCCGGGGGGCCATCATCCGGGATCGGGCAACGCGGCGCGAGGAGGAGGAGACCGTCGCGCGGAGCTACGCGATCCTCTGCCGGTTCGGGCTTGCCGGCCAGGCGGATGAACCGGCCCGCAGCCTTCCCTACGGGGCCCAGCGCCGCCTGGAGATCGCCCGGGCCCTGGCCACGGAACCGTTCCTGCTGCTGTTGGACGAACCGGCCGCCGGGATGAACCCCCGCGAGACGGACGAACTGGAGGAGCTGATCCTCAGGATCCGGACCGAGGAGGGGATTTCGATCCTGCTGATCGAGCACGACATGCGGATCGTGATGAGCATCTCCGACCGGATCGTGGTCCTCGACCATGGCGAGAAGATCGCCGAAGGGACTGCCGCCGAGATCCGGGAGAACCCGATCGTCGTCAAGGCCTACCTCGGGGAGGATTTCCATGCCCCTGCTTGAGCTCGATAACGTGGCGACGTTCTACGGGAGCATCCAGGCCCTCAAGGGTATCAGTCTCTCCATCGCCGCGGGGGAGATCATCACGCTGATCGGCGCCAACGGGGCGGGGAAATCGACCACCCTGATGACGATCTGCGGGATCGCCCCACCCCGCGCCGGCCGGATCCTCTTTAGGGGGGCGGCGATCGAGGCTGCCGAGCCCCACGAGATCGTCCGCCGGGGCATCTCCCAGGTCCCGGAAGGGCGCCGGATCTTTCCCCACCTGACGGTAACCGAAAATCTCGCCATGGGCGCCTTTCTCCGCAAGGACAGCACGGAGATCGCCCGGGACCGGGAGTATCTCTTCTCCCTCTTCCCGATCCTGAAGGAGCGGCGCCACCAGCCGGGCGGCACGCTCAGCGGCGGGGAGCAGCAGATGCTGGCCATCTCCCGCGCCCTGATGGCCCGCCCCGCCCTGCTGCTCCTGGACGAACCGTCGCTCGGTCTGGCCCCGCTGGTCAGCCGGCTGATCTTCCGGATCATCCGGCAGATCAACGAGGAGCGCCGGACCACGATCCTCCTGGTCGAGCAGAACGCCAACCTGGCGCTGCGGATCGCCCATCGCGGCTACGTACTGGAGAACGGCAGGATCACCCTGGAGGGGAACTGTGCGGAGCTCCTGGGCAACGAAGAGGTCAAGCGGGCCTACCTCGGGATGTAGCGGGTTGTCATCAATCCGGCGTCTCCCCCGTTTTACCGGACCGTAGAACTCGCCTCCCCCCGCAGCTCCCGCACCTCGGGATCGTCCGGGTTCAGGTTGACCCGCACCTGTTTCCCCGTGTCCTGGCCGAAATATCGGAACGTGACGACGAGCAGGTAGTCGATGTCGGAGCGGAGGTCGGAGGAGGGATCGATGCTGTGGGTCTCGCCGACCCAGAGGACGTGCTCTTTCTTGTCCTGCTGCCCGCGGCCGGCCTCGGCGACCTTGACGGTCACCTGCCGCGTGTACTCCGTGGAAAGCATCGGGACGACCGTAGGCTGGCCTGGCAGCGTGACCGCCCGCGTGGTCACGCCGCCCCTGCCATCGGGAACGGAGGTGATCTGGGTCTGCGGCGGGCCGTAGGTGGTGACCGCCGAGCTGCGGAGCCCCGGGCTGATGCTGTAACCGTAGGTGAGGATGTAGTCCGCCTTCCCGGGAGCGGCCGTGCGGTAGCCCCGCCTGGCGAGCAGCTTTTCGATCTTCCCCCTGACCTCGCGGTCGAAGATGGGGTTTTCCGCCGGGCTATTCTCCACGACGGCGACGGTCGCCCCCTTCGCCAGACCGGCCGCTCCGGCCGTCCGGTCGAGGAAGCCCGTCGTCCTGATGTCCAGAGCGCATCCGCCGAGGAAGATGAGAACCGCAACGAGGAAAACTGTCCTTCTCATGACCCTGTGCCTCCTGCGGAGAAAATCGCCTATCCGCTATTACGCCGGCAACGACAGGCGACAAGCCACTCTTCGCTGTCTGTCACACCGGGGAAAGCCGGTGTCCGGTGTCCTCCCGGATGCCGGATCGAGTCCGGCGCCTATTGACCGTTCCGCATTCCCGAGCCGATCATTTCGCCTTTTCGCCGTCGCACAGGTCGGCTACGATCTCGTCGAAGCGCTCGTACAGGCGCGAAAAATCCGTCTCGCTCATGCCGTGGGCGATCGCCGCGTCGAGGAAATCGCGGGTGAGAGTGGCCAGCGGCACCGGCGCGTCCATCTGCCCGGCGAGCCCCACCGCCATTGCCACGTCCTTCCGGAGGTTGTACACGCGCGAACGGGCATCCCATTTTCCCGACAGGATATGCTTCGGAAACCGCACCTCGCTGATGAAGCTCCGGGCGTTCGAGACATTGAACACGTCGATCATGTCGGCAAGGTTGATCCCCGCCGTCTCCGCCATCCTCCCCCCCTCGCAGGTGGCCAGGAAGATGGTATGCAGGACCATGTTGTGGATCAGCTTCATCGTATGGCCGGCGCCGCTGCCGCCGAGGTAGAAGATGTTCTTCGCAATCATCTCGAGCAGCGGCCGGGTACGATCGAAGGCAGCCCTGTCGCCGCCCACCATCAGGGTCAGGGTCCCGGCGTCGGCCCCTGCCGCGCCGCCGCTCATCCCGGCGTCGAGGTAGGCGATCCCCCGTCCGGCCGCCTCGGCGGCGATCTTCCGGGTCGCCACCGGGTCGGAGGTGGTGAAATCGTACACCACGAGCCCCGTGCGGGCCCGCGCCAGCACGCCGTCGTCCCCCGCAAAGGAGGCCGCTATTTCCGGTGTCGCCGGGACGACGAAGACGATCGCTCCGCAGGCGGCCGCCATCACGGCCGGCGGGGCAACCTCGACGCCTGCCGCGCCCGCAAAGGCGGCGCGTGCCGCAGGGGCGGTGTCCCACACCACCAGCGGCGCCCCCTTCTTCTGGAAATTCCGGGCGATCCCGCCGCCCATGTTGCCGAGCCCCACAACGCCTACCTTCTGCTCCATCGCCCAGTCCCCCGCCGAGTAGATTTGGCGGCCCGGGCCGGCCCGCGGCCGTCCCGTCATCCGCCGGTGCGATATTACCAGATGGGCCACCCCTGTCAAGACGGCAGGACATCCCCCGCGGTTAAGTGCTTCCCTTCCGGGCGAATGCCTGGTATATACGGCACCGATAAATTCGAGCGTACCCGCGGCCGGCTCTCCGCAAGGCCGTCGCAGACGATGCGCTCCCCCATGAGGATGAAGGCCAAGTGATCTACCTGCGCGACATCAGCCTGTCCTTTGCCGAACGGAAGATCTTCGACAGGATCACCTGGACGATCACCGACCGCGGCCGGGTCGGCCTGGTCGGCGACAACGGAACGGGCAAGACGACCCTGCTGCGGGCGATCCTCGGGATCGTCGACCTCGACGGGGGCACGATCGAGATCCCCGACCGCAAACGGGTGACGATCGGGTACCTTCCCCAGGACCTGGTCGAGCTCGAAGAGATGCCGCTGCTGGAGTATCTGCGGCGAAAGAGCGGCATAGCCAGTCTGGAGGAGGCGGTGAAGCGCTGCGAGGAGGCGCTCGCACTGTCCGGCCAGGACGACCCCGACCACGAAAAGCTCCTGAAGGAGTACGAGGACGCCGCGGCCCGGTTCACCGCGAAGGACGGATACGCCTTCGACGCCCAGGCGAAGCAGGTCCTCGCCGGGTTCGGGTTCCGCACCGGCGACTTCACCAAGAACTGCACCGACTTCTCCGGCGGCTGGAAGATGCGGATCATGCTCGCCGTCATCCTCCTGTCCCGGCCGGACATCATGCTCCTGGACGAGCCCACCAACCACCTCGACACGGAGAGCATGGTGTGCGGGCCGCACCGTTCGCCACGCAGCTCCTCGAGACCGGGTTGCTGAATCCCAAATCGGATACGGCGGAGCGAGCAATCGACGAGATCGCGG
>CAIYSL010000080.1 GCA_903928915.1 uncultured Syntrophobacterales bacterium | reverse complement strand
CATCGAGCCGAAGGAGGTGCGCGCCTTCCTGATCGCCGCCTTCGAGCGGCTGAAGGGGAAGGCCGAGCTCAGGCCCGCAAAGAAGCACGGGATCATCCCGCTGTAGAGGACTCCCTGTTCCCCCCACCCTGGCCCTCCCCCGTCGCGGGGAGGGGAGGGACTAAGTTTCCCGTCAGGGGGACACGATAGGTTTACGAAGAGAACCTCCTTGCGGGGCGAGTTCGGTTAACCTCCCCTCCCCTTGCGGGAGGGGATTGAGGGGAGGGGTAAGGGATTTCGTTTTTTATGGTGACATCGGCTTGCGGAGAAAGATCTGAAAAGACGACCATGGGAGGGCGTATGATTAAGAAGATCGAGCATATCGGCGTGGCGGTGAAGAACATCGAGAATTCGGTGCACATATTCCGGGACCTCCTGGGGATCCCGCTGGAGAAGGTGTACGAATCGGACGCGATCAAGACGAAGATCGCCTTTTTTCCGCTCGGGGATTCCACGATAGAACTTATCGAACCGATGGACCCGTCGAGCCCGGCGGCCAAGTTCATCGAGAAGCGGGGCGAGGGGATCCACCACCTCTGCCTCGGCGTCGAGGACATCGAGGCGGCGCTGAAGGAATTCGAGGCCAAGGGGATCGAGCTCCTCAACAAGACGCCCCGCAAGACGGCGGACGGCCGCATCATCGCCTTTCTGAGCCCCAAGAGCACCAACGGCGTCCTGATCGAACTGATGCAGCTCGGCGCCGAGGAGTGAGGGGGGCACGGATGGTTCCGCCGGTAATCCGGGAACAGATCAGGCAAGGAGCGTAACGATACCTATGGATGGAGTCGAAGCACGGATACGGCATAGGGAATCCCTCGCGAAGGTCTTGACGGCCGGCGAGACTGCCCAGCTCTTCAAAGACAAGATGTTGGTCGCCACCTCGGGAAGCACCATGGGTTTCCCGAAGGCCACGTTTGGGGCCCTTGCGGAGCGGATCAAGACCCAGGGCGGGATCAAGATCGACCTGCTGTGCTCGGGACCGTTGAGTTCCGAGTTCGAAGACGTCCTTTTCGAAGCCGGAGGGATCGGTCGACGGATCGGCGCCATCGGCGGCGAGAAACTCAGGGGAGGCATCAATCGCGGCGAGGTGACGTTCATCGAAGGCAAGGGGTCGTCGCTGCCGCTGCAGGTCAAACGGGGGTGGTTCGGCCCCGTGGATATGGCGGTGATCGAGGCGGTCGGTCTGACGGAGACCGGCCAGATCGTTCCCTCGACTGCGGTCTATGATGCGCCGGAATGGATCGCAACCGCCTCCCAGGTCATCGTGGAGATCAATCTGAACCGTCCATTGTCTCTCGAGGGGCTGCACGACATCTATCAGCGTGGCGACGAGCCGATCCCCGTGGTCGGCGATCCCCTCAAGAGGATCGGCGTCCCCTATTTCCCCGTCGATCCCCGGAAGATCAGGGCGATCGTATTCTCCGATTTGCCGGAAAAGCCTTCCCAGGAGGCGAAGCCCAATGCGATGGGGGAGGCCATCGGCCGGTACCTCGTCGACTTCTTCAGAAAGGAGGTCGCCGCCGGGCGGCTCGGCGAATCCTTGCCGCCGTTCGAACTGGGATTTGGGGAATTGTTCGGGAGCATGATGCGGAAGATAGGTGAAGGCGGGTTCAAGAACTTTCGTTTTCACTTGCCCATGGTCACCGATCCTGTTTTCGAACTGGTCGAGGCGGGGAAGGTCGAGTGGGTGCAGGCGATAGCCCTGCGGCTCTCAAGCGAGGCCTGGAAGCGGTTCGAGCAGCAGGCGGATCGCTTCAAGAAGTTCATGGTTCTGCGTCCCTTTACGGTCGTCAACTCCCCGGAGCTTATCCAGCGGATGGGGGTCACCGCTCTCAACGGCTGCCTGGAGATGGATCTCCAGGGGCAGGTGAACTCGAGCCATGTGCTCGGCGCCAAAATCATGGCCGGCATTGGGGGCACCTACGATTATGCCCGGAACAGTCCGTGCTCGATCTTCATAGCGCGTTCGGCCACCAAGGGAGGGGCAATATCCACGATCGTTCCGTTCGTTTCACATGTCGACCATACCGAGCACGACGTGGACGTCCTGGTGACCGAGCAGGGGCTGGCGGACCTGCGCGGGCTCGACCCCGGCGAGCGGGCCGAGACGATCATCCGGCAGTGCGCCCATCCCGATTACCGGGGGATGCTGTCGGACTACCTCGCCCGGGCGCGGAAGGAGCCGGGGCACATCCCCTTCTCGCTCGAGGATGCCCACGCCTTCCATCTGCGGCTGAAGGCGACCGGCAGCATGAAAGAGACTGCGGCGTAACCGCCGCAGCGCTCGCACCGCCGCGATTCGGCCGCTCTGCTTGAATTTCCGCAGCATGCTGGAAAGTTGCTGATTTTCTGAGGAAAAACAGGATTGCGAGCCGGAGCGGCAGGGCATTTTTTGCTTGACACTCGGGGCTCCTTGCGAGTAAGGAGTCGCATCCAAAGGGGGGAAAACTCTTTCCGGGAGTACCTTGTTGTCGCACCGCCGGCGGAAAAGCGGACGGTCCAGAATGGAGGTATCGTGCATGGATAACTTGACATTCGGTATAACGATGCTGATCTGCGGGATGGGGGGGACGGTCCTTACCCTCTGGATCATGAGCCTCGTGATGGAGCTTTTGGGGCGGCTGTTCCCCGAAAAGCCCGAGAAGAAGGAGGCCTAAGCCATGGCAGAAGCAATCATCAACGGCCTGAGCGGCCTCGTCGTCGGATTTCAGATGCTCGCGATGGACTGGCGGAACCTGATCATGCTGATCGTGGGGTTCGGCCTTCTGTGGTTGGGGATCAAGAAGGATTGTGAACCGCTGCTCCTGCTTCCCATCGGTTTCGGCTGTATCCTGGTCAACATCCCCCTGTCGGATGTGATGAGCCATGAGGGGTTCATCCGGGTGATCTATGATGCCGGCATCGCCACGGAACTCTTCCCGCTGCTCATCTTCATCGGGATCGGCGCCATGACGGACTTCGGACCGGTGCTTGCCAATCCCTCGACGTTTCTGCTCGGCGCGGCCGGACAGTTCGGTATCTTCCTGACCCTGCTTTTGGCCCTGGCCCTGGGCTTTCCCCAGTTGCAGGCCGTATCGATCGGGATCATCGGGGCCTGCGACGGCCCGACGGCCATCTACGTGACCTCGAAGTTCGCGCCGGAGCTGCTGGGCGCCGTGTCCGTGGCGGCCTACTCCTACATGTCCCTGGTACCGATCATCCAGCCGCCGATCATGCGGCTCCTGACCACGAAGAAGGAACGCGAAACGGTCATGAAGCCCGTGGCGCGGCCTGTCTCCAAGACGACGAAACTCCTCTTCCCCCTGGTCATCACGATCCTCGGCGGCCTGATCGCCCCCAAGGGATTGCCCCTGCTGGCCACGATCATGCTGGGGAACCTGATGAAGGAATCGGGCGTCGTGGCCCGTCTGACCAAGGCCTCGGAGAACGAGATCGCCAATGTGGTAACACTCTTCTTGGGCCTCAGCATCGGCGCGACGATGGTGGGGTCGGCCTTCGTCAAGGCCCAGACCCTGATCATCCTCTGCCTCGGGTTCATGGCCATCTGCCTCGATACGGTCTGCGGCGTCCTGATGGGCAAGGTCATGCGGGTCGTCAGCGGCGGCAAGGTGAATCCCCTGATCGGTGCGGCCGGGATCTCCGCCTTCCCGATGGCGGCCCGCGTCGTCCAGAAGGAAGGGCAGAAGTGGAACAAGAAGAGCTACCTGCTGATGCACGCCATGGGCGCCAACGCCGGCGGGCAGATCGGCTCGGTCATCGCCGCCGCGGTGATGCTGTCGGTCCTGGCCGGGATGGGGATCATCAAGTAAGTACTGAACAGGGGTCATCGCCGCCGTCCCCCTGGATGGCGGCGCTTCCGGTATGCAAGGCCGGGCCGAGCCATCGGCCCGGCCTTTTTCTTACGCTGTGCTGCGATTCGGCAGAAGAACTCCCTTGACATGCAATTCCCGATTTTTGTATCTTCAACTGGCCTTCACGCGGGCCCTTCGCAAGGACAGGGGGCAGGTGACGTTACGGCCGCCGGCCAGCGCACGCCGAGGCCCGACTGATGATGCTAACCCTGGCTTTTTCACCGGCGAACAAAGGAGAATGGAATGAAAAGAAGCTGTTGCTTGTTCTGGATCGTCGCCACCGTTGCCGCACTGCTTCCCCTCAACCGAGCCTTCGGTGACGTTGTCGTCTACCAAGTGACCAACTACTGGCAGGAGAAAAGCTTCGGACACGAGTATCACATCGATTTCGCCTCGTGCACCGTCTCCGAGCCGGGCGGCGTCGGAACCGCGCAGGCGTTGACGAAGCAGAGCTTCAGCATCTGCCGCAAGGAGAGCCGCGTCCGGTTCTCGGTAACGCATGCCAACGGCTACGTGATCGATTACGACTGGGTTCTCGAAGACGGCGGTCGCACCGTCAAGGGCGCCTACAAGGACTCCAACGTCGGTTGGGGACCCAGCCTTGGTCGCGCTCTGAGGACCGTTTCCGCCGCGACGGCGCCCCCGCCATCCGCGCCGCCCGCCGCGTCGCTGGCCGGAAAGTGGGCTGCCTACCGGGGAGGCCAGAAGACGGGCGACTGCAGCATCGTGCAGGAGGGCGCCAAACTCACGTTCATCATCCATCGTTCACCGGAAGAGCGCTCGACCGGACGTTTCCTCGGTCCCGCCCAGGTCGTGGCATCGGATTGGGGTGGGCAAAAAGGGACAGTAAGCCCGGATGCCCGTCGAATCGACTGGGGCAATTCGTTCTGGAAACGGGTCGATTGATTCCTGCGCAAGGGAAGGGCATTCGTCTCGGTCCGCCCGGTTGCCGATTCGGCGAGGCGCCCTGCAAATATCAGGCGGGCATTCGCCATGATTTCCATGGCTAATCTCCCCCGGGTTGGGCTATGATCGCGGCCATGATTCCCCTCGTTTCCATCGTCGGCAAATCCAATTCGGGCAAGACGACCCTGATCGAGAAGCTCGTCGTCGAGCTCACGCGCCGCGGCCATCGCGTGGCCACGATTAAGCACAACCGCCACGGGTTCGACATCGACCACGAGGGCAAGGACAGCTGGCGCCACAAGCAGGCCGGCGCCGTGGCCGTGGTCGTCGCCTCGCCCGGCCGGGCCGCCCTGATCGAGGACACGCCCGGGGACTACAACCTCGCCGAGCTCAGGGACCGCTACATCAGGGACGCCGACGTCATCCTTGCCGAGGGGTTCAAGAAGAACCCCCACCCCAAGGTCGAGGTCTGCCGGACGGAGCTCCGGGCGGAGCGCCTCTGCGGGGCCGGAGACAACCTGATCGCCCTGGTGGGAGACAGGCCGATCGCCGCCGAGGTCCCCTGGTTCGACTGGAACGATGCGGCGGCCGTGGCCGACATGATCGAGCGGCGCTTCCTCGGCGGGAAGGAGCGGAAATGATGGAGCGCTGGCGCCGATCGATCCGTTGTGCCGCTGCGACCGCCGCGGCGCTCCTGATCCTGGCCGGCGCTGCGGACCTTCGGGCCTGCACGCTCTGGGCCGCAGCGGGGGAGCGGGCCGCGCACGGGGGGAGTCTGATCGCCAAGAACCGAGACTGGACCCCCGAGCCCGACGAGGTCCGGCTGGTGGCTCCCGCCCGGGGCTTCCGGTTTCTCGGTCTCTTCCCCGTGCGCGCGGGGAAGCGTCCGGGCGCGGTCGCCGGGGTGAACGAGAAGGGGCTGACCGTCGTCGTCGCCTCGGCGGGCAGCATCCCCCGGGAGGAGCGGACGAAGGGGGGCAAGGGGCTCCTGCGGCAGCTTCTCACCGAATTCTCCACGGTGGAGGAGGTCCTGGCGAGGCGGACGCTGTTCAGCCGGACCCACCCGGTGATCTACCTGCTGGCCGACAGCCGCCGGATCGCCTGGGTCGAGGTGGCACCGGCGGGGAGGTTTGCACTGCGCGACAGCGCAGGCGGCGTCCTGAGCCACACGAATCACTTCCTGGACGCGGCCCTCATCGACGCGAATCAGAAGATCGGTCAAAGCAGCAGGGCGCGCCTGGCCAGGATCGAGGAGCTCCTGGCGGGAAAGGCACGGCCGCTCACTCGGGAGGATTTCATCGCCTTCAGCGGCGATCGCAGCGCCGGACCGGACAACAGCATCTGGCGGACCGGCAGCAGGCCGGAGAGGGAGCGGACGCTGGCGACGTGGATCGTCTCGCTCCCGAAGGATGCCCCGCCCGAGCTGTTCGTGCGGCTGGCCGATCCGGGGGCGGCGGAAAGAACGGGAACCCTGAACCTCGACGCGGCCTTCTGGAAGAGGCCGGAGGGCACGGTCTTCTGACAGCCTTTTTCTGTACCTCCTTCCCTCGACGGGGGAGATGACGGATGCCCCTCTCTACCCCCTCCCTCGACGGAAGAGGGAAGGGCGAGGGTGACGGGCCGAGGCGGGGGCAGGGGGCGGGTGACGGGTAAACGACATTTTTCGTATTAAGGAGACAACGCAATGGACAAGGAGACCCCGGGGTGCGCACGCTGCCCCTTCGAACCGCAGGGACGGATCTGCCAGGACGATCAGGGCAAGGGTCCCCCTTTCTGCCCCACGCTGAACAAGCCGGAGGTGCTGGCACGGGCGCAGGAAGAGCTGATGAAGCCCGAGATCCTGGAGTTCGCGCTGCAGGCCTCGGTCCAGGAGGCTGACGGGTATGCCGACCGCGAACTCGGCTACGCCCGGACGCGGCCACTGAAGCCCCGGCTCCAGGAGATCGTCGAGTTCGCCGGCAAGATGAAGTACACAAAGATCGGCCTGGTCTTCTGCATCGGCCTGCGCCGCGAGGCCAAGGTGGTGGAGAGCGTGCTGGCGTCCAACGGATTCACCGTTGTGTCGGGGCTCTGCAAGATGGGCCGCATCCCGAAGGAGACCCTCGGGGTGCGCGACGATCAGAAGATCCGGATCGGCTGCTTCGAGTCGATGTGCAACCCCATCGCCCAGGCCTACCTGCTGAACGAGGAGAAGACCGAGTTCAACGTGATGATGGGCCTCTGCGTGGGCCACGACTCGCTGTTTCTGAAGTACGCCCAGGCCCCCACCACGGTCTTCGCCGTCAAGGACCGCCTGCTGGGGCACAACCCGCTGGCCGCGGTCTACACCATCGACAGCTACTACCGGTCGCTGAAGGCCCCGGCGCAGGAGTAACGGCCGCGGCGATCTCTCCCCTCTGGCTCCGCCGCAAGTACACCCTCTCCCGCGATACGGGAGAGGGAAGGGTGAGGGCGGTAGCGGTGGCGCTGCCCTACTCCACCGCGGTCCCCACGTTGCAGAAGAAGAATCGTTGCCCGAATGCGGCCGCCAGCAGCGACGCCGTTTTTTGTCCCGTGCAGTGGGACACCCCCAGCCGCTCGATGTCGAACCCCTTGAGGGCCTCGACGCTTTTGGTCTTCTGCTCGTCGCTCACCGGGCCGAGATGGGTGCCGCCGATCACGGCGTAGATGGGGCGGCGTCCCATCTTCTCCTCGACGTAGCTCAGGGTGTTGATGATGCCGGCATGGCAGCACCCCAGGATGATGAACAGCCCCTTTGCCGTCTCGCAGACCACCGACTGGTCGTCGCGGATGTCGTCCTTCACGAACCCGTCGCCGGACTTGAGCTTCTGTTTGCTGTCGCCCACCTCGTATGCGGTCCGGCGGGGCACTTCCCCGGTCAGCCACATCCCCGGCTCGATCTCGTGGAATTGATCGTTGAACCTGAACCGCGCCCCCTTGGCCTCGAGCAGCGGCCGGGGGTAGGGCACGCCGATGTACCGCACCGAATTCTCCGCGACGCTGTAGCTCTCCTTGAACAGATCGGGGTGGGCGTGGACGTCCACCGCCCCCTTCAGGTCGAGGACCGGGCCGAGCCCTCCCGTATGGTCCCAGTGGTTATGGCTCAGGATGACGCCCTTGATCGTCGTCAGGTCGAGACCCAGCACCAGGGCGTTGTTCACAACCGCCTTGCCCTGGCCGGTGTCGAGCAGGTAGTTTCCCCGGTCGGTCTCCAGAAAAATGGAGAGGCCGTGCTCGGCAACCGCCCCGGGGAGATGGTACACGCAATTGTCGCTGACGATGGTGGCCTTGATCTTCATGATACTCTCCTCAAGCAATCTTTTTCTCCCCGATCTTCTCCGCCAGGATGTCGGCCACGTGCTTCATCTTCACGCCCGGGAGCTTCTTGTCCAGGCCGCCCTGGATCTGGACCATGCAGCCCGAGCAGGCGCAGGCGGCGATCTCCGCGCCGGTCTCCTCGATGTTGGCGATCTTCTGGCTGAGGATCGGCATCGACAGCTCCGCGTACTTCACCCCGAAGATCCCGGACATGCCGCAGCATTTGTCCGCGTCCTTCATCTCCACGAGCTCGCAGCCCGCGGCCTCCAGGAGCTGCCGGGGCTCCTTGTCGATCCCCAGGACCCGCTTCATGTGGCAGGAGTCGTGGTAGGTCACCCGCAGCCCGCCAGCTTTCTTCTTCAGGCGGCCGTGCTTTTCGTACTCCTCGGCGACGAGGCTGCAGAACTCGCGCACCTTCTTCGCCATCGCCGCGGCCTTCGGCCCCCACTCGGGGTCGTCCTTCAGAAGCTCGCGGTAGTGCTGGAGCGACTCGGTGCAGGTGGGGCAGGCGCTGACGATCGCGTCGGGGTTTGCCTCCTCCAGGGCCTTGATGTTCTCCCGGGCGATCCTCTTCATCGTCTCCTCGTCTCCCATGGCGAGCACGGGCTTGCCGCAGCAGGACTGCCCCTCCGGGTACAGCACCTCGATGTTCAGATCCTGGAGAACCTTGAACACCGACTCCCCGGTCTCGGGGAACACGAAATCCATCGTACAGCCGCCGAAGAAGGCGACCCGCTTGTCCGGGTTGGCGATCTTCCTCTTGACCTTCGCCACCCGGTCGCGCAGCGGCTCCTCGGCGATCGCCGGCAGGCTCCGGTCCTTGGCGAGCCCCGCGAAGAAGAGCGGCAGGTGGCGGATCAACTTCCCCTCCTGGAAGGGCTTCTGCCCCCTTGCCGCGAGCCGAAGCAGCGAATGGAACAACTTCCGGTTGGCGATCACGTTTTCGAAGGTCTGCTTCAGGAGGAAGGGGAGCCCCTTGTCCTTCACCTTCCGCACCCGCAGCTCTTCGATCAGGCCGGGGATGTCGATCTTCCCCGGGCAGATGGTTGTGCAGCGGCGGCAGCCGATGCACAGCTCGTGGAACTGCGCGAACTCCTCCATCCCGTGGAGGAAGGCCGTCAGGATCGCGCCGATCCCGCCGGCGTATATGTGTCCGTAGACGTGGCCGCCGATCAGGGTGTAGACCGGGCAGACGTTCAGGCAGGAGGCGCAGCGCACGCACTGAAAGATCTCCCTGAACCGCTCGTCCTTGGCTGCCCGGAGCCTGCCGTTGTCCAGGAGGATGACGTGCATCTCCTTCTGCTCTTCGACCCACTTCCCGTCTCTCTTCACCATGGCCGGGGTGGGGCCGGAGACCATGGTGGTGTAGCTCGTCATCAGCTGGCAGGTGGCGTTGCGCGGCAGGACCTTCAGGATCGTCGCCGCATCCTTGATCGTGGGGATCAGCTTCTCGTAGCCAACGATGGCCACCTGGATGCGGGGGAGGGTGGTCACCATCCGGGCGTTGCCTTCGTTCGTCACCAGGCCGACCGCGCCGTTTTCCGCGATCAGGAAGTTGGCGCCGGAGATCCCCATGTCCGCCTGCAGGAACTTTTCCCGGAGCTCCTTCCTCGCCACCTGGACCATCACGGCGATGTCGGGCGGTATCTCCTTCTTGAGCTCCTTCGAGAAGTGCTCGGCCACCTGATGACGGTTCATGTGGATAGCGGGGATGACCATATGGGAGGGCCGCTCGTGGGCAAGGGCAACGATCCACTCGCCCAGGTCGGTCTCGGTGACGGTGATCCCTGCGGCCTCGAGATAGGGGTTCAGGTGGATCTCCTCCGAGGCCATGGACTTGGATTTGACGATTCTTTCCACCCCCGTCTCCTTGCAGAGCTTCAGGAGGTACGCCTTCGCGCTCTCGCCATCCTCGGCCCGGAACACCTGCACCCCGCGTTTGGTCGCCGCGGCCTCGAACCGGTCGGCCACCGCTTCGATCTGGCCGACCGTGGCGATCTTCATCTGTTTCACCGCCTCGCGGAGCGTCTCTACGTCGCCGGCGTTGGCGTAGGCCGCGGCGCGGGCCTCGGGGTAGACCTCGGCGAATCGCCCCAGGGCGCCGCGCAGGGTTTTGTCCTTCAACTTCTCGGAGATCTCTTTTCTGAGTTTCCGCTTTTCGGCCTTCATCGGGTACCTCCCTGTGGCGCCTCGTCGCAGGCGATGATCGCGAAGCGGCCCGGTCCGTGGACCCCGATCGTCAGCACCCGTTCGATGTCGCCGGTGCGGCTGGGGCCCGTGATGAACCCGAGGTAGCCGCGATCGAAGTTCTTCGCGATGATCTCGAAGGCCTGCGGGACGTCGGGGACGATGTTCGCGCTCGGGAGGAAGACCACGTGGAGCGGCGGAAGAATCGTGACCAGCCGGGTCGCGATCGCGTAACCCTCCTGGAACACGCTCCCCGTCTCGGCGACCCCGAACTCCACGCCCGAGATCCCGATATCGGCGGTGGGGGCGTGCTCGGCGATCTCCGCGGGGGCGGTGTACACCTCGACCCCCCGCGCCCGGAGCGCCTCGGTGACGCCTGCTGCGAGCTGGAGGGGGCTCTCCACGACGACCGCCTTCGTTACGCCCGCTCCCTCGACAAGTCTGAGGAGCGCCTCCCGTGCCTCGGTGAGCGTGGCGCAGCGGAACACCTCGGCGGCGGCCGCCCTGGCCCGCTCCTCGAACTCGGCAAAGAGGTGGCTGCCCGATGTTGCGGTCGGAAACGACCGCTGCCAGGTTTCGGTGAAGGTATGCATAGATTTGCCTCCGCAAGAGCACAGGTTAAAGAAGCCGGGGCTTCTCCGCGGGCTGCTCCCGGTTCGCGTATCGGTCTTTCGGATAGGGATAGGCTATAGCGGAAAGGCCGATCCGAGTCAAACGAAAAGCCCGGAGCGGGGGAGTAGTGTAAAAACATTGACAATTGTGGGGGCTAGTGGTTAATTGAACGCACGTTCCACCGGCGGCGCGTCGCCATTGCCGGGCCATAGAGACTTCCATCTCCTTGCTTCGGCGCTATTGTCGGGGGTGTCGCTCCGGGCTCTCGAGACGAGGCGGGAAAAGAGCGCGGACGAGCTCCGCGGCAAGTACCGGCCCATGGCCGGAAGCTGATATTCAGGAACCTATCGGAGTGACTCATGAACAGATCAAATTGTCTCTTGCTCCTTGTTGCTTTCGTTTTTTCCTGTGCGGTCGGCGGGTGCGGAAGCAGTTCGGAGACAGGTCCTCCGCAGGCGGTGGCACTCAGCCAGAGCGATTCGGGCAGGACAGTCTATCTCCTCCAGGACCAAATCATGACGGCCTCGCTCCCGGGCAACCCATCGACGGGTTACACGTGGGAGGTATCGCCGAGCGCGGATTCGGTCCTCGCGCAGCAAGGCAATCCAGAATATGTACCCGATAGCAATGCGATCGGATCGGGCGGGACGTATCGGTTCACGTTCAAGGCGATTTCGCCGGGTACCGCACCTCTTAACCTCGTCTACCGTAGGCCTCTGGAGACAGGTGCTGCCCCTGTGCAGACATTTTGGGTAACCGTGACTGTCGACGGCTGAGGTACCGAAGGCAACCTGCGTGTGGCTCAATCCCGGGGAGCAGGAAAGGTGCGGGTGGCAAATGGCGGATAAGGAGCGGCTGTACTACCTCGACAATCTCAAAGTCTTCCTGATGTTCCTGGTCATCGTCCATCATGTCGGGCAGGCATACGGGGCCACGGGCGGCGCCTGGTTCTATGCATACCCCGGCGAGCGGGTAAAGGAGCTGAGCTATCTGTTCGGGTTCAATGCCTCGTTCTTCATGGGGCTGTTCTTCTTCATCTCGGGGTATTTCTTCCCGGGATCGTTCGATCGCCACGGCGCCCGCAGATTCATTGTCGACAAGCTGATCCGCTTCGGCATCCCCCTCGTCTTCGTGACGTTATTCATCACCCCCGTGCTCGGATACGTGCAGTATCTGCATTATACGGGAGCGATAAGCTTCCCGGATTTCTACCTCCGGCATTGGCTGGTGTACGCGCATGATAAAGCGCACGCCGAGCAGGCGTTCAACTTCGCGCATCTGTGGTTTGTCGAGCATCTGCTCGTCTACGCGTTCCTCTACGCCGCGATCAGAATGGCGCTGCAAGACCGGACCCCCTCCCGTTCCGCCTCCCCCAGCCGGGGCGTGCCACTGTATGCGATCGTTCTGTTCATTGCGGCCCTGGGATTCGTCACCCAGCTCGTGCGCACATCCTGGGGCTTTCCCATCGATCGCTGGCTCTTCTTCCTCGGGTTCATCCAGATGGAACCGGCCCACCTCCCCCAGTATCTGTCGCTTTTCGTGCTGGGCATCCTGGCCTGCCGCCATTCCCTCCTGGAATCCCTCGCCAGCCCCCGGAACATGCTCTGGCTCATCCCCGGTCTGGGCATCTATGCGCTCACCGTCTACCAGCGCTACACCACGGGCCGGCGGGCGGTCCTCCTCTGGGAATACCGGGAGGCGCTCCTGTGCGTCGGGGTCTGCATCGGACTGCTTGCGCTGTTCAGGATGTATTTCAACCGCACGGGCCCCCTGGCGCGGGTCCTGGCGGACAATGCCTACGGGGCATACATCATCCATGTGGCGGTTGTAGTCGCGCTGCAGCATGCATTCGACCCGGTGCCGGCGGGCGCCTTTACCCTCTTTGTCGGCGTATCGATTCTGTCGATCACCGGATCGTTTCTCGCCTCGTACCTCATCCGGCTCATCCCCGGCGTGAAACGGGTTCTGTAACCGGTGACGGATGCGCATGCAGAAAGGACGACGTTGGACCTGAAGATTCGCACGGCCGGAGCGGAAGACGCTGCCTTTGTCGCCTGGCTGATACTGACTGCCGGGAGGGCGAACGTGCAGCGGGGCGTATGGGAGGTCATCCTCAACCAGCCGGAAGAGGTCTGCCTGCGGTTTCTGGAACAACTGGCGGTCACGAATACGCCCCACCTGTTCCATCACTCCTGTTTCCTGATCGCGGAGACTCAAGCAGGTCCCGCGGCCGGGCTCGGCGGCTACGATCCGGAAACCACGGGTTATCCCCGCATGCGGGAGAGCCTGCCCGAGGTGTACGCGAAGATGGGCATGCACTCCATCGCGGAGATGGCCGGCAGACCTCCCCGGATCATAGAGTGCATTCCCCCCGCGGTGGCCGGGGCGTGGGTGATCGACAGCGTCGCGACCCTTCCGGTGTTTCGCAGACAGGGGATCGTGGACAACCTGCTGGACAGGATGCTCGACGTCGCACGGAAGAAGGGGTACCGCCAGGCGGAGCTCGCGATCTACCTGGGGAACACCCCGGCGCAGCGGGCCTACGAGAAGCACGGGTTCCGCGTGCTCGACGAATGGCCCGACCCGTACTTCGCGCAGGAAATCGGGGCGCCCGGCATGGCCCGGATGATCTGCGATCTATGACGCCGACAGTGAACCAATCGGGGCGACAGCCGGAGATCGGCAGGGCTGTCCGGGACAGCTGCGGTCGTTGTGAAATCTGAGGGGCCGGGAAGATGGGAGGCACGCTTCACATCACGAGCGGCGATTGCGCAGGGGGGCTACTGGCAAAGGGCGGTCTTCCCGGGGAGGTGCTCGTCTGGCACGACATCCTCTACGACGGGCCGCGGGGGCCCGGCTGGCCCGATGAGGCCGCCCTCGGTGCCCGGGCGCTGTTTCTCGAACAGGCCACCGCAGGCGGACTGGCGGGGGAGTTCGTCCTCGGGACGCTGCGCACCCAGTACCGGAAACTGGCGGCAGCGGGCGCGTACGAGGGCATCGTCCTGTGGTTCGATGCCTGCCTTTTCGACCAGGCGATGCTGGCCCACATCCTCGCCTGTCTGCTGCATCACGGCATACGGAGGGCCGAGCTGCTCTGCATCGACGCGTTCCCCGGGATCGTGCCGTTCAACGGGCTCGGCCAACTGGAGCCGGAGCAGCTGGCGCCGCTGTACGACCGGCGGCGGCCGGTGACGGATGAACAGTTCGGATACGCAACACTGGCTGACAGGGCCTTTGCCACGCAGGATGCCGCCCTGTTTTCGGCATTGGCGCGCGAGGCGGACGCGCCCCTGCCGTGGATGCCGGCTGCCGTGACCCGCTGGCTGCAGGAGCAGCCGGACCCGGCCACCGGCCTGGGACGGCTGGAGCGCCTTGCCCTGGAGGCAATCAGCGCCGGCTGCGAGACCCCGGGCGGAATCTTCCGGGCTGCAGCCGCCGCAGATACCCCTCCGCAATTCTGGGGAGACACTACCCTGTGGGCGAAGATCAACGGGCTGGCGGAACGAAGGCCCCCGCTCGTGCGGATCGAGGGGCCGGCACAACGGCTTCCCCAATGGGAGAGCCCGCTCGCACTGGACAGCTTCCGGATCACGATCGCGAAAGAGAAGCGCCGGACTTCATAAAGGGCTTGGGAAATATGACGCTTGCCAGCAGCGGCGCCATGGGGATATGATCAGAAAGGGATGGGACAGGGGCGGGGCAGCGAGTGGGAGAGCCATGCAAGAACAGGATCGTTCCGAAACGGGGAAGAAACGCTTTGCCGCGGTCTGTGGGCTGTACTGCGAGGCGTGCCGGTGGTACATCGCCACAACCGAAGACCCGGCAAGGCTGAAGATGCTGGCGGCCGAAGCGCACTACACGAAGGACGAGAGCAGGTGCTACGGATGCCGCACGGAGAAGCGATTGCCCTACTGCACGGACTGTAAGATGCACGCCTGCGCCGCTAAGCGGGGCATCGATTTCTGCGGCGACTGCGGGGAATACCCCTGCGAAGAACTGAAGCAGTTCCAGTCGGCAAAGGCTCACCGGATCGAGCTCTGGCAAAATCTGGAACGGATCAGGGCTGTAGGCTATGCGCAGTGGCTCGCGGAGAAACGAAGCCACTACACCTGTCCGCGGTGCGGGGTCCTCAACACCGCCTACGACCTGCGGTGCCGCACGTGCGGAGAAGAGCCCAGCTGCGCATACGTAGCCGAGCACAGGCAGGAGATCGAGCAATTCATCAGGGGAGCGCGGTAGGGGTGTTCGGATCTCGGCAGGAAGGCTGATGAATTTGAGAGCGTCAATTCCGGTAAGATGGAAGACAAGCCCCTGGCCCTACTTCGTACTGGCCCTGGGATGGTCCTGGCTGTTCTGGATCCCGGTCGCGGTTTCGGGGCTGGACGTTTCCGAGTCGCCGGGAATCGTGCTGTTGGCCATCGGAATCCTCGGGCCGGCGGTTTCGGCAGTACTCCTCAACTTACTGCTCGGTGACAACGCGGACCGGCGCGATTATTGGACCCGGCTGACCAACTTCAGGGGGATAACGCCGCGCTGGTATGCGACGGTCCTGCTGGTGCCGCCCCTCTGCAGCGTTCTGGCGATTCTCCAGGCACTGCTGATCGAGGGAAGCATTCCTCCGCTCGACGCGGCGATCGGATACCTGGCCCACCCCGGGAGGATCATCCCCTTCGCGGTCCTGATCCTGCTGTACGGGCCGCTGCCGGAAGAGATGGGGTGGCGGGGGTACGCCCTGGACCGCCTGCAGCGGCGCTGGAATGCGCTGGTCTCCAGCCTGATACTGGGGCTCATCTGGTCGATCTGGCATATGCCCCTGTTCTTCATGCGCGGCACGCTGATGTCGGATGTTTTCCCGCTCTGGTCGGCGAGGTTCTGGGTCGCCATGGTCCCGGGCATCCTGACGGGAGCGGTCCTGATGACCTGGGTATACAACAACACGGGGCGCAGCACACTCGCCGCGGTCCTCTTGCACTTCATGATGAATTTCACCGGCGAGTTCCTGCGGCTGCCCGGGGAGCTCAAGAACTATCCGTTCCTCTGGCAGATACTGATCGCCGTGGCGGTGATCATGGTCTACGGACCCGCTACGCTTACCGGGAGGGGCCGGGGCCGTTCGCTCGGCAGGGGGCAAGAAGCCGCCGGGTGACGGGCGGGAAAGCCCCGCGGGCCATACGTTCACCGTCGTGCTTGACCGAAGGGAGATATGCGCATGTCAGCTACAGTGGAGTCCAGAGCCCGCACCCGCGCCTTCGCGCGCGTCATCGGCCCGTTCCTCGTGATCGTGCCGGGCATCCTGGTTGTCCGGGCGGCCGGTATCGGGGGGATACTCTCCGCCTTCTTCCAGAACGAGGCGCTCGTGTGGACCCTCGGCAGTCTGCTGTTCCTCAGCGGGCTGGTGATCATCGCCTTTCACCAGTGCTGGTCGGGCGCGGCAGCTATCCTGATCTCGCTGTTCGGCTGGTTCCTGGCGCTCCGCGGCTTGGCGCTCCTGGTTGTCCCGCAGTTGATCGCGCACGGAGCCGCCGCCTCCCTGCACGAGCTGGCGGCCGTGCGGATCGGGTTTTCTCTGCTCGTTCTCATCGGACTCTGGCTCACCTATGTGGGCTGGATCGTCAAGCCGCCGGCGCCCGATTCGTAGCGACCGCCTGGCCGCACGAGGACGGATAAGAGGCATCGGGCGGCAGCGGAGCCGAAGCGGGGGAGGGAGAAGATTCACGGCTCCCGCGCGTCGGCAGCCGGGCCGGTTTGCCGGGTCTGCGTGCTTCCCGCCCATCAAGAAGTGATACCGGAGATGATGCATGGCACTGAACGTATCGGTCATTCTCGCCCATCCCGATTGCGCAAGTTTCAACCACGCCATCGCCCGGACCGCGGTCGCCCGACTTGAAGAGAACGGGCATGCAGTTCGGTTTCACGATCTGTGTGCCGAGCGTTTCGACCCGCTTCTGCCCGGTGCTGAGATCCCGACGGAGGCCGTGCTGCCCGAGGCGATACGGGACCATTGCCGGGAAATCGCCGCCGCCGACGGTATCGTCATCGTTCACCCGAACTGGTGGGGGCAGCCGCCCGCCATACTGAAGGGCTGGGTCGACCGGGTGATCCGCCCCGGGGTCGCCTACGAGTTTCTGGAGGGGGATTCCGGCGAGGGGGTACCGCGGGGTCTCCTGAAGGCCCGGGCGGCGCTGGTGTTCAATACGACGAACACGGCGGCCGGGCGGGAGCGGCAGGTGTTCGGCGATCCGCTCGAAACCATCTGGCGTAACTGCGTGTTCGGCCTGTGCGGCGTGTCCGCCGTCCGCCGCCGCATGTTCGGGGTAGTCGTGACCAGTACGGAGGCCGAGCGCCACGCCTGGCTCGCAGAGGTGCGCGAGGCCGTCGACACACTCTTTCCGCACGAACGGTACCGGAGGCCCTGCCGGACCTGAACTCCGGCGCCGCCTCCGCGGCAGCGGCCGGCCGCCGGAGCGGGCAGGGATTTGTGTCGGCCGTCGATCTGTGTTATCCATTACCTATGGCTGCTGAGCGAGCATTGCGGGGTGATGTGGTGATCCGGGAAATGCGTCCGGACGACTGGGATGCGGTCCGCCGCATCTACGAGGCGGGCCTGGCGACGGGGAACGCCAGCTTCGAGATCGATAGCCCGTCGTCGCAGGTTTGGGATGAGAGCCACCATCGCCACAGCCGTCTCGTGGCGAGGGTTGGGGACGGCATCGCGGGTTGGGCCGCCCTGTCGCCCGTGTCGCGCCGGGCCTGCTACGCCGGGGTCGCGGAAGTCAGCCTGTACGTCGATACGCGCTGGAGGGGGTGCGGCGTCGGGAGGAAACTCCTCGCTGCGGTGATCGCCTCTTCGGAACGGGAGGGGATCTGGTCGCTGTACGGCAGCACCTTCCCGGAAAACGAGCCCAGCCTCCGGCTGCAGCTGTCGTGCGGCTTTCGTATCGTCGGCCGGCGCGAGCGTATCGCGCAACACCACGGGGTTTGGCGGGACACGGTCATCACCGAGCGGCGGAGCGCGGTTGCCGGCGCGCAGCGATGAAGGGATGACCGCCGCGCGCTGAGCGTGCACCGGGCCGCGCCCTGATAAGGAGATGCATGCCATGCAGTATCTTACGGTTCCCGAAGCTCAAGCTTTTGCCGAGAAGTGGCTTCCCGCCTGGAGCGGCAACGATCCGGAGCTCCTGGCCGGGTACTACGCCGAAGATACCTTCTATCTCGACCCGGCCGTGCCCGGCGGCGTCTCGGGCAGGCCCGCGCTGCTCGCCTACTTCAGGAGGCTCCTCGGCTACAACCCGAACTGGGTTTGGACGCAGCTCGAGGCGATTCCGCTCCAGGACGGCTTTCTGAACAAGTGGCGCGCCAGGATCCCGGTCGGCCCAAAGACCTTGGAGATCGTGGGCGTCTGCCTCGTCCAGTTGGACGGCGCCGGCAAGATCCGCCGGAACGAGGTGTACTTCGACCGCAGCGAGCTCCTGGTCGAGATCGCCCGGCAGCGAAACGGTCAAACCGCGCCGGGTTGATTCATCCACCGGAGATGTTTCTCCCCACCTGAGGAGGCGACACCATGACCGAAGGCCGCAGGGATACCCTTGCGCCGACGACGGAGGCCCTCCAGGCCCTGTTCGCTGCGCAGTGCGCCAACCGCTGGAGCCTTGCCCGCACCGGGGCGGTCGAGCGCAGGGCAAAGCTCATCCGCCTGGCCGAGGCGGTCCGCGCCCGGCGGCCGGCGATCCGCGAGGCGATCCGCGAGGATTTCCGCAAGCATCCCGACGAGAGGGAACTCACCGAGATCGGTCCCGCGCTGGAAGAGATCCGGTTCGCCGTCCACCACCTGGACGGCTGGATGAAGCCCCGGCGCGTCCCGACTACGATCGCGACGGCAGGCGGAAGGAGCTGGATCCGGCATGAACCCAAAGGGGTGGTGCTGATCCTCTCCCCCTGGAACTATCCCTTCAACCTTGCCATGGTGCCGTTGACGGCCGCCGTCGCCGCCGGCAATTGCGTCGTCCTTAGGCCCTCGGACAAGGTCCCGAAGACCGCCCGCGTGCTCCACGACCTCGTTGCCGAGGTGTTCCCGCCGCACGAGGCCGCCGTGGTCCTGGGAGGGCATGACGTCGCCGAGGCCTTGCTCGACATGCCCTTCGACCATATCTTCTTCACGGGCTCGACCTCCGTGGGGCGGCGGGTGATGGCGATGGCAGCCCGGCATCTCTCCTCGGTGACGCTGGAGCTGGGGGGGAAGTCGCCGGCCCTTGTCGATGAAACGGCCGACGTGCCCGCCGCCGCGGAGCGTCTGGCATGGGGCAAGTTCATCAACGCGGGACAGACCTGTGTCTCGCCCGATTACGTTCTCGTCCAGGAGCGGATCGCCGATGCCCTGGCAGCCGCCCTCCGGCGGGCGATCGAAGGTTTCTACGGTACGGACATTGCCGCGCAGCTTGCGAGCCCCTCCCTGCCGAGCATGATCGACGCCGGGGCGATTGCCCGGATCGAAACCGCCGTACGAGAAACCGTTGCCGCCGGCGCCGTGGCGCTGATGGGCGGCGAAAGCGACCCCGCCAAGCGCCGGCTGACCCCGACCCTGTTGACCCGTGTTCCGCGCGGCTCGGCGATCATGCGCGATGAGATCTTCGGGCCCGTACTGCCGCTGATCGTCTACCGTGAATTCGACGAGGCGGTGGAGATCATGCGGTCGCACGGCAAACCGCTGGCCATGTATATCTTCAGCCGCAGCAACGCAAACGTCGACCGGCTGCTGGCCGAGACCACCTCCGGCGGGGTGACGGTCAACAACACGATCCTCCACCTTGCGAATCCGCACCTTCCCTTCGGCGGCACGGGTTCGAGCGGCCAGGGGAACTACCACGGCCGGTTCGGGTTCGAGACCTTCTCCCACGCCCGCGCCGTCTACCGCCAGTGGCTCCCTCCGGGCGCGAAGCTCCTGTATCCGCCCTACGGACCGGGGACCCGGCGCGCGCTGCGCTTCCTGCGCCTCCTGACCGGCTGAGCGGGGACAGGTCCGGGACGATGACCCATACGGAAGGAGAACGCAATGCTGGATGAACTGTACTCGCTGCGGGGCAAGGTCGCCCTGATCACCGGCGCAAGCCGGGGGATCGGTCGGGCCGTCGCCCTTGCCTTTGCCGAGGCCGGGGCGGACCTGGCGGTGTCGAGCCGCAACCGGCGGCCCCCGGAGCTGGAAGAGACCGCGGAGCAGGTCCGTGCCCTGGGCAGGAAGGCGCTGGCGGTGCCCGCCCACGTGGGTAGAAAAGCGGACGTAGCAGACCTCGTGCAGAAGAGCCTCGCTGCCTTCGGCAGGATCGACATCCTGGTCAACAACGCCGGGGGGAACCCCGTCCTGAGCACCCTGGCGGAGCTGGAGGAGGAGGCCTTCGACAAGGTGATGGAGGTCAACTTGAAGGGGGCCTTCCTGGTGAGCAAGGCGGTCGCCGCAGTGATGATCGGGCAGGGCGGCGGCAGGATCATCAACGTCAGCTCCGTGAGCGGGCTTCGCGCCCGGAACGACCGGACAGGCGCCTACTGCATCAGCAAGGCGGCCCTGAACATGATGACCCAGGTGATGGCCCGGGAACTGGCCGGCCACCACATCCTCGTCAACGCCATCGCCCCCGGGTCCATCCGGACGGAGTTCAGCCGGGTGAACTGGTCGGACCCGGAACGCTGTGCCCGGCGGGTTCAGGAGATCGAGCTCAAGCGGTTCGGCGAGCCGGCGGAGGTCGCCGGGATCGCCCTCTTTCTCGCCTCCGCCGCAGGCTCGTTCGTGACGGGCGAGATCATTCGGGTGGACGGCGGGGAGATGATCTGAACCGCCCCGTTACCCAGGGGGCCGTGCACCGTGATTCGGAAGCCCGGCCGGCCCGCACCCCGGCGCTCCGGGCGTCCGGGGAGAGAGCGGGAGACGCGAAGGAGGCAGACGATGTGCAGGAACATCAGAGCGCTGTTCAACTTCGAGCCGCCGGCGACAGCCGCGGAGATCCATGCGGCGGCCCTCCAGTACGTGCGGAAGATAAGCGGATTCACCCGGCCTTCCGCGGCGAATACGCGGGAATTCGACCGCGCGGTCGCGGCGGTCGAACGGGCGTCCTCCCGGCTGCTCGGCTCGCTGGTGACCGCCGCTTCTGCCCGCAGCCGCGAGGTCGAGGCCGCCCGGGCGCACACCCGTGCACTCCGCAGGTTCGGACCGTAGCGGGAAGGGAGAATCGGCGGCTGCGGAAAGGGGTCAAAGGATTCCGGCGCATCGCCGGGGGCCGCAATTTCTGATCGAACAGCTGACGGAGTCGGGTGGGGCCCTGTACCGTGAGGTGAATGCTATGCCCAAGAAGAGCGCCGGACTCCTGCCGTTCCGCGAGGCCGGGGGGCGGTTGGAAGTGCTGCTGGTTCACCCGGGAGGGCCGTTCTGGGCGAAGAAGGACGACGGGGCGTGGTCCATCCCGAAGGGGGAATTCGCGGACGGCGAGGACCCGCTGACGGCCGCCAGACGGGAGTTCGCAGAGGAGACGGGGTTCGCGCCGGCAGGGGAGCTGATCCCGCTGGAGTCGCTCCGTCAGCCGAGCGGAAAGCTCGTGTACGCCTGGGCGATGCAGGCCGACCTGGACCCTGCTGCGATAAAGAGCAACACCTTCTCACGGGAGTGGCCGCCGAAATCCGGGCAGCTCCGGGAGTTCCCGGAGATGGACCGGGCGGCGTGGTTCCCGGTCGAAGTGGCCGGCAGGAAGATCGCGCCGGGCCAGGCCGCCTTCCTCGGCCGGCTCCGGGAGCGGCTCGCCGGCCGCGGCGGATCGTCCGGCTGCGACGGCGACGCCGGCAGACACCAGAGGTACCGGCAGGGTTCCCTGTTCGACGAGGATGCGGAAGGGAAAGGGCCAAACCGGTGACCGGCCGCAAGCGGAGCGCCGTCGTGGGGGTCGACCTGGCCGGGTCCGTGCGGCGGCCGACAGGGGTCTGCATCCTCCGCGGCCTCACAGCCGAGACGCACGTCGCCTTTGCCGACGAAGAGATCCTGGCGTGGATCTCCCGGGCCGGACCCGAACTCGTTCCGATCGATGCACCGCTCACGCTGCCCGAGGGCCGCACAACGATCCATGACCGCGGCGGCGGCCATTTCCGCCCCTGCGACCTCGAACTGCGGCGGCGGGGCATCCGCTTCTTTCCCGTCACCCTCGGGCCGATGCGGATGCTCACCGAGCGCGGGATCGCGCTCAAGGAGAAGATCGAAGCGCTGGGGTGCCGGCCGGTGGAGTGCTATCCCGGAGCGGCGCAGGACGTCTGGGGGCTCCCCCGCCAGCGCAGGGATCGCCCGGGTCTCCTGGCCGGCCTGGCTAAGCTGGGGGTGAAGAGGCTCCCGGCGGTCCTCACCGGCGACGAGCTGGACGCGGTGACCGCAGCCCTGGTCGGCCGCTGGTATCTGCTGGGGAAGGGGGAGCTCCTCGGCGGCGAGGGGGGGATCATCGTCCCCGCGTACACCCGAAAAGGAGGGCGCAGCCTGCGACCCGCAACCGGGACTGCCGATATGAAGCCGTGAAGACGAAGCTGACCGCACTTTCCCGCGAGTTTCTCGAAAGCGAACAGGCCGCGGGGATCGTCCTGGTCCTCTGCACGGCCCTGTCGCTTGTCCTCGCCAATTCCTCTCTCGGAGACAGGTACGCGGATCTTTGGCATGCCGAGGTCGGCCTTACGCTGGGCGGGATCGCCCTGCAGCACACCGTCGAACAGTGGATCAACGAGGGGTTGATGGCGGTCTTTTTCCTGCTGATCGGCCTGGAAATCGAACGGGAGCTGTACAGGGGAGAGCTGTCCTCGCCGAAGCAGGCGCTGCTTCCCGTAGTTGCCGCCATGGGCGGCATGGCGGTACCCGCCCTCCTCCACTTCCTCCTCAACCGGGGGACCGAAACGCAAGCGGGCATGGGCATCCCCATGGCAACGGACATTGCCTTTGCCCTGGTGGCGCTTTCGCTGCTGGGCCGCAGGGTCCCGGCGTCGCTGAAGGTCTTCCTCGTGGCATTGGCCATCATCGACGACCTGGGGGCGATCGTTGTCATTGCGCTGTTCTACGCGGGCAGCCTTTCGCTGCCGCACCTTCTGCTGGCCTCGGGGGTGTTTGCCGGGCTCGTGGTGATGAATCGTCTCGGCGTGCGCCGTCTGCCGCTGTTTTTGATTCCAGGTCTCCTGCTGTGGTACTTCCTGCTCAAATCGGGGATCCACGCCACCCTTGCGGGCGTCCTGCTCGCCTTTGCCACCCCCTTCGGGCGCGGCGACGCCCAGTCGCCGTCCTTCCTGCTGCAACGATTCCTCCACAAACCGGTGGCCTTCCTCATCCTGCCGCTGTT
>CAIYSL010000079.1 GCA_903928915.1 uncultured Syntrophobacterales bacterium | reverse complement strand
TTTGGCTGGGAGACGTGGATTCGAACCACGATTCACGGAGTCAGAGTCCGTTGTCCTACCATTGAACGATCCCCCAGCGATGTATGCGCACCGCCTGCCGGGCCCCTCGCCGAGAACATTCCTCGATCACGAAAGGCCGCACGGTGAACAGGCAATACCACAAACAAATCGCAATTTCAACAGGGAAAATGCATCCCCTCTCTTCAGCGGTATTGACAAAGCAGGGGGGGTATGCGATGAATAAACCATATGACCCCGCTGGCTTTCGCTCCCGTACCCGGGCGGCAGTCTCCTCGCCCGAACACCCATTCCAGGAGGGAATACCCATGTTAGTCAAAGATCGCATGACCCCCAACCCCGTCACGGTCACCGATGATTCTTCCTTCGAAAATGCCCTCCATCTGATGAAGGAAAAGAGGATCCGCCGCCTCCCGATCGTCAACAAGGAGGGGAAGCTCGTCGGCATCGTCGTCCAGAAGGACCTTTTCTCCGCTTCCCCCTCCAAGGCCACCAGCCTCAGCGTGTTCGAGGTGCACTACCTCCTGTCCAAGCTGAAGATGAAAGACGTGATGACCAAGCGGGTCGTGGCCGTGGGGGAAGACTGCCCGATCGAAGAGGCGGCCCGGTTGATGGTCGACTACAAGATCGGCTGCCTGCCCATCGTCCGTGACGACAAGCCGGTCGGCATCATCACCGAGACCGACATCTTCAAGACCTTCGTGGAGATCCTGGGGGGCCGGGAAAAGGGGCTGCGCCTGACCCTGGACGTGACCGAAGGCAAGGGGGTGCTGGCCTCCATGGCATCGGTGATCGCCCAGCACGACGGGAACATCGTCAGCCTGGCCACCTTCAGCGGCAGGGATTCCAACGACCGGATCGTCACGGTCAAGGTGACCGGCGCGCCCAAGGAGGCCCTGCTGAAGAGCCTCGAAGAGGCACGGGAAAAGGTACTCAACGCCGTCGACATGAGCGAGGGCGGGTACGTCCCCCGGATCATCGAGCAGAAGGGGAAGCACGCGGAGGGGTAGGGTAGACCTCCCGGGAAGGATCGGAATAATGGCCCCTCCCCCTGTGGTGGATGGAGGGGTTTTCCCCCGGCCGGGGAGACACCGGGGCGCCGGAGGTCCGGTGTCGGAGATCCTTACTTCCAGGTCCGGCGGTCTTCGATCTTCTTGGAACCCTCCGGCAGGGCCGCAACGAACTTCACATTCCCGCGCAGTTTCGTCGCCTCCCGGATCCGTTCCTCCAGGCCGCACTTCAGGCTCTCCGCGGCTGCCACGCCCGGTTTCAGCACCACCTCCACCGTCATGACGTCCGTCACCCCTTCGCGGGTGACCACGAGACGGATCTTTTCCACCTCGTCGACGAAGCGGCCGGCCGCTTCGTCGACCTGGCGGGGGTGGACGAACATCCCCTTGACCTTCGTCACCTCATCCGCTCTGCCCATGATCCCCCTGAGTTTGCGCGAGGTCCTGCCGCAGGGGCAGGTCTCCTCCGCGAGCGCCGAGAGGTCGCCGGTGCCGTAGCGGATCAGGGGGTAGGTTTCGTTGCCCAGGGTGGTGACCACCACCTCGCCGATGCTCCCCGCCGGCAGCGGTTCGCCTGTGAGGGGGTCGCAGACCTCCAGGTACAGGTCGTCGGAGACATGCATGCCGTCCTCCGCCGGGCATTCGTAGGCCACACCGCCCAGGTCGGCGGTTATGTAGGCCTGGCGCACGATGAGGCCGTATGCGTTGAGCGCCGCGCGCAGCGACGGGGGCAGCATCTCCGCCGCCACCAGGGCGATCTCCAGCGGGAGGTCTCCGCCGGCGCCGCTTCCCGGCTCTTCCCATTTCTTGATCAGCGACATCAGGAACGACGGGACCCCGATGTACCCGCTGACCCTGAGGCCCGCCATGGTCTTGACCTGGATCTCGGTATTCCCGACTCCGGTGGGAACGGTGACGCAGCCGATGCCGTTGCAGGCCTCGTCGAGGAAGATACCCGCCGGGGTCAGGTGGTAGGAGAAGGTATTCATGACCACGTCGCCCGGCCGGAACCCGACGTTGTACAGGCACTTCCTGAGCCCCCAGTAGTCCTCCTGCCTGCCTTCCGGGTCGTAGATGGGGCCGGGGGAGACGTAGATCCGCTTGAGCTGGTGGGCCGGCACGGCGAGGAACCCGCCGAAGGGCGGGTCGGCCTCGTGGAATTCGGGCATGCGGTTCTTCTTCAGGACCGGGAGGCGCGAAAACGCGCCGATCTCCGTGACCGTCTCCGGGACGACGCCGGTGGCGGCGAGGAACCGTTTGTACCCCGGGGCGTGGCCGGCGGCGTGGCGGAAGATCCGGAGCGCCGCCTGCTCCTGGAGGGCGGTCCGTTCGGCCCGGTCCATCCGTTCGGCCCGCTCGTCGTAGCAGCCGCTGTTACGTTCTTGCTTGCTCAGCCTGGGCATGCGCCGCTCCTTCGTCCCGCAGGTGTCAGGAAAGCCACCGCTTCCGCCGCTTGTAGTGCTTCGCCTCCTTGAAGCTCTTCTTCTCCCCCACGGCGGAAAGCCCGAGGTAGAACTCCTTGACGTCCTCGTTCTCCCGCAGCTTTTCGCATTCGCCGTCGAGCACCACCTTGCCCATCTCCATGACGTATCCGTAGTGGCCCACGGAAAGCGCCAGGTTGGCGTTCTGCTCGACGAGCAGGATCGTGGTCTTTTCCTCCGTGCAGATCTTCTTGACGATCTCGAAGATCTCCTTGACCAGAAGCGGCGCAAGGCCGAGCGAGGGTTCGTCCAAGAGCATCAGCTTCGGCCGCGCCATCAATGCCCTGCCGATGGCGAGCATCTGCTGCTCCCCGCCGCTCATGTACCCGGCGACCTGGGTACGCCGGCTCTGCAGCTTCGGGAAGTACTCGAACACGGTGTCCATGTCCCGCTTGACGTTCTGCTTGTCCCGGCGGGTGTAGGCGCCGGCCAGGAGGTTTTCCGTCACGGTCAGGTCCTTGAAGATCCTCCTGCCCTCCATGATCTGAGAGATCCCCATCCGGACGATGTCCTCGGCGTCCCGGTTGTTGATCTTCTCGCCCATGAACTCGATCGACCCGTCGGTGACCTCCCCCTCCTCCGACTTCAGCAGCCCCGAGATCGCCTTCAGGGTGGTGGTCTTGCCGGCGCCGTTGGCGCCCAAGAGGACGGTGATCTCCCCCTCCTTCGCCACCAGCGACATCCCCTTGAGAACGAGGATCACGTCGTCGTAGATCACTTCCACGTTGTTGATCTTCAGCATTCTGACTCCCGCAATCAAACAGACAAGACGCCATGCCGGGCGCCCCGGACTTGATCCGGAGTCCGGCATCCAGGCCATATGTCACCGGATTCCGGCCCGCCGGAATGACCACCCCGGATGGCCAAAGTTGTTGCCGGGGTACTAAGGCTCCGGCACCGGGCTTCGTGAACCCCCGGGAGCGGGCCGCGGCCCGCTCCCGGAAAAAGGGTTAGTACTTCAGGAAGCCGGTTATCGGCTCGATCTTGCCGCCCTTGATCGCGTACATCTTGGCCGAGACGTTCGGCTTGCGCAGCTGCGGTTTGTAGGCGATGTTGGCGCACAGCCCCATCATGTCGAAGGTGTTCGACTCCAGCACCTTCTTGATGTTCTCGCCGGTCAGGTTGTTCCCCGCCTTTTTGAGCGCCTCCACGAGCAGGTAGGCGCCGATGAACCCCTGGGTGTAGTTCACGGGTTGGGCGTCTTCCTTGCCGGCGACCTCCTTGCGCACCTTGTGCATGAACTGGACGCCCGGCACCTTCATCTCGCTCCAGAAGGCGAAGGGCATCGGCGCCATGAACCCTTCCGACGCTCCCCCTGCCATCTCGATCAGCTTTTCGGAGAATGCCCAGTTCAGCCCGATGAACTGGTTCTTCAGGCCCAGTTTCTTGGCGTCCTTCAGGATGGTGCTGGTCGCCATCAGGGTGTGCTGGTTGATCGCGAAGTCGGGGCTCTTCTTCTGCATGTTGAGCAGTTGGGTCGTCGCGTCGAGGGCCTGCAGCGCCACGATCTCCTTGTCCACGATCTCGACCCCGATCTTCTTGGCGAAGTCTTCGGCATCCTGGATCGGCGAGCGGCCGAACCCGGTGTCGTTGTAGATCAGGGCGACCCGGGGCTTCCGGCCCTTGTCCTTCCAGTTATCCTTGATCCACTGCAGGGCGAGCCGGGCCTGATCGGAGTAGGTGGTGGCGCCGATGAAGTTGTAGGGCGTCTTGTCGAACACGAGGTGCTCCGAATAGGAGGCGGAGATGTAGGGGATCTTGTCGGTGGCGATCATCGGGGCCATCGCTTCCGTGTCGCCGGTTCCCCAGCCGAGGATCGCGATCACCCCTTTGGACACCTGATCCTTGTATGCCGAGACCGCCTGGGGAATCTTGTAGGCGTAGTCGGTGTCGATCAGCTCGATCTTCTTACCGTTGACACCGCCCTGCTTGTTGACGTAGTTGATGTAGTCCCGCGCGGCGACCGCATAGGGCGCGCCCACGTCGCCCGTGGCGCCGGTCAGATCGAAGATACCGCCGATCTTGATCGTCTGCTGGGCATACCCCACACCGCTGAGCAACAAAACCGCACACACAACGAGCAAAAATCTTTTCATACGCTCCCCCTTTTTTTCTCTCCGTGGTTCCCTTGTTAACCGACACAACCGCCTCTGTTGTTCCTGCGGCAACACTCCTTGCCCGGTCGTCATTCCGGCGGAGGCCGGAATCCGGACCTCCTCCCGGCGAATCCCCGACACCGGTGCAAGCCCCCCGCCGGACCCGATCCGGGGCTTCCGGTACGGGCACCGGGAGCAGAATTCAGTACGAGAACGGCCACAGCTTCCAGTAGTTCTGGATCGTTTTCCAGCGAGCCGCCAATCCGTCCGGCTCGAATATCAGAAACAGGATGATGACCAGCCCGAACACGCTCTCGCGGATCGCGCCGAAGATGTTCACCAGTACCGGATACTGGCCCGAAAAAAGACCACTGATCACCCGGAGCACCTCCGGCAGCAGGGTCATGAACACGGCGCCCATGATCGTGCCGTGGATGCTTCCCAGCCCTCCGATGATGATCATCGAGAGGTACTGGATCGAGATCATGACGTTGAAGTGCTCGGGGGTGATGATACCGATGTAGTGCCCCCAGAGGCTGCCCGCGACGCCGGCGTAAAAGGAGCTGATCCCGAAGGAGATCAGCTTATACTGGAACAGCGGAACGCCGATGATCTCCGCCGAGATGTACCGGTCCCGGATCGCCATGAACGCCCGGCCGGGTTTCGTGCGGACGATGTTCTTGGCGATCATCACGGTGAGGATGGTGAAGGCCAGGGCCAGAAAATAGAATTTGAAATCGCTGTTGAACGTCAGCCCCCCGATGCTCGCCGGCGGGACGAGCATCCCCTGGCTGCCGCCGGTGACCCCGCGCCAGCGCACGAACACGAACTCCAGGATGACCTGGGCCGCCAGCGTGGCGATGGCAAGGTACAGCCCCTTGAGCCGAAGCGACGGGATGCCGAAGATCATCCCCACGATGGCCGTCACGCACCCCGCCGCGACGACGCAGACCAGAAACGGCATCCCCAGGGTGGTCATGAAATATCCCGAGCAGTACGCCCCCACCCCCATGAAGGCGCCGTGGCCAAGGGATATCTGGCCCGTGAACCCGGTCAGGATGTTCAGCCCGATCGCGGCGATGACGGCGATGAACACGCTGTTGACGACGTACAGCAGGTACCGGGAGCCCTGAAAGACAAAGGGGAACGCGAGCAGGGCGATGAGCAGCAGGGCCAGCCAGAACTTGGACACCTTGGTCTGCCAGATGGCCTCGTCATCCCGGTAGGTAGTCTTGAATACGCCGCATTTCACCGCCATGGCATCTCTCCGTCAGATCTTCTCTATTTCTTCGGTCCCGAACAGGCCGTAGGGTTTGATCATCAGCACGACGACGAGGATCACGAAGGGGACGACCTCCTTGGAGCCCCCTTCGAACAGCGGGTCGAGGTACATGCCGCTCAGGGCCTCGAGGAGCCCGATGATGAACCCGCCCAGGATCGCGCCGGGAATGCTGTCCAGGCCGCCCAGGATGACCGCGGGAAACACCTTGAGGCCGAAGGAGCTCAGCGACGCGTTCACGCCGTTGATGTTCCCGATCAGGATCCCCCCGACCCCGGCCACCACCGCGGCGATCGCCCAGGCGATCGCGAAGATCTTCTTGATGCTGATCCCCATCGACTGGGCGGCCTGCTGGTCGTTTGCCACGGCCCGCATGGCGATGCCCGAGGAGGAGTAGCGGAAAAAGAGGTTGAACAGAATCAGGCAGACGACCGCGAACAGCACGCTGTACAGGTAGACCTGGGATACGACCATCCCCCCGAATCGCAGCGGTTCCACGGGAAAGATGGCGGGGTAAACCCGGGTTTCGGAGCCCCAGGTCATGTGGATGATCCCCTGCATCAGGCTGGCCAGACCGATGGTGAGCATGATGATGGAGATCGCCGGCTCGCCGATCATCGGCCGCAGGAACAGCCGCTCCAGGAAGAATCCCAGGAGTGCCGCTGCGATCAGCGTCCCCAGAAAGGCAAGCCAGAAAGGGACCTGCAGCACGACGACCAGGGTGAGGCAGAGGTAGGCCCCGAACATCAGGAGTTCGCCCTGGGCGAAATTGATCACCGCCGTGGATTTGTAGATCAGGACGAACCCCAGGGCGATCAGGGCATAGATGCTCCCCACCACGATGCCGCTGATCAACGATTGTAGTATCGATTCCATTCCATGCTCTCCTTACACATTCTTCACCGCCATCACGGTCCGGATCGTCGAAGTCTTCCCGTCCTGGAATTTGATGATCGCCTCGATCCGGATCGAATCATCGCCCTGGTACATCCCGTCGATGATCTCTTTGTACTTCTCCTCGACGAAATGCCGTCTCACCTTCCGGGTCCGGGTCAATTCGTCGTCGTCGGGGTCGAGTTCCTTGTACAGCAGGACGAACCGCTTCACCTTGGCGTTTTCGGGCAGCCCCCTGTTGACCCGCTCCACCTCCCGCTGGATCAGGTCGACCACCTCCGGCTTGGAGGAGAGGTCGGTGTAGGTCGTGTAGTTGACCCGGTTCTTTTCCGCCCAATTGCCCACGATGCCGAAATCGATGCAGATCATCGCGATGATGAAGGCCCGGTTGTGGCCCACCGTCACGGCTTCCTTGATGAAGGGGCTGAATTTCAGCTTGTTCTCGATGAACTGGGGCGAAAACTTGACCCCGTCGGCCAGACTCATCACGTCCTTGATCCGATCGATGACGACGACATGTCCCTCGGGGGTGAGATAGCCGGCATCGCCGGACTGGAGCCAGCCGTCGACGACCGTTTTTGCCGTCTCCTCGGGCTGCTTGTAGTACCCCGCAAACACGGCGGGGCTCCGCGAGAGGATCTCCCCCGTTGCGGAGATCCGCACCTCGGTCTGGGGGATCGGTTCCCCCATCGTGTCCGGGTTGATGTCGGAATTCCGGTGGACGCAGGAGATGCCGCTGATCTCGGTCTGGCCGTAGATCTGCTTGAGCGAGATGCCGAGGGCATGGAAAAATTTAAAGGTGTCGGGTCCCAGGGCCGCGCCGCCGGTGGTGGCGGAGCGAATGTTGCTGAACCCCAGCCGGTCCTTCAGCGCCTTGAATACCGCGAGATACGCCAGGGCGTAGGCAGCCTTGAGACTGAAGGGCGGGGTCTTCTTCTCGAATCGGTACTCCGACCACTTCCGGCCGATCGGCAGGCAGGCGTTGAACACCCACCGTTTCAGGAACGAGGCGTCCATCACCTTGACCTGCACGCTGGCGCACATATTCTCCCAGACCCGCGGGGGGGAGAACATGATGTGCGGCCCGATCTCCCTCAGGTCCGCCTGGGCCGACTCGACGCTCTCGGGGAAGTTGACCGTGAGCCCGAACAGAAGACCGCTCGCCACGGCCATCATCTGTTCGCCGACCCAGGGGAGCGGGAGGAAGGAGACGAACTCGTCCGTGTCGTACTTGGGGTCGAACTGGCCGAGGTTGGTCGCCATGGCGATGAGGTTCCGGTGGGTCAACATGGCCAGCTTCGGGAATCCCGTGGTCCCCGAGGTGGTGCAGATCCATGCCACGTCTTCGGGTTTGGTCCGCTCCACGTTCCCTTCGAACTCGCCGGGATGGTCCTGTTCGCGGCGCCTTCCCAGCTCGATGACGTCGGGGAAATGGATGAGCATCTCCGAGGCGTATTTGCTCATCCCCTTCGGGTCGTAGTAGATGATCTTCCGGACGTTCGGCAGCTCTTCCTGCATGTCGAGGATCTTGTCGACCTGCTCCTGGTCCTCGGCGATGACGAATTTCGTGTCGGAGTGGTTGATGATGTAGGCGACCTCTTTCAGGATCGAATCCTGATAGATGCCGGTGCCGTACCCGCCGGCGGCCTGGGCGGCGAGTTCGGCGATGATCCATTCGGGTTTGTTGTCGCCGATGATGGAGATCTTGTCCCCCGGCTGGAACCCGAGGCTGATCATGCCCAGCGAAAAGTATTTTACCTTCTCCAGGTACTGCTCCCAGGTGAAGGACTGCCAGATGCCGAGGTCTTTTTCCCGGAGCGCAATCTTGCCCCCTCCGTACCTCTTGGCCTTTTCCACGAGCAGCTTGGGAAACGTATCCGCCGCCATGCGCCCTCCGCTACCGTTACCTTCCGAGAAATGCCCCGTCCGACTCGCCCAGGTAGGCCTTGGCGACGACCGGGTTCTGCTGAATCTCTTCGGGGGTCCCCTCGGCGATCTTTTCGCCGAAGTCCAGGACCATGATCCTGTCGGAGAGGTCCATGACCACGCCCATGTCGTGCTCGATCAGGAGCACCGTCATTCCCCATTCGGTGTTCACGTCGATGATGAACCGGGCCATGTCCTCGGTCTCTTCGAGGTTCATCCCCGCCATGGGTTCGTCCAGAAGCAGGATCTCCGGCTCCAGGCACAGCGCCCGCGCCATCTCCACGCGCTTCTGGAGCCCGTAGGGGAGCGTTCCCACGTGTTTCTTCCGGATATGTTCGATCTCCAGGAAGTCGATCACGTCCTCGACCCGCTTGCGGTGCCGCACCTCCTCCTTCAGGCAGGGGCCGAAGTACAGCATCGACTTCAACAGACCGTACTTGATGTGGATATGGCGCCCCAGCATCAGGTTTTCCAGGACCGTCATGTGCTTGAACAGCTCGATATTCTGAAAACTGCGGGCAATGCCGATTTTTGCGATCTCGTAGGGCTTCAGGCGGGTGATGTCCCGCCCCTTAAAGATGATCTGCCCCTTCTGGGGGCGGTAAAAACCGTTGATGACGTTGTACAGGCTGCTTTTCCCCGCGCCGTTGGGGCCGATGATGGAGAACAGCTCTCCCCGCTTCACGGTGAAACTCACCCCCCACAGGGCCGTGATCCCGCCGAAGCTCAAGGTTATCTGGTCGCCTTTGAGGACGATTTCTTCCTTAATCCGGCTTGCTGTCACTCGTACCTCCCGCGATAGGTGGTCTGCATATGCACCATAGCATCACCGAGGAGACGGAGTGACTGCCGTCCCCCGCCGAGCATCGGTTCGAAAAAGTTGGGCGGAGAAGGGGATCGTATGAACCGCTGAGAAACGCCCAGGGGCCGCTTTCGAAATGGCCCCGATATTCAACCACGATGAAAGGTTACAGCCTTATCACAGGTGAATTTATTTGTGCAAGGGGGAAAATGCGCCCTTCTTCGACCCCGCTGATCCTTCGCACGGGCCATCTCCGGCCCCGCAGATGCTCCGCCTGCGCCGGCGGGCGCAGCCCCCCCCGCGGCACGCCGCGGGGGGGCTCTTCGCGCCGCGCTATTTCTTCGCGTAAGACTGGCCGGCAAAGATCGCCCGCACCTCAGCCGCCGAGGTGGCCTTGAGCACCCGGCCGATGCGCTCCGCCTCCTGTTTCTGCAGGGCGGTTACGTTGGTCAGCACCGCCTCGAGCTTGCCGGCCGGAAACTTGACGGCGCCGTCTTCGTCCATGTGGATGATCTCGCCCGGGGCGACGTCCATCCCTGCCACCGACACGGGCACGTTCACGGCCTGCACCGCCATGTCGCCGTGGCCGGGCGTCACGCCGCTCAGGATGTACTGGAACTTCATCGGCCGGATCTCGTCGATGTCGCGCGACGGGCCGTTCGAGACCACCCCCACGCAGCCCACCGCCTTCATCGCCGAGGTCATGTTGCCGCCCGACAACCCCACCTTGCCCGCGATCGCGGGCGGGAACCGCTGTTCGAGGACCAGGATCGTGGGCTTGGGCGAGGCGTCGAGCGCGTCGATCACGTCCATGAAGGTGAGCCGTTTGAAGCTCGGATCGGGCAGGCCGTAGACGCAGGTCACCGCGTAGCCCACGGTCCGGCCCAGCTCGGGGTACATGCAGCGCACCGTCTGATCGGTGTACCAGTTCTCGGTCCAGGGGTTGTACAGCCCCAGGCAGAGGGGGTTCGCAGGATAGGTGGCCACCACGTTCGTGATGGAGGGGGTGTCGAAGTCCTTCAGCGCCAGCAGCATCTCCCGTTCCGTCAGTTTTTTCATGCCAGACCTCCCGTGTCGGTGAAAGGCGGTCACTTTTCCGCCGTTGTCTTGATTCTAAGCGAGGTTGCGGTATTCTGCAAGGGGAACAATGGTCCCCGGCGGATGGTCACGACTGGCGCGGCGGGCCGCCGGGCAGGTCGCCGAGCCGGCGCTGCTGGAGGTACCCCTGCAGCGACAACAGCGAAAGCGCCGCGATGATCAGGAGCATCCCCCCGGCCTCCGCCAATGACGGCCGTTCGCCCAGTTCGATCGATGCCGCGATGGTGCCGATCACCGGCGTGGCGAGCATTCCCATGCTCGCCACGCCCGCGGGCAGCTCGCTCAGGACGAAGGTCCACAGCAGCAGCGCCAGCCCCTGGCTGACGACGGCGCTGAACAGGAGCCCGCCGAAGAAATAGGGGAACCACTGCACCGGCCGCTCCGGGACGAACAGCGCGATCGCGACCAGCGGCAGAGAGCCCAGCAGCATCTGCCAGGCCGTGAGCGAGAGCAGATCGAAGCCGCCCCGCCGGGTCATGCTCTTGGTCAGCACGGAGCTGAGCGCCCAGGCCACCCCCGCCAGGACGGCCAGGAGGTTGCTGACGAAGGTGCTCCGGAGGTGCCAGGGTTCGAGGATGACCGTAAGGCCCGCGACCGCCAGGACGACGGGGACCCATTGGGCCCCGCGAACCCGTTCGGAGAGGATCGGCCAGGCCAGCAGCAGGACCCAGAAGGGCATGATGTAGACCAGGACAGCGGTCTTGCCGACACCCCCCGTGGTCAGGGCCGCGGTCACCAGGCCGATGCAGAGCGTCGTGCCCAGCAGGCCCAACAGGGCCGTCATCCCGACCGTCCGCGGGCGCAGCGGACGGCGCGTGCCGATGAGCAGGGCGAACAGGCTGAGGGCGCCGAGGCCCGTCCTGAGCGCGGCGAAGTCGTACACGCCGGCGTACTTCAGACACTCCTTCATCACCACCCAGTTGTAGCCCCAGATCGAGGAGAGGGCGATCAGGGCCAGCACCGCCAGCCGGGTCGAACGGCGGTCCGTCCGCGTCCCGGCGCGGGGGGCGGGGGCGCGTTTTTGTCCCGGAGGGGCGGTTCCGGCCGGCCGCTGCGGCGGCGCGAGCGCGGCTGGCGCTGGCGATGGCGTATCCACGGTGTATCCCAGGGCTCCTCTGCGTTTCCCTTCTCCCGGTCGGGGGGTCCCTATACCACGAAACAGCGGGTCCCGCACCGGCTCAAATTTTTCCTTGACAATAGAACGAATGTTCTATATACGGGGGCCATGAAAGAAAAACGCACGGTCCAATCGGTCCAGAAACTGATCGCCGCCTTCCTGCGGGACAACCGCCGCATGCCCTCCTTTGCCGAGATGGTCGGCCTGCTCGGCGTCGGTTCGAAGAGCGTGGTCAATTTCTGGATCAACAAGCTCATGGAGGCCGGGGTCCTCGAAAAGGACGAGAAGGGGCATCTGACCTTCACGAAGCGCTCCTTCGCCATCCCGCTGGTCGGGTCGGTCCAGGCCGGATTCCCCTCGCCCGAGGAGGAGGCCCTCTGCGACATCATCTCGATGGATGAATACCTGGTGGCGAAGCCGGAGGCCTCGTTCCTGCTGCAGGTCAGCGGCGATTCGATGATCGGCGAGGGGATCATGGCCGGAGACCTGGTCATCGTCGAGCGGGGGCGGGAACCCAAGAGCGGCGACGTCGTGGTGGCCGAGGTCGACGGCGAGTGGACGATGAAGTATTTCCGGCGGGAAGGGAAGCAGGTGGTCCTGGAGGCGGCGAATCCCCGCTATCCCGTCATCAGACCGAAGGCGGAGCTCCGGCTCGGGGGCGTCGTCACCGCGGTGATCCGGAAGTATCACCCCTAGAGGAGGGTTGAAAATGAGAATCTTCGTACCCGTTCCGTTACGGGCAGCATCTTCCGGGGCCGTCCGGCAGCCCCGGTCGGCGCACTGGAAAATCGCGTCGCAACGGGGTCCGCTCCGGCGCGTGCGCCGGTTCATCGAATCGGACGACCGGGTGGAACGGTGCGTCTGCGCCCGTTGGGTCGACGGGGCGTGCATCGGCGCCGTGGTCGTTTCCCTCCTGTATTTCCTCCCCCTGCTGATGCCCCTGCTGATCGGCTAGCGCCGTCCCCTCACCGCCCGTGTTTGGCCTTGGCCCCGGTCTTGGCCGGGGCCTTCTTCCCGGCAGCGGGTTTCTTTTCCTTCAGCCATGCCGGGGTGCGCTTCTTCAGGAAGGCGCCGATCCCCTCGCGCCCCTCCGCGGAGCCGCGCACCCGTGCGAGGCGCTCCGCGCTTGCCGTGCTGAGGTCGGCGGTGACAGGGAGGCCGGCCAGGGTGCGGACCCACTCCTTGGTCTGCACCTGCGCCTTGGGCCCCCCCTGGATGAGATGGCCGAGGAGGTCGTTGATCCAGCCATCGATCTCCCCGGGCGGGGTGAGGTCGTTTATCAGCCCGGTGCGGTAGGCCTCGGCGGCGGTGAAGGGCTCGCCGGTGAGGAGGTAGCGCCGCGCCGCGCGCTCGCCCATCGCCCGCACCACGTACGGGGCCACCACCGCCGGGATGAGGCCCATCCGCACGTCGGACAGGCAGAACTCCGCCCCGTGCTCCGCCACCGCGATGTCGCAGACCGCCACGAGTCCCACGCCGTCGCAGGAGACCGGGCCGTGGATCCGGGCAACGGTGGGCTTTTGCAGGGAGTCGATGGTCGCCAGCAGGGTCGCGAAGGCCAGGGCGTCGGCGCGGTTCCGTGCCGGGGCCCCCTCGGCCAGGCGTTCAGTCCGGTCGATGTCGGCGCCGACGCAGAAGCTCTCCCCCGCGCCGGCGAGGACCACGATCCGCACCCGTGGGTCCTCGTCCAGGGCCCGCATCGCCGCGGTCATCTCCGCGATCATGGCCTCGGTGAGGCTGTTGAGCTCCTTCGGGCGGTTCATCCAGACGATGCCGATGCCGTTTCTGATCTCTACCTGCAGGGTCCGATAGGCCATAGGTTCAGTTACTCCTCGATCTGGGTTGTGGTGTTGTCCGCGCCGGTTACGAAGATGTGGGAGAAGGCCGAGTCCGGGGCCGCTCCGTGCCAGTGCTTTTCTCCGGCCGGGAACAGGATCACGTCCCCGGGGAAAACGGCGATCTCCTCCGCTTCCGTGGCACAGATGCCTTTCCCGGCGGTGACGATGAGCACCTGGTCGCGGGAACGGCGGTGGAATTTGTTTCTCGCGCCAGGGGAAAAATTGACCTGGCTCACCACAAACTCGGCGTCTCCTTCGCCGCGGATCATTGGCTGGCGGGTAACGGCTCCGGTGAACAAGCGCCCCCCGGCGGCTTCTGCGGCTATCCGGGATACCGTTATCACCTTCATGGGCGTCTCCTCAACAAAACTCCAGGACAGTGGTGCCCCTGGCGTGAGTCGAACACGCGGCCTGCGGATTAGGAATCCGTCGCTCTATCCTTCTGAGCTACAGGGGCTTTCCCGATGGATGGATGTTCCGTCTAACACGCTTTCCGGCGGGTGTCAACAGATCATCGTGCAACCAGGCGTCCCCTCTTGACATTTCCTCCCGGGTCGGGGAGAATCGTCTGAACGAGAAAAGACGCCATTCCCGGGAGGCATAACATGGCACAAAAGGTCAGGACCGTCGGCATCGCGCTGATTCTCTGTTTCGGGTGCGCTGTTTTCCTTTCCGCGGCCCCGCAGAAGGCGATGAGCGTTCAGGTCAAGGAGGGGCAGGTGCGAAGCTCCGCCTCGTTCCTGGGGGCGATCGTGGCGCGGCTCGCCTACGGCGAGCGGGTCGAGATCGTCCAGGACCGGGGGAACTGGTTGCGGGTGGCCGTCCGGGGCGGCGGCCAGGGCTGGATGCACGCCTCCGCCCTGACGACGAAGAACATCGTGCTGAAGGCTGGCGCAGGCGACGTGCAGACGAGCGCCACGAGCGGCGAGATCGCCCTGGCCGGCAAGGGGTTCAGCGAGGAGGTGGAGCGGGAGTACAAGCAGCGCAACCGCAGCCTCGACTACACCTGGGTGGACCGGATGGAGCGGTTCCAGGTCTCGCCCGAGCAGATGCAGGCCTTCCTCAAGGAGGGGAACGTGGTGCCGGCGGAAGGAGGGGGGCGATGAACGGACCTGACGCACGCACCCCCCTTCGCAGGGGCACCGAACGGGGCGCGGGACTCGGCGCCCCGGGGCGCGGACGGAGCGCGAAGGCGCTGCCGCTGTTGGCCCTGCTCGTCGCCTGTACGGCCTTCCTCTCCTGCGAGACGATGGAGTCCGCGACCACCCTGGCCACGGTGATCGGCCAGGGGACCGGGGTGATCACCGGCGGCCAGGCCGAGTCGATCCGGAAGACGGCGAAGGCCGTGGCGCGCAGCGCCGAGGAGTTCACGCCGGAGCAGGAGTACTACATCGGCCGGTCCGTCGGCGCGGTGGTCCTGGCGAAGTACCCCGCCTTCGACCGGGACCCGCTCAACCAGTACGTGAACCGCATCGGCCAGACCCTCGCCCAGGCGTCGGATGTGCCGCAGATCTTCGGCGGCTATCGGTTCCTCGTCGTCGACTCCGCCGAGATCAACGCCTTTGCCACGCCGAGCGGCCTGGTGTTCGTCACGCGGGGGCTGGTCCGCTGCTGCAAAAGCGAGGACGCCCTCGCCGCGGTCCTCGCCCACGAGATCGGCCACATCCAGCTGCGGCACGGGATGCAGGCCATCGAGAAGGCGCGGGTGACCGAGGCGCTCGCCACCCTCGCCACGGAGGGGGCCAAGACCTTCGGGTCGCGGGAGGTCGCCCAGCTCACCCAGACCTTCGGCGGCACCATCACCGACATCACCAACACCATGATCAACAACGGCTACTCCCGGTCCTTCGAGTTCGAGGCGGACCGGGCGGCGCTGGTCCTGCTCGAGCGGGTCGGCTACAACCCCGCCGGTCTGCTCGACATGCTCCGGGTGATGAAGACGAACCTGAAGGCGGGCGGCCTCGACTTCGCCAAGACCCACCCGGCGCCGGACGACCGCATCGCCCAGGTACGCAACGCTGCGCAGGCGGCCGCCGCGGCCCCGTCGCCGGCGGCGCGGCAGCAGCGGTTCCAGCGGGCGCTCGGGACGCTCTGACCATGGCGGCGATTGCGCCCCAGCTGAAGAAACTGCTTTTGGGCCTGGCGGCGGGCGGCATCGGGTTCGGCCTCGCCCTGCTGCTCTGGCTTCCCGGGTGGCTGGATGGCTGGGAGGGCACGGCCTGGGACTGGCGGGTCAATCTCCTGGCCAGGCCGGTCCCGGCCACCGACGCGATCCGCCTGATCCTGATCGACCAGAACAGCCTGGACTGGGCAAAGCGCGAAAACGCCATCGGCTGGCCCTGGCCGCGGGAGGTGTACGGCGCGGTCCTCGACTTCTGCCGCCGCCAGGGGGCGAAGGCCGTGGTGTTCGACCTCCTGTTCACGGAGCCCTCCACATACGGCGTCGCCGACGATGCCGCCTTCGGCGAGGCGATCCGGAGCGGGCCGCCCTTCGTGGGTTCGCTGTTCCTGAGCCGGACCCAGGGCGCCGAGCATGGCTGGCCCCCCGGCATCCCGGAGCCGAAAACCGCAATCGCCGGCCTCGACGCCTGGCGCGGGGAAACCGGCGCCGGGGAGGGGCCCGCCCTCCGGGGGGCGTTCCCCGTCCCGGAGGTGGCCAGGAGCAGCGCCATCCTGGCCGACACCCGCCTCAACCCCGATCCCGACAACGTCTACCGCCGGGTGAAGCTGTTCAGCCTCTTTGCCGGCCGCATCCTGCCTGCGCCGGCCCTGGGGGCATACCTGGCCGCGGCCCCGGACACGCCGCTTGCGATCGCCCGCGGCGCCCTCACCGTGGGGGAGCGGCCCATCCCGATCGACGAGCGGGGAGAGGCGATCCTGAACTTCCGGGGGGGCTCCGGGACGCACCTAAGCTACAGTGCCGCGGCCGTCATCCAGAGCGAACTCCGCATCCGGGAGGGGAAGGAGCCGGTCATCCCGGGCACGGACCTCTTCCGGGACAAGTACGTATTCTTCGGCATCTCCGCGCCGGGGCTGTTCGACCTCCGGCCCACGCCCGTCTCCGGCGTCTACCCCGGGGTGGAGATCTCCGCCACGGCCCTGGACAACATCCTGGCGGGCGATTTCCTCCGGCCTGCGCCGGCCGCGGCGGCCCTGGCGCTGACCCTGGTCTTGGCCCTGCTCGCCGGGACGGTGACCAGCCGGGTCGCGGGGATCGCCGGGAGCCTCTCCGTCACCGGGGGCTTCCTCCTGCTTCCGGCCCTCCTGGCCGCGGCCGCCTACCGGCTGGGGTTCTGGCTCCCGCTCGTCCTCCCGGAGGTCGCGGTCGGCGCCACGCTCTTCGCGGCCGGCGTGCTCTACTACACCACCGAGGGCAGGCAGAAGCTTTTCATCAAAAATGCCTTCAAGCAGTACCTGAGCCCGGCGGTCATCGAGGAGCTCATCCGCTATCCCGAACGTCTGAAGCTGGGCGGCGAGCGGCGCGAGCTTTCGATCTTCTTCTCGGACCTCGAGGGGTTCACGGGCATATCCGAGGGGCTCGAACCGGAGGAGCTGACCGCGCTCCTGAACGACTACCTCTCGGCGATGACGGACATCATCCACGAGGAGGGGGGGACCGTCGACAAGTACGAGGGGGACGCGATCATCGCCTTCTGGAACGCCCCGCTGCCGCAGCCCGACCACGCCCTGCGGTGCGTCCGGGCGGCCCTGCGCTGCCAGGAGAAGCTGGCCGCGCTGCGGCCCGCGTTCCGGGAGCGGATCGGTCGGGACCTGCGGATGCGCATCGGGATCAACAGCGGGCCGGCGGTGGTGGGGAACCTCGGCTCCCGCACCCGCTTCGACTACACCATGCTCGGCGACGCGGTGAACCTGGCCTCCCGCCTGGAGGGGATCAACAAGCAGTTCGGGACCTACACCGTCCTCTCCCAGGCGACCCTCGACCTCCTGGCCGGCGGCGTCCCGGTCCGCGAACTCGCCCGGGTCGCGGTGGTCGGCCGCAGGGAGGCGGTGCGGATCTTCGAGCCGCTGACCGCCGACCAGCAGGCGACCCGGCAGGAGGACCTCCGGATTTTCGGCGCCGGGCTCGCGGAGTTTTACCGCGGCCGGTTTGCCGAGGCGGAGCGGATCTTCGCGGAGATTGCCCCGCGCGATGCAGCGGCCCGCGCCTACGCGGCCAAGTGCCGCTCCCTGCACGAACAGCCGCCGGAGGCCTGGGAGGGGGTATGGGTCGTCACGACCAAGTGACGGCCCGAGGTGCGCCGCTACAGCTTGAAGTACTGGTCCACGAAGATCCTGTCGGAGATGTCCCGGGTGATGTAGAGGGTGCCGTTCTTGGCAAGATCGATTGTCCCCCCTGCCGGGAGCGCCGTTCCGTTCCGGTCGAAGAATATTCGGACGGTCGGCCGCAGCGGCGCGTTGCGGTTCGTCCGCACGACCTGGCCGGTCTCGCCCGAATTGAGGCGCACGATGCTGTAGGCGGGGTACAGCGAGAACCCCGCGATGAACTGCTTGAGCAGGGGCGGGCTGAACACCGCCTTCTTGAGGTCGATGATCCTGCGCATGCCTTCGTGGGGCGTGATCGGGCCGCGCTGCGGGCGCTCGTGGGTGATGGCCTCGAAATAATCCACCAGGGCCACCACCTCCGCGTATTCGGTCAGGTCCTTGATGCCCCGCGGATACCCCTGGCCGTCGACCCGTTCATGGTGGGTCAGGACCACGGCGGTAAGGAAATCGTCCACACCGGATTCCGCCAGCCAGGTCCGGCCCTGGACGGGGTGGCGCTTGATCACCTCGAATTCCGCGGCCGTGACCTCCTCCCGTTTATTGACGATCTCCCGCGGAATGTCGTACATGCCGATGTCGTGAAACAGGGCCGCCAGGGCGAGCCGCTTCCGGTCTGCGGCCGGCAGCGGGCTCGGGAGTGTCGCGGCCAGTTTCAGGGTGTAGATGACCACGTTCAGGGAGTGGGTGACGATCACGTCGTCGTACATCTCGGGAAGGGCGGAGAAATGGTACAGCGGGTCGATCGCCTCCGGGTGCGCGAGCAGAGAATTGACCAGGGTATAGGCCAGCTCCAGGCCCTGGGCGCGGTCCGCGAAGAAGCGGTCGAACACCATCCGCGTCTGCTGGTGCAGGCGGCCGTACAGGGCCGCGACCGGCACGGTGCCCTCGCCGAACGGGACCTCCTCCGCGATGCCGAACACCTCCTCCGCGGTCACCGCCTGGAGCGCGAACTGAAAGGGAGACGCCGTTCCGCCCAGGAGGATCTCGTGTCGGCCCTCCGCGAGGGCGATCTCGTTCACCCCTCCGCGGCGTTCGCCCAGGAGCCGGCCGTCGACGATCGATCCGGAGCTGCTGTCCAGGTCCCTGAGGACGAGGTGGTCTCCCCGGCGCTCCAGGGCGAGATGGAGGCGGGAGATGTGGAACGGCGGCCGGTCTTCGAGCAGAAGATCGGGACTCGTGCTGAGCGGATTCGGATAATTCTCCATCCTGCCGATGCGAAAGGGGAAGTACCGGATGATCATCTCCTGTCCGTACAGGGCCCTGGCGCTGGTCGAGTTGAGCCCCTGCAGACGGACCGCTGAGGCCCCCGCGCCGGGCTCCGGCCGTGGCAGGGCCGCTTCCTCCCGTACGGCCGCCAGGATGTCTGTCGATTCCATCGATTCCCCCGTTCCGATCGGCGGCATGTCCCGTTCGGGGAAGGCACCCCGCAAGAGGCCCGCGCCCGGCCGAAACCCGGCCGCAGTGCCGGTGGAGAGGCGCCGCCGTGCGTGGTGAAAATATGAAAACGGACCCGACAAGTCAAGGATATTCTTTCGGTGCCGGCAGCTCCTGCGGACATCGGCTCAGACGGCGCCCGCGGGGATCGGTCGTGGTGTCAGGCCTGCAGGATCCTGCGGGAGGGGAGTTCGACGCAGGTCAGCCGGCCGCCGTAGACCGCGCCGGTGTCGATGCCGATCTTGTTCGTCCCGATCAGGGGTTCGGGAAGGGGGGTGTGGCCGAACACGACCACGCGGCCGAACTCCTCGGCCGAATCGATGAAGTCGTGGCGGATCCAGAGCAGGTCCTCCGGCCTCTGGCGGGCGAAGGGGACGCCCGGCCTGACGCCGGCATGGACGAAGAAGTACTCCGGAGTTTCGTGCGCGAGTAAAAGACCAGCCAGGAAGCGGAGGTGCTCTGCGGGAAATCCGCTCCCGCTGCGGGCCTCGGCCAGGGAAAGGCCGTAGGAGGCGAGGGTGGTCATCCCGCCGTTGACCAGGAAGAGCTCCTCGCCGCGCCCCTCCCGGTAGAAGTCGAGAAACAGCGCCTCGTGGTTTCCCTTGAGGAAGATCGTGCCAGGGTGGGCCGCCTGGATCTCGAGGAGGGTATCGACGGTCCCCTGCACATCCTCCCCGCGGTCGAGGTAATCGCCGACGAACACGATCCGGTCGGCCTGCGGGTCGAGCTCGACCCGGTCGAGGAGCTGCCGCAGCCGGCGGTTGCAGCCGTGGACGTCGCCGATGGCCAGTATCCTTCCCGTCATGGCCGAATCCCGTTTCCCCCGCTGCTGCGGTGCAGGCTCCGGGTCTGCCCCGTGCGGGGCGCATTCCGCAGCGCACGGGGGCTGCGCAGCGGGTCAGCGGCCGTTTTCGGCGAACAGGGCCTCCACGAACTCCCCGGCCCGAAAGGGTCTGAGGTCGTCGATCTGTTCGCCCACGCCCACGTACCGGAGGGGGATGTTGAGCTCCTTGGCGATCCGGACGACCACCCCCCCCTTGGCCGTCCCGTCGAGCTTCGTCAGGATCAGCCCCGTGACGCCGATCTCGTCGGTGAACATCCGCGCCTGGGCGATGGCGTTCTGGCCGGTGGTCGCGTCGAGGACGAGCAGGACCTCGTGGGGCGCGCCGGGGAGTTCCCGGCCCATGATCCGCTTCATCTTCTTGAGCTCCTCCATCAGGTTGACCTTCGTATGGAGGCGTCCCGCCGTGTCGACGATGACCACCCCGGCCCGGCCGGTCTTGGCGGCGCGAACGGCGTCGTACACGACCGCGGCGGGGTCGGCGTTGGCTGCCTGGCGGATGAGCGGCACCTGGGCCCGCTTGGCCCAGGCCTCGAGCTGCTCGATGGCCGCGGCGCGGAAGGTGTCCGCCGCGACGAGCGTCACCTCATGCCCCTCCGCCTTGAGGTTATGGGCGAGCTTGCCGATCGTCGTGGTCTTTCCCGTACCGTTTACCCCCACGACCATGATCGTGTACACCTCGCCCGGAGGCACCCGAAGCGGGGCCTCGCCGGTGAAGAGGATCTCCCGCATCGTCTCCCGGAGGACCTTGCGGAGGACCTCCGGACTCCCCAGCTCCTTCCGTTTGACCTTTTCCTGCAGCGACGCGATCAGTTCGGCCGTGAAGGCGGGTCCCACGTCTGCCACGATCAGCGCCTCTTCCAGCTCGTCGAACAGCGCCTGGTCGATCTGCTTACTCCCGAGAATGATGTCGTCAACGTCCGTCAACAGGAGCTTGCGCGTCTTGGCAAGCCCCGATTTCAGGCGATCGAAGAACCCCGTTTTCCCGTTACTCCCGTCCATGAACCCGTCCCTGATGTTGAATTGCGCCTCCCGGTGGCCCGTCCGCGCTGCGAAGGGAAGCGGCCCTGCGCGAGTCGTTATAACCCTGTTTGTGTCCGGATGTAAAGCAGGATGTGGCGGGAAGCGAAGCAGGATGGGGGGCCGTCATTGGCTCTGGTCGAGGCGCCGCATCCGGATCGTGTAGACCATTCCCAGGTAGCGGTTTCCCTCCAGGAGCGGTACGAAGGTGAAGCCGGCTACCCCGCCCTCGATCAGCGGCGCTTCCCAGGTTGCCTTCCTGCGGCTCTTCAGGAGGTCGAGGATCGCCTGATCCCGGGGAAACCGTCTCTGATGGTAGTCGTAATCGGTCAGGCTGTTCCCCGCGGGATAGCCGAATCGGTTCACCCCGTTCTCGTCGATCCATTGGATCGCATAGATGCCGGGCGTGGCGTCGTAAAACCCCTTCAGGAGCCGCATCGCCTGGGCGCTGTCGCCCGCGGCGAGGGCCTGCAGCAGGTCGGCCTCGGCGGCAAAGGCGGCGAGCCGCTCCTCCGGTTCGATGACCGAGGGGGTCTGCCGCGAATGGACCCCCGACTCGCCCTGCTCCACATGCACGCCCACGATGCGCCATTCGGTTCCGTACAGGGAGACGGTTTTCCAGTAGGCCCGCTTCGTGGCCACGCGGTTTTCGTTCCGGACCCGGTACCGGTAGCTGCCGCGCCCCTCCGGTGCGGAGGCGATGCGATGCCCCAGCTTCAGCAGCTGGGGGTACGCCCGGTACAGCGGAGAGGTGAACAGGTTCTGACCGATCTGGGGGGCATCGGCGTCATACAGGATGCGTCCCGTTTCATCCATCCCCCAGATGTCCACCGGGATCCCCTTGAGCAGCGGCGGCAGGAGCTGGGCGAACAGCCTCTCCGGCTTGAACAGCAGGCTGACCGAACCGAGGTACCGCCCTTTCCGGGCAACGACGGGATATTCCAGGTCGACGGCATCGAACCCTTCGACCGCCCGAAAGACCGGGCTCATCACCGGCCTGCGGGTCCGGATGACCTGCTTGACCTGGGGCTGGTCGCTGATGTCGGTCCCCTCGACGTGGCGGAAGGGCGGCGGTTCGACGGTGACCATTCGCCCCGCGGCGTCGACTGCGGCACAATCCACCGCGTAGGCGAAGCCCCCGCAGAGCTCCGCCAGCGCCGACCGGGCGCCCTCCCCGGTGAGGCCCGCGAGCCGCAGCTTCCGGGCGGCATCCTTCAGGGCCGCGTCGAGGCGGGCGAACTCTTCAGCTACCTTCTGCCGGACCTCGGCCACGACCGGCTGTTCGGCAGCCCACAGCGGCGCGCGGCAGAGGAAGAAGAAACCAAACACCAGCATGGCGATGCATATGCGCTTCATGGCACGGACCGCTCCTTTCCCGGCCGCATAGCTCACACATTTCACCCGATAAGTCAATCGCCGACTCCTGCGGCCGCCGATCTCCGCGCTGGCAAAGCGCATCCTCTTCTGGTATACAGGAGGACAGCGTCGGCTCGTGCAGGCGGCGGCAACCCCCCTTCATCCGGAGATCGGCCCGTGCCCGCGGAAGAGATCGCCAAGCTGAAGATCGAACGAACGGAAAAACCGGCCGGCCCCGCGCGGCGGGGGCGGAAACTCCTGCTCGCCGCGGTCCTGCTCCTGCTGATCCTGGCACTGGGAGGGCTGTACGCCGGCGGTCTCCTCGTCCCGGCGGTTTCGGTCGATGTGACCGCCGTCTCCCAGGTCTACCCCAGCCAGACATTGTCGCTGCTCAACGCCAGCGGGTATATCGTGGCCCAGCGCAAGGCCGCGGTGGCCTCCAAGGTGACCGGCCGGCTGATTGCCCTTGCCGTGGAGGAGGGGAGCCGCGTCCGGCAGGGGGAGGTGATCGCCCGGATGGAGAACGCCGACGTCACCGCCCTGCGGGACCAGGCCGCGGCCAACCTGGGCACGGCCCGTGCCGCCCTCAAACAGGCGCAGGCGGAACAGGACAACGCCCGGGCGGAGTACGAACGGTACCGGACGCTCGTCACCGGCGGCTACATCTCCCGGTCCGACTATGAGGTGGCCGAAACGCGCCACCGCCGGGCAGTCGAAGGGGTAACGGCGGCCGAAGCGGCGATCCGCGCCGCCGAGGCGGCCCTCGTGAACGCGGAGGCAGGTCTCGACTATACCCTGATCCGGGCCCCCTTCGATGCGGTCGTCCTGACCAAGAACGCCGATATCGGCGACATCATCACCCCCCTCGGCGCCGCCGCCAATGCCAAGGCCGCCGTTGTGACGATCGCCGACATGGGGTCGCTGCAGGTGGAGGTGGATGTATCGGAGACGAGCATCACCTCCATCCGGGTCGGCCAACCCTGCGACATCCAGCTCGACGCCATCCCGGACAAGCGGTTCCGCGGCCGGGTCCACGCCGTCGTGCCGACCGTCGATCGGAGCAAGGCGACGGTCCTGGTCAAAGTCCGCTTCCTCGACCGCGACCCGCGAATGCTGCCCGACATGAGCGCCAAGGTCGCCTTCCTCTCGCGGCCCCTCACCCCCGCGGAGCTCAAGCCGCGCCTCGCCGTCAGCCGGTCGGCGCTGATCGCCGCCTCCGGCGGGAGCGTCGCCTACCGCGTGGAGGGGAACCGCGCCCAGCGGGTCTTTGTCCGGACCGGTCCGGCGCTCGGCGACCTGGTGGAGATCATCGCCGGACTGAAGGCAGGGGACCGGATCGTCGCTGTCCCGCCGCAGGGGCTGAAGGACGGCGCGCGGATCAAGGTGGCCGAGCGCTGAACGAGGGACATGCGGTAACGCCATGACCGAACCCGGAGCACCCATCGTCGAGATCCGCAATGTCTCCAAGTCTTACCGCCGGGAAAACCTCGTGGTCCCGGTCCTGCACGCAATCAGCTTCGACATCGCCGCGGGTGAGTTCCTGGCGCTGATGGGGCCTTCGGGCTCCGGGAAAACGACCCTGCTGAACCTCCTGGCCGGGATCGACAAGGCGGACAGCGGGGTGATCCGCGTGGGCGGCGTGGACATCACGACGCTGACGGAGACCGAACTCGCCCGCTGGCGGGCCAACCACGTGGGGTTCATCTTCCAGTTCTACAACCTGATCCCCGTCCTCAGGGCGGTGGAAAACGTCGAGCTGCCGCTGCACCTGACCTCCCTGTCCCGGCGGCAGCGGCGGGAGCACGCCGAGACGGCCCTCGGGATGGTCGGCCTGGGCCACCGGCTGGACCACTACCCCCGGGAGATGTCCGGCGGCGAGCAGCAGCGCGTCGCCATTGCCCGGGCCATCGTCACGGACCCGACGATCCTGGTCGCCGACGAGCCGACCGGGGACCTGGACCGCGTCTCCGCCGAGGAGATCCTGGGGCTGATGGAGCAGCTCAACAGCGCGATGGGCAAGACCGTCGTGATGGTCACCCACGACCCCCGGGCGGCGCAGCGGGCTAAGGTGATCCGGCATCTGGACAAGGGATACATGGGCGATGCTGCTACTCAAGATCCTGTTTAGGAACGCCTTCCGCAACCGCCTCCGCAGCGCTCTCACGATCCTGGGGGTCGCCGTGGCTATCCTGGCCTTCGGGCTGCTCAGGACCGTGATCGACGCCTGGTACTCCGGGGTCGAGGCGGCCTCGGCCTCGCGCCTTGTCACCCGCAACGCCATCTCGATCATCTTCCCCCTTCCCCTGGCCTACAGCGAGAAGATCCGCCAGATCGACGGGGTCAAGCGCGTCTCCCACGGCAACTGGTTCGGCGGGATCTACATCGACGAGAAGCATTTCTTCGCGAACTTCTGCGTCGAGGCAAAGGGCTACCTGGAGATCTATCCCGAATTCGTTCTTGCCCCTGCCGAAAAGAAGGCCTTCCTCGCCGACCGCAAGGGGTTCATCGCCGGTCGGAAACTGGCCGCCCGGTACGGGTGGCGAATCGGCGACACGGTCACCCTCCGGGGAACCATCTTCCCGGGAAACTGGGACTTTGTCCTGCGGGGGACCTACCGGGGCCGGGACGAGACCATCGACGAAACCCAGTTCCTGTTCCATTGGGCATACCTCAACGAGACGCTGAAGCGGACCGCCCCCCGGCGCGCCGACCAGGTGGGGTTCTACATGATCGCGGTGACCCGGCCGGAGGTAGCGGCGGAGGTGGCCCTGGCGGTGGACAAGACTTTCAAAAACTCGCTGGCCGAGACGCTGACCGAGACCGAGAAGGCCTTCAACCAGGGATTCATCGCCATGAGCGGGGCCATCGTAACGGCGATCCAGATGGTCTCCTTCGTCGTCATCTTCATCATCATGGCGGTCCTCGCCAACACCATGGCCATGACCACCCGCGAGCGGATCGGCGATTACGCGATCATGAAGACCCTCGGGTTCGGGAGCGGGGGGATCGCGACGGTGATCTTCGGCGAGTCGCTCGTCATATCGCTGACCGGCTGTCTGGCGGGGATGGCGGCGACCTTCCCCGCGGCCAAGGGGTTCAGTCAGGGGCTGGCAACCTACTTCCCGATCTTCCTCGTGTCGGCCGAGACGCTCTGGCTGGACCTCCTGGCCAGCCTCGTCATCGCCGTGGTCGCCGCACTGATCCCGACCCGCCAGGCGATCCGCATCGGGATCGCCGACGGCCTGAGGAGGATCGGCTGATGGCGGTACCCTTTGCCTACAGCATGCGGAACCTCGGGAAGCGCCGTCTGACGACGACCCTGACCGTCCTCGGGATGGCCCTGGTGGTGTTCGTGTTCGCCGCCGTGCTGATGATGGCCGAGGGGCTGCAGAAGACCCTCATCGAGACGGGCTCGCCGGACAACGTGGTCGTGGTGCGCAAGGGGTCGACCTCGGAGGTGATGAGCGGGATCGACCGCAGCCAGGCGGCGATCGTGGAGATGCTCCCCCAGGTCGCCGTCGGACCGGACGGCCGCCGGCTCGTGGCCCGGGAGGGGGTGTTCCTGATCGCCCTGCCCAAGCGGGGGATGGGAAAGGCGACGAGCCACTCCAACGTCGTCGTCCGCGGTGTCCAGGGGGTGTCGGTGCCGCTCAGGCCCCAGGTGAAACTCGTGGCCGGGCGCCTGTTCAGGCCCGGGTCCACGGAGGTGATCGTGGGCAACAGCATCGCCGCGGGGTTCGTCGGGGTGGGGCTCCGGGGGCAGCTCAGCTGGGGCATGCAGCGCTGGACCGTGGTGGGGATCTTCGACGCGGGCAACACCGGGTTCAGCTCCGAGATCTGGGGGGATGCCGACCAGGTGATGCAGGCCTTCCGCAGGCCAGTCTATTCGTCGCTCATCTTCAGACTCCACGACCCGGCCTCGTTCGAGGCGGCCAAGGCGGCAATCGAGAGGGACCCGCGGCTCACCCTCGAGGCCAAGCGGGAGACGCGCTACTACCTCGACCAGTCGGAGATGATGGCCAAGTTCCTCCGGATCCTCGGGCTGTCGCTCACGATCATCTTCTCGTTCGGCGCGATCATCGGGGCGATGATCACCATGTATACCGCCGTGGCGAACCGGGTCGGGGAGATCGGAACGCTCCGCGCGCTGGGGTTTCGCCGGCGGAGTATCCTGGCGGCCTTTCTCGCCGAGTCGCTGCTGCTGGGGCTGCTCGGCGGTGTCCTGGGGCTCGCGGCCGCTTCGTTCATGCAGCTGATCACCGTCTCCACCGTGAATTTTCAGACCTTCTCGGAGCTCGCCTTCAAGTTCACCCTCACCCCGCGGGTCGCCCTGGAGTCGCTACTGTTTGCACTGGTGATGGGGCTGATCGGCGGCGTCCTGCCGGCCCTGCGCGCCAGCCGGATGCGGATCGTCGAGGCGCTGCGGGCGGCCTGAGCGGGACAATGGAGGAACGTGCATGGGCGGGAGGTAGCGGTGAGCAGGCGGATGAATGCCGATGAAAACGGCAAAGCGGCGGACGATTGGGTGCAGAGGCACGGAAGGCCGGTCGAGCCGTGGCGGTGGCAGTCCTACCGCACGACGGCGCAGGGAGTGGAATTGTGCGATCTGAACCCCGCGCGATCCTGCCGGGTGCGGCAGGCAACGGGGAGGGTTTCGTTAACATCATCGGAAGGCCTATGAACTGGAAAGATGCCTGTATGTCGAATACCCGTAAGCGGGCGTGCCTGCTGCTCCGGACGGCGGGGAAGAAATACGTATGGTTGCCAGCGGCGCTGGTCGTCTGTGCAGCCCTGGGGGTGATCGTCGGCGCCGGCGGCATCTCTGCCCAAGCGCCGGTTTTCAAGATCACCGGCCTGGAAGTCAACCAGGTCCTGGGGGTACAGAAGGATAATCACCAGTATTACGTGGCCGGTAAGAATACGGTCGTCAGGGTGTTTCTCGATCGGGCCGTAGAGATCGATCGAGACGACACCTGGGTGACTGTGTCGCGCGACGGAAAGGAGGTCTTTAAACTCTCTCCGAAAAAAACCGACGAGGCGGTACCCACGGCTGATTTTCTGTGCACGAACAGTACGGCCTGCCAGGACTGGACGGCGGGGTCCTATACCTTTCAGGCCACCATCAACGGGACGCAGGGAGGCGTTTCCGACCCCCGGGTGTTTTCCGCCGGCACGGCAATCCGCGTGCTTGCCGTGGCCGTCAAGGCCAACTACGGCACAGGCGGGATCAAATCGGTTTCCGACACGCGCTGGAAAAAAATGGGAGAGTTCATGCAGAACGTCTATCCGCTGGCGGAGGAAAGCCTGGTCTGGCGTATCCACCCGACCGTTCTGGACGCATCGGGGGATGACTACGACCTGCAGAAATCGAAAGGAGATGGGGACGAGAATCTTGCCAAGGCCCTGGCCAATCTGATTCCCACCCGTTGTAAAACGAATCCCCAGGGCAAGGGGTGCTACGACTTCGTGGTGGGATTCATCAAGGAGTCGCTAACCCAGGACAACGGCAAGACGCTCGCCGGCTACGTCTATACCGGGACAAAGGCCGTCGTGGCGGTGGCCGAAGACGACGATGCGCCGGGGACGGTCGCCCACGAACTGGCCCACCAGTACGGCATCGGCGATACCTACGACGACAAGGACCTGTCATCCATCCGCTGCACGGTCAACCCCGCCCCGAACGGGTTCAAGGGCAGGGACTGGGATACGGGCTTGAAGACCGTCACCAGTTGCACCGTCGGCCGTCCGGCCTCCACCCTCATGGGCGAGGATGGGGAAACGATCATCAACGGGGCGCAGGTGGCGGCCTCGGACCACCCCTATGAAGCAGCCGGCCGGGGAGCCCTCGCCGAAATGGCCGACTTCATGAGCGAGGGCGGCGCCTTGCAGGAACAGCTGTGGATCACGAAGGACAGCTACGACTGGCTGTACCGGCGACTGGTCAAACAGGAGGCGGGGCTGAAAAAGCGATCCCTGATTGTGGGGGCATCGCCGACGGTTGAGCGGTTTATCAGCTTTTCCGGGACACTCTCCCAGACCGACGCGGTCACCGTGGACCTCTGGAAGAGCTATACCGATACGGTCACCCTCGCCGATTCCACCGGCTCACTGATGGTGCAGGCCGTCAACGGGGCCGGGAGCGTCGTGGCCTCCACTGCCTTCACCGTCCAGTTTTTCACGGTGCATCCCCCGCGGGAATTGACCGCGGCCCCCTTCGAGGGCGTCGTCAATTTTCCGTCCGGTACGGAGAAGTTCCGGGTCGTCAAGGATGGCAGGGTGCTGGCCGAAGTAGCGGTAAGCGCCAACGAACCGGCCGTGGGCGGCGTCACCCCCCGCACGGCGGCCACGCTGAACGGTCCCTACACCATCACCTGGACGGGAGTCGATCCGGACGGCGACCGGCTTGCCTATACCGTAGAGTACAACCCGGACGTGACAAATCCGTCATCCGCCTGGATTATTCTCGCCGATGACCTGGCAGCTTCCTCCTGGAGGGAAGATTTCAGCCAGCTTCCGGGCGGCAGCCATGCCCGGATTCGGGTTACCGCGCACGACGGCACGCTGTACGCCGAAGCGGAAAGCGCCGAGTTCAGCGTGCCGCTCAAGCAGCCGGAGGTATTCCTCGACGAGCCGCCCTGGGGAACCGATTATCGGCCGGGCGCCGACATCCTGCTGACGGCCGAAGCCTTCGACCCCCAGGAGGGATGGCTGCCCGACGACAAGATCCGATGGACGTCGAACGTATCCGGAGAGCTGGGATACGGCTCGGAGCTTGTGGTGCGCAATCTGCCGGCCGGCCGTCACCGGATAACCGTCACGGCCACCAACGGCGCGGGCCTGTCGTCCGCCGAGACGGTTGAAGTTCAGGTGGGCTCCTCCGGCGATGCGAAGTGCTTCATCGCCACGGCGGCCTTCGGCTCCTCTCTCCATCGCTCGGTCGGACTGCTCCGGGAGTTCCGGGATGCCTATCTGCTGACAAACGGGGCCGGCCGCACCTTTGTCGCTTGGTACTACCGGCTGTCCCCGCCGCTGGCAGCGACGATTGCCCCGCATGCGTACGCCCGGGCGATCGTGCGCGTCATGCTGCTGCCCGCGGTCGGCTTCAGTGCCCTGGCGCTGCGGGTCGGTCTTTTCTGGAGCGTGGTCTTCGTTCTGGTCTGTCTGCTCGGGGGAGGCATTGCCGTAAGAAGACTGATGCGCGGAGCGAACTGAGAAGGGCAGATCCCCGTGCTCCTGCTGATTCAGCGGCGGTTTCACGGGCCCCTGCTCGTGACTCCCCGGCGCAGCGGCCTCAGGGTTTTCAGTTGAGGTTGACGGAGACCAGCGTGGAGACGCCCTGGGTCTGCATCGTGACGCCGTAGAGGCTGTCGGCGATCTCCATCGTCTTCTTGTTGTGGGTGATCACCAGGATCTGGGAGTTGCAGACCGTCTCCTTGACGAGGCGGTTGAACAGCCCGATGTTGTTGTCGTCGAGTGCGGCGTCCACCTCGTCCCGGAGGATGACGGGGACGGGACGGTAGAAGAGGATCGAGAAGATCAGTGCGATCGCCGCCAGGGATTTCTCGCCGCCCGACAGGAGGGTCACGCTCTGGGTCCGCTTGCCCGGGACCCGGATGTTGATGTCGACCCCCGTCTCGAGCAGGTCGCTCTCGTCGGTCAGGATGAGCTCGGCGTGGCCGCCGGGGAAGAGGCGGACGAACACCTCCTGGAAACACTTGTTGATCCCGTCGAAGGTCTCGGCGAACCGGCTGCGGGAGATGGCGTTGATCCGGGTGATCGTCGTCTGGAGGGTCTCCAGCGACGTGTTCAGGTCGGCCACCTGGCCGGTCAGGAATTCGTAGCGGGTCTTCAGCTCGTCATGCTCGCTCAGGGCCAGAAGGTTGACCTCGCCGAAGTTTTCGATCGCCTGGCGGTCCTTCTCCAGCTTCGCGCCGAGCTCCGCAACCGCTTCGGCGCCGAGCGGGGTAAATTCCCCGATCAGCTGGCCCAGGTCCGCCGTGTACTTCTCCTGGATGTTCTGCCGGAGGTTGTCGATCTGCATCGCGATCTCCCGGAAGGCCAGCTCGACCTCGCTTCCCTCCTGGAGAAGGGCCTCGAGTTCCCGCTTCGCCTCGCGGATCTCCGTCTCCCGCGACCGGAGCAGGATCTCCCGTTCCGACTGGGCGCCCCGCTTTTCCGCGAGGGCCGTCTCGACCTGTTCGCATTCAGCGTACAGCCCCTTCAGCGTCTCCTGGTCGGCGGCGATCGTGGCGGCGAGCGTCTGCGCCTCCCGCTGGCAGGCCTCGGCGTCGGCGAGGCGGGCCGCGATCTCGCGGGAGTGGTCGGTGAGCGAGGCCTCCAGGCGGGCCAGGGTCTTCAGATCGGCCTCGCGCTTTTCCTCGAGGGAGGCCAGCCGGATCTTCTGCTGGGTGAGGCCGGCTTCGCGTTCCTCCAGCTCGGTGCGGAGCGCCTCCCACCGCTGCTGGGCCGCGGCCATCTCCTGGTTGAGGCTGGCCTCGCGCCCCTCCAGCGCCTTCATCTCCTCTTCGTGCTTCGCGCACCTCTGCCGCGCCTCGGCGGCCTCCGACCGGAGATTGTCCCGGTTGAATTCCAGGACCTTCAGCCGGTCCGCGACCTGGCGCATCTCCCCGTCGAACCGCTCCCGGTCCTTCCGGATCCCGTTGATCCGCAGTTCCGCCAGGTGGAGCTGGGAGCGGAGCCGCAGGAGCTCTTCGTCCCACTGGGCGATCAGGCCGGCGGTCCTCTTGCGCCCCTCCTGCGCCTCCCGGAGCTCCTCGGCCAGCGTTTCGACCTCCGCGCTCAGCTCGGCAATTTCCCGGCGGTTGCGCAGCAGGCTCTTCTCGCCGCCGCCGCTGCTGCTGCCGCCGGTGAGGATCCCGTTGGGGTTGATGATGTCCCCCTCCGGGGTGACGAAGGTGCCGCAGAACCCGTTCTGCTGCCACAGCGAGATGCCGTTTGTGAGGCTGGGGATGAGCAGGACGTCGCCCAGCAGCTCCGTGACGATCGGTCGGTAGTCTTCGTGCACCGTGATCCGTTCGAGCAGCGGCACCGCCTCGCGGAGGTGCTCGAAGTCGCACCCGGCGGTGGTGTGGGGCCGGACCTCGAGCGGGACGAAGCTCCCGCGGCCGAGCGAGGCGCTCTTGAGGTAATCGATCGCCCGGACGCCGTCGGCCTGGCTCTTCACCACCACGTACTGGAGCTTTTCGCCGAGGACCGCCTCGACCGCTGTTTCGTACTCGCGGGGCACCCGGATGTGGTCGGCCACGAGCCCCAGAAACAGCTCCCGGGAGAGCTCCTGGCTGCCCGCCTCCCGGGCGCCGGTCATCAGGGACTTGATCCCTTCGCCGCACCAGGCGTAACTCTCGTCGAATTCCTTCAGCGAGGCGAGCCGCGACGCCTTCCGACCGCTCTCCTCCCGGAGCGCGGCGATCCGCTCGTCGCATTCGGCAAGATCGGTGCGCGTCCGTTCGAGCTCGTCGGTGATCTCCTCCCGCCGGCTGCCGAGCTCCGCGACCCCGGCCTCCTCGGCGACGAGTCCCGCGCGGAGGTTCTCCAGGGTGCGGTCGAGCTCCGCCGAGCGCTTTCCGTTCTCCTCGATCTCCCGTTCCTCGCGCGCCTCCCGCTTGCCGAAGTCGTCGATCATCCGGGTGAGGCCCGCCACGGTGTTCTTGAGTTTTGCCTTTTCGGTGACGATGTCGATGTACCGGACCTTCATCTCCTCCTGCTGCTGACGGCTGGTCCGCTCCATCTGCCGGAGCTCGTCGAGGGTCTTCGCCACTTCCGCGACCCCCGCGCGCAGCGAGGCGATGGCCGCCTCCGCATCGGCCGCGGCGGTCCGGAGCGTCTCGATTTCCTCTCCGGTCGCCCCCTCCCGCTGCTTCAGGGCTTCGCATTCCGCGAGGTCCTTCTCCCGCCGGCCGGCGAGGTCGGCGGTCTTCCGTTGGGCGAAGTCGATCCCCTGTTCGTTGATGTTGACGGCGTTTCTCGTCCCGTACAGCTTTTCCTGCAGGGTCGCGATCAGGGTCTCCTGTTCGAGCACCTGCGCCTTCAGCTCCTCCAGGGCGGCTTCGAGCCCCTGCAGGCGGGTGCGGGCCTCGGTCTCCCGGGTCCTGCAGGCGGCCTTCGACTCCTCGCGGGCGCTGCGCTTCTCGCACAGGTCGGTGTAGGTCTGCAGCGCCACGGTCAGCTCCGCCTCCTTCACCGCCTGCCGGAGGGCCTTGAACTGCTCGGCCTTCTTCGCCTGGCGGGAGATCGACCCGAGCTGCGACTTGACCTCCCGGACGATGTCGTTGAGGCGCAGCAGGTTCTGCTGGGTCGCCTCCATCTTCCGGACGGCCGACTCCTTGCGGCTCTTGTACTTGGAGATGCCGGCGGCCTCCTCGATGAACTGCCGCCGCTCCTCCGGCTTGGCCTCGACCAGCGAGGCGACGCTGTTCTGTTCCACGAGCGAGTAGGTCCGGGCGCCGATCCCCGACCCCATGAAGAATTCCTTGATGTCCAGCAGGCGGCAGGGGATCTTGTTGATCGTGTATTCGCTTTCGCCGTCGCGGAACAGGCGACGGGTGATCATCATCTCGTTGCACTCCGCATAGGCGCCGGGGAACTGCTGCCCCTCGGCCGTGAGAATCATCGAGACCTCGGCCATCCCGACGGGGGCGGCCCCCTCGGAGCCGTTGAAGATCACGTCGTCCATCTTCTTCCCCCGGAGCGTCTTGACCCGCTGCTCCCCCATGACCCAGCGGATCGCATCGGCGATGTTGCTCTTGCCGCAGCCGTTCGGGCCGACGATGCCACTGATTCCCGGGGAGAAGTCGAGGACGACCTTCTCCTGGAAGGATTTGAAACCGCTGATTTCCAGTTTCTTGAGTCTCATCTTCTCTAATATCCGCTAGATGGCAACATTTCGCGGGGATTCTAACAGAAGAAATGTGGGTTGTAAAGAGAAAATACTATGGAATGTATGGCAGAGGAAATAAACCACAATATATGGTGGGTAATTACAGGAGAAATACACAAAATATTGTCTTGACAATGACTGCGAGTGGATGATAATAATCTTACATCATACCATCATAATCACGCATAGTGAGATTTATGGGTTCGACGAAAACGGTCAATACCATACTCCTCGGCGCGCAAATTCTGAAGGTCCTGGCCGACGGCACCTCCCGTCTGGAAGATATCTACCGGCAGGTCGGTCTCAGCAAGAGCACGACACACCGCATCCTGAAAAGCCTCGCCCAGACCGGCCTCGCCTTTCAGCACCCTGTTGCCCACACCTACCACGTCGGGCCGCTGCTCCTTCAGATCTCGGCCAAGACTCCTACTCTCCATCGCCTGCTCATCGTATCCGCAGCGGATGAGATGCGCCGTCTGCAGGCAGCCCATCACGAGACAGCTCTGCTCATCATTCCCGTTGGCGACAGGCGGCTGGTTCTCAAGGAGCTGCCGAGCGACCAGGAAATATGCTTCTCCCTGGGGGAGGGGTCGACCATGCCCATCTGCGTTGGGTCGTCCGGCCGGGTGATTCTTTCTCAGTACGACGATCAGACATTGCAGAAGCTTTTCGCCCATCTGGATATCCCGCCGGAGGCCTCGAATTTCATGAGCGACCCGGAGTTGCGCATGAAGGAGATCAACGAAATCCGGCGGCAGGGATATGCCCTGAACCGGGGGGAGACGCGTCCCGACGTCACGGGCATTTCGGTCCCTGTGACAGGGTACGTCTGTCCGGTTGCCCTTTCCCTTTTCGGTCCCAAATTCCGGTACAACCCACTCGATGCCCGGAGCGATATCCGGGAATCGGCCGAGCGGATCTCGGCGAAGATCCGGTCCGCGATCGGCCAAACCGGAGCCTCACGTGACGTCCGGCACGGGCAGAAGGATAATGGATGAACCGGTTCCCATGTCCGATCCCGCCAAGCCGAAGAAGAGGATCACGCTGAGCGGCGACGTACCGTCGCCCATCAATCCGCCGATGGGGTGCGTCTTTCATCCACGCTGCCGCTACCGTCGGGAGAAGTGCGAAATGGTCGTGCCGGAGTATGAGGAAATCGAACCGGATCATTGGCTGAGCTGCCACTATCCCATTACCTGAGAAACCGAAAACACGAGTGAAAAGGATTGAGGAGACAACCGCATGCTGAAGAACGAGATCGCCAGGCTTCGAGAACTGGCAAGAGAAATCAGGGAAATCGCGGAGCTGCCGATTCAGGAGCATAACCGAAAGCTGTGGACGGCGGTGAACGACTTGCACATGATCCGCCCGGTCATCCATGTGATGGATTACCCGCATTATTTAATCAAATACGGAGATGAGCTGACGACCACCATCGAGGATGAATTCCTGAAGAAAATTGAGTTGGACCTG
>CAIYSL010000078.1 GCA_903928915.1 uncultured Syntrophobacterales bacterium | reverse complement strand
TGCTCGAGCTCAACCCTGAAAGAGGCGAACTCCTGGGGCAAGGTGGACAGCAGCTGCGAGCAGATGGTCTACGCCGAGGCCACCTCCGTTCTCCCCCTTCTGGCGAGCGACGTCTGGCATCGGGGAGCCTGGAAGAAGCGCAGGCCCCGGCGGTTCGCGAAGATCTTCCCGGAGTAAGAGCGGCCCGGCGATGACGGGGCTGGCGCAGCCAGAAAAGACCAGAAAAGAAAAGGGACCGGTTGGACCGGTCCCTTTTTTGGTATCTGGTGGAGATGAGGGGGATCGAACCCCTGGCCTCGGCGTTGCGAACGCCGCGCTCTCCCAGCTGAGCTACATCCCCAGGCGTATTACGGCGCGGGAGGGTGCCCACGCTCGATTTTCGAGCGGCGAGCATATATGATTCGCCGGGAGGCTGTCAAGGAATAGTTGACCTCCCGCGGAAACGAACGGAAAGGAGTGAAACGAGATGATGCAGCCGGCAAAAGATTCTCTGGATATCGGCGTGATCGTCGGAGACATCGCTGCCAGCCTTGCCTTCTATCGGGATATCCTCGGCCTCCAGTTCGTCGGCAGCGTTCCCGTCTGGTTCGGTACCATGCACCGGCTCCGCTTCGGAACGAGCGACTTCAAACTGATCGAACCGGCGACGGCGCCTCCCCCGGGAGCCCCGGGCCTGGAGAGCCAATTGGGATTCCGGTACGTGACCTTCGTCGTCAAAGACCTGACCGGGCTGTGCGCCGAGCTTCGTGATCGGGGGATCGAATTCACGCTGCCGGAGACGCAGGTGCGGCCCGGTTCGCGGATCGCCATGGTCAAGGACCCGGACGGGAACATCGTCGAATTTGTGGAGAGAAGCTAGGACGCGCCGAGGGCCGCCGGCGCGACGCAGCGTCCGGCGGGAGGTTCAGGCTGCCCGGTGCGGATCCTTTTCTGATAGGAGAACCCAATGATCCTGGATACGGTTTGTCGTCTCTGTTCTTCCTGCTGTCCCGTCGAGGCGGAGGTGGTTGACAACCGCCTGATCGCCGCACGGCGAAAATCCTTCCTCGTCCCGGAGAAACGGCTGTCTTGCCCCAAACTGGCTGCTGCCGCGGATATCGTCTATTCCCCCCGGAGGCTGACGACTCCGCTGATCAAGAAGGACGACGGCTCCGGCTTTCGCGAAGCAGGCTGGGATGAGGCGATCGACCTGGTAGCCGCCCGATTTCACCGTCATCGGGAGGAATCCGGGGCACGGTCGGTTGCCTGGCTGCGGGGTATGGCTGCCGATTGGGGAGCGCCCTGGGATTATCCCAACCGGCTGATGAATCTCTTCGGCTCCCCCAACACAATCGGCAACGGCTCCATCTGTTTTGTAGACCGTGATTTTGCGCATTCCTTCACCTATGGGGCCATGGCCTTCCCGGAGGCGAAGAACGCCCGCTGCATCATCGTCTGGGGCAAGAACGACAAAGACACCGCCTTGGGTGCGGCCGAAGCGATCCACTGCGCTTGCGAGCAGGGGGCCACGCTGATCGTGGTCGATCCCGTGCAAACCGCCCTTGCCCGCAAGGCGGACCTCTGGCTGCGGATCAAGCCGGGACACGACGGCCTGCTCGCCATGGCGATGATTTCCGAGATCATCAAGGAAGAACTGTTTGACGCTGACTTTGTCCGAACCCATACGACCGGCTTCGAACAGCTCAAAGCTGTTGCCGCCCGATATCCCGCCGAGGCGGTCGCCGAAAAGATCTGGCTGAACGTCGAGCAGATCAAGCAGGCGGCCCGTCTCTATGCCGCCACGAAACCCGGATGCATCGTCGACGGCAACGGCCTGGACATGCACCGCGAGGTCTTCGACACGACCCGGGCGATTGCCATGCTCCGGGCTTTGACCGGAAACCTGGACAAACCAGGCGGCGACGTGCTGCCGCAACCGATACCGGTGCGCAACATTCAATTGAAGGATCGGCTTCCCGCCGGGGCGGTTCCCATCACCCGCGACTACCCGCTGTTCAACACCTTCAGCGAAACCTGGGGCAACCAGGTCCAGGGCTGCCTGATCGATGCCATTCTCGAGGGATCGCCCTACCCGGTGAACATGGTGGTGGTCCAGACCGGCAACCCGCTGATCACCATGGCTGATTCGACCCGGACCCGGGAGGCCTTCGCCAAGCTGGAGACCCTGGTGGTGATCGAGATGTTTATGACCGAGACGGCCAAGCTTGCCGACGTCATTCTCCCGGCGGCCAGCTGCTTTGAAACGACCCAGCTCAATCGCTCCTCCATCCGCAACAACCCGATGTTCCTGCAAAACGCGGTCATCCCGCCGGTGGGCGATTCCTGGCCGAACTGGCAGATCGTCTTCGCGCTGGGCAGGAGGCTCGGGTTTTCCGCTGAATTTCCCTGGCAGAGCGCGGAAGAGGCCCTCGATTACCAATTGGAGCCTGCGGGGGTCACCGTGGAAAAGTTGCGGCAGAACGGCAATGGCCTGCGGGTCGAGGAGATGCGCTACGAAAAATACCGGGAGGCGCCGTTCAAGACGCCGACCGGTAAGGTCGAATTCTTCTCCGCGCGGCTGGCGGAGGCAGGATTCCCGGGCGTGCCGTTTCAGCATGGCCTGGGCGACGACCCGATCAGCTTTGCCGATCGGAGCGGCGAGTATCCGATGCTGGGGATCAGCGGCAGCCGCGACATCCGCTTCACCAACTCGCAGTTCCGCACGATCCCCTCCCTGCGGGAGGCCGGTCCGGGTTGCGTAGTCGATATCCACCCCGAGGATGCCCTGCGTTACGATCTGACGGAGGGCGATCCGGTGCGGATTGAATCTCCGAAGGGGGCCGTCGAAATGGCGGCGAGAATCTCGACCACGGTGCGCCCCGGCATGGTCCGCCTTGCCTGGGGGTGGGGCGAATACGACTTGCGATGCAATCTCAACGCCCTCACCGAGGACGACCGGCGGAGCCCGGTGACCGGCACCTCCACCAGCAGAAGCTTCATGTGCCGCGTGAGCAGGGCGCAACAACGATAGTCCTGTTGCATATCTGCCGACAAGCAGCTTACATACGGCGCGTTTCGGATCTTACCGTTCCGCCTTGACGAAGCAGCTCCGAATCAGCTCGAAGTGGTTCACATGGGTCCGGATCTTCCACCAGGCACTGCCCCGGCCGGCGACCCGCCAGGGGGGCATCAGCAGCCGGTCCTTGCCCGCAAGCAGGGCGGCGATGTTGTCGAGCCCCCGGCCGGCATAGAGGCCGGTCGCCGTTCCCCCCAGCCAATCCTCCGGACGGGCTACCTCGTCCGACCAGGAAAAAGGGTCCGAAAGGAGAAACTGGGCCTCCCGGTCCCGGGTGACGCGGTTTGCCTCCCGGAGGTGCTGAAGCGGCAGCGGCACCTTGTCGGCGATGTTGAGCGATGCCGCGGCGGCGAAGCTCCCGGATCGGAACGGCAGCGCCAGGGCGTCGGCCACGATGAACTCGACCCGGTCGGTCCGCCACTGCCCGGGCAGCACTACCGTCTCCTCCCGGGTGAGCAGCCCCTCCTCGCGGAGGGCTACCGCCTTCCGGCCCCGGACCAGCAGCTCGCGGGCCGCCCGGATGAAGGCCACTGAATTATCGATTCCCACGGCGAAATCGTGCGTGCGGCTCATCTCGAAGGCGAACCTGCCGACAGCCGAGCCGATGTCCAGGACCGCGCCGGAGCCGCCGCTTACCAGGCCTGCCCACTCGGCATACGCCGACGAGGCCTCGGGGTCCCCCAGGATATCGCCGTAGTGGCTCCAGAGGTAGGACGACACCACCGGGGCGGTCTCATACTTCGAAGGGGGTTTCGTTTCCATCCGGGCAGCCGGGTCGAGGAAGGCGATCCCTTCCCGCACCGGGTAGGAGCCGCCGCACCCCGGGCAGGTCAGTGCGCCTTCGCCGATGTCCCCCCCGCGCTCTGCGGTGATTACAGCCGTGAGCGCGATCTCCCGAGGCAGACAGAGCGGACAGACAAGCAGGTCGAGAAGCGAGGTCTTCATGAAAACTCCTTGGCAGGCGCTGGCCCAACCGGAACGACACGGTGGGTGCGCGGATTATAGGAAGGAGGGAGGGGGCTGTCAACAGAATAATCGGACGGATAGCGAGTTCTCCCGGCGGGTAAGGGCGTCGCGGGCGCGAACTGCGCTGCACCGGGGGAAGGGGATGCGAGCCCCCGCGGGCTGACCTCCGCGGGCGAACGGAGACGCCGGCCCTGCGGATAATTCTGTTGCATAGCCCCGCCGGGGGTGATAAGAAAAATCCATGAAATCTGCACGGCTGCTCGAGAGAATCGTCGGCTTGACCAATTCGATCGGCGTGAAGTTTTTCGTGCTGCTGGTCGTCCTCCTGATGCTGTCCTTCGGAATCATTACCTACGTCAATATCTACTTTTTCACCAACCTGTACCGGGAAGATGTGGTCAATAACGCGGTCCAGGTGAGCAACCTTATCAAGAGGGCGACCTACAACAGCATGCTGGAGAATCGCCGCGACGATCTGACCAACACGATCCTCAGTCTCGGCAAGGAGGAAATATTCGAGGGAATACGGATCTACAATAAAGCAGGGGCGATTGCCTTTTCCGACCGGATCGAGGAGCGGGGGCAGATCGCGGACAAGCAGGCGGAGCAGTGCTACGTCTGCCATGCGGAAGAACCGGCGAAGGGGGTCGTCCCCACCAAGGACCGGACGCGGATACTGCAATCCCCCGACGGATACCGCATTTTAGGGATGATCAACCCGATCGAGAACGAACCGGTCTGCTACAATGCCTCCTGTCATGCCCATTCCCCGAAGGAAAAATTGCTGGGCATCCTGGATGTGAAGCTCTCGCTGGAGAAAGGGGACCGGAGCATCGTCGACACGCGCGACAAGATGCTGCTGTACTCCTTCATCCTGATACTGCTTACCGCCCTGGTGAAGGGGGCGTTCGTCCGGAAGATGATCCACAGCCCGATCAAGAAGCTCAACGACGCCACCAAGGAGGTTGCGAACCTCAACCTCGACCACAAGGTCGACATCCATTCGCGCGACGAACTGGGAAACCTGGCCTATTCGTTCAACAAGATGACCTATCACCTGAAAGAGGCGAACCAGGCCGTCCAGGACTGGTCGACACAGTTGGAGAGCCGGGTCCAGGAAAAGACCCGGGAGCTGGAGAAGACCCAGTCGCAGCTGATCGTCGCGGAAAAGATGGCCGCCATGGGTGAGCTGTCGGCAATGGTGGCCCACGAGATCAACAACCCCCTCTCCGGGATCCTCTCCTACGCAAAACTATCCTCCCGGTACCTGGCACGGGAAGGTGTCGATTCCGAGACGTTGGAGTCGGTGAAGAAGAATCTGACCTTCATCAGCAACGAAACGAAGCGGTGTGGAAACATCGTCAAGAATCTGCTCCTCTTCGCCCGCAAGACCTCGGGCGATTTCAAGGAAGAACGCCTGCATAGAATCATCGACAACAGCGCCGCAGTGATCGACCACAGCATCAAGATGAAAGAGCTGACCCTCCTCAAAGAGTTCGACGACGGGGACGATAGCCTCCAGTGCGATGCCGGCGGGATCCAGCAGATCCTGGTTGCCCTGATCATCAATGCCATCGAGGCGACTTCTCCGGGAGGGAAGATAACCATAGCCACCGATTGCCGCACCGAGCGGATCCGGGTCAGCGTAGCGGACGACGGCAGGGGGATCCCCGCAGATGTCCTTCCCCATATCTTCGAGCCGTTCTTTTCCACGAAGGTGAAGAGCACGGGGCTCGGACTGTCGGTGGTGTACGGAATCGTGGAGCAGCACGGCGGGACGATCCAGGTGGATTCCACGGTGAACCAGGGAACGACCTTTACCGTCTTCCTCCCCCGGGTATCCCCGCAAAAGAAGGGGCAGCAGGATAACGGGCCGCTGCCGAACCCGGAGCGCAGAGGGGCTCAGGATGGTCAATGACAGCCGACAGGCTCCGACCCCCGCGCCACCGTCGACCCGGGTCGGGAAGGTCCGCAGGGGCCGAAAAGGGAGTATCGGGTACGGCGACTGCGGCCGCAGGAAAGGAGATGACCTTTGAAGCCCGAAGAGATAGGAATACTGATCGTCGACGATGAAGCCTCGGTGCGGGAGTCGCTGTACGAATGGTTCAAGGCGGACGGGTATCGGGTGGCTACTGCCGAAGACGCCACCAGCGCCCTGAAGCAGCTGCAGGACAACCCCTGGGATATCATCCTGCTCGACATCAAGATGCCGGGAATGGACGGGATCGAGCTCCAACACCGCATCAAGGAGATCGATCAGAACATCGTCACCATCATCATCACGGCCTTCGCGGCGGTGGATACGGCCATCCAGGCGCTGAAGGACGGGGCCTTCGACTACATAACGAAGCCGGTCGATCCCGACGACCTGAGCAGGCTGATCAGGAACGCCGTCGAGAAGCGGAGGCTGATCACGGAGAACCTCCAACTGCGCCACCAGATCGAAGAGCTGCAACTGCCCGATCAAGTCGTCGGGGAAAGCCCCGCCATCAAGAAGGTCATGGAGATGGTCAACACGGTGGCGAAGACCGATTCCACCGTGATGATCCTCGGGGAAAGCGGGACCGGCAAGGAGCTGATTGCCCGGGCGATCCACAGCCGCAGCAGCCGCCGCTACTTTCCGATCATCACCATCAACTGCGGCGCCTACCCGGAAGGGCTCCTGGAGAGCGAGCTGTTCGGCCACGAAAAGGGGTCCTTCACCGGGGCCATGTACACGCGCAAGGGAAAGCTGGAGATGGCCGACAAGGGGACCCTGTTTCTGGATGAGATCGGCAACATTACCGAAAAGATGCAGATGGACCTGCTCCGGGTCATCGAGACGAAGAAATTCACCCGGCTGGGGGGCGACAAGACCATCGATTGCGATTTCCGGGTCATCTCGGCGACCAACAAGGACCTGGAGAAGGCAATCAGGGAGGGGAGTTTCCGGGAAGATCTGTACTACCGGCTCAACGTCTTTTCCGTCGTGCTGCCGCCGCTTCGGGAGCGGCGGTCGGACATTCCGCTTATCGCCCGGTATTTCCTCAACAAGTATGCCCGGTCGATGAACAAGAACGTCACCGATTTCTCGCCCCAGGCCTTGGAGACGTTCAGCGCCTACGACTGGCCGGGGAACATTCGGGAGGTGCGCAACGTGGTCGAGCGGGCGATGGTGGTGACGAAGGGAAGCAAGATCCAGGTCGAAGATCTTTCGTTTCCCTTCTCCGCGCAGGCGACCCCTTCCGGCGGAGAAACCCTGGAGGATGTGGAACGGGCCCATATCGAGAAGATACTGGCACAGACGCGGGGGAACATCGCTCAGGCGGCGGAAATCCTCAAAATAAGCCGTCTCACCCTGTACAACAAGATCGAAAAATACCATCTCAAACGATGACGCTGATGCGCGAGAGCGGATGACCCATATCTCACTCGTACCGATCGGGCTGGAGGACCACGCCTACCTTGCCGCGCTCGAGCGTTTTGTCGCGGATACGTTCCGTCTGCCGACCAGGGTAGACGCCCGGGAGATCAGTCTGCAGGATGCCTTCGATCCGAACCGCCAGCAGTACAACTCGTCGCTGCTGCTCAGGCAGTTGATCGCGGCCCCGCCCCGGGAGACCGAACGGATCCTGGGTGTGGTCGATGTGGACCTGTTCATCCCCATCCTCACGTTCGTGTTCGGCGAGGCCCAGCTGAAAGGGATCGGCGCGATCGTCTCCCTCCATCGCCTCCATAACCGGTTCTACGGACTGCCCGAAGACCGGGAATTGACGACCGAACGCCTGCTGAAGGAGGCGATCCACGAACTGGGACACACCTTCGGGCTGATCCACTGTTCGCAGCCGCAGTGCGTCATGAACTCTTCCACCTACGTAGAGAACATCGACCAGAAACCGGCCGAACTCTGCCCTGCCTGCCAGCGGACCATCCGGGCGGAGCGGGGTGCTCCTGCCAACGACGGATTCCGGTTCCCCTGGTGGGGGAAAAAATAGTGAGACCGGGGAGGGTCAGCCTTCGGGGCGGGGACGGTACTTCGGCAGGGCGGGCCCTCCGGGGGCCTTTCTGCGCCGGGTGACGCAAGAGTCGAGGATCTGCGTCCGCTGCTCGGCGGTGACGATGCCGAGGATGTCCCGCAGGTGCGCGACCCTGACGCCCCCGTCCTGCATGGTGGGACCCAGGGCATTCGGACTCTGCTTCAGGATCCCGTCGGCCCGGGCGAGGATCTCCTTTTCCTCCTGCTGGTACCAGAGGAGCGCCTTTCTCCCGAACAGCAGGTTCTGCAGGTCGCTTTCCAGGTTTTCCGGCTTGAGCGTCAGCAGCCACCCTTCGCCCCGGGGATCGTCGCTGACCAGTTCGGGCCTCTTCTTCAGGCGGGGGTTTATAGTCTGGATCGACCCGGAGAGGGGAGATACCACCGGCAGGATGTAGTCCTCCTGGATGATATGGGCGCAGCACTCGCCCTGGGAAATGAAGTTTCCCACCTGGGGAAGGATGACCACCTGGACGCGCGTCAGCAGTTGGGTCAACAGCTCGTCGATCCCGATCCGCACCCTCTCCGTGGTTTCCACCTTCACCCAGCAGTGATCGGGGTGGTAGAAGAAGGATCCGCCGATCCGGGCGGAGGAGTCCGCGACGAGCGGCCCCTCCGTCCCGGTGCCTCCCGCTGCCGCCTCGGTGTCGGCGACGCCCTCTTCGTTTTTCAAGGCCTGGTCGAAGGGGCAGAATTCACACCGGTAGTTCCGGTCGCACAGTTTGTAGGATATCAACCCCGTGGTCATCCAGACACACTTCCGCTCTTCTTCTGGTATCAGCGGATAACGGCGAGAGGCTTCTTCCTTCATAGATACTCACCGACGCACATACTCTGCTCAGATCGCTCAGGAGGTCAGAAGATACTCCTTTACGATCTCGTCCCACCGTTCCCGGTCCAGATTTCTGGCTATTCCGTCGACCGGCACACCACCGTCCTGGGAGACCGCGCCGAGGTTGTAATTCATCCGGGCGAAGAGGTTCTCCCGGACCCCCTCCAGCCATTTCACGGCCAGCCCTCCCGACAGGAGGTTCTTGAGGTTCGCCGAGACCCTGGGCGCCTGGACCTTCAACAACCAGGACTGCCCGTAGGGGTCGTTGCCGATATCCCCCGGCGACTTCAGCAGCTGTTCGTTGACCGCCACCACGTTTCCGTCGACAGGGGAAAGCATGTCGATGGTCTTCGCGCCGGCGCGCAGGCTCCACCCTTTTTCTCCCTGCGCTACCCGGGAACCGAGCGGGGGAAGCTCGACGCCATCGACCTTCCCCACCAACTTCTGGGCGAAATCGTCGATCCCCACCCGCACCAGGCCGCCTTCCTCGGGCATCGCCCAGCTATGTCCCTGGTGGTAATACAGCCTCTCGGGAAGATGAAACCATCCGTTTACGGCCGGGATGACGTTCTCCACGGCCGCCGGGATCGCCGCCGGTTTGCTCACCACCCTCCAGAAGGGGATGAACAAAAGCAGCGCGGCGATGACCAGCAGATATTCAATGCCCTTTGTCGCAAAGATGTCCACGTAGGTAAAGCCTTCCATCGTCTCGTCTCCTTGTGAAAGAGGTTATGTATGTTTTTCCTCCGCCCAGGCCGGCACTCCGCCGAATACCGGCATCCGGGTCACGATCCACCTGAACACCCACACCTCGGTGAAAATGATCGCCAGGGTGATGACAATCTCCATCCAGGAGGGGATGTATCGTTCGCTCAGCGGTATCCACCATTTGAAGGCGATGATGGAGATGTTGAGCCGGTTGACGATGATCCCGATCATGGTGAGGACGGCGGCCGTCCGGATGAGCGGGACGCTGCCCGACCGCGCCCCCTGGAGAAACAGGGCGCAGGGAACCGCCACCAGCCCGATCATCTCGATCAGATACCAGTAGCCCATCGGCGTGTTCAAGAGCGACCAGTGCCACCCGTGGATGAAGATCAGAAACTGGGCGAAGAAATATACGAACATGGCCACCGCGCACCCCCTGCTCAGGCCGATCAGGATTGCATCGTAGGCGGTGTGATCCCTGTGGTCGATCTTATCGCTGAAGACCCTGTGGCTGATCGACCCTTCGAAGATCACCATCGAGAGGCCGGCGAAGATGCTCGAAACGAAGAACATCACCGGGATGAATTCCGTGTACCACAGGGGGTGGATCTTTCCCTTGGCCATCATGAACAGCGCCCCGAGGCCCGCCTGATGGAGCGTGGAGAGGGCGATACCCACCACCACCGCTCCCACGGTGAGCGAGCCGAGGAATCTCCTCACCTTCCGCAGGCCCAGCCATTCGGCGATGGCCGGCGAGAATTCCACAAACTCGGCCAGCATGTACAAGAGGAAGTGCCAGGCAATCAGGAACAGAACGGAGTTCGCCCCGAATTTGTTCCCGAACAATGGGTTGGTGATGTTCCACCAGCGGCCGAGGTCGAGGAAGATCGCGCCGGCGTAGAAGACATAGGCCAACAGGCCGTTGAGGACCGTCGCCCGGATGATGGAGTGATACTTGTCCGATCGCAGGATATAGACCACAAAGGTAAGAACGTAGGCTCCGCCGGCAAAAGCGACGCCTACCATAACGTCGAACCCGATCCAGATTCCCCAGGGAAAATCCTGGGAGAGGTTCGTAACGGCGCCCAGACCCCTGACCAGCCGGTAGAGGATGAGGAAGGCGCCCAGGATGATCGTCGCGCCAGAGATGACGTTGAACGGCGTCAACATTTTCCCCCGCGGCTTCAACTCGCTCAGCACAAAGGCGATGATGTCCTTGAGCGTCCGTTTGTTTTCCATCGGTGCTGCGGTTACCGTCGTTCCGTTCATTGCTGACCTCCTTGGGCGCGTCGTACGTCGTTCTTCCGGCCGGTCAAGGTGTTCACTCCGATCAAGAAAGCCGGCCAGAGCAGCAGAACGATCGGAACGGAATAGAGGAATCCCTTGCTGAATTCCGGGTACGGGGTTGCTCCCAGGTCAGTCCTGAGGCCGATCTGATCGAAGGGGACCGCAGAGAGGTAGAGATAGCCGGTGCCGCCCACCTCGTGCTCGCCGTAAATGTGGGGGATGTATTTCCCCTGCTCGCCGTAGATTCGCCTGTTTCCCTCCACGATCAGTTCTCGCCGGGTGCCGAAGGTGAGGGCCTCCCCGGGACAGGCCTCCACGCAGGCGGGCTTCTCCCCCTTCTGCAGCCGCTCCCAGCAGAGGCTGCATTTCTGGATCTTGGGGACGGCGCTGTCGTACTCGAACTTCGGAATGTCGAAGGGGCAGGAGATCATGCAGAACCGGCATCCCATGCAGTTGGCGTCCCAGGTGACGGGCCCATCCTTCCGCTTTTCCATGGCCTTCACGAGGCACGCCGAGACGCACCCCGGCTGGTTGCAGTGCATGCACTGCTTCTTCGCGTACACATCTCCTTTGGCGGTATTGAAGCGGTTCACCACGGTCCACTGCGTCTCCGACGTGGGCCGGACCTTCTCCAGCGCCGCCGTGTCGCCGATGTCCGGGACCGGCAGGCCGTGCGAGTCGGCGCAGGCCATTTCGCAGCTCCGGCATCCGACGCAGCGCGTCGTGTCGACGAGGACCCCCATGAATTCCTTCGTTCCGCCCGGCGCAGCCTCTTTCGCCTGGACCTTTCCCGGAGATAACAGGCTTCCCGGGGCAATCCCCGCTACCCCTACTCCCAGCCTCTTCAAAAAAGTCCTCCGATCGATTCCCATACCTCGTCCACTCCTCTCATCGCATGTTAAGCGGATTACCGCCGTAATCAGTCGCAGATCATCCTGGGGACCAAACCGTCGCGGCTCTTTTGTCGCCCTATCCCTCCGTTTCCAGCGACCGGAACTATCGGGGATCGTGCGGATCTGCCCCTCTTCTTGCGGGCTTCCCTTACTTCGTCGTCTTCTTGTCGATGGCGTCCCCGCCGTCGGCCATCGTCAATCCCAGTTGGGGATCGAGGGCGATGGCCTGGTCTCTGCGGGCCGCACCGAGCTTTTGCCGGATGAAATAAGCGGCGGACGTCAGCGTCCCCGTGATCCACAGCAGGGGAATCAGCACCCCCGCTAGGGCGATGATGATCAACAGTGCGAGCTTCATGATTCATTCCCTCCTCTCTCGGTTGTTGCCTATTGCCCGGACGCTGCGTTGGTCCGTGGCCGTCTGCACCCTTTGCGCCTGCCAATGCACGCTACTTCTTGCCTTACTCCAATCCACTAACCGTGCCAACAGGCAAGGGCAGTGCAGAGTTAGAATAATAACTAATGAATATAGATAGTTATAACTATAAGTGCGGCTCGCGAGATGACCAGGGAGGCGGGTTTAGCGGAAGAGAAGTGTTAGATTAATTAACAGTATTCTGCCGGCAATCAGGGGTATCTGTTAAAATCTTTAAGAATCAACCAATTGCAGAAACAGGGATGTGTTAATAATATGAACAGTCGCCTGCTCACTTTCTTTACACAGAACGGGGGGCGGTCACCATGGCCGGATCGAGGAGCGGCAGGACGTGCAGGAGGTCGGAGGCGGTGGTACCGATGTGCGGGGAAGCGAGAGGGTTTGCGGCTGCGGGGTCAGCCGTTTACCGCCTCCGGCAGGGAAGTCTCTGCGGGGTGCTGAGGCGCGCCGCATTCCGGCAGCGCGATGGTCGACAGGAGCGGGAAATGGTCGGAGGGGTAACGATCCTTGCAGCGCATGGTGATGATTTGCGCCTCCCGGACCTGGATCGACGGAGGGACGAAGATGTAATCGAGCCTGAACCGGAAGAAGAATCTCCGATAACCGTGGAACGTGCCGGCGCGGCGGTGATTCGGGTGACGAACCCGGAAGGTGTCCATCAGTGGGTTGGGGTTCAACACCCTTCCCGTGGCCGCGGAGCCCAACCGGACCTTCCCCTTCAGGTACTGGATGGGCGCGCTCCGTTCCCGGGCGTTGAAATCTCCGGTCAGGACAAAGGGATCGGGATAGGACCGCGCCTCGATCCGCTCGGTCAGGAGGATTACGCTCCGCTTGCGCGAACGGAGCGAGATGTGATCGAGATGGGTATTGTAGAAATAGAAGGCCTGCCCGGACCCTCGTTCGATCAGCCGCGCCCAGCTGCAGGTACGGCGGATGACGTTCCCCCACCCCCACGACGCCGGTACGTCCGGGGTGTCGGAGAGCCAGAAGGTGCCCTCTTCGGCCAGGTTGAACCGGCCGGTGTCGTAAAAAATGGCGTTGTGCATCCCCTCGCTGCCCCCCATGTTGCCCTCGCCGACCACCGCGTACCCCGGGAGCATGTGCCGGATCGCCGCCACCTGAAAGTCCATCGCCTCCTGCAGCCCCAGCACATCGGGACGATAGTGATTCAGGATTTCCTGTACGCGGTTGCGGCGGAACATCCAATGGTTCCTGCCGTCCCGCGCCGTACCGCGCCGGATGTTGAAACTCATGACGTTTACGTTCAGCCCTCCGGTCGAGGCCGGCTGCGCAGGGCATTCCGCCCCGCTGAGCCGATATCTCCGCCGCGGGGTGAACCCCAGCAGCCAGTCGATCGGCTGCCGCATGCGGGCGATCGATCTTTTCGCGAACCTGAGCCCCTTCATCCTTATCCTTGCTTCCTCCCTGCGTCCCGTTTGCCGTCCGGTGCGCTGAAAGCAGCGTTCTTCGCGCAGTACGGCCGGTAGTTTATACACGATCCGGGAAAAAGCAAGACCCCCCGGTACCGCCGCTGCCTCGCAACCGCCTCGTGCCTCATGCGTTCACCACGCAAGAGCGAGTTCTTGCCAATTCGCTCTCGGCCAGGCAACGTCCTTTCTCGGTCACAGTATCGGCAACAAATGGCGCGCACCCATCATAATGAGGAATCGCCATTCACGATGCCGGCCCCATGGTAGCCCGAGCGGCAGAAACAGCGAAAGCGGTGCGTGAAGGATTCAGCAGCGGCGGATCGCGGTTGGTTATCGGCACCCTCTTTCTGCTTGACTTCACCGGTTCATTCAGATTCTATGTAACGGCTACTACGCCCGCGGGTGATCGCCCTGCGGCACCCGGTGCCGCGGGCCGGTCGGGAAGCGCGTGAACGTCCAAGGAGCGTATCAGTCATGAAAATTCTGAGCATCGACCACCTGGGGATCGCAGTCGGCAGCATCGCCGAGGGGGCCCACGTCTGGACGGATCTGCTGGGGCTGACGTCGGCGGGAACGGAAACCGTTGCCGAGCAGAAGGTGACCACTGCCTTTTTCCCGGTGGGGGAGAGCGAGGTGGAACTCCTGGAGTCCACCGCTCCGGACGGTCCCATCGCCAAGTACCTGGAAAAGCGCGGAGAAGGCATCCACCACGTGGCCTTCCGGGTCGCAGACCTCAACGCCGCCCTGGAGGAACTCAAGGCAATGGGGGTTCGGCTGATCGATGAGCGGCCCCGGAAGGGGGCAGGGGGCACCCGGATCGCCTTCCTCCACCCCCAGGCGACCCGCGGGGTTCTCGTCGAGCTGTGCGAACGGGACGATTGATCTCTGCGACGTGACGACCATACCGGTCTCCGCGACCACCCATTAAGGAGTGATACATGTCCGAGCATCCGCAAAAAGGCCAGTGGAACGACTTGGCCGCCAAACTGCTGAAAGGACAATCTCCCGATACGCTCAACTGGATGACACCGGAGGGGATTTTGGTGAAGCCCCTGTACACGGCCGAAGACCTCGAAGCGATGGAGCACGTCAACACCCTGCCGGGGCTTCCCCCCTACGTGCGCGGCCCGGTGGCCACGATGTACGCCGGCCGGCCCTGGACGATCCGCCAGTATGCCGGGTTCTCCACCGCCCGGGAGTCCAATGCCTTCTACCGCCAGAACCTCGCCGCCGGGCAGAAGGGGCTCTCCGTCGCCTTCGACCTGGCCACCCACCGGGGGTACGATTCGGACAACCCGCGGGTCAGCGGCGAGGTGGGGAAGGTGGGGGTGGCGATCGACTCGGTCGAGGACATGAAGGCCCTGTTCGATCGGATCCCGCTGGACGAGATGTCCGTGTCGATGACCATGAACGGCGCGGTCCTGCCGGTCCTGGCCGGGTTCATCGTTGCCGCCGAGGAGCAGGGGGTGCCTCCGGAAAAACTGACCGGCACCATCCAGAACGACATCCTGAAGGAGTACCTGACCCGGAACACCTACATCTACCCGCCCGGCCCCTCGATGCGGATCGTCTCGGACATCATCGGCCACTGCTCCCGCACCATGCCCCGGTTCAACACCGTCAGCATCAGCGGCTACCACATGATGGAGGCGGGCGCGAACTCCGTCCTCCAGACCGCCTTTACCATCGCCGACGGCCTGGAGTACGTGCGCGCGGCCCTGGCCACGGGGCTCGACATCGACGCCTTCGCCCCGCGACTCTCCTTCTTCTTCGGGATCGGGATGAATTTCTTCATGGATATCGCCATGCTCCGGGCCGCGCGGTTTCTGTGGTACGAGCTGATGAAACCCTTCAACCCGAAAAACCCCCAGTCGCTGATGCTCAGGACCCATTGCCAGACCTCGGGGTGGAGCCTCACCCAGCAGGACCCGTACAATAACATCATCCGCACCACCCTCGAGTGCCTATCGGCGGTCCTCGGCGGGACCCAGTCGCTCCACACCAACGCCTTCGACGAGGCGGTGGGGCTGCCGACCGAGTTCTCGGCGCGGATCGCCCGGAACACCCAGATCATCGTCCAGGAGGAGTCCGACGTCTGCCGCGTCGTCGATCCCCTGGGGGGCTCCTACTACCTGGAGGCGCTGACCGACGGCATCATCCGCGAGTCGAGAAAGATCATAAACGAAGTCGAGGCATTGGGAGGGATGGCCCGGGCGATCGAGGCGGGGATGCCGAAACTGCGGATCGAGGAGTCGGCGGCCCGGAAACAGGCCCGGATCGACCAGGGGCTGGACGTGATCGTCGGGGTGAACAAGTACCGGATCGAAGACAAGCCGCTGGAGGACATCCGCGAGGTGACCGATGCGGTCCGCCTGGAGCAGATCGACCGGCTCAAGGAGCTCCGCAACCGCCGTGACAACGCGGAGGTCGTCAGGGCCCTGGAGAATCTGACCCGCGTCGCCGCAGAGGGGGGCAATCTACTGGAAGCGACGCTCCCGGCCGTCCGCGCCCGGGCCACCGTCGGGGAGGTATCGGAAGCCATGGAAAAGGTGTTCGGCCGGTTTGTGGCTACCACCCAGTGCATATCCGGGGTGTACGCCTCGGAGTACGTGGACGCCGCCGTGATCGAGGCGATCCGGAAGCGGTGCAGCGACTTTGCCGCACGGGAGGGGCGCCGGCCGCGGATCCTGATGACCAAGATCGGTCAGGACGGCCACGACCGCGGGATCAAGGTGGTGGCCACGGCCTTCGCGGACCTGGGGTTCGACGTGGACATCGCCCCCCTGTTCCAGACCCCGGAGGAGGTCGCCCGGATGGCCGTCGAGCACGACGTCCACCTGGTGGGGGTGTCCAGCCTCGTGGCCGGACACAAGACCCTGGTGCCCCAACTGATCGCGGCCCTGCAGGCGGGCGGCGGCGGGGACATCAAGGTCGTGGTCGGGGGGATCATCCCGCCGGGCGATTACGATTTCCTGTACCGCGCCGGCGCGGTGGGCGTGTTCGGCCCCGGCACGTCGATCGTCGATTCCGCCAACCAGTGCCTGAACGCCCTGGAGAAGAATAACGGATGATCCCCGCCGGTGAAGTCAGCGTCGCGGGGGTGCTCGCCGGGGACCGCCGCATCCTGGCCAAGACGATCACCCTGCTCGAAAGCTCGCGTCCCTGCGACCAGGACGAGGCCCAGGCAATCATCCAGCGGCTGCTGCCGCACACGGGCAAGGCGATCCGCCTGGGGATCACCGGCGTCCCGGGGGTGGGGAAGAGCTCCTTCATCGAAAGTCTCGGGATGCTGCTCGTCGGGCAGGGCAGGCGGGTGGCCGTCCTGGCCGTCGACCCCAGCAGCATCCGGAGCGGCGGCAGCATCCTTGCCGACAAGACGCGGATGGAGCGGCTCTCCACCGACGGCCGGGCCTTCATCCGCCCCTCCCCCTCCGGCGGCACCCTGGGGGGTGTTGCCCGTAAGACACGCGAGACCATGCTGGTGTGCGAGGCCGCGGGATTCGACGTGATCATCGTCGAGACCGTGGGGATCGGCCAGTCGGAGACCACCGTGGCCTCGATGGTCGATTTCTTCCTGGTCCTGATGCTGGCGGGGGCCGGGGATCAGCTCCAGGGAATCAAGAAGGGATTCCTGGAATTTGCCGACGCCCTGGCCATCAACAAGGCCGATGGCGACAACGTCGAACGGGCGGGGATCGCCCGGAAGGACTACGAGACCGCGCTCCACCTGCTCCGGCCGGCCTCGCCCAACTGGTCGCCGCCGGTGGTCACCTGCAGCGCCCGGGAGCGGACCGGGATCGAGGAAATCTGGGAGATCGTCCGGAACCATCGGGAGGCGATGACGCGAAGCGGCGAGCTGGCGGATCGGCGCCGGTTGCAGTCGCTCGCCTGGATGTGGTCGCTCGTGGAAGAGGGGCTGAAGGACCGCTTCCACAGCTCCCGGGAGGTCCAGCGCAGCCTGCCGGAGGTGCTCAGGAGTGTGGAGAGCGGGGAGGTGCCGCCGCCTGCCGCCGCCTGCCGGCTGCTGGGCTTGCTCGACGCCAAGACAGAATCGTAAGCGGCCGTTGATGGGAGGAGTACATGGACATCGATCCGAGCAGCCTGGAAGGCCGGGCAATCCACGAACTGATGGTGGGGTGCATCACGCCCCGCCCCATCGCCCTGGTCTCGACGGTAGGAGCGGACGGGGTGCACAATGCGGCCCCCTTCAGCTTTTTCACCGTCCTTTCGCTGCACCCGGCGGTTGTCGGGTTTGCCGTCGGCCGGAAGAGGGGCGGGGCGAAAAAGGATACCCTCGTAAACATCGAATCTGCCCGGGAGTTCGTGATCAACTGCGTCTCCGAGGCGATCGCCCCGGCGATGAATCAGACCGCCGGGGAGTACCCGAGCGACGTGGACGAATTCACGCAGGCGGGGCTGACACCCCTGGCAAGCGACTTGGTGCGACCTCCCCGGGTGGCGGAGTCGCCCATCCAGATGGAGTGCCGGCTGATGCAGGTCATGGAATTCGGCGTCTCCCCGCGCATCCACAATTTCGTCGTCGGCGAGGTCCTGCGGGTGCATGTGGACGACGGGATGATCGTCGGCGGGGTGATAAAACCGGACCGGCTCCGGTCGGTGGGGCGGCTGGGCGAGGATTTCTACTGCCGCACCCGGGATCTCTTCGAGATGAAGCGGCCGGTTGTGTAGGCCACTCCACCCCCTCCCCGGATCAGCGGCCCGGCGCCTCCCCGGTGTCTTGCCGGGATGACCGGGAAGGGGGCATACCGCGGTTTTCGCGCGCGGTATGCCCGCGGGGGGTTATTTCTTCTTCTTGACGGGAATCCGGCCGGCCGCTGCTGTGGTCTTCTTCACCGGCTGGGCGACCTTCCGCGCTCCCGCGGTTTTCTGGGCGCGCGCCGCCCTCGTCTTGGCCGTTGCCGCTACCTTTTTCACTGGTTTTGCCGGCTTGCGCGCGGTCGCAGCCTTCTGGGCCGTCCTGGTCTTACCCGTCGCGGCCTTCTTCACCGGCCCTGCGGCCTTTTTCAGCGGTCCGGTCTTGGTCTTCTTGGCTGTCCCGGCCTTGCCCGTTGTCGCGGCCTTCTTCGCGGGCTTGGTTTTCCCTGCCGTTGGCTCCTTCTGTGCCGTCCTGGCCGGCTTGGCCTTCCGCACTGCTGCGGTTTTCCGCGCGGTCGCGGCCTTTCCTGCCGCCGCTTTCTTCTTTACCGGCTCTGCCTTCCGCCCCGCAATTGCCGTCTTTACCGACCCGGCCCTTCCGATCGCCGCAGCCGTCCGCACCGCCACGGCGGGCTTTCTCTTCGATTCGCTCCCGAGCGCTCCTGCGACGACAGTCGATCTACCCGGGAACAGCGGTTCCTCTGCGTCCGATACATCCGCAAAGGTCACGCGACCCTTGCGGTCGACAACCATTTCCTTCTCCACGAGCTCATCTTCGATCGGCCGCACATCATCCTCGTACTCGTCCGCCTCCTGGAGCGATTCCTCATTTTCGTAGTCGCCGAGCTCCCAGACCATGGTGTCGAGGTCCTTGTCGCACACCCTATCCCTTCCGCTGCCGAACTCTCCGGTCAAATCACCCAGAAGCTCGTCCAGCGGTCTCACCTTGTCCGTGTCGTAGCATCGCATACGTCCTCCTTGGCGTTAACGGGCCGCCCCGGTTCGGCGGGCGCCGTTCTACTGCCCTTGTCTGTTGGGCAAAAGATGGGGTAATCCCGGGCCGAAGGCAATACTGGAAAATAGTAAGCCGAATGGTAGGAAATACCTCATGAACAACCAGTGATAATGAGATTTCAAAGAGTTCACCCGCGGCAGCGGGCGGGATACAACCCCCCGCCGTCAGGGAGCGGGCTGCTCCGCAGGGCGGCGCCTGCGCCCCCTCCGCCTGCGCCGTTTGGCCGGACCTTCAGGTGCGGACTTCTCTACGGTCGCCGCGGCCGGAGTCGTGATGAAGGTCTGCCACCATTCCAGCGAACGGCGATTCTCTTCCCGTGTCTTTGCAGTCAGGCAGAGGTACGCCATGGCATCGGTGAACTCCGGCCTGCCTGCCAGGATCGCGGGCCGCCGCGGCGGCATCCGGTGCAGCGAAGGCTGAAAGGCGAGGATGCGGCGCAACTGCCCGCCGATCCGGCCGGGGATGCAGACGGTGGTGCAGAGCTCTTCCAGAAAACCGGTGCACACCGCGTCGAGCCCCTGCTGGTAGGGGATCCCGTCGCGGTGGCGGGCGATCGCCTCCTCCTCCAGGACGGGGCCGAACAGCGCGGCGAGGAAGAGCGGAGACGAGGGGGCCAACCCCCCCCGGTACAGCCGGTCGAGACACTCCAGGTTGGTGTTCAGCACCGCGAGGCGCTCGCCTCCGCCGGCGAGCCACCGGGAAAGCCCGGGGAAGAGGGCGGCAAGGAGGCCGCTTCGTTCCATCAGCGTGAACACCGGCCGGGCCGAGCCGAGCAGGAAGATCTTGAGCATCTCTTCGTACAGCCGTGCCGGCGCTGCCCGGGTGATGGTAGGGGCGAGTTCGCGGATCGCCTCCCAGGTCGCCGGTTCGATCGTGAGGTCATGGGACGCGGAGAACCGGACGGCGCGGATCATCCGTACCGGGTCTTCGGTGAACCGGACCAGGGGGTCGCCGATAGGCCGGATGAGGCGCTGTTCCAGGTCGCTGAGCCCATTTGCATAGTCGATCACCGTGAAGTCGGCGATGTTGTAAGCCAGGGCGTTGATCGTGAAGTCGCGCCTGAGGGCATCCTCCTCGGGCGTCCCGAACACATTGTCGCGCAGGACCATCCCGTCCTCGTCCTTCAGGTGGAGAGGCGGCCGGTCGCTTTCGGGTTCCCCTTCGGTCTCCGGCGGTTCCGGCGGGGCAGAGGCCCGGAAGGTGGAGACCTCCAGGATTTCGTCCTGGAAGTGCAGGTGGGCCAGCCGGAACCGGCGGCCGATCAGACGGCAGTTGCGGAACAGCCGTTTGATCTGTCCGGGCACCGCGTCGGTGGCGATGTCGAAATCCTTGGGGGTCCGCCCCATCAGCAGGTCGCGGACGCACCCCCCCACCAGGTAGGCGATGAACCCGTTGTCGCGGAGCCTGTACAGGGTTCGCAGGGCGTTCGGGCTGATCTGTTTCCGGGAGATTCCGTGCTCGTCCCGGGGGATGATCCGTGGCTGCATGGCGCGCACCATAGCACAACTAGCAAAAAAAGCGAACTTCTGATAAAGGTATTGCCCGGCCAAGCCCCACGCACCCCAATCAGCAAAATGGTAAGGGAGGTATCGCGTCCAATCACAGGACAGTCGTTCGCAGTGAATAGCTACGGTTTCCCGCCGCCCGGGATGATGGCGGAGGGTGAGTGCATAGCGAAAGTTCGTTACCAGCATAACGACAGAGGAGGCGAACCGATGGAAAGAAATGTGTGCCGTGGTTGGGGACGGGTTCTGGTCGGGGTGATCCTGACGCTGCTCTGGGTCGCGCCGGCGTCGGCCGACGAAAAGGCGCTCCTGGCGGCGATCGACGAACAGGCAGGGGGCTGCAAGGCCGTCTCGCAGAGGATTTTCCAATACAAGGAGCTGGGCCAGCAGGAGTTCAAGAGCTCGCAGCTCCTGATGGATGAGCTCCGCAAGCTCGGATTCTCCGTGGCGGGCGATCTCAAGGTGCCCGACGACCTTATCAAGGGCGGGGTCGCGAAAACCGCCTTCCGCGCCGAGCTGAACGGCAAGGGGCCGGGGCCGACGGTCGCGCTGATGCTGGAGTACGACGCCCTGGCCAACGGCCACTCCTGCGGCCACAACCTGATCGCCACCTCGGGGCTCCTGGCCGCGGCGGGTCTCGCGAAGCTGATGAAAGACACCCCCGGCCGCCTCCTGGTCGTCGGCACGCCCGACGAGGAGCGCGGCTCCCTGGGCGGCGGCAAGACCGCGCTCCTGGAAGGGGGCCACTTTCAGGGGGCCGACGTGGTCCTGATCACCCACCCGGAAGGCTACTGGAGCACGGACCAGCGGTTCCTGGCCATGAAGCGGGCCACCTTCGTGTTCAAGGGCAAGTCCGCCCACGCCGCCTCGGCCCCTCACAAGGGAGTCAACGCCCTCAGGGCCGCCATCCTGACCTACAATTGTGCCGACATGCTCCGGGAGCACCTGCGCCAGGACGTGCGGATCCACGGGATCATCAAGAAGGGCGGGGAGGCGGTAAACGTGGTGCCGGCCCTGGCGGAGATCGAGTTCGCGGCCCGCGCCATCGACACGGCCACGATGGAAGACGCCTACCGGAAGGTGGTCAACTGCGCCAAAGCGGCTGAGCTGGGCAGCGGCGCGACCCTGGAGTTCAAGGAACCGCGCGCCTACCTGAAGGCGCCCGTGGCGGTCCCGGTGCTCAAGGAGTTCATGCTCGCCCGGATCAAGGCCCAGGGCGTCCCGGAAAAGGAGATCCGGGACAAGGAGAACTTCGGCTCCTCCGACCTCGGGAACGTGGCCCACGCCTACCCCACCTTCAACCTGTCGTTCAAGATCGCCCCCTTCGGCACCGCCGGCCATTCCGACGCCATGCGCGAGGCAGCCGGCTCCGAGGAGGGCTGGAAGGCGACGGTGACCGCGGCCAAGACTATCGCCAGCGCCGCCTACGAGCTGCTCAACAACCCCGCCAAGGTGAAAGAGATCCAGGAGAGCTTCAAGGAGGCCAAGGCTAAGGAGGGGAAATAGGTCTGCCGCCCTGCTCCCCGGGGACGGCGGCAGCGTTTCGGCGGAGACCCCCTCGCGATTGTTCTCAAGAGCTGAACGGAGTCAGCGATTCCATTTGACTTTTCTTCGAGTAATCGTTTATGTGGCGGTAACATATAGGTAAGGCAGTTGAATGTTCCGTCCCGTTTGCCAATTGCTGGAGAGGAATATGGACTGACTGGCAAGACCCCATTTTTCTATAAGAGGAATGGGGTCTTTTTTATCTCGCGGCTGATTTTATCATTAGCGACACTGAACAAGAACCACCTCGAATGCAATGGATCACGAGCCTGAATACTCCAAATACGCGCTCCATGAACTCTTAGACGCCGCCAGGCACATCGATCGTGAAAGATACAGGGATAGGGCACAGCGCATTGATGAGGAGATAGCAAGGAGATCTAAAGAAAACGAAGCTTGTCTCGAAACCATATCAATCGACGATGAAATAGAGAGAAGGATAAGAATCATCCGCTGGATATACGCGGGGCTTGCTTTGTTGGGTGGCATAGCAACACTCTTGAACTGTTGGGACTGCAAATGCAACACCCGCCCATCGAAGCACTCGAAGGAGCTCTAACTGTATGTCTCTACACTTTCATTTACTATGGGCTGAATCGAAAAAAGTCATGGGTGATTCCTCTGCTTCTCATAATGGCCGCGTTTATTATGATAACCAGCTTTCTGTCTATTCTTCGTCCTGCGAACAACCCTTCATCCTTTCTAGGAAAGATTGTTGATTTGGTATACATGTTCTTTGCTGCCTATCAAATATACTTGTTCAAAAGAGAAGAAGTAAGAGACGTATTCGGTAGTAAGGGTAGAATCATAATGTAGGAAAAAGATTCACCGCTAACGTGCCATTCCACCGGAGCGCTGGCGCGGCCGGTGAATTTCTTGTTATCAAAAAATAATCTTGAAATATATGCATATTATATGCATACTATAGCATCACATTTATATGAGGTGAAGACATGAGAACAACGCTGAATATTGAAGATAATTTAATCGAAAAAGCAACGAAAATTACCGGAATAAAGGAGAAAACAACACTAGTTAAACTAGGATTGGAAGCGCTTATTGCCAGAGAAAGCGCGAGGAGGCTTGCAAAGTTAGGTGGAACGCAAAAACAGCTTCAAGAAATACCGAGAAGAAAAGGGGCATGATGGATCATGGTTCTTGTGGACACCTCCGTTTGGGTAGCGCATTTGAGAAATGGAAGTACTGAACTGGCAAACTTGCTCAATAATGGCTCTGTATTATGTCACCCATTGATCGTCGGGGAACTGGCGTGCGGAAATCTGAAAGACAGAGCCATAATACTTTCTTTTCTCAAACTGTTACCCATGAGCATTGAAGCAGATCATGAAGAAGTCTTATCCTTCATTGAAGATAACCGTTTAATGGGAAAAGGTATCGGTTATACAGACGCTCAGATTGTCGCGTCCGCCGTATTAACAGGCATTCCAATTTGGACACTTGATAAGAAATTGGCACAAGTGGCTGACGAACTGCGTGTAAGATATAAGAATTGATAACCCGTCGCTGCACCGGATCGGCGCGCACGCGAGCCCCCGGTGAGTTTTTCGTTGGGCCGTGGTCGAATCTATTCACACCCGTAAGGAGATTTTCCGCAGTGGATATTCCACGGATCTTCACCATCACCGAAAGCGCTCACCGCATCCATAACCCGTTCACACCCGAAAAGCTCGCTACGCTGGGCGCGGCGCTGCGTCTGAAAACGGGAACCCGGCTGCTCGACCTCGGCAGCGGTTCGGGGGAGATGCTGTGCACCTGGGCACGCGATTACGGAGTCATCGGCACCGGCATCGACATGAGCCAGTTGTTCACCGAGCAAGCGAAACTCCGCGCTGAAAAGCTCGGTGTCGCCGATCGAGTCAAGTTCATCCATGGCGATGCTGCCGGCTTCGTCTCTGACGAGAAGGCCGGCGTGGCAGCCTGTCTCGGCGCCACGTGGATCGGGGGGGGAGTCGTCGGCACCATCGAGCTTCTGGCGCAGAGCCTCCGCCCCGGAGGGATCATCCTCATCGGCGAGCCCTACTGGCGGCTGTTGCCGCCGACGGAAGATGTTGCCCGGGGGTGTCTGGCCGGCTCAATCTCCGACTTTCTGCTGCTTCCGGAACTTCTCGCGTCTTTCGGCCGCCTCGGCTACGACGTCGTGGAAATGGTTTTGGCAGACCAAGACGGCTGGGACAGATACGAGGCGGCCAAGTGGCTCACCATGCGCCGATGGCTTGAAGCCAACCCCGACGACGAGTTCGCGAAAGATGTTCGAGCCCAACTGACCGCGGAACCCGAGCGCTACGCCGCGTACACCCGTGAATACCTGGGCTGGGGCGTGTTCGCGCTGATGATGCGGCGATGAGGGGATTACCGGCGACTCAGAAAGGGGAAGGGCCGATCATGGCGCCACGGTGGCGGCGCAGACCATCCTGGGACTGGCAGGGGTGGAAGGGGCCAGCGCCCCGCTCCTTACGAAACGCAGCCGCTGATCATTGCGGCTACTCCCCGGGCGCCCGCAGGGGGCACCCGAAAGGGGCACTTTAGTCCCCGCTCTCCCGCAAGAGGGGAGCGGCGACGTTTCTGTAGACTGCTTTAAGGAGAATAGACATGGGGAACGCGGTGATCACGCACGCCGTCCGGACGCCCATCGCGCGGATCGGAGGGGCTCTGCGGGACGTCCCGGACAAGGAGCTCGGGGCTCTCGTGGTGCGGGAGCTGATGGGCCGGGCCGGGATCGCGCCGGATGAGGTCGACCATCTGATCATGGGGCAGGTCCGGCAGAGTTCGGACCCCTCCAATACGGCGCGCGTCGTGGGGTTGGCGGCCGACCTGCCGGAGACGCTCCCGGCGTACACGATCCACCGCCAGTGCGGTTCCGGGCTGCAGGCTATCATGGATGCCGACCAGCTCATCCGCGCGGGCCAGGCGGAGGCGATCGTGGCGGGCGGTACCGAGAACATGAGCCAGTCCGTGTATTTCCTGCGCAACGCCCGGCACGGCCTGGGGACCGGGGACCACCCGATCGAGGACTCCCTCGTGGCCGGCGGGCCGGGTGCCGTGCCGGCGGAGGTCTACGGCCAGCTCCCGATGGGGATCACGGCGGAGAACCTGGCAGAGCGGTACCGCATCCCCCGGGAGGAGCAGGACCGCTTTGCCCTGGAAAGCCAGGTGCGGGCCAACCGTGCCATCCAGGAGGGGCGGTTCCGGGAGGAGATCGTCCCGGTGCCCGTTGTTTCCCCGGAGGGCCGGCAGTGTCTGTTCGACACGGACGAGCATCCGCGGATGACGACCCTGGAGAAGCTCGCGGCCCTGCCGCCGGTTTTCAAGAAGGGGGGGAGCGTCACCGCGGGCAACTCCTCGGGGCGCAACGACGGGGCAGCGGCCCTGCTGGTCATGGAGGAGGGAAAGGCCCGGCGCCTGGGTCTGAAGCCGCGGGTGCGGATCCTGTCCGCCGCGGCCAGCGGCTGCGACCCGGCGGTCATGGGGATCGGTCCGGTGGAGTGCACGCGGACAGCCCTGAAGCGGGCCGGTCTCACGCTGGGCGACATCGACGTGATCGAGCTGAACGAGGCCTTTGCCGCCCAGTCGCTGGCGGTGATCCGGGATTGGCAGCAGTGGGGAATCGACCGGGAGACCCTGCTGGCCAGGACCAACCCCAACGGCGGCGCCATCGCCCTGGGCCACCCGCTGGGCTGCACGGGCGCGGCCCTGACGGTGAAGTGCATCTCCGAACTGCACCGGGTGAGCACGCACCGGTACGGGCTGGTCACCATGTGCTGCGCCGGGGGGCTGGGAGTGGCGATGATCGTGGAAAAATGCTGAGGGCGCCCCACCCCGTCCCTCCCCGGTGCGGGGGGGAATAGGTAATCTCGTCGAGGAGAAGGACATGCCACAGGGGTTGGGCCAGGAGCAATCTCCGCATTCCTCCCCCGTTGCGGGGGAGGGTTAGGGTGGGGGCATACGAAGGAGTGGGAGATGAGGAAAACTGACTCAGTGAACCAGGTGATGGTGGTGAGCGCGGTGCGGACGCCGCTCGGGGCCTTCTGCGGGCAGTTGGAGAGTCTGTCGGAGCAGCAACTCGCGGCCGCGGCGATGCAGGAGGCCCTGCGGCGGGCAGGGATCGCGCCGGAGATGATCGACGAGGTGATCGTGGGCACGGCCAAGCAGACGAGCAGGCCCTCCAACTGCGGCCGGCATGCCCTGCTCCTGGCCCGCCTGCCCGATACGATCCCGGCCTACACGGTGCAGCGCCAGAGCGCCTCGGGCCTGCAGGCAGTGGCGAACGGGTACTGGGCGATCCGCTGCGGTGACAGCGGTGCGATCCTGGCGGGCGGCACGGAAAGCATGAGCCAGATCCCCTTCGAGCTCCGCGGGGCGCGCTACGCCTTCGCTGAACGCGAGCGCACCATCATCGACGCCATCCCGGCCCAGGAGGCAGGGGCCCAGCCGGCGGAGCGATACGGAGCCGTGACCGCGGCAAAGCGGGCGGAGCGGGCGGCGCGAAACTACGGCCTCTCCCCCGATGTCCTGGCGGCCTTTTCCGGGGCAAGCCTCGGGAAGGCGCTCCAGGCGGCGGGAAGCGGCAGATTCAACGAGGAGATCTGCGCCGTGACGGTGAAGAAGGGGAAGAAGGAGGAGTCCTTCGACCGGGACGAACTGCGGAAGCAGGCCGCACTGCTGGCAGAGCCTGCCGACGGTGCGGCCATGTGCCTTCTGGCAAACCCGCAGCGGGCCGCGGAGCTGGGGCTTCCCGTCCTGGCGGAGGTGCTCTCCGTGGGCATCGCCGCAGCGGACCCGCGCACCGCGGCCATGGCCGCGGCTAAGGCGGGTCTGCAGGCCCTCGAACGGGCCGGTGTGACGCTCGGGCAGGTGGATGTCATCGAACTCAACGAGACCTCTGCGGCCGAGTGCCTGGCCGTTGTCCGGGAATGGGACGCCGCAGGCGGCGGCGAGGCCCTGGCCGACCGGATCAATCCCGCAGGGGGCGCACTCGCCACGGGCAACCCCTGGGGCGCCGCCGGGGCGGTGCTCGTGACGCGGGCCGTCTACGCGCTCCGCCGCCGGGGCGGGGGTATCGCTCTCGCGGCCCTTCCGGCCGAGGGCGGCCAGGGGATGGCAATGGTGATGAAAAGCACGGGCTGACCAGTTTCGGTCTGCCATCGCGCCCCCACCCGTCCCTCCCCCGTCGAGGGGGAGGGAGGGAAGAACCCCCCGGCAAGGGGGGGAGAAAGGAACCCTTCGCCGGGGGGGGAAGGAAAGAGTCTCCACCCGATCGAAGGGGGAAAGGCTTCCCGTCGAGGGGAGGGAGGAAGGAGCCCTCCCCTGTTCGGAGAAGAAAGCATCGCGGGGGAGGGGCGAAAGAATCCCCCGGCGAGGGGGAGGGAGGGAGGAAAGAACCCTCCGCCGAAAGGGAGATAGGCTCACGCACCCCCTCCCTGGCGGGAGGGGATCAAGGGGAGGGGGACACAGGGAGAGGCATTTTCCTAGATTAGGAGGCAGGAGGATGGAGATCAAGAGGATCATGGTTGTCGGCGCGGGGTTCATGGGCTCCGGGATCGCGCAGGTGGTTGCCGCGGCGGGCTACAACGTCGTACTCCGGGACATCTCCGATGCGCTCGTGGCCAAGGGGATGGCCGCGATCGCGAAGAACCTGGCGGGCGGGGTCGCCAAGGGGAAGATCACGGAGGCCCAGAAGGAGGCGATCACCGGCCGGATCAGAGCGACCAAGGAGCTCGCCCCGGCCGCGGAGTGCGACCTGATCATCGAGGCGATCATCGAGAACAAGGCGGTCAAGCAGGATCTGTTCCGGCAGTTGGAGGAGCTCTGCCCGCCGCAGGTGATCTTCGCCAGCAACACCTCCTCCATTCCCATCACCGAGCTGGCCACGGCCACCAAACGGCCGGATCGGGTGGCGGGGATGCACTTCTTCAGCCCGGTTCCGGTCATGAAACTCGTGGAGATCATCCGGGGGCTCAAGACCTCCGACGAGACGATCCAGGTCATCAAGGAGCTCACCGATCGGATCGGGAAGATCGGGGTCTTCGTCAAGGACGGGCCGGGTTTCCTGGTCAACCGGGTCAATGCGGCGCTCCGGAACGAGGTGTACAACTGCCTCGCCGAGGGGGTGGCCACGATCGAGGACATCGACAAGGCCATGAAGTACGGCCTGGGCCATCCGATGGGCCCCTTCGAGCTGGGGGACTTTGTGGGCCTCGAGATCGGGTACGCCGTGGCCGAGACCCTCTGGGAAAACTTCCGGGACCCCAAGTGGCGCCCCTCGCTGCTCCTGAAGAAGCTCGTCGCTTCGGGCGACCTGGGACGGAAAACGGGCAAGGGGTGGTACGACTACACCAGCGGCGAGCAGAAGCCGCGGACCGACATCCATTTTTAGCGGCCCCGAACGAGCAATGGACCGGATCCCGGCGCCTGTCCCGAACACCGGATCGGGGCCGGTGCAGGCTCTGATCCGGTGTTCGCCGAGCTAGTGGGTAAGGAGCCTCGGCCAGGTATAATTGTCGGAGTAACAAACCGCGCAACCCTTCCGCTTGCCGGCTCCTTTCAAAAGGAGGGATCCCTCGATGGACTTTCAGTACGATACCCGGGACCTGCTGTTCATCCTCAAGGAGTGGCTTCCCTCCGCCGAGGTGTTCGCCTGCGACCGGTTCCGGGACAATTTCAGCGTCGCTGACTGCGATGCCTACCTGACAGAAGGATATCGGATCGCCCGCAGGGTTGTCGCCCCGCTCAACGGACCGGGGGACCGGACCGGGGTGAAGCTGGAAAAGGGGGTCGTCACCCCGGCGCCGGGGTTTGCCGAGGCGTACCGGTTCCTCCAGGCCAATGGCTGGGGTTCGAGCAGCGAGTGCATCCGCATCGAAGGGGGGATGCCGCTGATCCTGTACAAGATGCTCCACGAGCTGAACACCGCGGCCTGCCCGGCGCTCACCTCGTACATCAAGCTCACCAGCGGTGCCGCAAACCTCATCATCCAGTTCGGTACGGATGCGGACCGGGCCCTGTTCCTGCCGCGGATGCTCAGCGGCGACTGGCAGGGGACGATGTGTCTGACCGAGCCGGATGCGGGCTCCGACGTGGGCGACATCACCACCCGGGCGTTTCCCACCGACGATCCGCGGGTCTGGCGGATCAAGGGCACGAAGATGTTCATCACCGCGGGCGATGCGGGGATCTGCGAGAACACGATCCACATGGTCCTGGCCCGTCCCGAGGGCGGGGCTGCCGGGTCTGCCGGGATCGGCCTGTACATCGTTCCCAAGATCCGCGTCAACGCGGACGGCAGCCTCGGGCCGGGCAACGACGTGGCCACGGTCTCGCTCGAACACAAGATGGGGCTCAACGCCCAGGCCACGGCCCTGCTCAATTTCGGGGAGAACGATGGCTGCCATGGCATCAGGATGGGTCCGCCCCCGGACGAGAAGGGGTGTTCGCGGGGGATGGCGATGATGTTCCACATGATGAACGAGTCGCGGATCGGAACGGGCCACAATGCCAACTGCCAGGCCGCGGCCGCTTACTTCTTCGCCGCCCGGTACGCAGCCCAGCGGGTCCAGGGCAGGCCCTTCGGTCTCAAGGCCGCACAACGGGTGCCGATCATCCGCCACGAGGATGTCCGGCGGATGCTCCTGGATATGAAGGCCCACACCGAAGGGATCCGGGCGATGATCTTCCGGGGGTTCTACTACCTCGACATGCAGGCCCATGCGGCCGACCGCACGCAGGCCGAGAAGATGGGTGCGATCGCGGAGATCTACACCCCGCTGGTGAAGTGCTACGCCAGCGAGGCGAGCCTCGCCCTGATCGCCGCGGCCATCCAGGTCCTGGGCGGCGTGGGCTACACGCGCGAGTATCCCGTGGAGCAGTACCTCCGGGATGCGAAGATCCTCACCATCTGGGAAGGCACCTCCTTCATCCACGGCATGGACCTGGTCAACCGCAAGATGCGGATGGGGGGCGGCGCTCCCTTTGCGGACTGGCTGAACGTCATCGCTGCGTTCGCGGCCGAGCACCGCCACGCCCGGGGATTCGGGCAGGAGATGGCGAACCTCGAGAAGGGGTGCGCCTGCGTTTTGGCCCTGAAGGCGTCGTACGACTCGTGGTATGCCAACAGCGGCGAAAAGGGCCAGTTCATCCCGCTCAACGCGGTCGGGACGCTCGTCGTCTGCGCCCAGCTCCAGGTGGCCCAGTGTCTGCTGGAGCAGGCGCTGATCGCCGCGAGGAGGCTGGGCGAAGTGGCGGCGGGAGATCATGAGCGGGCTTTTTACGCAGGGAAGATCGCGAGCGCCCGCTACTACCTCACCCAGGTACTCCCGCAGGCGTTCACCCGGACCGAGATCATCCGCGCTGAGGACCGGACCGTCCTCGACTGCCCGGAGGAGGCATTCACCGTGCGCTGACCGGGCGAGCGCACATCAAATGCTTGACAAAGTTGATAATCTTCTGCAAAATCGAACCCAGGAAAAGGCTCCCGGAGTTGTTCCGGAAATAGGAAAAGCCATGGATTTTACGACGCTGCTGCTGAACCGGCGCTCCATCCGGGACTTCCTGGATCGCGACGTTCCCCTCGTACTGGTAGAAGAGATCATTCAGGACACCCGCCTGGCCCCCTCTGCCAGCAACCGCCAGCCCTGCCGGTTCATCATCGTCCGCGATCGCAAGATGATCGAGCGGCTCTCCGGCGAAAGCAAACGCAACCTGCTGGCCGACCTCACCCGGAATCCCGGTCTGCCGCTGAAGCAGTATGAAACGACGCTGGCCGACGAGAAGTTCAACGTCTTCTACAACGCCCCCTGTCTGGTGTACTTCATCGGCCCGAGCGAGCTGTTCTCACTGGAAGTTGACTGCACGCTGGCGGCGGCCTATTTCATGTTTTCCGCGGCTAACCGCGGGCTGGGGACCTGCTGGATCGGTCTGGGGGCCAACATCCGCGACCCGGCACTGCGCGGTGAGATCGGCGTTCCCGAGGACTGTCGGATCGTCGCGCCCGTGATCCTCGGCTACCCCAAGCGTGTTCCTGCGGCTCCGCAGCGCCGCGCCCCGGAAATCGTCAAGGTGGTCTAAGAATTCCGGCTGCCGGAGCGGGGCGGGATGAGCACGGGAGATGACAGTTGCCGCACCGGAGGGGATAACGCCCGTCTGCGGCGGTTCGCACCCGAACGGAAAGGAGGAATCCCATGAAGGAGAATTCGCGGATACGGTTCAATCCCGTCACCGGCGAGATCGAAGTTGAAGGGTCGGAACGGTTTGTCAAGGCCTACTTCCAGAAACTGCAGGAGTTGCGCGAGGCCGCACCGGGAAAGCGGGGGGGCGGGCAGCTACGGCAGAAGAAGGCCCGCGTCGTGAAACGGGCAAAGGCGAAAAAGGCGGCGCCCGGCCGGAAGAAGGCGGCGAGAGAAACCCAGGGTGATGCGGTGGTGTCGCTGGTCAGCGGCAGCGCAGGGGGGATCACGACGGCGGCGCTGAAGGACAAGACCGGGCTCAGCGAACGGCAGATCTGGAGCATCGTCTATCGGGCCCAGAAGCAGGGGAAGATCAAGAAGATCAAACGGGGGACGTACACGGCGGCGTAACGCCTCCCGCGGCTGCGGTGTCGGCGGCCCGTGTTTCGGACTGATTCATACCACAGGCGCAACCGAGACGGATTGCGCCTTTTTTGCGGACAGCGCCGCCAAACCACCTGCCGGAGGGCAGAAAAAGGTTGCCTTTTGGGAGGGGATTTTGGTAGTGCAGGGCGAGAGAGGAGCGGGCTGATGGGAGACGGAATATCGGATTACACGAAATGTTCCATCGATCTGCGCCGCCAGATGTGGATGGCCGGCGTGGAAGAGGAACTCCGCCGCCTGATCTGGCAGGTCGGGGTCACGGGAAAGTACATCTCTGCAAAGATTCATGAATCGAACCGGAAGCTTGCCGGTTTCAAGAATCTCTACGGCGAGGACCAGCTCTCGCTGGACCGGAGCGCCGACGAGATCATGAAAAACCAGCTCCAATTCTCCGGGTTCGTCCGCGAGTACGCCTCGGAGGAGCAGGATGCCGTGGTCCTGCTCGGCAAGGGCAGGGAGAAGTACTTCGTCACCGCGGACCCGCTCGACGGCTCGTCGCTCGTCGACACCAACCTCGCCATCGGGACGATCATCGGCATCCACAAGGAGTCGATCTTCTGCCGGGGCAGGGATTCGATGGTGGCGGCATTGTACATCACTTACGGCCCGCTGATTACGATGGTCTACTCCGCCGGAAAAGGGGCCCACGAGTTCGTCCTCAACCGGGAAGGCGAGTACGTCCTCTCCCAGGAAAACATCAGACTCAAAGAGCGCGGTTCCCTGTACAGCCCCGGAGGGATCAGAAAAGACTGCACCGAGAAGCACCTGAAGTACCTCGAATACCTCGAAGCCGAGGGGTACAAGCTCCGGTACAGCGGCGGCTTCGTCCCGGACATCAACCAGGTCCTGATCAAGGGCGGCGGCGTCTTCACCTACCCCGCCCTGAAGAAGAGCCCCCGGGGCAAACTCCGGCTCCTGTTCGAACTGCAGCCGATGGCCTTCATCGTCGAGCAGGCGGGAGGGATCGCCATGGACGGCGCGGACGAGATCCTCTCGATTCGCGTCGAGGACCTGGAGCAGCGCTGTCCGATCTACATCGGAAGCCGGTTTGAAGTGGAAAAGGCCAGGGAGTTCCTGGCGTAACAGCAGAGACAGCGGAGGGCCCGATTTCGCCGGGCCGTGCGACCGAAGAGGGAAGGAGAGCCCATGATCTGCGAGACAATAGACACGCTGAAAAAATCCCTGAACGGTATCCTGACTCCCGGCGTGCGGGACGTGGAGATCGCGGACGAAGGGCAGCTTCGCGCAACGCTCGTCGACGATCTGATCCGGACGGCGGTGTTCGCATCGGATGAGGGGACGCGGGCGGCGGCCCGCTGGCTGATCCGGCGGACCGCGGCGGCGGCCGGGATATCCGTCGCCTCGATCCAGGGGCTGTACGAGGCGATGGGCCGCGGGGACGTTTCCGGGTTTACCGTGCCGGCGATCAACATCCGCGCCATGACCTACGACACGGCCCAGGCGGTGTTCCGGGCGGCCCTGGCCGACGGGGTCGGGGCGGTGATCTTCGAGATCGCCCGTTCGGAAATCGATTACACCCGCCAGCGACCCGACGAGTACACCTGCGCGGTACTGGCGGCGGCCCTCAAAACGGGATACCGGGGACCGCTGTTCCTCCAGGGGGACCACTTCCAGGTGGGGGCGAAGCGGTACGCGAAGGACCCCGAGGCCGAGGTCAAGGCAGTAAAAGACCTGATCTGGGAGGCGATCGACGCGGGCTTCTACAACATCGACATCGACACCTCGACCCTGGTCGACCTCAGCGAGCCGACCGTGCCCGAGCAGCAGCGGCTGAACTACACCCTGGCCGCCGAACTCACGACGATGATCCGGGACCTGGAACCGGCGGGAGTCACCATCTCCGTGGGCGGCGAGATCGGCGAGGTGGGGGGGAAAAACAGCACCGTGGAGGAGCTGCGCGCCTTCATGGACGGCTACCGCAGCGTCCTGGAGCAGAGCGGGACGAACCTCACGGGGATCAGCAAGATTAGTGTCCAGACCGGGACGACCCACGGCGGGGTTCCCCTGGCCGACGGGAGCGTCGCCCGGGTGAAACTCGACTTCGAGACGCTGGAGAGGCTCTCCGCGGTGGCCCGGACCGACTACGGCCTTGCCGGGGCGGTCCAGCACGGCGCCTCGACCCTCCCCAATGAGGCATTCGACCGGTTCCCCGCGACGGGCACGGCGGAGATCCACCTGGCCACGGGTTTCCAGAACATCGTCTACGATAGCCCGAACTTCCCGGCCGACCTCCGGCAGAAGATCTACGACTACCTGAAGCAGGAGGCGGCCTCCGAGCGGAAGGAGGGCGACACGGAAGAGCAGTTCATCTACAAGACCCGGAAGAAGGGGACCGGCCCCTTCAAGCGGGAGCTCTGGGACTTGCCGCAGGCGGTCCGGCTGGCCCTCGGCAAAGAATTGGAGGCGCAGTTCAGCCTTCTGTTCAAGAAGCTCAGCGTCGGGGGGACGCTCGCGCAGGTGCGGAAGTTCGTACCCGCCGTTGACGTACCGCTGAAGCCGCCCGCCGTTTTGGTCTAGTCCGGGCCGCCGCTGCCGTTTCATCCCCCGGGCCGGCTGCGAACACCGGTGGCGCCGCGGGGCCGTCCCCTTCAGGCTCCGCAGGCGCTCGCGACGGTCCGGTTTCTGCCCGCCCGCTTCGCTTCGTACATCGCCCGGTCGGCGTCCGTGACGAGCTGTTCCGGTTTCTCCCCTTCCGTCGGTACGGCAGTGGCGACCCCGAAACTGACGGTGAGCCGCTCGCCCGGCCGTTGGTCCTCCCTCTGTTCCGACTGCTCCAGGGAGACCCTGATCGCTTCCGCCAGGCTGAAGGCGCTTGCCGCGTCGAGGTTGGGAAGCAGCAGGACGAACTCCTCACCGCCGTACCGTACCGCCAGGTCGCCGGCGCGGCGGGTATGGCGCCGTATCGCGTCGGCGATTCTCCGGAGACGCTGGTCGCCGGCCTTATGGCCGAAGGCATCGTTGTAGGCCTTGAAGTGGTCCACGTCGGCCATGATCAGCGACAGGGGGGTGCGTTGCCTCAGGCAGCGGTTCCATTCCCCCTCGAGCGACTCGTCGAATTTTCTCCTGTTGGCCAGGTCGGTCAGCGGGTCGATCCGCGCCATCAGCAGCTCTGTCGCATTTCTTCTCATCAGCGCCGCCGAGAAAAAGAGGAGCGCCACGAGCAGCGAGAAGGGGATCGGCCACTCGCCGAAGGGGGTGTAGGGCAATGCGCCGTTGATCCGGAAGAAATCGTACACCGACACGAGGTGGGCGACGATCCACCCGCAGGCGAAATAGCCGGCATTCGCGACGCCCCTGCGCCAGAGATAGAAGGCGAGCGAGATCGAAACCAGGGGATTGACGACAAGCAGCAGCAGCGACAGCGCGGGCATCACGGGGTTCGGGAACAGGGCGGCCAGAACGAAGGGGATGCTCAGGTACTGAAAAAGGACCATGATCAGGTCGAAGGGCCGGGCGTGGTTCTTCAGCCCGAGGAACAGCCGGAAGAATTTTGCCCCGGTGAAGAAAAGGCCGCCGATGATCAGGAGGTTCAGGAGGTTGTTCACCCCCGCGAGTGCGTCCGGCATGACCAGGCGCATGAACCCGCCCCGCACCAGCGTGTGGAGGCCGTAGAACAGGCTGTACAGGGCGAACCAGAGGCAGGTTCCCCCGGCCAGGCAGCTGTTCACCGCGACGAAATAGATCAGGACCAGGACGAGAAACCCGAAGAGGATTCCGTAGAGCGTATAGTCGCGGATCGCCTTCCGCACAAGCCCCCGGTCGGACAGGAGCCGCAGGGGAATGGTCATCCCTGCCGTGGACTGGACCCGGAGGTAAACCGCGGCCGTTTCGCCGGGGCCGACGGTCAGGGGAAACAGGAAATGGCGGTCGGGCACGAGGTCGGGCGATGCGGGCACGCTGTCCCCGGCGTGCAGCTCCCGGAAGACGCCCTGCGGTTCTGCCCGGTAGAGGGTAACCGAATCGGCGACGGGATACTCGAAGGAGAGGTACAGGTTCCGCGGCGCCGCTGCTCCGTTGGCGAGTGAGAACCGGAGCCATACTGCCGCCCGGGTGAACCCGAGGTTGGGGACCGGTTCACGGATCGGCCCCGACCAATCCTTTCGGCCGGCCGCGTCCCGGACGGTCAGGAGGCCGGTGGGATCGCTCAGCATCTCCACGTGTCCGGCGAGATCGTACGAAGATTTCTCCTCAACCACCGACGCAGCGGGCGGCGCCGCCTGGGCAATGCCGAAGAAGACCGACAGCAGCGCCAGTTGCACCAGGACCCACTTCCGGGACGATCGCCCCATCCTTCCCCTCCGCTTCCGGAAACCTCCCGCAATCCCCTGCCGCAGGTTTGCCGCCCGGTCTGTGAGCGGGAACACTACAGCCGTGCCCCTGAAGGACCCCACATGCACCGCGGCCCACTCTAGCGGGCGCCGCTGCGGGTTGAGGGTACGGAAAGCATACGGGCAAGTCAAGGGGATTTTGCGTGGATTCATCTGCGCTACGGACGGCTCCGGGACCACGCCTTCGGGAAGGGAAATCCGAGAAAAAAGCCTTGCGTTCAATACCTCCCCGGCATAGTCTCATCCGGTAGCGAAGCGGGTTCATACTCGAAAACAGAGGAGGTGGGTCATGAGCAAGAAGAGAGTTTCCCGTCGGACGTTTCTCAAAGGGGCCGGCCTGCTGACCGTAGCTGCAGCCGGAAGTGTCTGCCTGCCCAGGAATCTTCGCGCTTCCGCCGTCGCGGAGTTCAAGGTGCCGCATTCCTCCGGCACCGAAGCGCCGAAGCTCAAGGCGCCGGCAAACACCTGCGACTGTCACTTCCACATCTACGACCCGCGCTTTACCCCCGCCGGGTCGGCCAAACGGTTGGTGGCCAACGCCAGCGTGAAGGAGTACAGCCTGCTGCAGAAGCGACTCGGCACGACGCGGGGCGTGATCGTGACCCCCAGCGCGTACGGCCTCGCCAACGACGTCACCCTCGATGCCATCGCCCAGCTCGGGCTTGCCAATGCCCGCGGGGTCGCGGTCATCAATCCCGGCATCACCGACGCGGAACTGAAGAAGATGAACGACGGAGGGATCCGCGGCATCCGCTTCACCCTTTTCGATCCCGCCACCTCGGTCACCAGTTTCGAGATGATCGAACCCCTGGCGAAGCGGGTGAACGACCTGGGCTGGCACGTGCAGCTCCATCTGCGGGGCGATCAGATCGTGGAGCACGAGGCGCTGCTCAACCGCATCGCGGCGCCGATCGTGTTCGATCACATGGGCCGTGTGCCGCCGCCGCAGCAGGGCGCCATGCATCCGGCCTTCGGGATCGTCTGCAAACTGATCGACAAGGGCCGGACCTGGGTCAAGCTTTCGGGGGTATACCAGGACACCAAGGTGGGACCGCCGACCTACCTGGACATGAACGTGATCGCCCTGGCCTACATGAAGGCGGCGCCGGAGCGGATGGTCTGGGGAAGTGACTGGCCCCACCCGACGGAGCGGGACAACAAGCCCAACGATGCGGTGCTGTTCAACTTGGTTGCCGAATGGGCGCCCGACGCGGCCGCCCGGAAGCAGCTGCTGGTGGATAACCCGGCGGCATTGTACGGTTTCGCGAAGTAGGCCCGGCGTCCGTCCCGGGGCGCTCCCGGGCAGTCCGACGATGGGGGGAGCGGTGAGCCCTCATCGTCGGACCGGAGTCGCTGCGCTCAGTGGATCCTGGCCCCGGTCTGCGGCGGGCGGTCGAAGCCCAACAGCGTGAGGCCGCCCTCGGTATCGGTAGCCAGGAGCATCCCTTTCGACTCGACCCCCATCAGCTTGGTGGGTTTGAGGTTCGCCACCACGACGATCGTCTTGCCGACGATCTCCTCGGGGGTGTAGTCCTTCCCCATCCCGGCGACGATCTGCCGCTCGCCGTCGATCTCGACGGTCAGCCGCAGGAGCTTGGTCGATTTCGGGACCCGCTCGGCGGCGAGGACCTTCGCGACCCGAAGGTCAATCTTCTCGAACTCCTCGTAGGTGATCTCGGGCTTGAGCGGCGGGACTTCGCGCCTCGGCGCCTCGGGTTTGGGCTCCTCGGTCTTTGCCTCCACGCGGGGAAAGAGCGCATCTTCCCGCTTCAGTGCGTTTCCGGCCTGCAGATACCCCCAGTCCCGGATCGTTGCGAAGGTCTGGCCGGCCCTATCGGCGATCCCGAGCTGGGTCAGCATCCGGTCCGCCGATCCCGGCATGAACGGGGTGATCAGGACCGCCGTCACCCGGAGGGCCTCCAGCAGGGTGTAGAGCACCGTTTCGAGCCGTCCCCGGTTTGCCGGGTCCTTGGCCAGCACCCAGGGTTCCTGCTCGACGATGTACTTGTTCGTGACGTTGATGAACTCCCAGATGGCGATCAGCGCCTTGTGCGGGGCGAGCTCGTCGAAGGATGTCTCGACGGCGCCCAGGGTCCTGGCGGCGGTTTCCGCGAGCAGCCGGTCCGGGTCGGCGCCGGCAGTGCCGGGGGGGACCGGGACGCGGCCCTCACCATACTTGAGGGCCATCGTCATCGTCCGGCTGACGAGGTTCCCGAGATCGTTGGCCAGGTCGGAGTTGATCCGCTGGACGAATGCCTCCTCCGAGAAGCTCGAATCGAGGCCGAATACCATGTCTCTGAGGAGGAAGTACCGGAAGGGGTCGAGGCCGTACTTGTCCTTGAGGTCGAGGGGCTTGACCACGTTTCCCAGGCTCTTGGACATCTTGCTCTTGTCCACGTTCCAGTAGCCGTGGACGTTGAG
>CAIYSL010000077.1 GCA_903928915.1 uncultured Syntrophobacterales bacterium | reverse complement strand
TCTGCGCCTTGACCACGGTCCGGCCCGCAAGCTCCGTCGCGATCCCCAGCGCCCGCTCCGGCGTGGATGCCACCTCGCCGCGCGGTACCGCAATCCCGTAGTCCCGCAGCAGCTTCTTCGCCTGGTATTCGTGGATCTTCATGCCTCACCTCACGCCGCCCTGCGGCGCCTCCCCGGCCGGTTATCCGCGGCACCGTCCCCGGGGACGGTGCGTTCCGGCGTCGGTTTCGGGTGCCCGCTCGGCGCGGGTTCCCGGGTAATGCCCCTAGGAAAGGAGCCGCTCGTCGTAGGGGGTGGTGGTCAGCACTTCGTTGCCGGTTTCCGTCACCAGGATCGTATCCTCCAGCCGGACGCCGCCGCCGCCGGGGATGCCGGGGATGAAGATCCCGGGCTCCAGGCTGAAGATCATGCCCGGCTTCAGCACGACCTCGTGCTCGCTCTTGGCCGCGATCTCGCCCACGATCGGGTAGGTGAGCCCGGTCACGCCGATGCTGTGTCCCAGGAGTCCCAGGTAGTCGTGCCCCTTGAACCCGTGGTCGATCACCACCTGCCGGGCCGCCTTGTTCACCTGGGCGTTGGTGTTGCCCGGGATCAGCGTCCGCTTGATCGCCTCCATCATCTCGTAGACGGCTCGGTAGATCTTCTTGTGCTGCGCGTTGGGTCTGCCGAAGATGACCGTGCGGGTGAAGTCGGAGAAGTAGCCGTTGAAACAGCCGCCCAGGTCCATGAACACCAGCTCGTCCTGGTTGATCTGTTTGTCCGAGGCGAACCGCCGCAGCGGCGCCGTGCCGTCGCCGGAGGTCACGATCAGGTTGCACTGGGGGACCTCCATCCCGTTCGAGTACAGGGCGTGCATCGCCTCGGCGAGCACCTCACACTCCCGGATGCCGAGGCGGATGGAACGGATCGCCCGGTCCATGGCGATCGCCGCCATCTGGCTGGACGCCCGCATGCATTTGATCTCTTCGCTGTTCTTGACGACCTGGGCGTCGAGGACGCAGTGATCGCCATTGACGAAGTCGGCCTTCGGAAAGGCCTCCTGCAGCTTCATCAGGGTCAGCATCGAGACGTGGTCGATCCCGATCCTGCCCTTGGTGATCCCCAGTTCCTTGAAGGCGGGGGCGAATTTCTTCTTGATCTCCTCCTCGACGATCCCCGGGTCCTCCATCGTCGCCAGCGGGCGGATGTTCTCCTTGCTCATCCAGTACATGGTGTCGCGGCACCGTTCGTAGCACCCGCTCGTGGGGAACAGGATCGGTTCCTTGTCGGCGACCATGATCCCGGCGTTGCGGGTGAGGAAGGAGATGGGCCACCAGAGCGGGCGGTACCCGGTCATGTAGCGGATGTTCTCCGCCTTGAAACAGAGGATCGCGTCCAGCTTGTGCTTCTTGATCTGGCCGCTCAGGCTCTTTGTCCGCTCCCGGCGGAGCAGGTCAAAGTCGATCCGTTTCGTCCAGTCGACGGCAAAATCCATAGATCAAACTCCCTTCTGTTGTTGTCGTAATCACATAGAGACAGCGGGAAGTCGCAATCCCTCCGCGCGCTGGACATTTTCCGACCCTGCGCCTCCTCGCTTCGCTGCGGGGGCAGGGTACCCCGAAAAATCTCCAATGCGCACTTCCGGGATTCGATTTCCAACTCTGTACCAGTCCTTGGCATGCGGTTTCCAGCGGTTCCGCACTATTCGTTCAGCATCAGCACCCGGATGTAATCCTTGAAGGCGTTGGCGATGTGCTCCTGCATCCTCCGCTCGGCCGCCGCTTCATCCTTCAGCCGCAGCACCTTCAGGATCTCGATGTGCTCGTTGAAGGCCTTGTTAATCCGCTCGGGGCTGAGGAGGATGCCGCGGTTCCAGATCCTCCGCACCTGCATCTGCAGCGGCTCCAGGATGGCGATGATCTTCCTGTTCGCGGCGCTTCTGAGGATGAACTCGTGGAGGGCGCCCCCGAGCCCGACCTTCCGTTCGAGGAGCTCGCCGGCCTGATCGCCCTGCAGCGCCGCGAACTCGCCGATGAGCTTCTCCAGGTCGTCGTCCCGCCGCTTTCGCGCGGCCAGACGGGCGGCGATCCCCTCCAGTGCCTCGCGGACCTCGAAGATCTCCTGGAACTCGATCACGCTGATCGGCTTTACAAAGGCCCCCCGGGCCGGGATGATCTCGACCAGGGTATCCCGCTCCAGCTTCTGGAAGATCTGCCGGATCCGGGTCCGCTTCACGCCGAACCGCTGCGCCAGGGGGATCTCCGGCAGCGCCTGGCCCGGGGTGTAGGTCTCGTCAAGAATGCCGTCCCGGATCTCTTCGTAAACCCGCTGAACCTCTTCGGAGAACATGATGCGTGGCTCCCGTTTCTTCAGTCGCGCCGCCGTCCGCTCAGGCGCCGGTCCCCATGACCGCCCCGTAGATATTCCGGAACTCCTCTTCGGAGACCAGCCGCTTGTTGTCTTCGCTGATCTTCTTGATCCGGTTGAGCATCTCGCCCGCCTGCTCCTCTGACGGCTGGGCCAGCCCGAGCTCCCAGGACTTGAGCATGATCGAGTAGCGGCCGCTCTTCTTGCCGAGCACCACCTCGATCGCCCTGCCGCCGACGATCTCGTAGTTGAGCAGTTCCGCGCGGCCGTAGCCGTGTTCGGTGCGCCGGTCCCACATCTGGCGGGTGGCGATTCCCACCTCGACCTGAGAGGTCAAGGGACCCACAAAGGGCTTGTACCATTCGTCCCGGGCGAACTCGCGCGTCATGGCGGACAGGGCACGGAACCCTTCGGTCTTCACCCCGGTCGGCACCTTGAAGAATGCCTCGATCCCCAGGACGATCTCGTCCAGCGACGGATTGCCGCCCATCCCGTTGATGCAGGTGTGGGCGATCTCGGCCCCGGCGGCGATCGCGGCAAGGGTGTTGGCCGTGGACAGGCCCCAGTTGTTGTGGCAGTGGACCTCGACGGGCACCTTCACCATCTTCTTCACCTGCGCGATCT
>CAIYSL010000076.1 GCA_903928915.1 uncultured Syntrophobacterales bacterium | reverse complement strand
TTCCCCGGCCCTGCCCTGCTGGGCCATGGGGTAGCCGTCGAAGGTGGTGGCCACCGAATGGGATTCGCCGGGAATATTGAACAGGACCGAGGTAATGGCCCCTGCGAACAGGGACCCCCAATAGATGCACGACAGCATGACGATCGCCGAGGTGGGAGACATGGTAAAGGTCAGCGGCAGCAGGATAGCAACGCCGTTCGGCCCTCCCAGGCCCGGCAGCACGCCGACGAGCACACCCAGGATCAGGCCGATCGCCATCATGCCGAGGTTATACCAGCTGAATATGACCGAGAAACCATGGAACAGATTTAGCAGGTCCTCCACTCAACAACCCTCCCAAGCAGTAGTGCTTTAGGTTAGACAGCTCAGTAGCCGAACAGGGATTCCAGCGGCCCCTTGGGCAGCGGAACCATGAACTGTACTTCAAACATCCAAAAAAGCGTTGCCGTTATGCAGACGCTGACCACGACGATCTTAAGCCAGCCGAACTTGGCCATCGTCCGCATGAAACCGCCGATGAACACGGCGGAGGCGACATAGATGCCGACGAACTGGGTGACCAATACGTACAGGACCGCCGGTATCAGCACGCAAAGCACCTGCTTGAAGCTGGCCCAAGAAACGAAGAGCCCCTGATTGTGCTGTCTGCCGAAAAGCGCCCTGAGCAAAATGACAACGGTCGCCATGCTGATGATCGCCCCGGTGCGGAACGGGAAGTATCCCGCCTGCGGCCCGTCAGGGGCCCACCCCATCCCGATTTTCTGACCGTCGATCATCATCACAACGCCCACGAGGAAGATGGCAACTGCCACGATCACCTCCGCGGCCTGATGCGTCAACCAGGCCGAACGGGGTCGTTCCTGCGTTTGCTTCTGTTCCATGCACACCCTCCCTGACAACCGGAGCGACAGGACGCCGGTCCGGCGGATCGAGCGCCAGGGCCCGAACCCGCCGGAACCGGCTCGATTCTAGACTATTTATTAGCTGCGAACCCGGCTTCGGTCATCAGCTGTACGTGCTTTGCCATATCCTTCTTCAGGAAATCGACAAACTCGTCTCCGGTGGCATAGTGCCGCGTGAGCGCCATGTTCTCGGTGTACTCCAGCCACTCCGGTTTGGAGGTTACCTGCTTCAGCAGGTCGGCATAGAACGCAGCCTGCTCCTTGGTGGCTCCGGGCGGCAGGAAGAAGGCGCGCAGCATCTGGTAGTGCACGTCGATTCCCTGCGACTTGCAGGTAGGGATGTCGGCCCAGGCCTTGTCCGCGATCTTCTTCTTATAGTCCATGGTCTTCTCGGAGAAGACGCACAGGGGACGCGCCTTGCCGGCCCGCCACTGGGCAACGTTCTCGCTGGGGTTGTTCACGTTGGAAGCGATATGCTGACCGGCCAGCTGGGTGGAGGCCTCGCCGCCGCTCTTGTAGGGGATGTACGTTATCTTCTTCCCGATCACTTTTTCGAACGCAACGGAGATGATCTGGTCCTCCCGCTTCGAACCGGTGCCGCCCATCTTGAAGGACCCCTCCGGCGCCGCCTTTATGGCATTGACGAAGTCCTTCGCCGTCTTGTAGGGAGAATCCGCATGCACCCACAGGATAAAATCATCCAGGGCGATCATTGCCACCGGGGTGAAGTTATCCCAGCTGAGCGGCAGATTCTGCGCGATCGGCAGGGTGTAGATGAGGGAGAAGGCCACCATGAGTTTGTGCGGGTCGGCCTTGGCCGTTTTGACTTCCATGGCCCCCTCGGCGCCGCTTGCGCCGCCCTTATTGAAGATCATCACGGGCTGCTTCATCAGCTTGTACTTCAGGATGATGCCCTGGATTGTGCGCGCCATCTGGTCCGACGCCCCGCCCGCACCGGCGGGAACGATGAACTCCACCGGCTTGGTGGGTTCCCAGGCGGCATAGGCGGGTGCGGCCCCTGCGGCTCCCACTGCTGCTGCGGTCAGCAGCAGTACCGCGAACGACAACTTCTGCATCAGCTTCTTCATCATTTCCTCCTTCAGTGTGACTGGTTGTACCTTCCCTTTTCACAACGGCTGACTGACTTGGGGCCCGAAGGGTTCTTCCCTTCTTGTTCAAGCCCCGTTCGAGAGGCGGTTCTCACGCCCCAGCCAGGTACTCCATCGCCGCTGCAACACCGCCTTTGGTATGGGGGACACCGGCGAGGGAGAAGCCCATCTCCACGCCGCCGAGGGTCCCGACCAGCGAGAGGTCATTGAATTCCCCCAGATGGCCGATCCGGAAGACCCGGTCCTTGAGCTGGCCCAGGCCGCTCCCGAGGGACATGTTGAACTTCTCGAGCACCACGCCGCGGTACCTGTCCGCCCCCGTATTCCCCGGCATGACGACCGTCGTCAGGATCGGGCTGTACTCCTTCGGTTCGAGGCAGAGGTTCTCGAGGCCCCAGACCTTCAAGGCGCGGCGCGTTGCTTCGCCGTGACGGGAATGGCGGGCGACGATGTTCTCCAGCCCCTCTTCCTCCAGCAGGCGGAGGGCCTCCCTGAGGCCGTACAGCAGGTTGGTTGCCGGGGAACTGTGGAAGAAGCCCGTCTTGTTGGCGGCCAGGATCTCGTCCCAGGCCCAGTAGGAACGGGGAAGGCGCGCGTTCTGGGAAGCGGCCAGGGCCTTGGCGCTGATGGCGTTGAACCCCAGGCCCGGGGGAAGCATCAGCCCCTTCTGGGAGCAGGAGACGGTCACATCCACCCCCCACTCATCGTGTCGGTAATCGACGGAGCCCAGCGAGGAGATCGTGTCGACCATGAAGAGGGCCGGATGGCCGGCGCGGTCGATGGCCTTGCGGATCTCGGCGATCCGGCTCAGACAGCCTGTCGACGTCTCGTTGTGGACTACGTTCACCGACTTGATCCGGCGGCCGCGATCCTCGGCGAGTTTCGTCTCGACCACGGCCGGGTCGACGCCGCGGCGCCAATCGCCGGGAACGAAGTCAACCTCCAGCCCCAGACGAAGGGCCATGTTTTTCCAGAGGGTGGCGAAGTGCCCCGTCTCGAACATCAACACCTTGTCCCCCGGGGAAAGGGTGTTGACCAGCGACGCCTCCCAGGCGCCTGTCCCCGAAGAGGCGTAGATCACCACCTGATTTTCCGTCTTGAAGACCCGCTTGCAGCCCGCAAATACCTCCAGGGCCAGGGCCTTGAATTCGGGGCCGCGGTGATCGATCGTGGGCTTGGCCAGGGCCCTGAGCACCTGCTCGGGTACATTCGTCGGACCCGGAATCTGTAAAAAATGACGTCCGGTCGGATAAGCCATTTCGTTTCCTCCTTATTCTCCGCAAAGAGCCACTTCCCCCTCCCCCTGCGGAGGGATGGGGGTCGTCACAGGATCTCCCCTCCTCATCCCGTCGGGGGGGTGGTGGTATACCACCCGTACCCCTCCCCGTCAACCGGGAAAGGATACGGGCGGGGGGGATCTTACCGCTTCCACTCCGTCCAGGAATGGTCCGTAAGGCCGGGGTCCTGAACGCCGTTGAAGACGTTCAGGATCATCCGCGCCTTCGCCAGCGGCTCCATCTTCTTGTCCGTGTGGACGATCAACCGGGCGCCGAATTTCTCCGTGCAGAGCTGCGCGAGCGCCTGCATCGTCCGGGGGCTTCCCGTCACCGGCAGGGAGGGCCAGAAGAATGTCGAAACCCCCATCGCCACCAGGCTGAGCGCCTCGGCCACCTCGGCGCTCCGGTTGGCCTCGGCGTAGCAGGCCAGGATCGGAAGCTCCCGGATCGGCTTCTTGGCCGCTGCGGCCAGCGCGAGCAGGAACTCGACAACCCCGCCGTTTTCGCTCGCGCCCAGGTCGATCACCGCCGGGAGGTTCTTGCCGGAGTTCTTGAGAAGCGCCGCCACGGCCGCGCCGCAGTGCTTCCCGCACTGACGGGGGTTCAGCAAGCCGTACTTTGCCAGGCTTACGCTCGCATCGCCCGCCGACAGACAGAGGACGTCATTGGCGAGGAATTCCTGCGCCAGGGTGACGAAGGGCAGATCCTGCGTGTACTTCACGTTGTTCGTCCCGCCGAGGATCGCGATCCCCTTGATCTTCCCGGAGGCGATCGCAGCAGCGATCTTCTTCACGTCGATCTGCGCCGCGGAAAGCCCCATCAGGGCGCGCTCCTTCGCCTCGGGGATTTCCTTGGCCAGGCCGCGGCGGAACTCGCAGGCGGTGAGGGCCTTATCCACGATCTCTTTCGCGAAGGCATCGGGGTTCTTGGCCTTGATCGTTTCCGTCGGAACGATCGTCACCTTGTACTCCGCGGCGATGGCGGCAAGCGACGGGTTGACGAACTGGTCGGCCGTCACGATCAGGTCGACGCTGCCGGTCATCAGCGGCAGCTCCTGGGAGCCGTAGCTCGTCACCGGGGCGAACGCGTACGGGGCCAGGAGCGGATCGGTGCAGACCCCCGCTACGTTCACCTTCTTCTTCGCCGCCGCAGCGGCGATCTTCGCCTTCAGGACCGGTGAGAAGGGGCCGTACAGGAGGAGGTTCGCGGCGTCCTTCTTCAGGGCCCCCATGTTGACGTCGATCTCGGCCGGTGCGGCTCCGAAGACCGCTTTCTTCAGCGAGCCCTGGAGATTCCGGGCGAAGGCGCCCAGGAGCGCCGTCTTGAAGGCCCAGAAGAGGGTTTCGTCGACGCCGGCGACGCCGCCTTCAACCTTCTGGGAGGCCTTGAACAGGTCCCTGGCCACCCCCTCGGGATAGACCCCCGCCTCCTCCCAGGCCGCTACCAGCGCCTTGGGAAAGGCCTTCTTCAGGCCCGCGCCGCCGTCCGCGAGGAGGGCTTCAACCGCCTTGACGATCCGCTTCGCTTCCGTCGCATTCTTGGGTTTGACGGCCCCCGAGGCAACCCCCGCCACGAAATCGCTGACCTGATCCAGCGACGCCGTCGTCCCCTTGACGACCAGTTTCAACAGGGTCTGCACGGCCAGGGTGTCCTTGTCCTTGCCGCAGACGCCGAGCTTGTTCGCATCCCGAAACGGATGGCTGATGCAGGGCCCCTGGAGGCAGTCCCGGCAGCTCAGTCCCGATTCACAGAAACCGCACTCGGGGAGCTGCCCCTCGAAGCGGTCCCACGCCAGTTTCAGCCCCTTGTCCGCCGCCTTCGGCAGGAAATGCTCCACTGCGTTGTCGGCGGTCTTCTTCTGGATGAACTCCATTGCCAATCTCCTTTCTGATCCCCCGTGGCCACGACCCGTCGGTCAACGGCCAACCGGTGATGCTTGCGTGTCCGTTAGAACTTCTTCTTCCGATAATCCTTCCGCTCCACGATCGACAGGGCTCCGGTGGGGCAGACCTCCGCGCAGATGGGATAGCCCATGCTCCGGCAGCGGTCGCACTTGATCGCCACCTTCATCGAGGACGACGGGTTGATGATCCCGAAGGGGCACACCATGACGCACATCCAGCAGGCGATGCAGGTCGGTTCGTTGACGTACACCAGCCCCGTCTCCGGATCGCGGCGCATCGTCCCGTTGGGACAGGCGTCCAGGCAGGGGGCATTCTCGCAATGCCGACACTGCAGGGCGAACTTCTGGCCCTCCACGTACACCCGGGGCACCGGCTGCGGCGCCTCGTTGATCGCCCTGGCCAGCTCCCGGGAGGTGGAGGCGATTTCGGTCCCGCACCAGAGCTCGCACTGATGGCATCCCGTGCACTTTTCCTTGTCTACCATTAATACTTTCACGTTTTCCTCCTCGCGTGCAACCTGTCGCAGGATAAACAGGTCAATGAATTACAGTCCCGTATCCATCAGCTCCTTGTATTCCGGTTCCGAGAACTGGTCGGCGTTCCTCCGGAGGATCGGCAGCAGATCCATGAAATTGAGGCGGTCGCTCATCAGCATCGGGATGCTGTCGGCGACGTTGACCTGTTTCCTCAAGAGGATCGACATCAGCCCGGCCTTCTGGGTCTGCCCGACGAGGATCGCCCCGATGACCCTGCCGTTGCGCAGGACGAGCTTCTTGTAGGCATCCTTCGTCCGCACCCGGATCTCCCGGAATTCGTCCTCGTCGGAGGTCATCGCGCAGGACTCCGCATGGGTCACCCCCATCGAGATGGCGGGAATCCCGATGAAATTCCCGATGGAGTTGCGCCGGTAGGAGCCGGGGTAGAGGGTCTTCTGTCCGGCCATGTTGAGGCCGGCGAAATGGCCCTGCTCGAAGGCGCAGGGCCAGATGGCGTTCAAGAACCAGGTGTTGCGCGCGATGTCGTGGGTCTCCGCCACGTCTCCGGCGGCGTAGATGTCCGCGGTGCTGGTCTGCATCGTCTCGTCGACCCGGATCCCCTTCATGTCGCCGAGGGTGAGCCCCGCCTGCACGGCGAGCTCCGTCTGGGGGCGGACCCCCACCGACAGGACGACCATGTCGCAGGGGATCTCGCGGTTATCGGTCACGACGCCGGTGACGCGCTTGTCGCCGGTGAACTTCAGCGCCTTCTCGCCGGTGAACACCTCGATCCCGAGGTCCTCGATCCGTTTGCGGACGATCTGGGCCGCCTCGGCGTCGAACACGGTGGGCATCACCTGTCCGAGCTGCTCCAGGAGCGTCGCCTTGATCCCCCGCCGGGTGAGACTGATGCAGGCCTCGACGCCGATGGAGCCGGCGCCGATGACCACCGCCCGCTTGCCCTGCATGTGGTAGATCTTCTCGGCGTCGGCCATCGTCTTCAGGGTGGAGATCCCCTCCTTGTCGACCCCCGGGATGGGCGGGACGATCGCCCTGCCGCCCGTGGCGAGCAGGAGTTTGTCGAAGGTATACGTATTCCCGTCCGACGTCTTGACGGTCTTGGTGGCGCCATTGAGGCTGGTTACCTTGACCCCTAGGTGGGGCGTCACCCTGTTCGTCTCGAAGAAATCCGCCGGCCGGAAGTTGAGCAGCGGTTTGGAAAGCTCCTCCGCAACGTAGTACGGCAGGAGGACCCGCGAAAACAGGGGCGTTTCTTCATCGCTGAACAGGTCGATCCGGGAGTCGCGATCCAGCGAGCGGATCGACTCGACGGCGCTGATCGCTGCCGCGCTCCCTCCTACGATGATGTATTGCATCTTCTTCTCCTTCCTTCATGTTCGGTAACAGAGGTAGGGTTCTGTCCCTTGTGTTAGTACAGGCTGTGGAGCGAGTAGAGGGGCAGCAGCTCCTTGAACAGCTCTTTTCCCCGGGTCACGTTGTAGTTGCCGCAGGAGCAGCACTCCGCCATCTCGATGCAGCAGTCCTCGATCGTACGCCGTCCCCGCTTCACGTCGCGGACCATCTTCCGGACCAGGTCCGAGGCGATCATGGCGTGGCCGCACATGGTGACCGTCTGGAGGATCTCGAAATCGGGCAGCCGGCTCGTGTTTCCCCAGGTGCCGAGGGAATATTCGAGCGAATGGATCCTGCCCAGCCCCGCCTCGGTCATGCACTGCTGGACCACGTCGGTGACGCCGGAGATAATGACCGAGATGCCGGGCCGGTCTTCCTTCAGTTCCTTCAGCAGGGCGACGATCTTCTCCCGGTTGTCGAAGGTGCACTCGACGATCGTCCCGTCGGTCACGCGGCCCAGGATGTCGTCCATCGTCGTGTTGTAGATGTTGCCGGTCTTCATGTCGCCCAGGTTGATCGGACCGTGCTTGTAGCAGATGCTCAGAAACTTCTGGGTCTTGGGCGCCGATCCCTTTTTATTGACGCCGGTGGCCGGGCAGCCCAGAACGACGAAATCGTTCGACAGGCTCTCCCGGGTGCCCCTGCGGTGCAGACTGTGTGTCATAACTCTCCTCCTTTACTGTTCCTCATCGGTGAACGTGAAGTGCGGTTCGCCCAGCCCCATGTTGTTCTTGCTGTTGATGGAGTACCACATGCCCAGCTTTTCCAGCACGGGGACGATCGGGACCTCGCCCTTGGGCGGAACCTTGGTGATGACCTCCACCGTGAACACCGTGTCGAGCGTCTTGGCGACCTCCCGGAGCACCTTGAGGACCTCGGGGAGTCTCTCCAGTTTGCACTTTCCCTCGATGATCGCCGAGGTAGCCTTCTCGTTGACCACGTCGTCGCGGAGCTTCCCGGTGTTCTTGTCGGACATGAAATGGGTAACCGGGTTTTCCGCCGCCAGCTGGTACCCGAGGTTGGCCCTCATCAAGGCCATGGCCACGGTTTCCACATCCCGGAAATAGGCGCCGACCCCGGGCCGCCCCAGTTCGATGCCGACACCCACCTCGCCGGGGAGGAAGGTCCCCTTGACGTCGTTGGTCTTCATCTCTTCGGTTCCGCGGCCGGGCGTCTGGGACCCCATGAATTCGATCATCGGGTTGCTCAGCACGCCGCGGACCTCGCGGGGCCAGGGTTCCTCCGGCTGGTACAGGGCGTTCACCGGGCAGATCTTCGCCCGGAGGCACATCCCGCAGTCGGTGCAGGCGTCCTGGTCGATCTCGACGTAGACCCGCCCGGGGATCTGATCGTGCCGGGCGTAGGTCTGGATCCTGCCCATCGGACAGTAGGGAAAACATCGCTTGCACGCTATGCACTTATCCTTATCCGCTCTCATACAACCTCCTCGTTCGCATTGCCTGTAACCCCTGTACGGCTTCCTGTCATAACCCCGCGCGACAGCCGCTCCGGCAGGATCGGCCCCGCTGCCTCTTCGGCCGCCGCCAGGTTCGTCTGGAGCGCATCCTCCTTCGACTGGCGGATATGGACCCGCATCATCCGTTCGCAGAGCTCCGGGTCCTTCAGCTTCAAGGTCAGCAGGATCTGCCGGTGGCCGTCGCTGGCCCGTTTAGCGGCGCCCAGGTACTGCAGCGTATCCTTCCGGTACCGGAGCACGTATTTTCTCATATTCACGATCATGCTGTGGAAGCGGCGCTTGTCGGCAACCAGGCTGTGCAGGGTGTCGTGGAACTGGGTGTTCCAGTGGAAGACCTCGTCGATTCGCTTTCGCCTGAGCGCTTCATCCGCCTTGTCGACGATCGACTCGAGCAGCGCGATCTGCCCGTCGGTGATCCGCTCGCAGATCAGCTTGAGGGTGTACCCCTCCAGCACGGTCCGGATCTCGAACAGATCCTCGATCTCCTCGCGCGAATCCCGGGGGATGCAGAATCCCCTGCCGCCCAGCGGCTCGATCAAACCGTCCTGCTCGAGTTTGTGGAGGGCCTCCCGCACGGGGGTACGGCTCACCCCCAGCTCCTCGGCGAGATGCTCCTCTGCCAGGCGCTCGCCCGGGCTGTACCGGCCGGAGAAGATGGCCGACTTGAGGCTTTCGTAGGTCTTCTCCCGCACGGAGACGCCGTTTTTCGCGGATCTATTGAGCGGATTCACGTTCACGATTGTATCCAATATGACAGCATGATTGCCCGGTGTTTCGTGTGTATTCCATCTAAACGCGATTGTCAAGATTAATTATTATAATTACAATTAATTGATTTTGTTATTTATTTAATCTTTTCGCCCTTTTCTTCCCGTTGCCTGCGCAAGTACGCAGCGTCCGCCCTCTTGTCGTCATTGGATACATATTCCTCCTTGTATCGGGAAATGAGTTGTGTTAAACAGGGCGAGCCCCGGGGAACGCACTTCCCCCGGATTTATTTACGGAAAGGAGCAGCGCAAAATCCCATGGCGTTCAAGGTGAACGTGGAGCGAGATAAGTGCAACGGCTGCGAGGAGTGCCTGGAGGCCTGCACCGTAGGCATGTTCCGGATGACGGACGGCAAGGCAGCGCCGCTTGCGGAGCGGGAGTGCATGGGCTGCGAGACCTGCAAGAGCGTCTGCGACGAAGAGGCCATAACCATAACCGATACGCGCGTCGCCCTGTCCGCTACCTGCATGAGTCTGCTGGCGGCGCTGGACGACGAGGAAACAGCGTACGAACCGCAGGGCCGCCGCGCCGACGGCCGCTGACGTTCGCGCCGGCGGCACGAAGGGGCTGCTGCGGACAGGAAAACAATAAGGAGGAGGCATATGCGTTCCGACGGCATGAAGAAGGGGCTGGAGCGGGCACCGCACCGCTCGCTGTTCAAGGCGCTGGGGTTGACCGACCGGGAGATCGAGCGGCCGATGATCGGCATCGCCAACTCCGCCAACGAGGTCATCCCCGGACACCTCCACCTGCACCAGATATCGGAGGCGGTCAAGGCGGGGATCCGGATGGCCGGGGGCACCCCGCTGGAATTCTTCACGATCGGGGTGTGCGACGGCATCGTCATGGGCCACGAGGGGATGAAGTACTCGCTCAGCTCCCGCGAGCTGATCGCCGACTCGGTGGAGTCGATGGCCATGGCCTACCCCTTCGACGGCCTGATCCTGATCCCCAACTGTGACAAGATCGTCCCCGGGATGCTGATGGCCGCGGCGCGCCTGAACATCCCGGCGCTCGTGATCAGCGGCGGCCCGATGCTCTCCGGCGAGTTCCAGGGAAAGCGGACCGACCTGATCAAGGTGTTCGAGTACGTGGGCAAGGCCAAGGTGGGTGAGATGACGATGGAGGAGCTGAACGAGGCCGAGGGATGCGCCTGTCCGGGCGTGGGCTCCTGCGCCGGGATGTTCACGGCCAATTCGATGAACTGCCTCACCGAGGTCCTGGGGATGGGGCTGCCCGGCAACGGGACGATCCCCGCCGTCTGGGCGGAGCGGATCCGGCTGGCGAAGGAGGCGGGGATGCAGGTGATGGAGCTGGTGGAGAAGAACCTCCGCCCCTCCCACATCCTGACCCCGAAGGCCTTCGAAAACGCCGTCCGCGTCGACCTCGCCTTCGGCGGGTCGACCAACACCTCGCTCCACCTGCCGGCGATCGCCAAGGAGGCGGGCGTCGCCCTCAGCCTGGAGACCTTCAACACCTTGAGCGACCGGACCCCGCACCTCTGCTTCATGGCGCCGGGCGGCCCCCACGACCTCCACCAGCTCCACCAGGCGGGCGGCATCGGGGCCCTGATGCAGGAGCTCTCCCGCGGCGGCATGATCCACGCCGACGCGCTCACCGTGACCGGAAAGACGGTCGGCGAGAACATCGCCAAGAAGCGGGTCCTCGACCCGGAAGTGATCCACCCCCTGGAGAACCCCTACCACAAGACCGGCGGCCTGACGGTGCTGTTCGGGAACCTCGCCCCCCAGGGGGCCGTGGTCAAGAGCTCCGCCGTGGACGACGCCATGCTCAAGCACACCGGACCGGCCCGGGTCTTCGACGCCGAGGAGCCGGCCATGCGGGCGATCATGGAAGGGAAGATCGTGAAAGGCGACGTGGTCGTCATCCGCTACGAAGGGCCCAAGGGCGGCCCGGGGATGCGGGAGATGCTCTCGCCCACCTCGGCCATCGTCGGGATCGGCCGGGACCGGGACGTGGCGCTCCTGACCGACGGCCGCTTCTCCGGCGGCAGCCGGGGCGCGGCGATCGGCCACATCTCGCCCGAGGCGGCCGAAGGCGGCCCCATTGCCGCGGTCCGGGAAGGCGACCGGATCGAGATCGACATCCCCGGGAAGAAGCTGAACCTGCTCATTTCCGACGAAGAACTGAAGGCCCGCCTCGCCCAATGGAAGCCGGTGAAGCGGGAACTCAAGGGCTACCTGAAGCGTTACGCAGCCCTTGTCCGCTCCGCCCACACCGGGGCGACGTTCGAGTAGCAGATTTCGTCATGACGCTCCCGATGCTCCAGGTGTAAAGAGAGCATCACCCATGAGGCCCAGCGCGTTGCACGAGGGCTTCATGGGTGTTTGCGTCTCAAGCTGTGATCCCTGTCGATCCTACCATTTTCCCTACCTTCAGCCCTTATTGTCTCTTGAAGTCCTGTACGCCATTCTTCTAAAAAGATCCGTTCATAAAGCATGCGAGATGGCACGAATGAAACCGTGTCTGGTCCCGGAAAGCATCATCCGGCAACAAGATGGACAGTGAGCCATTTCTGCAACGAAGCGGCACTCATGCATGCCCGGAAAAGGAGGAGATATGAAAACTGATATCATCAGTCCAACCAGTGATGGCGCGCTGCCGCCCCGAACATCGCCGGAGCAGGCTCGTAAACAGGGACGCTTCGGGTATGATAAACCTACCCCCCAGAACACGATTATGCTCTTTATCGATCACCAGATTGGTTTAATGACGGGTATTCGTGATTTCAGTTCTCTGGCGGAATACAGAAGTAACATCGTCGGTCTTGCGCGTGTGGCAAAGGCGCTCAAAATTCCCGTGATGATCTCTTCGTCAAACGCGCAATGGCAGAACGGAGACACGCTACCGGAGATCAAGGACATTCTTTCAGATCAGCCGATCTATCGCCGGACCGGGATCATCAATTGTTACGAAGATCCGACCTTCGGCAAGGCGTTTGAGGATGTTGTCGCCAAGACCGGGCGCCGGCATGTCATCATTTCCGGCGTTACCATCGGAACGTGTTGTGCTTTGCCGACCCTGTCCATGCTGCAGGACGGCTACAACGTCTTCCCGGTGGTCGACGCCTGCGGAGCCTGGAACCACTACGAAGCCGAGGCGGCCATGTCACGGATGGCGGGCGCCGGGGCCGAGCTTGTTACCACTTTCGCTCTTGCATGCGAACTCCAGGCGGATTGGAAACTCCCGTCTGCAAACGACATGCTGGGACCTTTTATTCAGAACCTACCGGAATACGGTTTCGTTCTGCAAAACTTCTGGAACAATGCGAACCAGCATGTCGTGCCGGATCCCTTTGGCATGGTCAAGTAAGTTCCTCAATGAGCGGGTGGTTAACAAGAGGATACTTTAAGAGCTCGATACCGCTTTCAGAGAGCTCGGTGAAGGCACGTTTATTAAGACAAACCAGAAAACGGCCGGCGGGGAAGTGCATTAGTATTTGAGAATAAATGGGTATGGCTTGGTCTTAAGGTGGGGGTCTTCGATGCGATGGGTATTAAATGACGCTGTGAGAGGTTTCTATGACTGATCTGATGCCGGTTATCTTCTTCGGGCATGGCAATCCAATGAACGCACTTTCGAAGAATGCGTATACCGATAGATGGGCTTCTATCGGGAATGCCATTCCGCGTCCCAAGGCCGTGCTTTCCGTGTCCGCTCACTGGTATTTGCCGGCCTGTGCAGTCACGGCGAACCTTACCCCTCCGACAATCCATGATTTTGGCGGTTTTCCGAGAGAACTGTATGAAGTCCAATACCCCGCACCCGGCAGTCCCGAACTTGCCCGGCGTGTTCAGGGTTTGCTTGCCCCTGTTTCGGTAGGCCTCGACGCGAGTTGGGGACTCGATCATGGAACCTGGGCGGTCCTGCGTCATGTCTTTCCCGAGGCCGATATTCCCATCGTGCAGCTGAGCATCAACGAAACGCAGCCGCCGCAATTCCACTATGATATCGGCAAGCGGCTCGCGGCGTTGCGCGCCGAAGGGGTTCTGATAGTAGGAAGCGGCAATATCGTCCATAATTTGCACACCTACGCATGGGGCACCCACGGGGTTGCCCCTTTCGATTGGGCTGTTCGATTCGAGAAGCACGCGCGGGAGTTGTTGGTCAAAGGCGACGATGCTCGGCTTATCGCTTACGAGAGGTTAGGGCGCGACGCACAGTTGTCGATTCCCACGCCGGAACACTACCTGCCGCTGCTTTATGTGCTCGGCCTTCGGAGAAGAAACGAACAGGTCAGTTTCCCGGTGCAAGGAGTCGACGGCGGCTCCGTATCCATGCTTGCTGTCCAAATCGGATAACCGGGGCGTCAGCGCCCCCATCCTCTTCGTCGGCCATCCGGACCCGCGCCCGATGCGTCACCCGGCCCCGGGGAAGGACTGGCCCGCTGCCTGAGAGGCATAAGGCATGGCGAAGTGGGACTGGAGGATCAGCCAGCCCCCCTTGCGCTTCTCCAGGACCATGGTCAGGCGGCCGGCCATCTCGACGTTGCACCCGGCGATGTAGGCTTCAAAGCGGCAGTTCGCGGCCAGCCAGGCCACCGTGCCGGCCGCGGAGACCCGCACCTTCGCAAGCGCCACCTTCACGCGGCGCGCCTGGGCGAAATCCCGCGTCAGCCCCCGTTTGGCCTGCTTCGGCCCCACATAGACCTCGTCGCTGCCGCTGCCCATCACCACGGTATCGGGATCAGGGGCGTAGAAGGCAAGCACCGCCTCCGCATCCATCCTGGCGTAGGCCTTCCACATCTCCCGGACCGTCTTGAGCACTTCCGCCTTTGTCTTCGCATCCGCTTGCATCGTCGTCTCCTCCGCCAGGGGATCGCTCCTCATTGACGTGAACAACGGTTCTCATGTTCGACTTTTTCGCAGCATACGGCACAACCGTCAGGACGGTTCCGCAACGTCCCGAACAAAGGCCGCCGCCTCCTCGCCCGCCACGTACCCGGTGGAGAAGGCGGCCTGGAGGTTGTACCCGCCTGTATCGGCGTCGAGGTCGAGCACCTCGCCGCAGAGATAGAGGCCAGCGACGATCCGGGAGGCCATCGTCCGGGGGTCGACCTCTTTGAGCGAAACCCCGCCCGCCGTGACGATCGCCGCGGTAAGGGGCAGAGGGCCCGTGATGTTGAACCGAAGCGACTTGAGAAGAACGACGAGCCGCTCCCGCTCGGCCGCGTCGATCTGATGAGCGGGCCGCTCGGCCGGAATGCCGCTCAGGCTGACGACGGTGTCGATCATCTTGTGGGGAAGCAGCCCGGCCAGGAGGTTGCGGAGCCCCCGCTTGCCGAAACTGTCGAAGTCGCGCTGGAGGCGGACCCGCAGCTCCTGTGCGGTAAGGCCGGGCTTCAGGTCGATCGAGACCGACACCGGCCCCTGGGCCAGGGCGTCGACGACCGAAAGGCTCATCAGGAGCGTGATCGGCCCGCCGAGCCCGAAATGGGTGAACAGCATCTCCCCCATCCGGCTCTCGATCACGGGGCCGGCCTGCTTTTTTCCGTCGATCCCGCGGCCGCAGTCCTTCGCCGGGGTCCGGCCGGGGTCGATCCCTTCCGCGGGGCCGCGAAAGGCGGTCAGCCGGACGTTCCGGAGACTCACCCCCTGCATCGCCTTGGCCCGTTCGGTCTCCGCCACCACGAGCGGCACCAGCGCCGGCCGTAGCTTCGTGACCGAGTGGCCGACCCCGGCGGCCATCCGGTAGCCGTCGCCGGCCGAGCCGGTGGACGGCCAGGTGGCCCCGCCGGTGGCCAGCACCACAGCGCGGGCGGCAATCTCGCCCGTTTCGGTCCTGACCGCTTCCACCCGGCCGCCGCGGGCGGCGATCGCGGTAACCCGGACGCCGGTCCTGACCTCGACCCGGTGCTCCTCTAGGTATCGCCCGATGACCTTCACCACGTCCGCCGCGTCGTCGGAGGCGGGAAAGACCCGGCCGCCCCGCTCCACCTTGGTCTGGAGGCCGTACCGGTCGAATAGGGCGAGCAGCTCGTCACGGAAGAACCGGCGGAACACCCCGTGGAGGAACCGGCCGTTCGGCCCGAACATGGCGAGGAACCCTGCGAGGTCCCGGGCGTTCGTCAGGTTGCAGCGGCCCTTGCCGCTGATGAGGAGTTTCTTCCCCGGTCCGTCGGTCTTTTCGAGCAGCAGGACCCGGCAGCCCGCTTCGGCGGCGCGCCCCGCGGCCATCATCCCGCCGGCGCCGGCGCCGACGACGACCACGCGATCGGGGGCATCGCCCCGGGAAACGTCGCGCACCGCGGGAGAGGACCGTCGCCGCTCACCCTGCATGATCGCCGCTCCGCCCGCCCCCGGCCCCGTCGACGATGACCCCCTTCAGCAGATCCCAGTCGATTGCGTTGTCCAGGCAGTCGTACCGCGCCGTGACGATCACCTGGGGGATCACCTTCCTCCGTTTCAGACGGACCCCCTTGAGGGTAATCGGCGTCGCCCGGATCCCCTTTTCGATCTCGAAGGCGCAGGCGGCCCCGACGGCGGCCCGGATCCCTTTGCGCTGGACGAGCCGTTTCGTGAACCCCGCGCTCGGCGAGATGTAGAATTGCCATCCTTGCTCCCGGCAGAGCGCGCGGATCTCGCCGCACCGGCACTGCGTGCACTCCTTGCAGAGGACCCCTTCCTCCTTGGAGAACCGCGCCGCGCACTTTTCGCCGATCAGGCAATGGGGGAGGATCACCGCCTTGGCCTCCGCCGGGGCCCGGTTGAACTCATCGCGGTAGTAAGCGTTGGCGATCCGGGCGATATCGTAGCGGATCCCCAGCCTCCCCAAGAAGGAACGAAAGGGAAAGAAGAAGAAGGCGGAAACGAACTTGAGCCTGCCGCAGTTGTCTCTCATCGAACCTTCCGTCGAGCGGGAAAAGCCGGGCGAAGGAGGAACGGCCGCGCCGTCCACAGGGCAGACGGATACCAGAAAAGGGCAAGAAAAGCAAACTCTTTGCACGCGGATTGCCCATCCGGGCCGCAGGGCGCCGTCTGGCGACCTTTCACCTACCGGCGGGGGGGCATCTGTGGTATACTTCCGCCCGCTTTCATCGCCGGGGTTCTTCCCCGGGAAAATCGGCGCGGCAACGGGTGGGAGGTGGAGTTGGGTCCCCCAAGAACGGTCTTCGTGGTCAATCCGCATGCGGGCAACGGGTCGACGGGCAAGGCGTGGCCGCGAATCGAGGCCCGGGCCGCGGAGTTCGTCGGCCCCTTTGCAGCCTGCATGACCGGCGGACCGGAAGACGCAACCCGGATAACCAGGGAGCACCTGCGGGCGGGCGCCGACCGGATCGTCTGCGTCGGCGGCGACGGCACGCTGAACGAGGTGGTCAACGGATTTTTCGACGCGCAGGGCCCCCTCAGGCCGGATGCCGTGCTCGGATTTCTTCCCAACGGGACCGGCTGCGATTTCCGCCGGACCACCCCCATCCCGGCCGGACTGGAGGCATCGCTGGCCACCCTCCGGGAAGGCAACATCCGCACCATCGACCTCGGACGGATCCGCTACCGCAGCCACGCAGGCGGCCAATGTAGCAGGTACTTCCATAATATTGCGAGCTTCGGGCTCGGAGGCGAGGTCGTGGACCGGGTGAACCGGACGAACAAGGCCTGCGGCCCCTTCGTCACGTTCATCGCGGGCACCCTGATCACCCTGTGCAGATACGGGAAGAAGCGGGTCCGCATCCGCGTGGATGGGGGGGATGAACGGACCGTCGAGATCCTCAACGTCGCCGTCGCCAACGGGCGCTACCACGGCGGGGGGATGCTCGTCGCCCCCGACGCCGTAACCGACGACGGCCTCTTCCACATCACCGTAATCGGCGCGATGAGCGTCCCCACGGTCTTCCGGCACCTCCCCAAACTGTACCTGGGGGGGATCGAGCGTGTCCGGCAGGTATCGGTCCAGACGGGTCGAACGGTGGTTGCCGATTCCGACCAGCGGGTTCTCCTGGACGTAGACGGCGAACAGCCGGGCGTCCTGCCCGCCGAGTTCACGATCTGCCCGGCCGCGCTCAAGATGATCATGAACGCCCCCCCTGCCCGCCGGTGATCACCGGACGCCCCTGCCCCTCCCCGGAGAGCAACGGTGGTGCAATATTCCCCAGACCCTGGGGAATATTGCACCACCAAGCCGTCCGCAGGGACCGGCTCACCGGGCAGGTGGAACGACAATACCGCCATTCCTTTTACCCCCTTGTGCCGATAACCGGGACCGCCTCCGCACTGGCATGGGCCTTGCTGGAGTATGCGCAGGCAGAATACGGCGGGATGGCAATGGGACACGGGATGAAACGTTTTCTGATCGGAGCGGTGAGCGTGCTGTTGCTTTTGGGTTTCACCGCGGCGTTCGCGGCGGAGAAGGCGAAGGCCCCGCCTGCCCCCCCCCGGGTGCCGGAGATGAGCACAGCGGGCAAGGTGACCGAAGTGACCGCTACGCTCCTCAAGGTCGAGCGTACACTCAAAGGCGAGGCGGAGACGATGGAGTTCGTCCTGGAGAAACCCTTCGCCGACATCGCCGTGGGTGATCAGATCAAGGTCAGCTACCGCGAAAAGGACGGCCGGCTCATCCTGATCCGCGTGGCGCCGGCGAAGATGACCGCCGTCCAGAAGCCGAAGAAGGACCCCCCGAGGACCGCGAAGCAGGCCGCAGGCCAGGCGGCGCCGGTCACGAAATAGGCGCGGGACAAAGGTTTGGAGCCCCTGGCGGACATCGTCAGGGGATAGCGAGGCGGCCTCCCCGCGAAGCGGACGGGGGCCAGCAAAACAACTAGAAGAGGAGGAAAGAAGATGAAACGTTTGATCGTATGGGCAATCGCACTGGTGTTCCTGTTCTGCACGACCGCAATCGCCGGCGAGCCGAAGAAGGAAGCCGCCCCGGCCCCCGCACCGATGGCCGAGAAGAAAGAGATGAAGGAAGAGAAGAAGGAAGAGAAGAAGGCCGCCAAGAAGGAAAAGAAAGAGAAGAAGGAAGCGAAGGAAGAGAAGAAGGAAGAGCCCAAGAAGTAACGCTCTTTTTCTGATCGCTCGACAGGGGTGCGGGGATTCGTCCCCGCACCCCTTGTCTTTTCCGGGATTCGCACAGGTTTGCGGATGCACCGCAGGCGTGCAATTATCCGGCGATGCAGGTATAATGCGCAGCCGCGGGCCGGGATTGGCCGGTAATCCTCCGCACGGGAGCGCTCCATGACCGTCCGTACCCGTCTGATCGTCATCACCATCCTGGGGCTGGCCGTCACCATGGCCGTGTGGGGATGGGTGCAGATCCAGACGCTCGACCAGCTCCTCGTGGAGCAGCAGGCGAAACGCCTCTCCAGCGTGGCCGAAACGGTCAGCACCTACTACCAGCGGTTCCCCACCGGCCACGGGCTCTCCGCCCTCGACACGAGCCTCAAGGAGCAGATCCAGACCGACGTGCGGCTGGCCAGGATCGACATCTTCACCGTCGTCAACTACGACATCGATTACATCGAGTACATCGCCGGCGCCAGCCGGGTCCGGTACGAATGGCCGGACGGCCTGGTCAGCTCCGTGGCGGCAGCGCGCAAGCCCCAGTTCATCCGTCTGCAGATCGACGACGGTCCCGCTGCGGGGCTGCTGTACCCCGTCGTCTCCGAAAAGACCAAGGCGACGCAGTTCGTGGTGGGGGTGATCACCTTCAGCAGACTCAACGCCGAGATCCTCTCCCGGGCGCAGCGGCTGCTCGTCATCAGCTCGATCGGGCTGCTCGCCATCATCCTGGCGGTCCTCGCGGTCAGCTACCGCTGGCTGATCGGCAGGCCCCTGGGGGTCATCGTCCGCGCCATCGACGAATTCCAGACAGGGCAGTACGTAACGCCGATCCCGATCAGCCGCCGGGACGAATGGGGACATCTGGCCGAGCACTTCAATTCGATGGCCCGGGAGATCGAGCAGGTCTTGGCCAGGAACCGGGAATTGACCCGGGACCTCGAGGACCGCGTCCAGGAGGAGACCCGCCGGGTCGTGGAGCTCCAGAAACAGGTCGGCCAGCTCCAGCAGCTCACCGCCCTGGGGTACCTCACCGCCACGCTGGCGCACGACCTCGGGACGCCGCTCCACTCTATCGCCGGCCTGGCCAAGCTGCTCCAGGAGCAGGGGAACCGGCCGCCCGATGAGACCCGCAAGCTGGAGCTGATCATCCAGCAGACCCAGCGCCTCAACACGGTCATCCAGAACGTCCGGCGCGCGACACGGCCGCCGGAACCCCATTTCGAGGCCGTCCTGGTCCCGGACCTGCTGAACGAGACCCTCCCCCTCGTGGAGCCGCTCACGCGGAAAGCGGGGATCGAGCTTACCGTCCAGCTCGACGGCCAGCTGCCGAGGATCAACGCCGACCGTTCCCGCGTCCAGACGGCCCTGTTCAACCTGATCCAGAATGCCATGGAGGCGATGCCGACAGGGGGGCGGCTGACGATCTCCGGCCGGGCCGATGCGGACCGGCGCGAGGTGTCGCTCACCGTGCAGGATACCGGCCAGGGGATCCCGCCGGAGCTGATGGAGCGGGTCTGCGAACCCTTCTTCAGCACCCATCAGGAGGAGGGGATGCGGGGGTTGGGGCTGGCCATCGTCCAGGACATCCTCAAGATGCACGGCGGGAGAATCGCGATCGACAGCCGGCCGGGTCAGGGGACGACGATCGTCATCACCTTCCCGGCGGCGGCATGAGGGCGTACCGCTGGATCTTGGTCCGCAGGGTCTTCCGGTCGATCCCCAGCCGTTGGGCGGCCCGGCTTTGATTCCAGGCCGTCCCCTCCAGGGTCCGGAGGATCTGCTGCCGTTCCGCCGTTTCGAGCGGCGACAGCAGCGGTGTCTCCTCGCTGCGGACGGGACGCAGCTTCTCGGGGAGATTCTCGGGCAGGATCACCGTGAACGGGGACAGCAGCAGGGTCTGGCGCAGGACGTTCTCCAGCTCGCGCACATTCCCCGGCCAGTCGGAGGAGATCAGCAATTCCATCGCCTCGTCGGAGATCCGGACCGTGGGGTAGCCCAGTTTCTTCAGCAGCGATTCCACGAGCTGCGGGAGGTCCTCCTTGTGCGCCCGCAGCGGCGGCACCTGGAGGCGCACGACGAACCGGTACAGGAGGTCGGAGCGGAACCGTCCGGCCCGGGCCTCCGCGTCGATATCCCGGTTTGCCGCCGCAACCACCCGGACCCCTACGTGCCGCGCCTCGTGCCCTCCGAGCCTGCGCACCTCGCCGTTCTGCATGAACCTGAGCAGCTTCCCCTGGAGCGCCGGCGACATCTCGGTGATCTCGTCGAGGAAGATCGTGCCGTGCTGGGCCGCCTCGAGCAGACCCATGTGCGCATGATCAGCCCCGGTGAAGGCCCCCCGTTCGTACCCGAACAGCTCCGATTCGAGGAGGGTTTCCGGGATGGCGCCGCAGTTGACCGCCAGAAAGGGCTTGCCGCGCCGGGCGCTCAGCCGGTGGAGCGAACGGGCCGTCAGCTCCTTGCCGGTTCCGCTCTCCCCGCTGATCAGGACGCTCGCCGAGGCATCGGCCACCCGGGCGATCTGCTTATAGAAGTCGACCATCACCGCGGAGGAGCCGATGAAGTGCGGCTCCTTCTTGTCGTCCTCCGGCTGCCCCTGGATCCAGTGCTGCTGGAGGTCGCGGACCTCGAGTACCTTCTGGACCATGGCGCGGATCGCCTCGGGGGAGAAGGGCTTGCTGATGTAATCCCAAGCCCCCAGCCGCAGGGCCTCCATCGTCGTCTCCAGCGAGCCGAAGGCCGTCATCAGGATCACGGGAAAGTGCGGCCAGCGCTCGTGCACCTGCCGGAGAAACTGCAGGCCGTCCATGTCCGGCATCCGGATGTCGGACAACAGCAGGTCGTAGCGGGCGAGGTCTTCCGCGAGGGCCGCAAGCGCCGAGGTGAACGCATCCACTTCGTAGCCGGCCCTGTGGAGCGCCTCCTGGAGAAACTCGCAGGCCACCGCGTCGTCGTCGATGACGAGGATCCGGATCTTCCTGTTCCCGTCTCCCTTAGCCAAGCCCCTTCTCCCCCATGTACCGGGCCAAGTCCGCCACCCGGCAGGAGTAGCCCCATTCGTTGTCGTACCAGGCGACGACCTTTGCCATGTCGTCCTTGAGGACCTGGGTGAACTCCACGTCCACGACGGAGGAGTGGGCGTCCCCCTTGAAATCCATCGACACGAGGGGCTCCTCCTCGCAGGCCATGATCCCTTTGAGCTTTCTCGCCGCCGCGTCGCAGAGGACCTTCCTGAGCTCCTCGGTCGTCGTCTTCTTCCGGAGCTGGGCGACGAAATCGACGATGGAAACCGTCGGGGTCGGCACGCGCAGCGAGTAGCCGTCGAACCGGCCGGCGAGTTCGGGGATGACCAGGGCCACGGCCTTGGCCGCGCCGGTCGTGGTGGGGATGATGTTCATCGCAGCCGCACGGGCGCGGCGGAGGTCTTTGTGGGGCAAATCGAGGATCCGCTGGTCGTTGGTGTAGGAGTGGACCGTCGTCATCATCGCCTTCTCGATCCCGAAGGCGTTGTGGACGACCATGGCCGGCGGGGCGAGACAGTTCGTGGTGCAGGAGGCGTTCGAGACGATATGGTGCTTCCGGGGCCGGTAATCGGTGTGGTTGACCCCCATCACGACCGTCAGGTCCTCTTCCTTGGCGGGGGCGGTGATGATCACCTTCTTGGCGCCGGCCTGGAGATGGGCGGCGGCCTTCGGCCCGGTCAGAAAGAGGCCCGTGCTCTCGATCACGATGTCGACCCCCTCGTCGTCCCAGGGGATGGAGGCGGGATCCCGGAAGGAGAGGCTCTTGATCGGCCGGCCGTCGATGATGAAGTTGTCCTTCCTCACGCCCACCTGGCCGCTGTACCGGCCGTAGTTCGTGTCGAACTTGAACAGATGGGCGTTCGTCGCCACATCGAAGAGGTCGTTCACCGCCACGACCTGGAGGGACTCGGGGTACCGGGCCAGGACAGCCTTGAGGACCTGCCGCCCGATCCGGCCGAAGCCGTTGATGCCAAGGCGTACCATGGGGACCTCCTTTCAGTTGTCGTCGATGCGGTACTTGTGGGCCGCCATCAGGTCGCACCGCGTCCGGAGCGTCTCGTGCATGCGGGCGTTGTCCAGGGCGATCGCGCTGAGGTTCGCCACGGCCTTGAGGAACTTGAGTTCGTCGTCACCGAACCTGCGGACCTGCCCGGCGTAGACCCGAAGCACGCCGATCGCCTTCTTCTCCAGCATCAGCGGCACCACGAGGACGGATTTGATCCCCTCCGTCTTGGCCATGGCGCCGTACTGAAAGGCCTTCGCCGTCTGGGCGTCTGCGAGCCAGACCGTCTTGCCCGTGAGCACCTTGCGGTCGAGGCCGCTCTCGGCGATGGAAATCGGCCCCTTGCGGATGTACCCCTTGGAAAGGCCGCTTGCCGCGCCGAGCACCAGCCGGCGCTCCCGGGAGTCCAGCAGCCGGATGCTGCCCGCCTTGACCCCCATCGCCTTGACGACGCTCTGCACGATCTTCTCCAGGACCTTGGACGGCTCCAGGGAGGCGTTGATCACCCGTGCCACGTCGTACAGGGCCGCAAAATAATCGATGTCCTTCCCTCTCATAGGCTCACCTCCTGTTTGCACCTTCCCGGGCGCTGCACCCGCCCGGCCGTGTCGGTCGCGGCCGCCCTCACCCTGCCCGCGGGCCGGAGGGGGGCGGGCTGCGCCTCCGGTCACCGCATGAGGCCCATCACGATCAGCCCCAGGCCGACCAGCCAGCCGACGAGCGGCTTGGCATACCGGCTCGCCCCCTCGCGGCCGACGTAGTACAGGATATACCCGGGGATCATCGCGCAGAGGATCCCCTCCCGCGTATTCTTCCTGATCGCCTGGACGGCAACGATATCCTGGCAGATCAGGGTGAGCAGAAATCCCCCCAGGATCATCATGGTATTCGTATCGCCCACTGTCTCCTCCTCGCTCCGCTTCCGACAAAGGGGAAATGGTCCCGGGCGTTCCCGCCCCGGACTGTGCGCAGATTATACAGGAAGGGGCGGGAAATATCCAGTGATGGTGACCGCGTTTGACGACGGTGCGGCAGAAGGGTATGAACGTCCCGCAGGCTGGACAATCCTGCGGGGCAGGAGTATGGTATGTTCCGGGAGGTGCAGACATGAACAGGGAACGATCCATCCGCGCCATTGTCGGCAGCTTCATCCTGATCTCCCTGCTGCTGGCCCAGATCCACAGCCCCGCCTGGTTGTGGATCGCCGCGTTCTCCGGGGCCAACCTGCTGCAGTCCGCTTTCACCGGCTGGTGCCTGATGGACAAGATTCTGGAGCGGCTGGGCATGCCCGGCGGCTGTTGAGAGGGGAGCGTCGCGTCCGGACCCGGCCCGCGGCAGGGCTTGTCCCTTTTCCGGACAGCCGCCCCCCGGGTCGGTGCACTCAGGAGGCTCTATGAAACAGCCCGGCATGAAGACCGACGGACCGCGACCGGGGGCGACCACCCTCGGCCTGCTGACCCTTGCGCTCCTCCTCGGCAACGCCGTACTGGGGACGGCGCAGACGCGGCTCACCCTCACCGAAGCCGTACAGGCCGCCCTGCAGAGCAACCACGAACTCAAGGCGCAGGGGAGCGCACACGCGGCGCGGCAGGCCGACGTGGGCATCGCCCGGAGCTATCTCCTGCCCCGGGTATCGCTGGAAGAGCGCTACCTGCGAACCGTCAACCCGACCTACGCCTTCATGACCAAACTCAACCAGGAACGGATCGAGCTGCCGGATTTTTCACCCGACACCCTCAACCGCCCCGCGGCGATCTCCGATTTTCAGACCGCCCTCTCGTTCGAACAGCCCCTGTTCGTCAGGAAGGCCGCTATCGGCCTGGAGATGTCCAAACGGGAAGCGGATGCCTCCCGGGAGTCCCTCCTGCGGAAGAACGAGGAGATCGCCTTCAAGGTGGTGCAATCCTACCTGCGGGTGGGGACGGCAGCGGAGTATGTCCGGGTGGCGGAGCGGGCGATCGCCGATGCCCGGGAGCATCAGCGGCTGGCGGAGCTGCGACACGCAGAGGGGCTCGGGCTGTATTCCGATACACTCCGGGCCGGGACCGCGGTGGCCGAGGCCCGGCAGCGGCTCGTCAGCGCCGAAAAGAACCTCGCCGTGGCCAAGCGGGCGCTCGGCCTGATGACCGGCTCTGCGGCAGCGGTCGATGTCACCGCGGAGGCGCCCGCCCTGCCGGTCCGGGAGATCGACGATCTCCGGCGGGAATCACTGCTCCGGCGGGACATCAAGTCGCTGGAACTCCGGCGGGAGAACGCCGTCAGCAACACCAAGCTGGCCGATGCGGGCTTTTTCCCCCTGCTGGGCGTGGGCGGCACCTACCAGCTCAACGACCACAACAGGCCCCTGGGCGGTGAAGGCGACAGCTGGCAGGTGATGGCCTTTCTGCGCTGGGAGATCTTCGACGGGACCAAACGGAAGCATGAAAAGACAAAGGCGATGCACCAGGTAGCGGAAGTGGAAGAGCATCTGGCCGGGATGAAAAAGCTGGTCTCCTTCCAGGTGGACGAGGCATGGTTGACCCTGGAGGAGGCGAGAAAGAACCGGGAACTGGCACGGGCGGCGCTGCAAACCGCAGCAGAGGGCCGACGCCTGGTGAAGCTCAGGTACGAAGGCTCGCTCGCGCCGCTGGTGGATCTGCTCGACGCGCAGCTCAGCTTCGACCACGCCCGGGCAACGCTCGTCGCCAGGGAAAACGAGTACACGCTGGCACTGGCCAACCTCGGGTACGCAAGCGGCACGATCCTGGCGGACTTGCAGCTGGAGGAACCGAAGGAGAGGGCGCAATGAACGAAACGGCGCTGCACGAGGGTCACCGAAAACGGCAGGGGCGGCACCCGTTCCCCGTCGCGGTGCTTTTTCTGGTCACGGGGTTGTTCCTCGCCGGCTGTGGGGAACGGATCGCACCGGGCACCGCACCCCCGAAGCGCCCGGCGATCAGCGGGGTATCGGTGGCAACGATCGCCCCCGTCGCGGTCGATGAATTCTTCGAGGCTGCCGGGACGGTCAAGTCCAGTGCGACCACCGCAGTGGCCGGCCGCATGATGGGCACGGTCACCTCGCTCCTCGTGAAGGAGGGGGACGTCGTCGAGCAGGGACAGCTGCTGCTGACGATCGACGACAGCGACGTGGCCCAGAAGGTCAGGGCGGCCGAGGCCGGCCACCGCGAGGCAATCAAGGCCCGGGAAGCCGCCGGGCAGAACCGCGAGCTCACCGCGGTCACCGAGCAGCGCTACCGGCGGATGTTCGACGAGAAGGCCCTCACCCGGCAGGAGATGGACCAGTTCGCGACCCGCAGGAAACTCGCCGAGCTGGAGGAGGAGCGTCTGCAGGAGATTGTCGACAGGACGGCCGCCGGCCTTTCCGAGGCAAAGGTCTACCATGGGTTCACCCGGGTTATCTCCCCGGTCCGCGGCGTGGTGACGGAAAAGAGGACCGAGGTGGGGAGCATGGCCCTCCCCGGGGTGCCCCTGCTGACGGTGGAAGACGGCGAGGCATTCCACGCGGAAATCGCCGTCGATGAAGGACTCGCCGCCATCCTCCGGAAGGGGACCCCGGTCCTGGTAACGATCGAATCGCTCGACCGGCGGATCCCCGGGAGGATCGCCGAGGTCCTCCCGGCGGTCGATCCGCAATCGCGCACCTTCACCGTGAAGGTCTCCCTACGCGGGGCCGGCCTGCGGAGCGGCCTGTACGCCAAGGTGAGGATCGCCCGGGGGAAACGGGCGATCCTCCTGGTGCCGAAGGCTGCCGTGGTGGACAAGGGACAGCTGACCGGCGTCTACGCCGTAGACGGCCAGGGGGTCGTCGCCTACCGCCTGGTGCGGCTCGGCCAGGAGTTCGCCGGAGACCGGGAGGTCCTGTCGGGCCTGAAACCGCAGGACCGGATCATCGTGCAGGGGGTGGAGCGGGCCGTGGACGGCGGCGTGATCGAACCCACCGGGAAGAAGTAAGCAGGGGTGCGCACCCGCCCGCACCGGAGACACCATCATGAAGGGTATCGGCATTTCGGGAACCATCGCCCGGGCATTCATCAGATCGAAGCTGACGCCGCTGATCGTCATCGCCTCCCTCCTGCTCGGCATCCTGGCGGTCCTGGTCACCCCGCGCGAGGAGGAGCCGCAGATCCTGGTGCCGATGATCGACATCTTCGTCAGCTATCCGGGGGCCTCGCCGGCGGAGGTGGAGGCCCGGGTGACCCGGCCGATGGAGAAGCTCCTCTGGGAGATCAAGGGGGTGGAATACATCTACTCGATCGTCCGGCCCGGGTTCAACCTGACGATCGTCCGGTTCTACGTGGGCCAGAGCATGGAGGACAGCATCGTCAACCTGAACAACAAGCTCTCGGCCAATTACGACCGGATCCCGCCCGGGGTCTCGCCGCCGCTGATTAAGCAGCGCTCCATCGACGACGTACCGATCCTCACCCTGACCCTCTGGAGCGACAGCGAGAGGTATTCGGGATACGAACTGCGGCGGATCGGGGCCGAGGTGTGCGACGAGATCAAGAAGGACCGGGAGGTGGCGGAGTTCTCGCTGATCGGCGGCCAGAGACGGCAGGTCAGGGTCACCCTCGACCCGGCCCGGCTCAAGGCGTACCGCCTCTCCGCCTTTCAGGTCGCCGGCGCCCTGCGGCAGGCGAACTTCCTGCTCCCCTCCGGCTCATTTTCCGCCGCCAACCGGGAGTACCTCCTGGAGACCGGCTCCTTCCTCAAGAACGGCGGAGAGGTGGGAAACGTCGTCGTCGGCCTGCCCGCCGGCCGCCCCGTCTACCTGCGGGACGTCGCTACGATCGTCGACGGCCCGGAGGAGCCCAGCTCCTATGTCTTCATGGGGCTGGGTCCGGCCGCCGCACGCAAGGGGATCGCCGGCGCCGCCGTCGGCCAGAAGGAGGCGGTGACGATCACGGTCGCCAAGAAGAAGGGGGCCAACGCCAGCCTCGTCGCGCAGGAGGCGCTGGCCAAGGTGGAGGCGCTCAAGGGGAAACTCATCCCCGCGGACGTGCGGGTGACGGTGACCCGCAATTACGGCGACACGGCCCGGGAAAAATCGGACGAGCTTCTGGAGCACATGCTCCTGGCCACCGTCGCCGTCATCTTCCTGATCGCCCTCGCCCTGGGATGGCGGGAGGCGATCGTGGTGGCCGTCGCCGTCCCGGTGACCCTGGCCCTGACGCTCCTGATCAACTACCTCTACGGCTATACCCTGAACCGGGTCACCCTGTTCGCCCTGATCTTCTCGATCGGCATCCTGGTCGACGACGCCATCGTGGTGGTGGAAAACATCCACCGCCACTTCAAGCTGAACGGCAGCGACCCCACCACCGCGGTGCTGGCCGTCGACGAGGTGGGCAACCCCACGATCCTGGCCACCTTCACGGTCATCGCCGCGCTCCTCCCGATGGCCTTCGTCTCCGGCCTAATGGGTCCCTACATGCGGCCGATACCGGTTGGCGCCTCCGCCGCGATGATCTTTTCGCTCCTCGTCGCCTTCATCGTCAGCCCCTGGCTCAGCTTCATCGTCCTGAAGAACGTGAAGAAGACGGCCTCCTCCGCAGAGGGGGGGACCCTGTTTCGCCTGTACGAAAGGATCCTCGGCCCCCTGCTGGACAGCGGTCTCAAACGGTGGCTGGCCCTGGGGGGGGTCGTCCTGCTGCTCGCCGCCGCTGCTGCCCTGCTGCCCCTCAAGCAGGTGACGGTCAAGATGCTCCCCTTCGACAACAAGAGCGAGCTCCAGGTGATCGTCGACCTGCCCGAGGGAACGACCCTGGAGGAGACCGCGGCGTTGGCGCGGAAGATGGGGGAATACCTGCGGGGCGTTCCCGAGATCACCGACTACCAGACCTACGTCGGGACTGCGGCCCCGTACAACTTCAACGGCCTCGTGCGCCACTATTTTCTGCGCTCGGGCAGCACCGTCGCCGATCTCCAGGTGAACTTCGTCGCCAAGGGAGAGCGGACCCAGCAGAGCCATGCCATCGCCAAGCGGCTGCGCCCCGCCCTGAAGGAGATCGGCGACCGGTACCGGGCCCGGGTCAAGGTGGCGGAAATCCCCCCCGGCCCGCCCGTCCTCAGCACCCTCGTGGCGGAGGTCTACGGCCCCGAGCCGGGACGGCGGATCGAGATCGCCCGGGAGGTGAAGAAGGTGTTCGCCGACACCGCCGGGGTCGTGGACGTGGACTGGTACGTGGAAGAAGATCAGCCCAAGATCAGCTTCGCCGTCGACCGGGACCGGGCCGGCCGGGCCGGAATCGGCGCCGACGCCGTGGCGCAGAGCGTCCGGATCGCCCTCGCCGGGATGGGGGTCGGGCTGGTCCATCTGGAGCACGAACAGGAGCCCGTCGAGATCTTCCTCCGGATGCCGCTGGCAAAGCGTGCCCGCGTGGGCGACCTGGAGTCGATCGCCCTGCCCACGCCGACCGGCACCCTGGTCTCCCTTGCGGAACTGGTCGTACGCCGGGACGGCAGCGAGGAGAAGACGATCTACCGCAAGAACCTCAAGAACGTGACCTACGTCCTGGGCGACGTGGCCGGGACGGAGGAGAGCCCGGTGTACGCCATCCTCAAGATGAAGGAGAAGATCGCCGCGCTGAGACTCCCGGAGGGGTACGGCCTGCGGCAGTACTCCACCGCCCAGCCCTGGCTGGAGGATACCTACTCCCTGAAGTGGGACGGGGAGTGGCACATCACCTACGAGGTGTTTCGGGACCTGGGGATCGCCTTCGCCGCCGTCCTGGTCCTGATCTACGTCCTGATCGTGGCCTGGTTCAGGAACTTCATCACCCCCCTGATCATCATGGCCCCCATCCCCCTGACCCTGGTGGGGATCCTCCCCGGCCACTGGCTCTTCGGCGCCTTCTTCACCGCCACCTCGATGATCGGGTTCATCGCGCTGGCGGGGATCATCGTCCGCAACTCGATCCTCCTGGTGGATTTCGTGGAGCTGGAGTGGCGCGACAGCGGGGACCTGAAAAATGCCCTCCTCATGGCCGGCGCCGTCCGGTTCCGGCCGATCGTCCTGACCGCAGCCGCCGTCGTGGTCGGGTCGTTCGTGATGCTCTTCGACCCGATCTTCCAGGGGCTGGCGATCGCCATGATGTTCGGCGCCGTCGGCGCCACGGCGCTCACGCTGATTGCCGTGCCGCTGCTGTATTTCGCCTACTTCCGGAAGCGGCCCTGCCCGCCGGCCGCCGGGGCAGGGGAAGCCAGCGGGGGGGAGCCGGGACAGGACGCTCCACTCTGATACCGGCTGCGGCACAACGATCGCCGCTGGCAAGAAGCGGCACCTGGATAGGCCCCGGAACGTTTCCGGGGCAGGCCGGGGATCGCGGCCCGTAACAGCGGTATAATGCCCCGAGCATGGAGGTGCGGCATGCGCACAACACGCGTACTGGTGTTCGTCATCCTGGCAGTCCTGGTCACTGCCTGCTCCCTGCCCCGGATCAGGCTTTTCACCGACGCAACCGATCCCCTCGGAGAATACACGCTGGAAGGCGGCGGCGCAGAGAAGATCCTGCTGATTTCGGTGCAGGGAACGATCTCCGACACGCCGCAAAAGGGGCTCGTGCGCTCGACCCCCAGCATGGTGCAGCAGATCACGGCCCAGCTGAAAAAAGCGGAACGGGACGGCGACATCCGTGCGGTCCTGTTCCGGATAAATTCACCGGGCGGAACGATCGTTGCGAGCGATATTCTGTACCATGAGATTTCCGCCTACCGGAGCAGGACAGGGGCGAAGATCGTCGTTTCGATGCTGGACGTGGCTGCCTCGGGCGCCTACTATATGTCTCTCCCCGCCGACCTGATCATGGCCCACCCAACCACCATAACCGGATCGATCGGCGTCATATTCCTGCGGCCCAAGGTCCACGCCCTGATGGATAAGATCGGGCTGGGCGTGGACGTGACAAAATTCGGCAGCAATAAGGATATGGGATCGCCGTTTAGGGACAGCACTGCGGAAGAACAGCGGATCATGCAGAAAGCGGTGAACGATTTCGGCGAACGGTTCATCCGCCTGGTGCAGAAGCATCGCACCCTGCCGGACAAGGCGATCGGGGAAATCTCCACGGCGCGGGTGATGACCGCGGATGAAGCGCTGCACTGGGGGCTGGTGGATAAGATCGGCTACCTGAGCGATGCCGTGCAGGAGGCGAAGAAACTGGCAGGCCTCGCGGCAGACGCCCGGCTGGTGGTGTACCGGCGGACGAAATACGCCGATGACCATTACTACAACGCCACGGGTGCGGCAGGGGAGAATGAACCGGCGCCGGTGGTGATCGTGTCGCTTCCCGAGAGTCTCACCCTACCCGCCGGTTTTTATCACCTCTGGCCGGGGGCTATTGCCGCGGAGTGAGGGTCCCCCCATCCGCGCGCAGGGCCGGTCGGTCGGGGCACGTCGCGGTCCGGACAGAACCGGCAGCGAGGCGAGGGGCCCACAGAGAGGGGAAACGCAAGAAGTGCAGAGAGAGCGAAGGTATCGCCCCCTCTGCACTTCACCAAACCGGGACCCCAGAGTGCCGCGCGGCGCTCAGAAATCGTTGAAGTCCCCGTCATTCATCGGGATCACCCGAGCCGGGTCGGGTGACTTCGTCGTCCGGCCGCTCGCCGCCCGCCCCCTGCGGCCGGATGGCGGCGGCAAGGCCGGCGCTGTCCCGGTCCGCGAAGCGATGCGGAGCGCCCGGCCCGCAGTGGCGTCCGCACCGGCAGCGCCCCTCCTCCTGCCACCCTCGACCACCTTGACCAGGTCTTCCACGTACACCCGCATCTGCTCAGCCTGGGCGTTGAGCTCCTCTGCCGCGGCTGCCGACTCCTCCGCATTGGCCGCCGTCGCCTGGGTCACCTTGTCCATCTCCGCGACCGCGTTGTTCACCTGGGAAATCCCCCGCGACTGCTCCTCCGACGCCGTGGCGATCTCGTCGACCAGTTCGCCGATCTTCCGGGAAATCTCCGCATTCTCCTTGAACGCCTCCTGGGTGGCGCCCGTCAGTTCGTTCCCCTTGCGCACCGCCTTGATCGTATTTTCGATCAAGCTGTTGGTGTTGTTCGCAGCCTCGGAGGCCCGCATGGCGAGATTCCGTACCTCGTCGGCCACCACGGCAAACCCGGCCCCCGCCTCCCCGGCCCGGGCCGCCTCCACCGCCGCGTTGAGCGCCAGCAGGTTCGTCTGGAAGGCGATCTCATCGATCGTTTTGATGATCTTGCCCGTCTCCTCGCTCGACCGGGTGATCTCGCCCACCGCCTCGGCCATGTCCCGCATGTGGCGGTCAACCTTCTCCACGATCGTGTGGGCCTCCGCCATCATCGCCTTGGCCTGGCCGGCATGGTCGGCGTTCTGCTTGGTCATCGCCGACATCTCCTCCAGGGCCGAGGAGGTCTCCTCCAGCGTCGACGCCTGCTCCGTCGTCCCTTCCGCCAGGTGCTGGCTCGTGGCAGCGACCTGAGAAGCGGCCGAGACCACTTGCTCGGCCCCATCCTTCAACCCAGCCACGACCCGGCTGACGGGGCGGGTGATGCCGATGGTGAGCTGCCAGGTCATGAAGAAGGTGACGAACAGCCCCAGCCCGATGATGGCGATCAGGGTATAGCTGGTTCGCCGGTAGGATGCGGACGCATCCGCGTGGGATTTCCTGGCCTCGGCCAGATTGAGGTCGGTCAGCTGGTTGATCTGTTCCCGCATCTCCTCGAATTTCCCCCCCGCCGCCCCGAGGGTCAGCGCCAGCGCCTCCCTGCGGGCCTCCTCGGTGTTGGCCAGCCGCAGGTCCACGACCTTCCGCGACAGCGCCTGCCACTCCCCCCGGAGCCGGTCGTACTTCTCGATGAAGGGCTTCTCTACGGGCGCTCTGTGCAGCGCTTTGTATTTATTCCACCGGTCGTCGGACGGCTTGAGGTTCTGTTCGTAGTCCTTCAGCTGTTTCTTGAAGACATCGGAGGCAGGTTCGGTGAAGATCAGCGCCCGGACGCGCCACGAGCAACTGCTGCAGGTCGCGGTCCGCCTCGATCAGGTAATCCATGCTCGGCATGTTGTCCGTGAAGATCTCCACGAGCGCCCCCTGTATCGTCCGGGCGCTCTGGAACCCGGTAACTCCGATGATGACCATGAAGACGACCATGGTCGCAAATCCACAAGTCAGTTTCGTGCTGATCTTTCTGTTCCCGAATATGTTCACCCTCGTTCTCCTTCCGCTCAGCGAATTATCGTTGAACCGCCGACCGCTCCGAATCGGCAGCCCTCTGGTCTCCATTACCGTTGATGACCGCAGCCGGCATCCCCGCGGCAACGGTACGCAGCCCCCCTTTTTGCCGGTACTTGTCGACATACCGCGCCAGAACAGAGCCGATGTCCTGGCTGCGCCACCAGGTGTAGGAGATCACGCGCGGCCTCAGTTCATGGGCGAATCTGAGTATTTCCGGATCCTGGTCGTTCAGGAGAATGACGATCGGCAGGTCGCACAGCAGGGGGCGCACCGCAAGCAGCTCGGCGCATACCCTCTGCTCGGCGATGTACAGCATGACCGCGGCGATGCCCCTCCAGCGCCGCTTGAGTCGCGCCGTAAAGAGATCCGGCGACCAGCATACCTCCAGCCCCAAGCCCGGACAGGCCTCCTGAATCTTCCGGCAGGCATCCAGAAACAGTTCATCCGGGGGATTGCCGTAACAGACCACGTTCATGATTCACCTTCTCTATCTTCAGTACCGCCGGCGGGCAGCCGCCGGGTCAGCGATCGTCAGCGTTCGCTTCGGAGTGTTACAAGAGGCATGCCAAACCGAGGAGTTGGGATTTATTACTGTGATATCGAAGTGTTAGTTATTTTAGCCGGCTGCGGGAACCAACTGCCGTGTCTGGTGCGGCAAGCCCGACGATTGGGAAGAGGGTCTCGTTTCTGCCGTGACTATCAGCAGTTCAGTGTTGTCTGGTTTAGCCATCCGCTGTATGGCAAAACCAGAGGGATCACTGTGGCGGCCTCCTGCGCCGGTCGGAAGCGCCGGGGGAGGCCGCAGCAGGGTGCCTTGTTTCCTTCAGCGACAGGCTGTGTTTCCGCATCTGGGCGCACAACTGTGGTCGGGACAGGCCGGAGATGCGGCACCCTTCCCCTGCATCCCCCTTCACCAGCGCCAGCAGGTTTACCAGGTAGCGGTGTTCCGCTTCCCTCACCGCCGCTTCGCGGACCTCCTTCAACGGCGGAAGCGAGCGCGGCGGACCCTTTTCGCCCGCGCTGCCGGCGGTGAAATCGAGCCGGACGTTCGTGGGAAGATGCTTGGGGTACAGCGTCTGCTCGTCGAACGCCGCCGCCACGGCGGATTCCAGCACATTGATCAGCTCCCGCACGTTGCCGGGCCAGGGGTAGGCCGCAATCAGCTCCAGGAATTCCGGGGCGATGCCCTTGATGTCGATGCCGTAGCGGTTGCAGATCTTCGCCGTGTAGTAGAGCGCCAGCTCCGGGATGTCCTCCGGATGCTCCCTGAGCGGCGGCAGTTCGATCGTCAGCGCGCGGAGCCGATACAGCAGGTCGCTCCTGAACGTGCCCGCGCGGGCCATGGCATCCAGGTCCCGGTTGGTCGCGGCCACCGTCCGAAAGTCGCTTTGCAGCTCCTCGTGCCCGCCGACGGGCCGGAAGTGCCGCTCCTGCAGGACCCGGAGGAAGGACTTCTGGACGGGGAGAGGAAGTTCGCCCACCTCGTCGAGAAACAGGATGCCGCCGTCGGCCTGGGCGATCATGCCCACCGTCTTCCGGTCGGCCCCGGTGAAGGCCCCCTTCTCGTGTCCGAACAGCTGGCTTTCCACGAGCGTCGGGGCGAGCGATGCGCAATCGACGGTGATGAAGGGGCCGCCGGAGCGGCTGCTGTTGCGGTGCACGGCCCGGGCGAACAGCTCCTTGCCGGTGCCCGTTTCGCCCGTGAGCAGCACGTTCGCATCGCTCCTGGCCGCCTGGGCGAGACGGCCGAAACAGACGCTCAGCTTGCCGCTCCGGCCGACCATGCCGCCCAAATCGATGTCGGGAGGTTCGGGTTTCTTGACTTGATTCGCCTCCACGTATTGGATGGCCCGTGTCAGCGAGAGTTTCATCTCGGAAATCGAAGCGGTCTTCTGGATGTAATCCCAGGCGCCGCTGTCCAGCGCCAGCTCGGCGCCGCTCCGGTCCCCGTAAGCGGTGATGATTATTACTTCCGCTGCCGGGTATGCATCGCGCAAGGCGGGTATCTTCGTCAGGCCGTTGCCGTCGGGGAGATTCACGTCGAGCAGGACAACGGCGAAACGGCCCGCGCTCGCCTCCTTCAGCCCCGCGCCCAGGGTGAACGCCCGCGAGGCTTCATGCCCCATGTCCGTCACGATCTCCGCGAGCATGTCCGAGAAGATCCTGTCGTCATCGATGATCAGTATGCGCGCCCTCGTCTCTCCTTACGATTTCGGTGCGGGGGGGAGCGAGCAGATCCTGGATCATCTCGAGCAGCCGTCTCATCCGGACCGGCTTGGCCGCCACCGCCCGGACGCCCGCCTTCGCCGTTCGCTCTTCTATGGCGGAGTCGAGGAATCCCGTGCAGAGGATGACCGGGATCTCCGGCCTGATCGCCGTGATGCTCGCCGCGAACTCGAGGCCCGTCATCTCCGGCATGGTCTGATCGGTGATGACCAGATCGAACCGGTCGGGATCGGCGCGGAAGGCTTCCAGGGCGGCGACGCCGTCGGTCAGGGCCGCCACGGTGTATCCCCGGTCCTCGAGCATCTCCTTCGTCAGGCTGGCCAGCATCGCCTCGTCGTCCACCAGCAGGATGCGTCCCTGGCCTCCCACGTTCGGCCGCGGGGCCTCCCGCGGTGATTCCTCCCGCGCGTCCCGGATGCGGGGGAGGTAAACGCTGAAGGAGCTCCCTTCGCCGAGACGGCTTTCCACGGTGATCTTCCCGCCGTAATTCCTGACGATGCCGTGCACCACGGACAACCCCAGACCGGTGCCCTCCCCAACCTTCTTTGTCGTAAAGAAGGGATCGAATATCCGCTTGACGATGACCGGGTCGATGCCCTCCCCGGTATCCCGGATGGTCATCCTCACATACCGGCCGGGGTCCAGCCCCCGGAGTTCGTCGGCGGGGTCTTCTCCGACCGCGATCCCTTCCAGGAGGATCTCCAGAACCCCCCCCTTCTCTTTCATCGCCTGGTAGGCATTGGTGCAGAGATTCATCAGGATCTGGTAGATCTGCGTGGCGTCGGCGAGGATCGTATCTGCCTCGGCGCGCAGGTTCAGCCGTATCTCGATGGTTGCGGGTATGATTTCCCTCAGCATCCTGGCGGCCTCTTTGACCAGCGGGGTCAGGCTGAGGGGTATCCGCTCATTCTCGGTCTGGCGGCTGAATTCGAGGATCTGTTTCACCAGGTTGATGGCCCGCTGGCTGGCCGTCTGGATCTGCTGCAGATAATACGCGACCCTGCTGTCGCTCGGCGTCTTTGCCAGGGAGAGCTCGGTATAGCCGGAGATGGCGCCGAGGATATTGTTGAAATCGTGGGCAATGCCTCCGGCCATCGTGCCGATGGCCTCCATCTTCTGCGCCTGGGAGAGCTGCTTTTCGATCTTCAGCTGCTCGGTGACGTCGCGCTTCACCGCGACGTAATGGGTGACCTCCCCGGCTGCATTCTTCACGGGAGAGATCGTGGCCTCTTCCTCGAAGAGGGTCCCGTCCTTCTTCCTGTTGACGAACTGGCCTCGCCAGGTCCGCCCCCCGCTCAGGGTATCCCACAGCTCCTGGTAGAACTCCGCGCTCTGCCGCCCGCTGTTCAGTATCGCCGGGGTCTTGCCGACGACATCCTCTGCCGCGTACCCGGTGATGCGCGAGAAGGCCGGGTTCACGTACTCGATGCTCCCCCCCCTGTCGGTCATCACCACCATTTCGCCGGACTGCTCGATGACCGAGGCCAGCCGGACACGCTCCTCCTCAGCCTGTTTGCGGTCGGTGACGTCACGGATGCTGGCCAGGGAAGCGGGCTTCCCGGAAAAGGTGATCGGCACGCCCCACGATTCCCCGGTGAACACCCGGCCGTCGAGCCGCCGGTAGAGGAGTTCCGCCGGTGCCACATGCTCCTTCTGTTCCAGGATCTGCCATGCCCGGTGGGCAAAGCGGTCCCAACTATCGGGATGGACTAACTCCCGGACCGGTTTTCCGACCAGCAACTCGGGATCGGGAGCGCCGAAGAGATTCGCCCCTGCCGGGTTGCTGTAGACGATCCTGCCGTCACTGTGGACGACGACCGCCTCCGGTGACAGCTCCACCAGGAGGCGGTACCGCTCCTCGCTCTCATGGAGCATGTCCATGTACCGTTTGCGCTCGCTGATGTCGCGAACCATGCCCCGATAGCCCCGCAGGGATCCGCCGGCATCGATGATCGGCATACCGTTGGTTTCCAGGATGACCGCAGAACCGTCCTTGTGCAGGTTGATGTTGTCCAGGTTCCGAAACGGCCTCCGCTCGGCCGCGATCTCCGTGAAGATCGCTCTAACCCGTTGCGCCTCAGCGGCGGGCATCAGGTCGAAGGGGGTCTTGCCGATCACCTCCGCTGGCTCGTAGCCGAGCAGTTCCCTGACGTGCGGACTGGCGTAGGTATAGACCGCATTCCGGTCGACCTCCCATATCCAGTCATGAGCGGATTCGACCAGATGGCGATAACGCGTTTCCCCTTCCCGGAGCGACGCCTCGACATCCTGTTGCCGGGCGAGGGTCGTCTTCAACTCCCTGTTCAGTCGGCGCATGGATGCATAATGGCCGACAGAAAAAAGGATGATCACGAGCGCCAGCACCCCAGCCGCGGCGATCGTCACGCGCCGGGCATCCCAGTAGGGCTTCGGCGTTCCGTACCAGCGGGCGTACAGCTCCCGGTACTGCGGGGTCGCGACGACCGCCTGCACCGCCGCGTCCAGTTTCGCGCGCAGGTCCGCCTTTCCCTTGCCGACGGCAATGGCCCGTTTTACTTCGATCAGCGGCGGCCCGACCGGTTTTATCCGCTCCTCGATGCCGCTCTTGCGGGTGATCAGCAGGACCGGGGGCTCTGGATAGATCAGGGCATCGGTATTCGCCGACAACAGAGACAGAAGAGCCGCGTCGAGGGAGTCGAAGACGACGGGGTTCGCCCTGCCGTATCTCTGCATCAGGGTCTGGCCGACATTGGTGGCGACCACTGCAACGTTCCGTCCCCGGAGGTCCTCGAGGCGGCCGATGTCCTCCGTTGTGCTCCGGACGAAGATGTGGATATGGAACGCGTCCGTCGGGGAGGTGAAGTCCATGGCCTCCTTTCTCTCCTCGGCGATGCCCATGCTCGGAACGACATCGATCTTCCCCTTCCGGAACGCCTCGTTCAGGGAAGACCAGTCATCGAAGGGGACGTACCGGACACGCAATCCGGCCGTCCTTGCCACCACATCCATCAGCTCGACGGCAAACCCCCCGGGGGCCCCCGTCGTCTCATCGGTGATATATTCGGGAGGGAAGTTCCGGAGGACGCCGGCGCTGATCTCCTGCGGCGTCCCCTCAGCGCGGACCGGCTCTGCCTGCGCCGCGCGGTCCACCAGGACAAGCACACAGACAAACGCGAGGACTGCGCGATACGTTCGGGTCACGAGGGGACTCATCCTTATCACCTGCGCTGTTCCGATATTCTCCCGGCGGGCACCGGCAGCCCTCCCCGGCCGCCGCTTCCCGCTCCCGGCAAGACATCGCCCCCGCCGGGAAGGCCTTCCGGGACGCCCCCTGCCGGGGACAACGGCCTGCAAGAACCAACGGGCCTGGGCAGGCGCGGGGCATGACGATTTCACCATGACATGGCGGGTTTGTCAACAACTTCGCGCCTCAGGGGCAGCGCGACCGCCAGCCTGAACCCCTGCCGCCCACCGAATCACCGCCGCCGAATCCCGTTGACAGGGCTGCCCGGGCTTCCTATACTGCGAACCGGGCGGGGGAATTGTCCCGGATGCGCTTTAGTCAACCGACCGGAATGCCGATTACAGGATAAGAACCGACCCTGCGGAAGAGGAGGACGTCACCATGACCAAAATGATCGTTGCATTGGATGGGGTGACCTTCGGGTATGCGACGGAGAAGGGGGTTTTCGCCACCCTCTCGAAGGCCTGCGAAAAAGGGATGATCTGGGGAGTCAAGATCAACGATATGCTCTACAGCGGAGATGCGGCGAAAATCATCTCCTCCCTGAAGGACGATTTCAAGCTGGGGGTCATGGTCGACGTGAAGCTGCATGACATCCCGTCGACGATGGAAAACAGCATCGGCCGGCTGGTCGCAGCCGGGGCGAATATCGTGACGATCCACTGCTCATCCAACTACCGCCCGAAAAATACGGCCTTCCTCAAGTACATCGCCGGCGTGACCGCCCTGACCTCGTTCACGGACCTCGAGATCAAATGGATCTACGACAAGCCCTACGAAGAGATCGTGCGCGCCTTTTCGGACATCGCCCTGATGAACAGCTACGAATACATCATGGGCTCCGTGAAGGATATGAGCTTCATCCGGGACAACCCCCTGAAGAAGATCTGCACGGGCATCAGGCCCTCCTGGTATCGCGAGCGCCACGACCAGGTCAGGATCGCATCCGTCAAAGAGGCCCTGCGGACGGAAACGGACTTTATCGTGGTCGGCCGCCCGATCACCGCCGCCGACAACGTCATGGAAGCGATCGAACGGATCTCCTCCGAGATTCAGTAGCGGTGCGCCGGGGCGGGGGGTGCGCCGCGCCGGCCGCTGTCCCGATGATCCATAATCCCCTCCCGCCTTGACAAGCCCCCGCGGGCGTCCCTATGTTAGGGCATCCCTGTAAGGAGGCCCCTACGGAAGCGGATACCGCCCCCAGCCTGACCACCGGGAGTCTGTGGCGCAACATCTGGCAGCTGTCGTGGCCCATGCTGCTGATCATGATCTTCGATTTCTTCGTGGGCTTCGCCGATGTGTACGTGGCGGGGTTCATCAGCCCCCAGGTTCAGGCCGCGGTCGGGTTCGTCAGCCTCTTGTACTTCTTCGTCATCATCATCGCCAACGCGATCAGCACCGGGACGGTGGCCCTGGTCTCGCGGGCGATCGGCAGCGGCGATTTCGGCAGGGCCCGGGAGGTTGCCCGGCAGTCGCTGCTGTTCGGGTGCCTGGTCGCCGTCCTGGTTAGCCTGATCGGCCTGGTCTTCCCCGACCGGATCATCGCCCTGGCCGGATTTCCGCCGGAGATCCGGGAGATCGCCGAGACGTTCCTCCGGATCTTCGCGATTGCCCTGGGGGCGAACTACCTCCTCTTGATCTCGAACGCCCTGTTCCGCGCGAGCGGGGACGTGAAGAAGCCGCTCGTGACGATGTTCTGCGTGATGGCCGTCAACGTTGCCGGAGATTTCATCCTGGTGTTCGGACTCTGGGGGGTCCCTCCCCTGGGATACCCCGGGATCGCGGTCGCGACCGCCGCCTCGGTGACCCTCGGGATGGGGATCAACCTCCTGCTCCTCGCCCGTACCCGGTGGCGGACCGTGTACGGACGGGCCTGGGGCCTCCGGCAGGAGACGATCCGGCAGATCGTCCGTCTCGGCTGGCCCGCGGCGATGCTCCAGATCGCCTGGAACGCCGGGACGATCGCCCTGTACAACATCCTCGGCCGGCTGGGCGAGACGAGCATCACCGCCCTGGCCGCCATCGCCAACGGCATCAGGATCGAGGCGATGATCTACCTGCCGGCCTTTGCCCTCAACATGTCGGCATCGGTCCTGATCGGCCAGAACCTGGGGGCGGGAAACCCCGCCCGGGCGGAACGGATGGGGTGGCGGATCGCCGGGGTGGGGATCGTGATTTTGACCGCCATGGCCGTGGTAGTGTTCATCCGGGCGGAGGACTTCGCCGCCCTGGTGGCGCAGGACCCGGCGGTCCTCGCCGAGACGGCCCGCTACCTCCGGTACAACATGCTCACCGAACCCTTCATCGCGCTCAGCCTGTCCTTGGCCGGCGGCCTCCAGGGTGCGGGGGACACCCGCGGAACCATGTGGGTGATCGTCATCGCCATGTGGCTGATCCGCCTCCCGCTGGCCTGGCTGCTCGCCCTCACCCTGGGGTTCGGCGCGGCAGGGGTCTGGACGGCGATGGTCGTCTCGATGGTCTGCCAGGGGCTCCTGATGGCCCGGCGGTTTCACCGGGGCCGGTGGAAGGAGCTGAAGATCGAATGAGGCGGCCTGTCCGCCGGAACCGGATCAACGAGCCTATCGAAAGGCTCATGGGGAGGCTGTTCAACAGCCGGTTAAGGAGCGACGCGGATGCTGACTCTGTTCAATTCCCTCGGAAAAAAGCGGGAGGAGTTCACCCCCGTCAACGGACGGGTCGTGACCGTGTTCACCTGCGGGCCGTCGATCTACCAGAGGGCCCACATCGGAAACTTCCGGACCTTCCTGTTCGAAGACATCCTCGTCCGCTACCTGCAGTACCGGGGCTGGCGCGTGGTGCGGGGGATGAACGTCACCGACATCGAGGACAAGGCTATCAAGGAGGCCCGGAAGGACGAGAGCACCGTGCAGGAGCTCACGGACGAAAACCTCGCAGGATTTCTCCGGGAGATGCGGTTGCTCCGGATCAAGCCCCCCGATTATCTGCCCCGGGCGTCGGAGTGCGTCGACGAGGCCGCCACGATGATCGGCCGCCTCCTGGAGAAGGGGGTCGCCTACCGCCACCGGGGCAACATCTACTTCGATCCCCTGAAATTCCCCGGGTTCGGCAAGCTCTACGGGCTGGACATGCGCCGCTGGCCGGCCCGCAAAAGGCGCTTCCACCGCGACACCTACCCCGGCATCCAGTGGAACCTGGGCGACTTCGTCCTCTGGCACGGGTACCGCGAGGGGGACACCGTCTTTTGGGACACCCCGATCGGGCGCGGACGGCCCTCCTGGAACATCCAGGACCCGAGCATGGTGGCCCGCCATTTCCGGGAGACACTCTCGTTCTACTGCGGCGGAATCGACAACCTCTACCGGCACCACGACTACTCCATCGCTATCCTCGAGTCGCTGATGCCCTACCCCATGGCCCGGTATTGGCTCCACGGGCACCACCTGTTCATCGCCGGCAAGAAGATGTCCAAGAGCCGGGGAAACATCCTGTACACCGACGACCTCCGCAGCCGGGGGTACAGCCCTGCGGAGATCCGGTTCTTTCTGATCAACGGCCATTACCGGGAAAAGCTCGACTATACGGACCCCGCGATGCAGGCGGCCGCTGCACAGCTTCGGCAGGTCCGCAGCAGGATCCGCGAGATCGCTCTGCGGGCCGGACGCACGGCCCCGGCCGCCGATGACCGGACGCGGAGGCTCGGCGAGGCCTTCCAGCGCCACCTGGACCGGGACCTGGAGGTGGGCCTCGCGTTCATCGAAATCGCCCGGGAGGTGGCCGGCCTCAGCCCCGCCGGACTGACCCCCGGGGCGGCGGCCGGCGTCATCGCGGCCCTGCGGGCAATCGACGAGGTTCTCCAGGTGCTCTTCGATCCCCCCGCACGGTGACGAACGCTGGCGGGCGACGGCCGCCCCAGCCCGGGCGTCAGCCGGCGGCCCGGTTGTTGGCCCGAGGAATTGGCGGGCATCTTCCGCCCGGGTGTGCTATGGAGACGCAAATTCCCCGCTGAGGTAGTGCGATGCTTCTGGCCGATACACTGCGCAAGGCGTATCACCTCTTCCCCCGCAAACAGGCGATCGTCTGCGGCGGCAGGCGCTGGACCTACGAAGAGTTTTACCGCCGCATCAGCCGGTTCACCCGCTTCTTGCAGGAGGCGGGGATCCGGGAGGGCGACCGGGTCGCCATCCTCCACCCCAACTGCCACAGCTTTCTGGAGGTATACTATGCCGTCGCCCTCCGGGGCGCGGCGGCGGTCCCCCTCAATTTCCGCCTCTCCGCCGGGGAGATCGCGCTGATCCTCGGCGATGCCGGCGCCCGGCTCCTGGTCGTCGATCCCCGGTTTCGGGAAACCGTCGCCACGGTCCGCGCCAGCCTTCCCTGCCTGGAGCGGATCGTCTGGACCGGCGCCGAGGAGGGGGAACTCCCCGCCGGGGGCCGCGAGGTTCGCTATGAAGGGCTGGTAGCGGGGCCGGCGCTCCCCGTGGAAGAGGCCGCGATCACGGAAGATGCGATCGCCCAGCTGTACTACACCAGCGGCACCACCGGCCGCCCCAAAGGGGTGATCCTGACCCATCGGAACGTGACGGTCCACGCCCTGGGAACGATCGCGGAGCTGGGGCTCACGGACCGGGACGTCTGGCTCCACGCCGCCCCCCTCTTCCATCTGGCCGACGCCTGGGCCACCTGGGCCATAACCTGGGTCGGCGGAACCCACGTGGTAGTGGGCGAGTTCGACCCGCCGGCGGTCCTGGCCGCCGTCGAGGCGGAACAGGTCACCCTGACCAACCTGATCCCCACGATGCTCAACATGCTGATCAACCATCCCGGTGTGAAGGAGTATGATTACCAGCGTCTGCGGGTGCTGCTGAGCGGCGGGGCACCCATCGCCCCGGAGGTGGTCCGTCGGATCGTGGAGACCTTCGGGTGCGACTACATCCAGACCTACGGCATGACTGAGACGAGCCCCTACCTCACCCTCTCGCGCCTGAAGGGGCACCTGGCCGAACGTCCGCCCGAGGAGCAGCTGCGTTTCAAGTCCAAGACGGGCCGGGAGTTCATCGCCGTGGAGCTGAAGGTGGTGGCGGCGGACGGGCGGGAGGTCGCCCCGGACGAGCGGGAGGTCGGGGAAATCATCGTCCGGGGCGATACGGTGACCCCCGGGTACTGGCAGCTGCCCGAGGAAACGGCGCGGGCGATCAAGGGGGGCTGGCTGTCCACCGGTGACATGGCCGTCATCGACGATGAAGGGTACGTGACGATCGTGGATCGGCGCAAGGACATGATCGTGACCGGCGGGGAGAATGTCTATTCCACCGAAGTGGAAAACACCCTCTATCAGCACTCCGCGGTCATGGAATGCGCCGTCGTCGGCGTCCCCGACGAGAAATGGGGAGAGGCCGTGAAGGCGATCGTGGTTCTCAAGCCCGGCCGACAGGCGACGGAGGAGGAGCTGATCGCCTTCTGCAAGGAGCGCATCGCCCGGTACAAGTCGCCAAAATCGATCGATTTCTTATCAGCGCTGCCGAAAACCGGGTCGGGAAAGATCGAGAAGAAGAAACTCCGGGACCGGTACTGGCCGGAAGGGGAGAAAAAAGTCGGGTAGCGGGTAAGTGATGGGATCGTCTTCAGCCGGCCCTGAGGAGGCCCGGGTGACCAGCGATCCGTTGACAATCGGGCCGCCGGGGCTTAATATACCCAACAGGCAGGACAGTAAAGGTGTACCGGGGTTAGCGATTTCAATCAGGGACAGGCAAGGAGCGCGCTATGTGGGAATACACGGACAAGGTCAAAGAGCATTTTCTCAACCCCCAGAACGTCGGCGAAGTGGAAAACCCCGACGGGATTGCCGAGGTCGGTTCCATCGCCTGCGGGGATGCACTCAAGTTCTCTTTCAAGCTCGACGAGAACAAGCGGATCAAAGAGGCGAAATTCAAGACCTTCGGGTGCGCCAGCGCCATCGCCTCCTCTTCGGCGCTGACCGAGATGATCAAGGGGATGACGATCGAGGAGGCCGCTAAGGTGACCAACCGGGATATCGCGGCGTACCTGGGCGGCCTGCCCGATGAGAAGATGCACTGCTCGGTCATGGGGAAAGAGGCGCTCGAAAAGGCGATCGAGAACTACCAGGGGGCGGCCGCTACCGAGCCCGGCGCAAAGATCGTCTGCGAGTGTTTCGGCGTCACCGACCGGGAGATCGAACGGGCCATCCGGGAGAACAACCTCACCGCCGTCGAGGAGGTAACCAACTACACCAAGGCGGGCGGCGGCTGCGGGAGATGCCACGACGACATCCAGGCGATCATCGAACGGGTGCGGGCCGAGGCCAAGCCCGCCGTCCGCCCGAAGCTGACCACGATCCAGAAGATCAAGATGATCGAAGAGGCGCTCGAACGGGAGGTCCGGCCTTCCCTGCGGCACGACGGCGGCAATATCGAACTGATCGACGTGGTCGGCAACCGCGTCCTGGTGGCGATGCACGGCGCCTGCGCCTCCTGCAAGGCCTCGAACATCACCCTCAAGAATTTCGTCGAGGCGAAGCTGCGCGATCTGGTCTCACCGGACCTGATCATCGAGGAGGTGGCCCCATGAAGACCGTCTACCTGGACAACAACGCCACGACCCAGGTGGCCTCCGAGGTGGTCGAGGCGATGCTCCCCTATTTCCACGAGCTGTACGGGAACCCTTCGAGCATGCACTCCTTCGGCGGGCAGGTGGCCAAGAAGATCCGTGAGGCCCGCGAGCAGACGGCCGCCCTGATCGGGGCGGCCCCCGACGAGATCATCTTCACGAGCTGCGGGACCGAGAGCGACAACGCCGCCATCCGTTCGGCCCTGACGACCCACCCGGAGCGGCGCCACATCGTCACCAGCCGGGTGGAGCATCCCGCCGTGCGGTCGCTCTGTGCGAACCTCGCCGGCCAGGGGTACCGGGTGACGGAACTACCCGTGGACAAGGACGGCATCCTGGACATGGAGCAGTACGTGGCGAGCCTCACCCCCGACACGGCGGTGGTCAGCCTGATGTGGGCCAACAACGAAACCGGGGTCATCTTCCCGGTGGAGAAGGCCGCGGCGCTGGCCCATGAACGGGGCATCCCCTTCCACACCGACGCGGTGCAGGCGACCGGCAAGATCCCGATCGCAATGCAGAAGAACACGATCGACATGCTCTCCTTCTCCGGCCACAAGCTCCATGCCCCCAAGGGGATCGGCGTCCTGTACGTCCGCAAGGGGACCAAGTTTTCCCCCTTCCTGATCGGCGGCCACCAGGAGAAGGGGCGCCGGGGGGGAACGGAGAACACCCCCGGCATCATCGGCCTCGGAAAGGCCTGCGCACTTGCGGCGCAAAACATGGCGGCAGAGAACACCACGGTGAAGGGGCTCCGCGACCGGCTGGAGGCGGCGCTTCTGGCCCGCATCCCCCAGAGCCGCGTCAACGGGGATCCCCTGCAGCGCCTGCCCAACACGGCGAACATCAGCTTCGAGTTCGTCGAGGGCGAGGGGATCCTGCTGCTCATGAACGAATACGGGATCTGCGCCTCCTCCGGGTCGGCCTGCACCTCCGGGTCGCTGCAGCCATCCCACGTGCTGCGTGCCATGGGGGTCCCCTTCACCATGGCCCACGGATCGATCCGGTTCAGCCTGAGCATCACCACCACCCAGGAGGAGATCGATTTCGTGATCGAGAAGCTCCCGGCCATCATCGAGCGGCTGCGGAGCATGTCCCCCTACTGGACATCCGTCGGCCAGGCCTGCGTGAGCGCCTAGGGGGCGGGGCCGGAGAAGTCCATGACCGAAAAACCGGAGCACTGCCGGATCGACCTCGCCGCGGCCGAACATTCCCGCGCGGAGATCCCGGCCATCGTCGAGAGCCTCGCCGCGACGTGCAGCAGCACGGAGTGCTTCGACCACGTCAGTGCCGAACCGATCCCTTCCCGCGAGGCGGCCCTGGCCATCCTGCGGCGGATCGGCAACATCCTGTACCCGGGCTACTTCGTCCAGACGTGCCTGGACGCGGTCAATCTGAAGTACTACCTGGGGCAGGAGACGACCGCCCTGTTCGAGGAGCTCTCCGAGCAGACCACCCTGGCGATCCGCCACGACTGCCTCCGCCACGACCAGTCCTGCACCAACTGCGGCGAGCGGGGCCTGACGGCCGCCGTCGAATTCCTGCGCGGCCTGCCGGCGATGCGGGAGGCGCTGGCCAAGGACATCCGGGCCGCCCACGGAGGCGACCCCGCTGCCGGAAGTTACGACGAGATCATCTTCAGCTATCCGGGGCTCTATGCCGTCACCGTGTACCGGATCGCCCACCGGCTCCACAGCCTGGGGGTCCCGCTGATCCCCCGCATCATGGCGGAGACCGCCCACGGCCGGACCGGGATCGACATCCATCCCGGCGCCCGGATCGGGGAGAGTTTCTTCATCGATCACGGGACCGGGGTCGTGATCGGCGAGACGACCGAGATCGGCGACCGGGTGCGAATCTACCAGGGGGTGACCCTGGGGGCGCTCTCGCTCGGCCGGGAGGAGGTCGAGGGGCTGCGGAGAAGGAAGCGCCATCCCACGATCGAGGACGACGTGATCATCTATGCCAACGCCACCGTCCTGGGGGGCGAGACGGTGATCGGCGCCCGCTCGGTGATCGGCGGCAACGTCTGGCTCACCCGCTCCGTGCCAGCCGACACGCAGGTGTTCGTGAAGCACCAGGAGCTCGTGTTCGGGGAGAAACCCTGACCGCTCCTCCCCCGGTCAAACCGCAGCGCATCCTCAGCGCGCGGTAACTGCAATCCCCCGCAAGATCATCAGTCCGGTGCGGCCGGACAATGTCCCCCCATAACGGACTCAGTCCGGTCCGACCGGACACCACAGGGCCTTTTCCCTCCTGATTCGCGGCGACCCGGGGCACCCCCGCAAATTAAATTTCCCCTTACCAATCAGCTCATTGCACAAGCGTCGCCGCGACACGCCGCGCCTTGGCACATTTTTCTGCTGAAGGGTGGTTGAAAATGATACCGGGCGGCGCCTCGCCCACAGCCGGGGAACGACTTCGCCGGTCGCACGGAACAGCGAATCGGCGCCAGCCCGGAAGAGCAGCCAACCACATCCACACAGGAGGCAGTCATGAAGAAAGGTCTGTTGTTCTTTGCAGTATTCGCGGCGCTGAATCTTGTTCCCCTCTCGGCGATCGCCGAGGAGATCTCGATCGTCGGCACCGGCAGCGGCGCCGAGATCCTCGAGAACCTCGGGAAGGCCTTCAGCAAGGCCAACCCCGGCGTCACGGTGGGCGTCCCCAAGAGCATCGGCTCGGGCGGGGCGATCAAGGCGGCGGGGACCGACACGGCCAAGGTCGGCCGCGTGGCCAGGGGAATCAAGGAAAACGAGAAATCCTACGGCCTGACCTACCTCCCGGTCGCCAAGCTGCCGATCGTGATCATGACCCACAAGGGGGTCGGGGTGAAGAACCTTACGGCGCAACAGGTCTGCGACATCTACAGCGGCAAGATCACCAACTGGAAAGAGGTCGGCGGCAAGGAGGGCAACATCCGGGGCATCCGCCGGGAAAACGGCGACAGCTCGCTCGATGTGCTCTTGAAAACCCTTCCCGGGTACAAGGCGATCACGGTGACGGCAAAATCCAAGGAAACCCTGAGCGACCCCGGGACGATCGAGCTCGCCGCGAAAACCCCGGGAACAATCGCCTACGGCACCTATCCGAATGCGAAGGTGTCCGACGTCGCTATTGTGACGATCGGGGGCAAGAGCCCCGCAGCGGCGGACTATCCCCACGTGGGCGAGCTGGCCCTGGTGTTCAAGGAGAAGAGCAGGGCAGGGGATATCGCCAAATTTCTGGAATTCGTCAAATCCTCCGCTGCGCAGGACGCCATCAAGGCTGCCGGCGGCCTGACGCTGTAGGGACATCTGCCCGGCGCGTTCCGGGGGATCGCGAGGGGTCTCCGGGAACGCGCCGTTTCACGAGGGGACCTCGATTTTCGGCACAGGAGGCGCAGCACCCATGAAGACCATCAAACAGCGGATCCTGATCAGCTTCTGCGTCGCCGTCGCTGCCACGATCGCCATCATCGGGCTTACGGTCTCCTGGCGGATGAACAGCAGCCTTTCCCGGCAGTCCGAGGCGATGGCCGAATACATGTCCGGCCGGACCTACAAGGTCGCCGACAGCTACAACGAGATGCTCCGGACAGTCGTCGAGGACCTGAAGAAAGAGATGCACCGCACGGTGAACGACCTTTCCGGCGATCCCGCGCTGGCGAAGAACATCGAATCGCAGCAGCTCGCCCCCCTGGCGGCAAAGCTGCAGGCCGCAGCCGCATCGTCGGGCGCGGATTTCATCGCGGTATTCGACCTGCAGGGGAGACTGCAGGGAGCGGTCCCCAAGGAGGCGGACGCGAAAAAAACAGAGGCCTATTACCAGTCCTGGGAGCTCGGCGGCCGGGTACGCGACCGCCTGAAGAGCAAAGATGCGACCGGCGAGGGAAATCTCGTCTCCATCACGCGGCACGATCCACAGCTCCTGAAAGACATCGGTATGGGCGCCCTCGACGCGGCGGGAAAAGGCGGAATCAGCATCGCCGCGGCCGGGATCCTCCGCGACGACTTCCAGGAGCCCATGGGGGTCTGCATCACGGGGAAACTGCTCAACCGGCACAGCGGCCCGCTCCGGAAGCTGTATGACGCAACCGGGGCAGCCTCGCTCGTCTACCTCGAAACGATCCCCATCGCCCATGCGGGCATCCTTGCCAAAGGCGAGACGGGGAACGAGACCTCCCTCCAGATCGACGCGAAGGCCCGCGATGCGGTGCTCAAGAGCGGCAAGACGGCGAACCAGCCGCTGGTGCTGGCCGGCAAGAATTACGTCACCAGCTGTTCGACGCTCAGCGCAACCTCCGGCGAGAAGGTCGCCCTCCTCTGCACCGCACTGCCGGGGCAGCAGATCGTCGAGGCGCAGCAGGCGGTGTACGCCTTCGGAAACGAGACAAAGGGGGCGATCCAGGCCTGGATCCTCGCGATCGGCGCCCTTGCCATGATCGCCTTTATCATAGTCGCCCTGATGATTTCCCGGGGGATCGTCCAACCGATCAGCCAGGCCATCAAGGGGTTGGTGGAGGGCAGCGTCCAGGTGGCGGCCGCGTCCGAGCAGATCGCCACTGCCAGCCAGGCCCTGGCGGATGCGGCAAGCGAACAGGCCTCGGCCATCGAGGAACCCTCCGCCTCCCTGGAGGAGATGGCCTCGATGACCCGGCAGAACGCCGACAACGCCAAGCTGGCCGATGGCCTGATGCAGCAGGCCGGCAAGGAAGCCGCCCTGGCCAAGGAGTCGATGGCGGTGCTGATCGCCTCGATGGGGGAGATATCCAGGGCCAGCGAAGATACCTCCAAGATCGTCAAGACCATCGACGAAATCGCCTTCCAGACGAACCTCCTCGCCCTGAATGCGGCGGTGGAAGCGGCCCGGGCCGGGGAAGCGGGCGCCGGGTTCGCGGTCGTGGCCGGTGAGGTGCGGACCCTTGCCCTGCGCGCCACCGATGCGGCAAAGAACACCGCCGGGCTCATCGAGGTGACCGTCAACAAGGTGAAGGAAGGTGTCGCGCAGGTAACCAAGACGAACGAGGCATTCGCCCAGGTGGCGGGCGGTACCCACAAGGGGGGAGAGCTGGTGGCGGAGATCGCCGCCGCATCGGGCGAACGGGCCCAGGGGATCACCCAGATCAACCGGGCGGTCGTCGAGATGGACAAGCTCGTCCAACAGACCGCTTCCAACGCCGAGGAGTCGGCCTCCGCTTCGGAGGAGCTGACCTCGCAAGCCGAACAGATGAAAGGGTATGTGGATGACCTCGCCCTGCTCATCGGGGGCACGGGAAGCGAGGCTGGCAGCGGTAACGGCAGGGGCCTCATCGGCAGGACCGGCGCGGTCATCGCCGGCGGGCTCGCGGCCGTCGCCCGCCGGGACCAACCGTCTCCCGCTTCCCGCTGACGGGAAGTGTCCGGCTACCGCTCGCCGATCAATTCGTGGATCTTCCGGGAGAGGTCGGTGATCCGGAAGGGCTTCTGGATGAAGTGCACCCCCTTCTCCAGGACGCCGCGGTGGGCGATGACGTTCGACGTGTACCCGGACATGAACAGCACCTTGATCCCCGGCCGGGCGGCGGCGATCCGCTTCCCCAGCTCCTTGCCGCTCATCTCCGGCATCACCACGTCGGTGAGCAGGAGGTCGACGACGTTTGCGGCATCGTCGCACAGCGCGAGGGCCTTCTGCGGGGAATCGACGGCCAGCACCGTGTAGCCGATCTCCTCCAGGATGTCCTGCGTGATCTCGCGGACCATCTCGTCGTCCTCGACCAGGAGGATCCGCCCGTTGCCGTGGGCAACCGGGAGTTCCGGGGGCGTCTCCGCCTGCTCCTCTGCCGCGGCGACCCGGGGGATGTAGATCTTGAACGTCGTCCCGTGCCCCGGTTCGCTGTAGCAGATGATGAACCCGCCGTTCTGTTTGACCATCCCGTACACGGTGGCAAGCCCCAGCCCCGTCCCCTTGCCCACCTCCTTGGTGGTGAAGAACGGTTCGAACAGATGGGCCTGGACTTCCCGGTTCATCCCCATCCCGTCGTCGCTCACCCCGAGGAAGACATACTCCCCGGGTTTGAACCCGAGATGCTTCAGACAGTAGGCCTCGTCGAGGCTGCAGTTCTGGGTTTCGATCGTCAATTTACCCCCGTCGGGCATGGCATCGCGGGCATTGACGGCCAGGTTGACGAGGATCTGTTCGACCTGGGCGGGGTCGAAATTGATCCGCCAGAGGGGTTCCCCCGGGAAGAACTTGAGGTCGATATCCTCGCCGATCAGCCGGGCAAGGGTGTTGCGGGAAGAGACGACCAGGTCGTTCAAGTCCATGATCTGGGGGGCGATGATCTGTTTGCGGGAAAAGGCGAGGAGCTGCCGGGTGATGTCCCGGGAGTGGGTGGCGGCCTTTTCGATCGCCAGGACATCCTTCAGGAAGGGGTCGCCGTCGGACAGCTTCGTCTTCATCAGCTCCGCATATCCGAGGATTACGCTCAGCATATTGTTGAAATCGTGCGCCACCCCCCCCGCCAGCCGGCCGACCGATTCCATCTTCTGCGCCTGGATGAGCTGTGATTCGAGCTTCTCCCGCTCACCCTCCGCCCGCTTGCGCTCGGTGATATCGCGCACGATGGCCCACATCCCGACGGGTTGCCCGGCATCGTCGCGCAGCAGGAAGGTCCTGAGCTCGACGGGGAAAATCGACCCGTCCTTCCGGCGGTACTCCTTCTCATACACCTGAGAGTGGCCCCTCACCAGGACCTGCTCCGCCATGATGCCTGCCTCCCGGGCGTGCCACTTTTCGGGCGTCAGGTCTCCGTAGGTCCGCTGGAGGAGCTCTTCCTCGGAATAGCCCAGCAGGGTCTGGTAGGCGCGGTTGGCCTCCTGGATGTTGCCCGTCATGTCGATACGCACGAAGGCATCCGTCATGGTCTCGTGGAGCCGGCGGTACTTCGCCTCGCTGTCGCGGAGCGCCTCCTCCGCCCGTTTGCGTTCGGTGATCTCCAGCATGATCCCGTCCCAGAGGATATCGCCGTTGAGCTGCGGCTCCGGGCTGGCGATGCACTCGTACCAGCGCACCTCTCCCCTGACGATGTACCGCAGCTCCTCCCGCAGGGGGTGCAGGGTTGCGGCGGACCGTCTGAGCGCGTCCGCATGGCGCTCCCGGTCGTCGGGATGGATGAGGTCCGTCAGAAGCGCCCCGTCGCGCACCACGGCTTCCGGTTCGAGATCGAACAACTGACGCGACGCATCATTCACGTAGGGGAAAGAATGGCTCCCGTCCGAACGGACGGTGGAGAGGTAAACCATCCCGGGGATGCTGGACTGAAACCGCTTGTATTTCCCCGAGATTTCGCGGAAGGCGTTCTCCCTTCCCCGCCATTCCGTCACCCGCTCCCGCACATCGCCGATCAGCCGGTTGATGGCATCGGCAAGCGAGTCGAGCTCATCGCTGCGGCCGCAGAAATCGATCCGGCCCGAATAGTCGCCGCGGGTCGCTTTCATCACGACCTCGGCCATCCTGCCGACATAATCCGTTTCGAACGGTTCAGCCATAACACTCCGTAGGGCGGAGATATGGGCAGCTGACAACGGTGGGTGCGCCCCGACGGCCCCGCATGCGTATGAACGGGGCCAATCGTTAGGAAAAAATCCGCCGTTTGTCAAGAACTAATCCTCCGGGCGCGCAAATCCCCGGGCCGGCCCTTGCCCGAGAAAGATGTTGACAAGGGGTCGCCGGAACCGCTATCCTTCGCCAAATTTTGTCATTCGAGGAGGGAATTATGTTCAAGAATAAGTGGGCCCTATCCGGCCTGATCATTTTCACGATTTTCTTTCTGGTATCGGTCCTGGAGATCGATGCCTGGGCCCGGGCCGGCGGCGGCAGGTCCATGGGAAGCAGGGGCTCCCGTTCCTACAGCGCACCCCGCGCGACGCCCGCGCCGGCGCCGTCCAGCCCCTCCCAGGGTTCGCGGCAGTTCAACACCCCGGCCGCGCCTGCGCCCTCTCCCCTCGGGGGCGGCGGGTTTCTCCGGAGCATGGCCGGCGGACTCGTCGGGGGGATGCTCGGCGCGATGCTGTTCCGCAGCCTCGGGTTCGCCGGTGGCGGCGCGGGCGGTTTCGGCGGCGGCATCGGGCTGATGGATATCCTCCTGATCGGCGCGCTCCTGTATGGGATCTACTGGTTCATCAAACGGCGGCGGGCCGCCGCCGAAGGGCCGCAGTCCGGGACCAGCTACTACCGGGAAACCTCACCGGCCGATCTCGGCAGGACGGTCCCGTCGGCCCCGGTCGCTGAACCGTACGGGCAGGAAAACGACGTGGCCGCGGGTATCGGCCACATCCGGCAGATGGATCCCCGGTTCGACGAGCAGCGCTTCACCGACGGGTGTATGGACCGCTTCTTCCAGATCCAAGGGGCCTGGGCGAACCGCGACCTGTCCGGTGTACGGAACCTGCTCACCGACGAGATGTTCGGAGAACTCCAGCGCGAGGCAGAACAGCTGAAGAGCAGGGGGCAGATCAACCGGTTGGACAACATCGCCGTCCGTTCGGTCGGTATCACCGAGGTCTGGCAGGAAGGGGGAGCGGATTTCATCACCGTGCGGATTCACGCAAACCTGCTGGACACCACCGTCGACGAGAAAACGAACCAGGTCGTGGCGGGCAGCCGGACGGAGCCGGTGAAGTTCAACGAATACTGGACATTCACCCGTCCGGTGGGAGACAACCCCTGGAGGCTCGCAGCCATCAATCAGGCCGAGTGACCGCGATGGCGTCCCGAAAACGGGACGCCATCGCCGTAGTATGCCGTAGTATAAGGAGACGGAAATGACGATCGCCAAGCGCACCCTGGTCCTGGCGGCAATCCTGACGGTCCTGCTTTTCGCTGCAAACCTTTCCGCGTCCACGGGCCCCGTACTCACCTGCCGTTCGGCGATCCTTCTGGACATGACGACCGACCGGGTCCTCTTCAGTCATAACGCGGATACCGCCATCCAGCCGGCCTCCATCACCAAGGTCCTGTCGCTGTACATCGCCGATGAGGCGATCCGGCAAGGCGAGGTCCGTCCCCAGGACGCGGTCCGGATCAGCCGCAAGGCAGGGAAGACCGGCGGATCGAAGATGTTCCTCCAGGCCGGCAGCACGCTCCCCCTCGAAGAGCTCCTCAAGGGAATGGCTGTCGTATCGGCTAACGACGCCTCCGTGGCCGTTGCCGAATACATCGGCGGAGGCACCGAAAAATTCGTCGAGCGGATGAACCGGAAGGCGCGCGAATTGGGGATGGTCAACAGCAACTTCAAGAACCCCAACGGGCTTCCCGCCAAGGGCCAGTTCACGACGGCCCGGGACATCCTGACCCTGGCCCGCGCCTATCTGCGGCACTTTCCCGAATCGCTGGACATCCACTCCCAGCAGTACTACACCTACCGGCGGATCACCCAGCACAACCGCAATACCCTCCTGAGCCGCTACCCCAACGCGGACGGCCTGAAAACCGGCTGGGTCCACCAGGCGGGGTACCACATCGTGGCCACGGCAAAGCGCGGGGACACCCGGCTGATCGCGGTCGTGATGGGGGCGAAAAACCCGCGCATCCGGTCGCGGGAAGCGGAGTGGCTCCTTGACGAAGGATTCCGGATGACCCAGGAAAAGCAGCAGGTCGAGGCGGCGCAACAGGGCCGCGGGTAGCCCTCGCCGAAGGACCCGGGATGGGCCGCGAAGGCGGGACTAATCCAGGTCGGTAAACGTGGGGATGTGGAAGAGCTGCTTGAGGACCTCGTCGAAATAATCGGGAAGGTAGCGGTTCCAAAGTTTGATCGGCAGTTCGCCCAATTCGCACTGGCAGGAGGAAGGCGAGGAGGGAAAGGTAAACAGGTATTCGAGCAGACATTGGATGTTCCTTGCCAGCGGCCCGCGATACTGTTGCCGGAGGCGCTGTTCGATGATCCTGTCCTCGTGGATGCAGCAGCCGATCTCGCTCTCCAGCATCTCCTGATAGGTTGAAAGGATGATCTCCACCAGGACGTCCTCCTCCCCGGACCGGACAAATTCACAGAAGGCGCGGTTTGCATCGTCCGGCGAAAACCCCCTTCCCTGCATGGCGTCGAGAAACCCCCTTCCCAAGGGGGGGGCGAGGATCGCTTCCCGGGGCGGACGGTACCGGACGATCAGGTTCGTCGCGTTGTACCTGCCGGAGTGGCGCTCCATCTCGACGATCTCGCAATCGGGCAGACGCCCGAGCAGAGCCGTCAGCTTCCCCTGCTGCTCCGCCTCGAGGGTCACCTTGACCCCTGCCACGTCGTTGATCGCCAACTCATCGCCGAGCCCGGCGATCGATCGTTTGTTCTTCAGGTCATCCAGGAGGCGGTTCTCCGCCGCGAGAAACTCCTCCATCATGTCCTCGGGCGTGGTCAGGAGCTGAACCCGGGGTATCCCGAGCCGCAGGGCCCGCTCATCCGCGAGGGTGTCGGCGTGTTCCTTGATCATCACGAACAGCCGGTCGATGATCCGGCGGGCCGACTTCTCCGCCAGGCGGCGCACCCGTTTGATCCGGGAAGAGCCGACGCACTCCTCCCCGCCGTTGCGCCGGCGGAAGTAGAGCATTCCGTGAAAGGGGGTCTCGCGGTAGTAGCGGCCGGGATTGCGGTGGTAATCGCCGATCAGCTCGTCGATCCGTTCGTTGCGGTAGCGAGGATCGGAAACCAGGACATCCTTGAGCTCACCCTTGATCCGCACGGGACGGAGCGAGAGTTCTTCCCCGTGCAGCTCCCGGAAGATGCGGCCGCTGAACTGTGCGAGCCAGCGCGACATGTAGACGTGGTTGAAGTGCACCAGCCGGGTGATCAGATCGGCGTCCGCCGGACACGCCTCATCGTACATCCACCTGCGGATGATGTCGTCGAGCGCCTCCCGGTGAACCATCCCGTTGATCTTGATCATGATAACTCCGGGCCCGTGACGGTTTTCCGCCCCCGCGGTCCCGAACGCGAGGTGGACGCGGAGGCGGCTGTTGTCCTGCCTGTATGTATGGCAAGAGAGCCCCTGCTGTCAAGGCCGGCGCTGCCCGGGGGAGCGACGGTCGATCGCCGACGATGCCGGCAGGCCGGTCCCCTGATACTGCTTGCCCTTCAGTCACAGACATGCTAGACCCACCCGTCGGGAAAAACATGAAAGAGGAGGAATGTATGGACACAAAAAGAGCCTACAGACACCATCGGTTGTCCATCCTGGTCACGGTTGCTCTTGCGTTTGGACTCATCTTTTCAGTTTCAGGAGGTATGGCTATGGCGGCCCAGCTCGAAGTGTTCCACGCCGATTCCCTCGCCGGTCCGATGAAGGCGCTCAAGGCCGCCTTCGAGGCCCGCACCCCTTCCGTGACGGTGAATCTCACCTCCGGCCGTTCGCAGGAACTGGCGGAGCGTATTCTGAAGGGGGACCGCTGCGACGTGTTCGCCCCGTCGTCGCCGGCGGTCGTCGAGAAGGTGCTGATGACGAAGAAGGTGGCCGGGGCTGAGGCTACCGCCGCATCCTGGTCCGTCATCTTCTCGGCAAACGAGATGGTCCTGATCACGGCCAAGGGAAACCCGCGGGGGATCCGAAAGATCACCGACCTGGCCGGGCCGGGCGTCCGTTTTACCCGGGTGACGGGCGAAAAGGACCTGGGCACCCGGCGGACGATCGACTTCGTGCGGAACGTCGCCGGCCTCGAAGGCAAGCCCGAGCTCGCCCAGAAGATCATCGACGGGGCCGTCGTGGATGCCGGCCAGGTGCACACCGTTCCCCAGACGATCCAGGACGTCGTCACCGGCAAGGCCGATGCAGGGGTCGTCTACTACTCCGCAGCGGTGGAAGCGAAGAACGCGATCGATATCCAGCGCTTTCCCGCGACGGTCAACATCAGCAGCGAAATCCGCAATGCCGCCACCGTTCCCGCCACCGCCACGGAACCGGCAGCGGGGATCCAGTTCGTGCGGTTCCTCCTCTCCGAGGAGGGACGCAGGATCCTCGAGGCGACCGGTCAGCCCCCTATCGTCCCGCCGATCACCGCGGGCGCGCTCCCTCCGGAACTGAAGTAATCCTCTCGTGGCCCGCCTCCTGCCAGGGCGGCGGGCCGCATTTTCTCCGGCCAGCAAGCCAAGCCCCCCCACACGGCCCCGGTCCCTCGCGCAGAAAGCCTGAAACCACCCGCAGGTCGACTCGACAGCGCGCTAGAGCCCATTGTCCCTTCACGCTTATGTCCCTACCGGCAGCGCAGACAGGAGGGAGCGCCTCCTCGCGACCCGTGCCCGGTCCGTCCGGCCGGATCGGATATCGTCCGCACGTTCCGGACGTCATCCGGCGCGAGCGGACGCCTTTATCCCTCCCTATCTCTGCTCGCCTTAAATCCGAGACGTGTCTCCGGCAGGCCAGCAGGCCTGTTCCGCACGCGGGGACCCTGCAAACCGCACACCCGGCAGCGCCACGTTCGTCACTTGCCTCAGGCATGGAAGTTGCAGCCGTTCTCTCCGAAGATCGGACCGCAGGCGGCGCAGACCGGCCGCCGGGCCGAGAATACCCTCGAGAGGAGACCGAACGATGACGATCACCCGGAAAATAGCCCTGCTGGCCATCCTGCCGATGTTACTGGTAATACTCTTCGCGGCCTCGCTGATCCGCAGCGAATGGGGGGAGGTCGATACGGCCCAGATCATGTACCAGAACGCAAAGCTGGTAAAGGAAGCGTCCCTGGTGATCACCCAGCTCCAGAAGGAGCGCGGGCAGTCGAACATCTTCATCAACGGGGCGATGAGCCTTGGCGAACTGCAGGGGCAGAGGAAACAGACCGACCTGACCCGGGAACCTTTCGTTCGGGCAGTCGACCAGGCGCGCATAGAACCGACCGCGAAGGAGGCGAAACGACAGAGCCTGGCGCGACTGGAAACTCTCCGGGCGGACGTGGAGCGAAAGATCCCCATGGGTGAGAGTTTCGCGAACTACACCGCCCTGATCACGGAAGTAATCGGCGCCCAGACCCTGGCCATCCGCGGGAAGACGACCCGGGGGTTGGGCAAGCGGTTCGTCAACGTCTCGCTGTTCGAAGACGCCAAGGAGAACATGGCGAAGCTGCGCGGGTTCATGAGCGGCATCCTGGCGGCGGACAAACCGCTTACCCAGGAGCAGTTCAACCTCATCGTCTCCTTCAGGTCGCGCGTCTCGGCGAGCCTCGAATCACCGGTACTCACCGTTTCGCCGGACGTGGAGCGGCAGATCCGGTCGCTCCAGCAGACTGCGGCCTGGCGCGACGTTTCCGGGATGTTCGATGTCGTCGTCAAGAATGCCGACAAGGGGGGCTTCGGGGCCGACCCCAAGGCCTTTTTCAGCAGCGCCACGCTCCTGGTCGAGGGCATCGACGCCCTGGGGAAGAGTGAAACAGCAGGGGTAGAAACGGAGGCGATGCAGATCCGGGCATCCGCCCGGGGGAGCATTCTCTGGATGAGCGTCGTTCTGGTGCTGGTCATCCTTGCCACGGGGGCCCTCTCCTTCCTGATCGGGCGCAGCATCTCCCGGCCGATTGCGGCCGTGGCGGAAGACCTGGCGGAGGCGTCGCACCAGGTCGCCGCAGCGGCGAATGAACTCTCCGTTTCGAGCCAGCGCCTGGCGGAGGGGACCTCCGAGCAGGCGGCCACCCTCGAGGAGACGTCAGCGTCGCTGGAGGAAATGTCTTCGATGACCAAGCAGAACGCGGACAACGCCGGCCAGGCCAAGGCGATGATGACGGATGTCAGCGACATCGTCACCAAGGTGGAGGGACACATGGGAACGATGGTGACGGCGATCGACGAGATCACGCGCTCCAGCCGGGAGACGGGCAAGATCATCAAGACGATCGACGAGATCGCCTTTCAGACCAACCTGCTGGCGCTCAACGCGGCGGTCGAGGCGGCGCGTGCCGGCGAAGCGGGGGCCGGATTCGCCGTCGTGGCCGACGAGGTGCGCAACCTGGCCCTGCGGGCGGCCGAAGCCGCGCGGAGCACGAACAACCTGATCGACGATACGATCAAAGCCATCCAGAACGGCACTGAGTTGACGAAGTCGACCCAGGAGGCCTTCAAGGAAAATGCGACGATCTCCGTGAAGGTGGGCCAGTTCGTCGATGAGATCGCCACCGGATCGGAACAGCAGGCCCAGGGGATCCTCCAGGTGAATACGGCGATCGCCGAAATGGACAAGGTATTGCAGCAGACAGCCTCCACGGCAGAGGGGTCGGCGGCCGCTTCCGAAGAGCTCAACGCCCAGGCCGAGTCGCTGAAGAGGCATGTCGCCAATCTCCTGGCGCTGGTCGGCGGACGAAATGGCGCTGCCGAGGTGCGCACGCTCCCCGACGGCACGGGGCGCCTCCTCACCCGCGGGTAACCGCTGGACGGAGGACGGACCCGACTCCTCCCGCCGACCACCGCGGGCGCAATCCCCCCGGAGCTGCGGCAATTCCTGCCGAGGCCGCTCCCCAGGGGTTCGGACGGCTTGTCTGCCCCGCCGGGGACGGACAGGAACCGCCGCCGCGCTCGGCGGAACAGCCCGCCCGGAAGTCAGTTGAGGTACTGGTATGCGGGCTCCGGCATCGGGACGGTATCGAACAGGAGGAGCTGCGCATCGGGCGAGGTGCGGTTCCGCCCCCGGACCTTGGCTTCGTACAGTCGCCGGTCCGCCTCCTGGAGCAGGAGATTTCGGTCGCAGTCCCCTTTCAGGTCGGCAACGCCGAAACTGGCGGTGACATGGATGCGGACCCCTCCGTACTGGATGGCGGTGATCTCGATGATCCTCCGGAGCCGATCGGCTACCTCCACGGCGCGCCCCAGCTTTGTCTCCGGCATGATCAGGAGGAACTCCTCCCCGCCGTAGCGGATGAGGTAGTCGCTTTTCCGGATCGCCGCGAGCACCGTCCGGGATACGGCCTGGAGCACGTGATCGCCCACCTGGTGGCCGTGCGTGTCGTTGACCCGCTTGAAGTTGTCCAGGTCGAACATGATCGCCGCCAGGTCGGTCCCGTATCTCCGGGTGCCGGCGATGGTCCGGTCGAGCAGCTCGTCGAGCGCACGCCGGTTGTAGCACAGGGTGAGCGGATCGATCAGCGCGGCGTCCTGGAGCCGTTTTATGCTCATGAAGGTGGCCAGCGACGTCCCCACCACCTTCACGATCGTCTCGATGATGTCGTGGTGGTAGGGCATGAAGATCCGGTTGGGCAGGAGGTACATCCGGGCCGTGAAACCGGCATCCAGCACACGGTAACTGCGCAGGTTGTCCAACTGCTGAAACCCGCTGCCCGGCGCCTCCGACGCCTCATCGTCGAAATGGTGCAGGATGTAACTGTCGCCGGCCACGCAGAGGTCGGACTTGATCACGTCGAGGATGGCGGGGTTGTCGGAGCGGAGCTTCGGGTCGAGCCAGATGTCCACGGCCTCGCCGTCGCGCATGGCGAAGGCAAAGAGGCGATAATCGAGAATGTCCTTCAAGCAGCGGGCCGATTTGTACAGGATGCTGTCGATGTCTTTCAGCTGATGGATCGACAGGATGTGCTCGCTGAGTGTCTTGTAGTCGATTCCCCGGGCAAGCCGATAAGAAATCTCCATGGCCTGGACGGTACGCAGATAGAAGCGCTTCAACAGCCGATGCATGGATCCTCTCCTTTCTCCCGGCTGAAATTCAAGCAATCCCGATGCCAGATAATTATATCTTTTAGTATCAGATAGTTAAGATAATAGGAGGGGTGATGGCGGCGGTAGGGGGAACATTTTTCCCTGCGGGGAAGCGCCATTTTTTCCGCCCGGCGCCATCGCCGGGCAGCCCTTCCCGGGCCATCCCGGTGCGGCGAAGAACCCGCGGGAATCATCCGTCGGCCGGGAACGGGAGTGGGCTGTCCGGCAGGAGCCGGACAGGGGTGCAGGAGGGGTGCCGCAGCGGCTACCGGTCGAGTTCGGACCTGACTGCCCGGGCGATCTTCTGCAGCGTGTAGGGCTTCTGGATGTACTGACCCACCCCCAGCCGCTGCGCTTCCCGGACCCGGTCCGATTCGGAAAACCCGCTGGCGATGATCGCCCGCTGACGGGGATGGATCTCCCGGATGCGCCGGTAGGTTTCGCACCCGTCGATGCCCGGCTCCATGACCATGTCCAGGACGAGGATATCGACCCGGTGGTCCCGCAGGTAATCGACCGCCGCCTCGCCGCTGGCGACGGCGTGGACCCGGTAGCCCAGTTTCCGGAGCATCAGCGAGGCGATCTCCCGCTGTTCCGGGATGTCGTCGACGACCAGGACGCTCTCGGTGCCCAGGCATTCCTCCAGCGTGCCGGGCGACGCCGTCTCCGGGACAGGCTCTCGGGTGGCGGGGAAATAGAGATCCACGGTCGTTCCCCGCCCCTCGGCGCTCGTGATGTCGATGAACCCTCCGTGGTCCTTCACCGTCGACAGGATCATCGTCATCCCCAGGCCGGTCCCGCTCCTGCCGAGCTTCTTCTTGGTGAAGAAGGGTTCGAAGATGTTTCTGAGATCGGCCGCCTCGATCCCCACGCCGGTGTCGCTTACGGTCAGGACGGCGTACTCCCCCTCCGCGATCCGTTCGTAGGCGTCCAGCGGGCGGTCGACGTACCGGTTGCGGGTGGAGATCCGGACGCTGCCGGCGGTCAGGTTGGCCTCGCAGGCGTTGATCAGGAGGTTCATCAGCACTTTCGAGAGGTGGACGGGAGATCCCTTGCTGTTCAGGAGCGATTCCTGCGGATCCGCATCGATCCGGACGTGGGGATGATCGCTTTGCAGCTGCCGGAACTCCGGGGAGGCGAGGGAAGCGGCGACGACGGCGTTGAGGTTCACCACGCGCTTCTCCGTCACCCCCTGCCGGGACATGCTCAGCAGGTCCTGCACGACCGCCGCGGCCTTGATGCCGGAAAGCTGGATGGCGGCGATCGGTTCGCGCAACGGGCTCCCCTCCGGCAGGTCCAGCAGCAGAAGCTCCGGGTAGGTGACCAGCCCCGTGAGGATGTTGTTGAGGTCGTGGGCCACCCCTGCGGCGAGTTTACCGATCGCCTCCATCTTTTCGGCCTGCTTCAGCTGCTGCTGGAGCAGCAGACGCTCCTCCTCGGCCTGCTTGCGCTCGGCGATTTCCTGCTCGAGCCGACGGTTCGTCCGTAACAGCTCCGCCGTCCGCTCTTCCACCTTGCTCTCGAGCAGCTGATTTGCCAGACTCACCTTTTCCCGTTCCCGCGTCAGCAGCTGGACAAGGAAAAAATCGCTGCGGGACGAGTACTCGATCACGTAACAGCTGCCCATCCCGGCAAGATTCACGCTGATCAGGAAGAAGCTGTTGCTCACGAGGACGGAAGCGGGGATGTCGGTCAACCAGAGGGCGACTGCTTCGTACAGGAGCACGACGATCCATCCGGCCAGTGACGCCCAGAGGAAGCGGGCCCGGATGAAGGTGTAGGAGAACAGCAGCGTCAGCATCAGACCGGCGTAGTAGTAATAGCCCACCGGCGGCGGGGCGACGACGATCATGCCGATGATGCCCGCACCGGTGAGGGTGACAAGAACGGAGATGGTCGGCTGCATCAGCCTTTTGAACCCCGGCCGGTAGATGACGGCCCACCCGGCAAGAATCGCGGGGCAGACGACGGCAAACCGGATCAGCCAGGGGATCGTGGTGTGGTGCGGCATCATCAGGTAGTCGAGCACGGCGAAGAAGGCGTAGAAGAAGGCGCCCAGCGGCATCACGACCCGCAGATGCCGGAGCGAATGGCGGTAGTAATCGTCCAGGAACGGCTCTTCCAGATGGGCGGTCGGACCCGAGAAGGCGAGCGTCAGCAGGTTGAGGTGCATCAGACGGCGGGTGCTCGCCGAACTGTCCCCCCCCTCTTCCCTCACTGCCGGTGCTTCATCCCGTCCGGTATCCATCACGCCTGTTGCCCCTCGCAGCCGTATCGCATTCTCCGGGATCGTCCACCCCCACCGCCTCATACCATACATCAGGCCCAAATACCGCCTTTAATTGAAGCTCTCCGCGGCCTGCGGCGGAGCGCTTCGCGCGGACATTCGCCCGTTTTCCGCGCTCGAGCCGCCGGGAATGCGCCCGCTGCCGGATTCGGTGCCGCCCAGCGATTATCTGTCCCCATCAATTGTCTTGACAACGGCGAAGCCCGTGCACTAAGATGGAGACGCTCGTTAGGGGTGTCCCGTTGGACTGAGATACCGGATTTCCGGCAACCCTTTCCGACCTGATCAGGGTAATGCCTGCGTAGGGAAATGAGCCTGAGTACACAACCCGCTGCAAAGGCCGCTTTCCGTCAGGGGAGGCGGCTTTGTGCTTTGGAAGGAGGCGCAGCGATCATGACACAACTCGAATCGGCAAGAACCGGGGTGACCACCCCCGAGATGGTCCAGGCGGCGACGTACGAGGGGATCGATCCGGAGGAAATCCGCTGCCGGGTGGCGGACGGCTCGGTGGTGATCCCGAAAAACGTCTCCCGCACCTTCGCGGCCCGGGGAATCGGCCGGGGGCTCCGCACCAAGATCAACGCCAACATCGGGACCTCGGCGGACCACGCCAACCTCCCGGAAGAGCTTGACAAGCTGCGCGTGGCCGTCGATGCGGGGGCGGACGCCGTGATGGACCTCTCCACGGGAGGCGACATCGATGCCATCCTTGCCGGGATGATCGAGCACTCGGCGGTGATGATCGGGACGGTGCCCATCTACCGTTCCGTCTGCAAACTCTTCGCCGACCGCCGCAGCTGCGCGGACCTCACCGAGGAGGCGATCTTCGCGGACATCGAGCACGAGGCCCGGATGGGGGTAGACTTCATGACCGTCCACTGCGGCATCTCGACCCAAACCCTGGCCGTCCTCGGGAAGACCGACCGGATCATGGGGATCGTCTCGCGCGGCGGAAGCTTGATGGCCGAATGGATGCAGCTCCATCAGCGGGAAAACCCGCTCTTGGAGCGCTACGACCGCCTCCTGGAGATCTCCCGGAAGTACGACGTCACCCTCTCGCTCGGCGACGGGCTCCGGCCCGGCTCGATCTGCGACGCCGAAGACCGGGCCCAGACCGCGGAGCTGATCGCCCTGGGCGAGCTCGTCGACCGGGCGCGCCAGGCCGGCGTCCAGGTGATGGTGGAGGGGCCGGGCCACGTCCCGCTGAACCGCATCGCCGCGGACATGAAGGGCCAGAAGCGGATCTGCAACGGCGCCCCCTACTACGTCCTGGGGCCCTTGCCCACCGACATCGCCCCCGGCTACGACCACATCGTCGGGGCGATCGGCGGGGCGATCGCCGCCGCCAGCGGCGCCGATTTCCTCTGCTACGTGACGCCGGCCGAGCACCTGGGCCTCCCCACGGCGCAGGACGTCTACGAGGGGGTGATCGCCTCCTGCATCGCCGCCCACATCGGGGACATCGAGAAGGGGGTCCGGGGTGCATGGCAGCGCAATGAGGAGATGTCCCGGGCGCGGCGACGGTTCGACTGGGAGACGATGTTCAGGCTCTCCATCGACCCGGTGAAGGCGCGGCGGGTCCGCTGCCTGACCGAGGACAAAGACAAGGACGTCTGCACCATGTGCGGCGATCTCTGCGCCATCAAGACCTACGAGCGGTTCCGGAAGGCCGACTCGGCCGCGGACTGACCCGGTCCGGGGAGCCGCAGAGCCCGCCCGAGCGCCGCGGATAGAAACCGGCCGCAGCTCAAGCGCCGTTCGTTTCCGCGGCGCCGGATCTGCCGCGGGGACTGGCGGGACTCCCCTCCCCGCATACCCGGCGAGGAACTACTGTATGGGCACTGAACTACGAACCCGTGCACGACGTGCACGGGTTCTTCTCCTGCTTATTTTCGCGTGCCTGCTTGCCCTGGGCTGCACCCTGGTAACATTGCGCAACGAGGTGAGCGAGAGCCTGACGTCCACAATCCTAGTCGGGCATGTTTCCGCCCCGGCCCCGGGGACAGGGCCCATCGTTGTCGCCGCCTACTCGCTGAAGCAGGGCAAACGGGAGATCGCCCATTTCACGATTCTCCACGATTCCGGCGAGTATGAACTCATGGTTGCCCCGGGGGATTATTACGTCTGTGCGTACTGGGACAAGAACAGCAACCTGATCTACGAGGCAGGCGAACCTGCCGGACAGTACGGCGACCCCAAAGTGGTTTCCGTCGTGGCCGGCGGCGTTGTCCTGCAGATTGATTTCGCCATCCCGGAACAGGGGAGCGATATCGATCTCCCCCGGGGGTTCAACCTCTCCCCGGGCAAACCGAAAAAGCTGCACAGCAGGCTTGCCGGCGCCATAACGGATCTGGGTGACGACCGCTTTTCCGACGAGAATGGCAGAAAGGGTTTCTGGGAGCCGGTTGCGTTCTTCAGGGAGTTCGGCGGGACGATCTTCTTTCTCGAAGAATACGATCCGGAGAAAATACCCATCCTCTTCGTACACGGCGCCACCGGCAATCCTGCCGGCTGGAAGTTTTTCGTCGACAATATCGACAGGACTCGTTTTCAACCCTGGCTCTTCTACTATCCTTCCGGCGCCCGGATCAAGAGCATGTCATACCTGTTGTTCTGGAAATTATTCAACCTTCAGATCAAATATAAATTCGAAGAGATGTACATCACGGCGCACAGCATGGGCGGGCTCGTCGCCAGGTCCTTCATCATGGACTATGGCAGGCATTTCCCCTACGTAAAACTGTTCGTCTCCCTGGCAACGCCGTGGGGCGGCGACCGGATGGCCGAGTACGGTGTCAGACAATCTCCCGCGGTCATACCGAGCTGGATCGATATGCAGCCGGACGGTGAATTCATTCCATCGCTGTACCGGGCGAGAATGCCCGAGACGATCAGTTTTTACATGTTTTCCGGCCACCGCGGGGGGCGCAACCCTTTTCAGTCGAACAACGACGGTACGATCACCCTCGCCAGCATTCAGGACCTGCGGGCTCAGGCCGAGGCGAAGATGAACTACACGTTCAACGAAGACCATGCGAGCATCGTCTCCAGCAAGGAAGTGCTGGCCCAGTACAACACCATCATCGATAAATTCAATAAGAAACGCGGGGCAGCAACTCATCGCCCCGGCGGGTACCTCCGACTCAACTTTTCGTATAACTACCCATCCGCGCAGGTGAGGCCCTGGCCCAGCCTCGTGCTTCGCCCCGTCGGCAAGAAGCGCGCAGAAACCGTGATTCACTTAAGTGCGAACGACAGTGGCAGGATACTCGGGCCGTTCCCCCCGGGGGACTATTCCGCAAGTATCACCGCACCGGTTGCCACCGCCGGGCCGCAAAACGTCGCGGTGTCGCTGGCGGGCGATACGACAGCGGAGCTGAATTTTGTGTTTGCACCTGACGGAATGATTTCCGGATATGTAACCGCGGCGCTGAAGCCGGAAGATCGGCCCGTTGGGATGCCGGCCGAGAGATACCTGCCGGCGGATAAGAAAATCACGATACAATCGATAACGGTGCGGGGTGCCGGGATCGAGCGGATACTCCATCCGCTCGATCCCGCGGATGTCGATGTCTATGACTACATCATTTCGCGTACCGATTTCTGTTACGACGGATTCTTCAATTTCTTCGGATTACCGGCCGGGGTGTACGAACTCGTCATTCAGGCCCGGGGCTATGAACCTCTGACAGAGCGATACACGGTCGTCCCGGGCAAACAGGAGGCGCAGCGGGTAACCGAATTGACACCGGCAAAAGGGGCGTATCGTTACCGGGCACTCGACAGGGCCCGGGCCGATTCAACGAAGCGAGGGGAACGATGACCACAGGGTACGTCCACGGGTACGACCCGCGGGAGAACATCCGGCTGCAGGACCAGGCCTCCACCCTGGTCGACCTGCTGCACTCCGACACTGCCTATCCGCCGGGAAGCCGCGTCCTGGAAGCAGGGTGCGGCGTGGGGGCTCAGACCGTTCCCCTCGCCAGGAACAGCCCTCGGGCCGCGATCACCTCCGTCGATATCTCCGCTGCCTCGGTCGCCGAAGCGGCGAGAACCGCGGCCCAGGCCGGCCTGGCCAACGTACGTTTCCAGCAGGCGGATATCTTCCGTCTCCCCTTCGCACCGGACTCCTTCGACCACCTGTTCGTCTGTTTCGTCCTGGAGCATCTCCCGCAGCCGGTGGAAGCGCTCTTGGCGCTGGGGAAGGTCCTCCGGCCGGGCGGCACGATCACCGTGATCGAAGGGGACCATGGTTCGGCCTATTTCCACCCGGACAGCGACGCGGCGCGCCGAGCGATCCAGTGTCAGGTGAACCTGCAACGGCAGGCCGGCGGCAACGCCAACGCGGGGCGGGAACTGTATCCGCTGCTGTGCGCGGCCGGCTATGGCTCGGTCCGCGTCTCCCCCCGGATGGTGTACGTGGATGCGAGCAGACCCGACCTCGTCGACGGGTTCATCAGAAAGACCTTCACCGCCATGATCGCCGGCGTCCGCGAAGCGGCGCTGGAGGCGGGCATGATCGAGCCGCACCAGTTCGACGCGGGGATCCGCGACCTCACTCGAACGGCGGAGCCCGACGGGGTCTTCTGCTACACCTTCTTCAAGGCCGTCGGCATGAAGGGAGCGTCATGACGACCGGACAGTCGAGCAGGGCCGGCTATTTCCTCAGCATGCGTCCGCCCTCTTGCGTAAGAGCGGTTGTCGGGGACGCGGCAGGCAGGAGGGCGACGCGGTATCTCGATTTCGCCCGCGGCGGCGCCCTTGTGCTGGGAGAGTCGTCCCGGTTCCTCTGGGTCTTCGTGTTCTAGAAACCCATCCCGGTCACCCGCCGGGACACCCCGCATCCGCCCCGCCGTCAGGTTTCTCCTATCGAAATGCCTCCTATCGATTCCCATTGAGCCACGCCGGCGGCCGGTGTACCGTGGTGGAAAACCGCCGCTCCGCAGGGCGAAGGAGGCAACAATGAATCCGGTCAATTGGTTTGAGATTCCCGTCGTCGATCTGGGCCGCGCCAGGTCGTTCTACGAAGGCGTGTTCGGCGTATCGCTTACCCCGGAAGAGCTGGGGCCGTTCAAGATGGCCTTCTTCCCGATGGAGAACAATGTCTACGGCTCCACCGGGGCGTTGATGAAGGCCGACGGCTACGCCCCGTCGCAAACGGGGATCATGATCTACTTCAGCGTGGAGAGTATCGAGGGGACCCTGGGGACGGTCGTCGCAAAAGGGGGAACGGTCCTCCTGCCCAAGACGGCGATCGGCCAGTACGGCTTCATCGGCCATTTCGCCGATACGGAAGGGAACCGCATCGGACTGCACTCGATGCAGTAGACAGACTACAGCAGCGCGGCGAGCCGTTCGTCGAAGCTCTTGTCCAGCTCCTCGTGGAGGCTCCGGCCGTGGGCGTCCATCGTGACGATCCCCGGGAACCGGTCGAACCGGATCTTCCAGAAGGCCTCGGGCAGCCCGAACTCCTCTTTCTTGAACACGTCGAGCACCTCGACCATGGCCCGGGCGTTGGTGACGCCGGCCCCGCCGATGCCATGGACGTACACCGCCTTGTACTCCCGGCAGGCGGCCAGCGTCCGGGGCCCCATCCCCCCCTTGCCGATCACCACCCGGAGCCCGAAGTGGGCGATCACCTTGTCCTCGTAGATCTCGTCGCGGATGCTCGTCGTAGGCCCCGAGGAGACGATGCTCCAGCGGCCGTCGTCGTTGCGGAGGATCGGGCCGCTGTGGTAGATCACCCCGCCTTGGTAGATCTTCTTCAGCTCGTCGTAGATGCGCTGGTCCTCGGCCGCCAGCGGCCGTTTCCCCTCGATCAGCCGCTCGACTAAGTACTTGTGGGCCGCGTCGCGGCCCGTCGTCCCGATCCCGGAGATCGCCACGGCGTCTCCCGCGTGGAGCGACAGGATCTGCTCTTCCGAAATGGGCACGGTCAATTCGATCATCGCGCGTCTCCTTACACGGTAAACCGGTAGCTCCCGTCGGGTTCGATCCGGATCTCCCGCCGCCGGTGCTCCCAGCACATGTACGTTATGGTGACGAAGAAGCTCGCCGGCACGCGGTGGAGGGCGCCGATCTTGACCCCCAGCAGGGTGGTCTTCCCCCCGAGTCCGAGCGGCCCGATCCCCAGGGTGTTGGCATCGCGGAGGATCCGCGCCTCGAGCTCGGCCAGGGCAGGATCGGGATTGGTGTCCCCCAGGGAGCGCAGGAGCTGGTGCTTGGACTCGATGTACCCCGAGCCGCGGTCGGCGCCGATGCAGATCCCGAGGATCCCCGGCGGACACCCCTTTCCCTCGGCCCTGCGGACGGCGTCCAGGACCACCCGGCGCACCCCCTCCAGGTCCCGGCCGGCGTTGAGCGAGTCGTCGGGCAGGCTGTACTGGCTCCCCACGTTCTCGCTTCCCCCGCCCTTGAGCATCAGGGCCACCCCGATCGCCGGGTCGTCCCACTCCTGGCAGAACACCGCGGGGAATCCCTTACCTACGTTGTTGCCGCTGTTCTTGCCGGTAACGGAATCGACGGCGTTGTGCCGGAGGTACTGCTCCCGGGTGGCCCGGGCCACCGCCTCCTCGCAGGCCTTCCGCAGCGCCCGGGGGGAGAGCCCCGGCGGGTGGTGGAAGAAGAACATCGGCATCCCCGTATCCTGGCAGAGGGGATACTGTTTTTCCCGGGCCAGCCCCATGTTCTCCAGGAACGCGGCGAGGACCATCTGCGCCGTCGAACCCGGCGCTTCTGCGTCGTGGGCGCCCTTGAGGGCCGTCTCCACGTCCGCGGGCAGTTCACAGGAGGTCTTCCGGACGAGGTTGAACAGGGCCTCGCCGAAGGCGGGATCGGCTATCCGCTTGTCATCGATACAGGTCACGATCGTTGCCTCCCTAGTTCGGGAATTACCTCCCCCGGGCGGGGGGATTGCGTCTGCGCAGGTCATCACCTGCTGGGGGTTTCCCTACCACACATTTACTCTCCCGTAAAGCCGCTGAAGCAGTCATGCGCCGTCCCCCCGGCTTTCGTCGAGCTGACGCCCGGATTCGCCGGTATGCCGTCACGGCTCCGGCAGGCACTGCTTCCGGGGCGGCAGCCGGTACAGCTCGGCGAGGCGGTGATGGTGGACGAGCCCGAGGGCTTCGCGGGTCACGATCAGATAGTAGGTGCGGGTCTTGACCTGCTCACGCTGGCGGTTGTAGGCGCGGATCTTTTCGTTGATCTCGTCGAGAAGCGTGCGGCGGGCCTTTGCGGCGGACACTGCGGTCCTCTCGCCCCCGCCTCCCAAGAGCCCCAGCGATGCGGTGATCTCCGCGTCGATCTTCCCGAGCTTCTCCATCGCCGCGTCGAGCTTCTCCCCGGCGCGGGCGAGCACCGCCGCCCGTTCGCGGAGCAGCTCCTCCTGGAGTACATCCTGCGTCGTCTTCTTCCTGTTGATCATGATTCCCATCCCGCGGAGACAGACAGCCTGTCCGGAGCCGGATTGTACCACATCGCCGCCCCTGCGCAAGCCTGCCGGACCGGCGGGAGGTCCCCACGGGGCAGCCGCCCGCTGACCGGCCGAGGCCCGCCGAACATGCGCATTTGCCTTGACAATCCGCGGATATCCTGGTAGCAAACCCGCAAAGGCCTGATAATACCGGATGTTTCCGGATCGTCGGCCTTCCTTCCCCACGGCGGCGAGTCATGGATCTGCAAACGGATGTGCTCATCATCGGCGGCGGCGCGACCGGGGCCGGCATCGCACGCGACCTCGCCCTGCGCGGCATCCCCTCCATCCTGGTGGAACGCGGCGATTTCACCTCCGGGGCCTCCGGCAGAAACCAGGGTCTCCTCCACAGCGGCGGCCGCTATGCCGTCAACGACCCCGAAGCCGCCCGGGAGTGCATCAGCGAAAACCGGATCCTCAGGCGCATCGCCCCCCACTGCATCGAAGACACCGGCGGCCTGTTCGTGTCGCTCCCCGAAGACGGCGCCGAATACCGCGCCACCTTCATCCGCGCCTGCGAAGTCGCGGGCATCGAAACCATTCCCCTCTCCCCGCGCGAGACGCTCTCGCTGGAGCCGCGGCTCACCCCCGACACCATCGGCGCGGTCCAGGTCCCCGACGGGGCGATCGATCCCTTCACCCTCGTCGTGGAAAACGCCCGGGACGCCGAGTCCCGCGGGGCGCGCTTCTTCCTTCACACCGAGGCCACCGGTCTGCTCAGGGAGGGCAGCCGGGTCACCGGGGCGACCCTCCGGGACCGGCTGACGGGCCAGGAGTTCACCATCGCGGCCCCCTGGGTCGTCAACGCCACCGGCGCCTGGGCGAACCAGATCCTCGCCCTGGCCGGCCTCAAGATCGGGATCGCCCTGTCGAAGGGGTCGATGCTGATCACCAACACCCGGCTGACCGAGCGGGTCATCAACCGGTGCCGCCCCCCGGCGAGCGGCGACATCATCGTCCCGAACGACACCGTCTCGATCCTCGGCACCACCTCGTCGCGTTCCGACGACCTGGAGCAGTACGAGGTCACGCCCGACGAGGTCTCGCTGTTGGTCGACGAACTTTCCCGGCTGATCCCCTCCCTCCGGGGCGAGCGGTTCACCCGCGCCTACGCGGGCGTCCGCCCCCTCGTGCAGGTGGGAGAAACCGACGACGACCGGGGCATCAGCCGCGGGTTCGCCCTGATCGATCACGAGGGCCGCGACGGGGTGAAGGGGCTGGTCACGATCACCGGCGGAAAGCTGATGACCTACCGGCTGATGGCCGAACGGACCACGGATTTCATCTGCGCGCGGATGGGGCTCCGTGTCCCCTGCCTCACCCAGGCCCAGCGTCTCCCCGGCGCGGGGCTGGGCCATGCGCTGCAGGACCGACTCCTGTGGCTCCGCCGGCAGACCCCCGCCTCCCGCGGGGAGATCCTCTGCGACTGCGAGCTCGTCCCGCGCGAGGCGGTGGACGCGATCCTCCGGGAGGGAAAGGTGCGGGAGCTCCAGGACATCCTCCACCGCACCCGCCTGGCCAAGGGAACCTGCCAGGGGGGGTTCTGCGTGTATCGGCTGCTGGGACTGCTCAACGAGATGCGCAAGGCCGAGGGGCGCGGCGACTCCAACCGCATCCTGCGGGCCTTTCTCGAGGAGCGGTGGAAGGGGATCCGCCCGGTCCTCTGGGGGATTTCGCTCAAAGAGGAGGAGCTGATCGAGTCGATCTACAAGGGGCTGTTCAACCTCAACGCCGCGGGCAACGACGGGTCCGCAGGAGGCGGGGAATGAAGCGCTGGGACCTGATCGTCATCGGGACGGGACTCGCGGGACTCACCGCCGCCCGGACGGCCGCTGAGGCGGGGGCGCGGGTCCTCGTCGTCGGCCGGGGCATCGGATCGCTGGCCCTGTTCGGAAACTCGATCGACGTCCTGGGTGAGGTCCCGCCCGGGGTAAACCTGGATGCGGGGGTCTCGGACTGGATCGGGACGCACCCCGGCCACCCCTACGCCCGGACTGGCTGGGAAGGGATCGCCGAGGCGCTCGTCGCCTTTCAGGAGCTGTTCCCCTCCCCCTACCGCTTCGTCGCCGCAGGCCTGACCAACAGCCTCGTCCCCACCGGAACCGGGACGCTCCGCCCCACCTATCTGCTGCCGATCACAATGCGGGCCGGCGCAGGGCTCGTGGCGGAAGAGACGCTGGTCGTCGGTTTTCGGGGGTTCAAAGACTTCCAGGGCGACACGGTCTCCCTCCATCTCAAGTGCCGCGGGGTGAACATCTCGCTTCCGCGATACGGCCTGGAGGGGTTGACCGCGCTGGCCCTCGCCCGGCTGATGGACGAGGAGCCCTTCCGGAAAAGCCTGGGCGAAGCGATCCGGGGGCAGAAGGCCGGGGAGAAACGGATCGGCCTGCCCGCCATCCTCGGGCTGTGCGATCCCGCGGCGGTCCTGGAGGACCTGGAAGGGGTGATCGGCGCCCGGGTGTTCGAGATCCCGATGCTCCCCCCGTCGATCCCCGGCCTCAGGATTTTCAACCGCTTCCGGGAGCGGCTGATCGCGAAGGGGGCAACCTTTCTGATGGGGAACCCCGTCACCGGCGTCACCGTGAAGGGCGGACGGTGCGAGGGAATCAGGGTCTGCAATCCGCCGCTGGAAACCGAATACCGTGCGGAGCAGTACATCCTGGCCACCGGCCGATTCCTCGGCGGCGGCCTCTGGGCGGAGATGGACCGGATCGTCGAGCCGGTCTTCCACCTCCCCGTCTCGCAGCCCGCCGGCCGCGGCGACTGGTTTCGGGAACGGTTCTTCCAGCCCGAGGCGCACCCGATCCACGCGGCGGGGATCGCGACCGACCGGTCCCTCCGGCCGTCGGGCGAGGGGGGGGCTCCGCTCTTGACCAACGTCCGGGTGGCGGGGTCGATCCTAGCCAACCATCAGTCGATCGAGGAACACTCCCGCGAGGGGATCGCGATCGCCACGGGGTATCGGGCCGCGCAGGAGGCGCTGAAGGCATGACGCCCGCGACCGAACCCCGCAACCCTGCGCGCACGCTGCCGGATCTCTGCGTCCGGTGCGCCACCTGCATGGCCGTCTGCCCGGTGGCCCGCGTGACCCCCCGCTTTCCCGGGCCGAAGCAGGCCGGTCCGGGGGCGCAGCGGTTCCGTTCCGCCGCCGAGGCCTCCGTGGACGACTGGATCGAACTCTGCACGGCCTGCCGCCTCTGCGACACCGCCTGTCCGGCCGGCGTACCCATCTCCGAGCTGAACCTCCTGGCAAAGGCGAAATTCCTGGATGAACGGGGCAGGGGCCTCCGGGACTGGCTCCTCGTCCGGAGCGACCTGTTCGGCGAGCTGGCGGCCCGGTACTCCCGTTTCGTCAACCCACTTCTGCAGAACCGTACGGTCAGGTGGCTCCTCGACCGCACCCTGGCGATCGACCGGCGGCGGATGCTTCCTCCCTACGAGTACCCCACGTTCCGGAAGTGGTTCGCCGACCGGCAGGCGCCCGAGAGCGCCGGCCGGCCGCGGATCGCCTACTTCCACGGCTGCTTCACCAACACCAACGAGGTCGACGTGGGCAAGGCCGCCGTGGCGCTCCTCGAGGCAGCCGGGTTCACGGTCACCGTCCCGCCCCAGCGCTGCTGCGGGATCCCCCGCCTCGGCGTCGGGGACCTCCGGGGCGCCCGGGAGATGGGGCAGCGGAACCTCTCCCTGCTCCTGCCGACTGTCCGCGAGGGGACCGACCTCGTCTTCTCGTCGACGAGCTGCGGCATGATGCTCCGCCACGAGTACGGCCCCCTCTTGAACCTGCCGGGGGCCCAGGAGCTGGCGGTGCGGCTGTTCGATATCTGCGAATTCCTGGTGCGCCGGCAGGAAGAGAACGACGCGGCGGTGCGGTTCAAGCCGCTCCCCCGGAAGGTCGCCTATTTCACCCCCTGCCACCTCAGGGCGCTCAACATCGGTCTGCCCGCCCTGGAGCTGCTCCGGCTGGTCCCGGGTGTCGAGGTCGCGATGCTGGATACGGAGTGCTGCGGCCTGGGCGGGCTGTACGGGTTCAGGAAGGAGAAGTACCCGATCAGCGAGGAGATCGGCAAGGGGCTGAAGAAGGAGGTCGGCCGGCTCGACCCCGACACGATCGTCACCGACTGCGAGGGGTGCCGGATGCAGCTTCGGGCGCTGACCGGCCGGGAGGTCCTCCACCCGGTCCAGCTCCTGCGCGACGCCCTGGCCGAGGGGTGAGCGCGTCGGGCCCTACCGCGCCTTCCCCCGCTTCTGCCGGTACATCATCCGGTCCGCCCGCGACAGCAGCTTGTCCAGCGACTGGGGGGTGCGGGGGTCATACACGGCCGTGCCCCAGCTCAGGGCGAGTCTGTACGGTCGGGGCTGATCGGCGTTGAACGAAGCGATCGTCTCCCGGAGGCGCCGCGCATAGGTTTCGCGGTTCCTGTCGGTGATGCCGATCGACAGGACCGCGAATTCATCTCCGCCGATGCGGGCGATCAGGTCCGATTCCCGGAACGTCTGGGTGAGGACCCGGGCGGCATCGATCAGGGCCCGGTCCCCTTCTTCATGACCCCGGGTGTCGTTGATCAGCTTCATATCATCCACGTCGGCGTAGATGACCAGCAGCGGCTTCCCGGTCCGGTTGGCCGTCTTGATCTGCTGCTCCGCCAGGGCGATGAACCCGCGGCGGTTGAACAGGCCCGTGAGGGGATCCCGCAGGGCCGTCTCCCGGAGCTCCGCTTCCATCTGTTTGAGCTCGGTGATGTCGACGGAAAACCCGATGACCCCGCTCACCGTCCCCGCTTCGTCGCGATAGGGGATCTTGTCCGTCCGGACCCACCGCGGCCCCCCGGGGGTCTCGATCATCTCGACGATGCTCCGTTTCGGCTCGCCGGAGCTGATGACCTCCCGGTCGTTCTTCCAATACTCGGCCGCACGGTCGGGGAACAGTTCGCCAACGGTCTTTCCCTCCATGCCTTCCTTCGCCAGCCCCGACGCCTCGGCGCGCGCCCTGTTGACGCGGATGATCCGATTGTCCCTGTCCTTGTAGAAGATCATGACCGGCGCGGCGTCCAGGATCACCCGCAGCTCTTCCCGCTCCTTTGCGAGCAGCCGCTCGACCCGTTTGCGGTCCGTGATGTCGCGGCCGATGCTCAAGATAACCTCTTGACGCCCGAAGTTCGCACTCTGCGCGCTGACCTCGACGGGGAACACGGTACCGTCTTTGCGGCAGTGGCGCGTTTCGAACAGAACGCCCGCGGCCTGGGCCGTCGCCAGCCGCGCCTCCACATCGGCACGCGTGTCGGGCGCCCGCAGGGCATGGATCGTCAGGGAGCACAGCTCGGCGCGCGAGTACTGGTACGCTGCGACGGCAGAGGGGCTTGCATCCAGGATCCTCCCGTCCCGGGCGCGGATGAACAGCAGCATGTCCCGGCTGTGTTCGTACAACAGCCGATACCTGCGGATGTCCCTCACGGGTTTCCTTTCATGCGTCATGCCGGTTCAAAGCTCCGTAGATACGGGAGGTTCATTCGTCACAGTATACCCCACCCCCCCGGGCCCTGTCCAGGTAATTAACAGGCGGGTTTGACTTGACATTCCCCGGGCATTGTGGCTATGGTGCACTGGTAAAAAACAGCGGCACACTCATCCTGTCATATGCGGTCGAGGTGGTGAATGAAACGTGTCAAGCGGTGCAATGACGACGTTGTTGCCCTGTTGATCATCCCTTCGCTCCCGGCCGATCCGTTTCGCTTTTTCGACAAGCACGTTCGCTCCCGGTTCCACCCCGCGCAACAACAGCGGAAATCCCTCAACCACTCGCAGGCCCCTCGCGCCCGCAAGGGGAAGTGACGTTCACTGACGCGGATACTAACCCATTTAAGGAGGTGTCTCATGAAACGGTTTGCAGCGGTCATAGCCCTGGCGGTCATGGGCCTCGTTACCCTGACCGGGATCGGGTTCGCCCAGGCGATCGAGAACGAGTTCTATCTCATCACCCCGGTGTCGAAAGACGTCCACGATCCGGCCCTGAAGGCCTTCGCAGCCTTTGTGAAAAAAAAGTACAACGTGGACCTCAAGACCAGCGCCATGCCGCAGGGAACGCCCGTCGCCTACGGTCAGATCGTCGAGTGGAAGGGGAAACCCCGCGCGGACGTCTTCTGGGGCGGCGAGGGGACACTGTTCGACCTCCTGGCCGACCAGGCCCTCCTGGACAAGGTGCAGGTCCCCAAGGCCATGTGGGATGAGATCCCGGCCGCGATCGGCAAACCGGTGCCGCTGCCGTTGAAGGACCCCAAGGGGTTCTGGGTTGGGACGACGCTCGAACCCTACGGCCTGATCTACCAGCCGAAGCTGGCCAAGCGCTACGGCGTGGAGATCAAGGACTGGGAAGACCTGCTCAACCCCAAACTGAAAGGCCACATCGCCCAGTGCACGCCCGACCGGTCGAGCTCCAGCCACGCGAGTTACGAGGTGATCCTTGCCATGCACGGTTGGGAAAAGGGGTGGGGGTGGCTGACGAAGCTGGCGGCCAACACGGGCATCTTCACCGCCCGTTCCCGCGACGTGCCGAGCGTCGTGGCCAAGGGTGAGTTCGCCGTCGGCGTGGCGGTCCCCAGCTACATGGCCTTCGCCGAGGTCCTGGGCGGCTACGAGCTGATGTTCGCCTATCCGAAGAACGCCTACGTGACCCCGGAGCCGATGGCCGTCCTCAAGGGCGCCCCCCATCCCAAGGCGGCGCACGCCTTCGTCGAATTCATCCTGAGCGAAGAGGGACAGCGGATCCTGATGGACCGCGGCCTGTACCCGATCACGCCGAAATACAAGGTCCAGGGCGCGCCCGGCTCCAACGCGGAGAAGGCGGTCCAGTTCACCGCCGGGATCCGCTCCTTCTACGACATCCCGGTCGGGAACGTCTACGACCCCAAGATCGCCGGCGAGAAAAAGCGCAATGAAGAGGTCAACGCCTACTTCCGCAAGGAGATCGCCGAGAAGCACAAGGACATCGTCAAGAAGTAAGGCCCGCCGGAGGTCCGGGGTGCTCCCGTTCGGGAGGGCCCCGGACCCGCGCGGGAAGGACCGGAGGAAGAGGGGCCGCAGGATTCGTACAGACATCGGGATTATTCTATGAACATCCAGCTCAAGGACATGGTCAAGCGGTTCGGCAGCCTGGAGGCGGTGAGTCACGTGTCCCTCGACATCAAGGACGGCGAGCTCTTCACCCTGCTCGGGCCTTCGGGGTGCGGTAAGACGACGATCCTGCGCCTGATCGGCGGGTTTCACAAACCCGATTGCGGCCAGATCTTCTTCGGGGAGCGCGAGGTGTCGGCCATCCCCCCCTACGAACGGAACATCGGGATGGTGTTCCAGAACTACGCCCTCTGGCCGCACATGACGATCTTCGACAATGTGGCCTACGGGCTCAAGATCAAGAAGACCGCCACGGCCGAGATCGGCCCGAAGGTGGACCACGCCCTGTCGCTGGTCAACCTGACCGGGCTCGAAAAGCGGTACCCCGGCCAGCTTTCGGGCGGCCAGCAGCAGCGCGTGGCCCTGGCACGCGCGCTGGTCCTCAACCCGGACGTCCTGCTCCTCGACGAGCCCCTGTCCAACCTGGACGCCAAGATCCGTCAGCAGGTGCGCGCCGAGATCCGGAAGCTCCAGAAGGAGCTGGCGATCACCGCGATCTACGTGACCCACGACCAGGAGGAGGCCCTGACGCTGTCGGACCGCATCGCCGTCCTCGACCATGGGAAGCTCCAGCAGCTCGGCTCCCCCCGTGATCTCTACCAGCGGCCGGAGAATCCCTTTGTGGCCGATTTCATCGGGATCAACAACCTGATCGCGGGCGAGGTGAAGGAGATCCAGGAGGGGAAAGGCTGGATGGCCGTGCAGACCCGCTTCGGACTGATCAGCTGCGTCTTCGAGGCCCGGTTCAAGGCGGGTGATGGCTGCAAGGTCACCGTCCGTCCCGAGGTGGCTACCCTCTGCTACTCCGCCGATCGGACCGAGGACATGAACCTGATCACCGGAACGGTCAGCTTTGCCTCATACATCGGCAACACGATCCGGTATGACATCGAACTGGACGCGGAGACGATCTTTAAGGTCGACGTGCAGAACCCCTGGAACCAGCAGATATTCCCGATCGGCGAGCAGGTGCAGGTCTGCTTCCCCGTCCCGATCACCCTGGGAATTCCCGCCTGAAAAGAGAGGACGCAGAAGTGGAAATGGAAAGAGCCATTGCCCTGCCACCCCCACCCCGCACGGGGGAGGGAGGTGTGAAACCCGGCGTCTGGTCGGAGATGAAGCTCGGCGGTCTGCTGGCCTATGCCGCCATCTGGGCCTTCTTCATCATCTTTCTGATCTATCCGCTGATCCGGCTGTTCTACGACAGCTTCACCACCGAGGAGGGCGTGTTCACCCTGACGAACTTCCTGGACTTCTTCACCGACACCTTCTACCTGAAGGCCCTGCTCAACTCCCTTATCCTGGGCGCGGCCACGGTGATGACCACCTCGATCATCGGGATCGCTATCGCCTTTTTGCTGCTCAGGTACGACTTTCCGGGCCGGGGGCTGTTCTCCTACCTGACGATCATCCCGATGATCATGCCGCCCCTGGTCGGCGTCATGGGGTTCGTGTTCATCCTGGGCCGCGCCGGGACCGTGAACATCATCCTCCAGGACTATTTCGGATTCCAGCACCCCATCAACTTCATGTACGGCCTCCACGGGGTGCTCCTGGTGGAGACGCTCCACCTCTTTCCGCTGATGACCCTTTCGATCGTCGACGCCATGGGGAAAATCTCGCCCTCCCTCGACGAGGCGGCCGAGAGCGTCGGCTCCCGGGGGGTCCGCAAGTTCTGGGACATCACCTTCCCGCTGACCACCCCCGGGTACGTATCCGGGGCGCTTCTGGTCTTCATCTGGACCTTTGCCGATTTCGCCACGCCGCTGGTGGTGGGGATCTCCGACCTCCTGGCCTCCCAGGCCTACCTGAACATCGTCCAGTTCGTGGACCGGCGGCTGTTCAAGATGGGGATCGTCATCTCCGCGATCATGGTGATCCTGGCGATCCTGTTTCTGATCATCGCCAAGAAGTACGTGTCGATCAAGGATTACAGTTCGCTCTCCTACTCGGTGATCGAGCGGAAGAAGCTCTCCCCGCTGGCGCAGGCCGGGGCAATCGCCTTTCTGGCCTTCATCCTGATTCTGGCCTTCATCCCCTACCTGGGGCTCGCGCTCGACTCCTTCGGCAAGGGGTGGGCGTTGAC
>CAIYSL010000075.1 GCA_903928915.1 uncultured Syntrophobacterales bacterium | reverse complement strand
CGATGATTGCTGTTACGTCAGCATTGTCGAAAGTCACCACAAGGTGATCCGGCGAGAAGGGAACGGTGATTGCGCATTTGACTAGTGGTTTTTTGTCTACCGTCGTTGCTCCCGGCAGTGGCGACAAGAGCCGAATCCACTCGACAGCCGTAGCATCCGATTTCTGAGGTTCAGCCGCGGTCTTCTCCGGGGGGTGCTGTGAAAGGGCATCGGCAGCGAACATGAACATGACGATGATCCCCAGAGCGATAGTCTTGGGGTATCTGCGAGCGATGGCTGCGACCACAAATGGCTGTCCCTCTCGAGGTGTCCAATATTTGCGATATCATCTGCTGCTACGCGTAACGCAGTGCGCAATGCGTATTAACTCATACGTCTGGCGCTCTTGTCTGTATGCCCTGCCGCGGGATCGAATTTGGATTGATATCGCGGCTTCTGATATCAAAGATAGTCAATCTCCAGCGTGATCATGTTGTATGTCCCATCGGGGAGCGTCGCCTTCAGCACAACGAGAATCTTCCCCCCGGTACCATCATACGGTCGCGTATAGCGGGCCACAGCCTCGCCTCTGCCGTTGGTGATTGCCGTCCAGGGGGTCATTCTCTCGCCTGCAACAGTCGGCGTCTCGATGGAGAATGTCACCACAATGCCGGCCAAGTTCGATCCGCCGCCCGTGACCGTTGCAGTTAATATGCTCTCAACGGTGACATCGACCCAACTCCCGCCGAAACCGGTGGGATTCGCGGTCAGGGTCACTGCCTTTGCCGTCGTCGCAGTTCGGGTGATGATCTCGACGCCGCTCGTGCCACTTGCCGTTGCCGAAATACTATCCTGGACGATCATGCTGGCGTTATTGCCTCCCGCTGTGTAAAGGGCGGTCGCTTGCCCCGCCGCATCGGTAAACCCTCCAAACAGAGTCGTCAGGGTTGCGCCGCTTTGATTCGCCAGAAATACAAAATTAACAAAGACCCCTGGAATGGCGGCACCTTTCGCATTCTTGACCGTCGCCGTGATCGTGCTCACCTCCCCTGCGCCGAGTGAATTGGGATTGGCCGTGACGGTGACCATCAAGCCTGCACTATCCGTGCGGGTGATGATTTCGATTCCGCTGTTGCTCCCTGCAGTCGCTGAGACGATATCCTGCACGATTCTGCTGGGATCGATGTTTCCCGCGGTATAAATCGCACTGGCCTGTCCGGATGCATCGGTGATCCCGTTTAATAAAGGCGACAGTGTCCCCCCGCTTTTGTTTATCAGGAAGCCGAAATTTACGTAGACCCCTGACACTGCAGTGCCTCTTGCATTCTTGACAATCGCCGTGATCGTACCCACCTCTCCTGCAGCAAGCGAATTGGGGTCAGCGTTAACGGTTACTGTCAAACCGGCCGCGCCATCCGTCCGGGTAATGATCCCGACCCCGGCAGAATTGCCGACCGTCGCTGAGATGCCATCCTGGATCACCGTGTTCGGGTTATTGCCGCCCGCCGTATAAATTGCAGTGGCTTGTCCTGCTGCATCGGTGATCCCGTTGAGGAGCGGTACGAGGGTTGCTCCGCTCTTGTTTGCCAGAAAGCCAAAGATGACTTTTGCCCCTGATGCTGCGGCGCCCTTTGCATTTTTGACAGTGACCGAGACGGTGCTCATCTCTCCGACCACCAATGAATTGGGGCTCGCCATAACGGTTATTGAAAAACCGCCGACCTCGACTACGATGGTAATGTCTATTACCGCACCATTGGACAGAGAGGCCCGGATAATGTCCGATCCGGCAGTGTTCGTTCCAGCCGCATACAGTACTTTCGCTTCGCCTGCGCCATTTGTTATGACCTTGGCGTTGGTGAGCGTTGCACCGGTCACATTAGAAACAAAACCATAAGTTACTTCCCTACCGACCACTTCCTTACCCGCATTCTTCACTGTTGCGGTTATGGTGCAGGTCTGACCCATAAACAATTCGGACTTTTCGGCTGTTATCGCGATGGTGTCGTACAATGAGGTGTCTACGGTGTCGTGTCCGGTGCTGCACCCTCCGAGCCCCAACGCAATCACCACCCCCATCAGCCAGACGATAGACCTGCGCATGCCGTCCTCCAAAAATTGATAATGGCGGTTGACGATAAACTGTTCGTGGCATTCCCTCTTCTGTTTTCGAACTGGCGCCTAAGCAAAAAAACGGTATCCGAATCTTCAGTGCAAAGGGGAAATACGGTCCTGCTTTTGTTTTGGTGGAAATTTGTGGGTGCTTTGGACGCACTGTCTAAGGTATCTTCACACGGCGTGTCAAGAAAAAATTATCATGCGGAGCCGACAAGATGTTCAATGTTTCAACTTCGTGCGAGAAAAGCACCTTTGTTCTATTTCCGCACAAATCTGAAGAGTATCAACCGGCAGAATTTATCTGTGATTCTTTCCCAAGATTCGTGCGGAGAGCGAACTACTCACAGGCAACATGCCTTGGGGAGAAGTCTATTAAGAAGACCCGGATCGTAGAACCGGCACAGTGTAACTATTTGTTTCTGATCATATTATCTCCATGCAATTCCTGTTCTCCGGGTTTGACTTCCGGTGCTGGCACCTATCTTGCGATTTGTATAAAATATTTTGATGTTGTAGCCGGTAGGGTAAGCGCTCCTCGCTAAAGCGGCGCGTCGCTTTCCGAGCATGAAGGCATTTTCGTAAAAAGATATTGACAGCATAGGGCAAATAGGATAGCAAAGGGCGCCTGTTTATTCAAAAAAAGCCAATCACTACGGGAGATTTGACGAATGTTAGAAATCAGATGGCACGGGAGAGGCGGTCAGGGAGCGGTCACGTCGGTGGAGCTGTTTGCCCTCGCCGCCATTGCAGAGGGGAAGTACGCGTCCGGGTTCCCGAGCTTCGGGACGGAGAGGCGCGGGGCGCCGGTGACGGGGTTCAACCGGGTCGATGACAAGCAGATCAAGATCCGCTCGGGAATCTACCATCCCGACGTGGTCGTCGTCCTCGACGAGAGCCTCGTGGCCTTGGTCGACGTGGCAGAGGGGCTCAAGCCGGACGGAATCCTCCTGGTCAACACCACGAAAAGCTTGGAAGATCTGAAAAAGGTCATCAAGTTCGCCGGGAAGATCGCCGCCGTCGACGCGACGGGGATCGCCTGGAAGGAACTCGGCGTGCCCATCACCAACACCACCATGCTGGGCGCCGTCGTCAAGGTGACGGGCGCCGTGAAGTTCGAATCCTTGGAAGAGCCGATCAAGGAACGCTTCGGCAGGATCGCCGTCAAGAACATCGCGGCCGCCAAGAGCGCCTACGAACAGGTAAAATTCATCAATTAGGGATCATGACCCCCACCCCTCCCTCCCCCGTCGCGGGGTAGGGAGAGAGGGAGGGGGCACGGGACATTTTCAGATAAACTTTTGAGGTAAGACGATGACTGAGAAAAAAGGGCCGGAAACGTGGCAGGAGATCAACCCCGGATGCATGGTTTTCCGGAAGGGGAGCGCTGCGGATTATCACACCGGGAGCTGGCGGGCGAAGCGTCCGCTCTGGGAAAACGAGAAGTGCATCAAATGCGGGGTCTGCTACATCTACTGCCCCGAGGGGTGCATCACCGAACAGAAAGACGGATATTTTGATGCGAACATGGACTACTGCAAGGGGTGCGGCATCTGCGCCCACGAATGCTGGCCCGGCGCGATCAAAATGGTCAACGAGGAGGATTAGAGGATGGGCAAACGAGTAGGAATGGAAGTGGCGATTGCGTCCGCGGAAGCGGCCGCTCTCTGCAAGTTCGATGTGGCATCGGTCTATCCCATCACCCCTCAGTCCCACGTGGCCGAACACCTGTCCGATATCGTCGCCGACGGGCGCGTTGACGCCTCCTTCATCACCGTGGAGTCCGAGCATTCCGCCCTGAGCTCCGCCATGGGGGCCTCGGCGACCGGCGCCCGCGTCGTGACGGCGACCAGCTCGCAGGGGCTCCTGTTCATGAGCGAGGTTATGCCGATCACTTCGGCTATGCGGCTGCCGATCGTGATGATCATCGCCAACCGCGCCGTGTCCGGGCCGATCAACATCTGGAACGACCACAGCGACATCATGCCGATGCGCGACACGGGCTGGATCTCCTTCTTCGCCGACAACGGCCAGGAGGTGGTCGACATGGTCATCCAGGCCTTCAAGGTGGGCGAGGACCGGCGGGTGATGCTGCCGGTGAACGTGAACATGGACGGGTTCCAGCTGACCCACGTGGTCGAGCCGATCATCATGCCCGACCAGGAGGAGGTGGATAAGTTCCTTCCCCCCTACGAACCCTTCGCCACGCTCCACCCCGACAAGGTCGTCTCGATGGGTACCCTGGGCATGCCGGAGTTCTTCACCGAGGCGCAGAAGTCCAAGAACGTGGCCCTCGTCAACTCCAAGAAGGTGATCCTCGAGGTCTGGAAGGAGTGGGAGAAGCAGTTCGGCCGGAAGTACGAGCCGATCCAGTCGTACCGGACCGAGGACGCCGAGATTGCCCTCCTGACGATGGGGTCGATGGGCGAGACGGCGGAGATCGCCATCGACGAACTCCGCAAACAGGGCGTCAAGGTCGGTCTGCTGAAGATCAAGCTCTGGCGGCCCTTCCCCTTCGACGAGCTGAAGAAGGCGGTCAAGGGGATCAAGGTCCTGGCCGTGACGGACCGGGCCTGCTCCTTCGGCGGCCCGGGCGGCCCGGTGTTCTCGGAGATCCGCTCCGCCCTGTACGACGTGCCGAAGCGGCCGAAGATCGTGAACTTCATCATCGGCCTCGGCGGCAGGGACGTCCCGATGGAGGGTTTCATGGAGATGGTCCAGAAGGCGGCCAAAGGAAAACTGTCCGAACCATACGAATTTTATGGAGTGAGGGGATAATGAATACGGCAATGCAAAACCCTAAGAGCATCGAAAGCTTTGAGCTGTATGCGCCTAAGCTGGCCACGAAGGAGGAGTTCTTCGTCGGCGGGCACCGCGCTTGCCAGGGATGCGGCGAGGCGCTGGCGATCCGGCTGATGTGCAAGGCCCTCGGGAAGGACACGGTCATCACCAACGCGACCGGCTGCATGGAGGTCATCTCCAGCGTCTACCCCACCACGGCCTGGAACCTCCCCTGGATCCACGTGGCCTTTCCCAACTCCGCGTCGGTGGGCTCGGGCGTGGAAGCGGGACTCACGGCGCTGAGGCGCAAGGGGAAGATCGCCGATCGGCGGATCAAGTCCGTGGCGATCGGCGGCGACGGCGGGACGATGGACATCGGCTTCCAGGCCCTCTCCGGGGCGATGGAGCGCGGCCATGACATGCTCTACGTCTGCTTCGACAACGAGGCGTACATGAACACGGGGATCCAGCGCTCGAGCGGCACCCCCTTCCTCGCCGCGACCACGACGGCCCCGGCCGGCAAGGTGGTCCCGGGAAACCAGGTCTGGAAGAAGAACCTGCCGGAGATCATGGTGGCCCACAACGTGCCCTACGTGGCCACGGCCTGCCAGAGCTATCCGATCGACTTCATGAACAAGGTAAAAAAGGCCCGCCAGGTGAAAGGCCCCTCCTACATCCACTGCTTCGTGACCTGCCCGACGGGGTGGCGCTCCCCCTCCGAGACCTGCATCAAGCTCGGCAGGCTCGCCCTCGAGACGGGGATCTTCCCGCTGTACGAGGTGGAGGACGGCAAGTACCGGATGACCGTGGAGGTCCCGGAGAAGCGCCGTCCCGTCCAGGAGTACCTCAAGGGGCAGGGGCGGTTCCGCCATCTCACCCCCGACCAGATCCAGGTCATCCAGGAGCGGGTCGACATCGAGTGGGATATGCTCATGATCAAGGTGCAGAACTCCAAATCCCGGGCAGAGCTGCGGGCCAAGCGGGCGAAATGACCGGTGCGACTACCATCGAGAGACGAGGGTGAACAGAATGGAACAAAAGGTTAAGGAGATCATCCAGCATTACCACGGGGACAAGAGTTACCTCGTCCCCATCCTTCAGGATGTCCAGAAGGAGTTCAACTACCTGCCCAAGGACGCCCTGTGCGCGGTCAGCACCCAGCTCAGCGTGCCGATCAGCCGCGTCTACGAGGTGGTGACGTTCTACAAGGCCTTCAGCCTGAAACCCAAGGGACGCTACCAGCTCAGCCTCTGCATGGGGACTGCCTGCCACGTCCGGGGCGCCGAGCTGATCGCCGGCAACATCGAGAGTATCCTGGGCATCAAGGAAGGCGAGACGACGGAAGACCTCGAATTCTCCTTCGAGACCGTCGGCTGTCTGGGGGCCTGCGCCCTGGGGCCCGTCCTGGTGGTGAACGGCGAGTATCACGGACACATGAATATCGCCAAATCGACGAAGATCCTCAAGAAATTAGGGAAGAAGGGTGCGACTGATGACGACCAAGATTAAATCCTTCGATGAATTGAAGAGCATACAGGAGAGGCTCAAGGCCGGCCGCGATCCGAAGAAGCCCTGCATCACCATCTGCGTCGGGACCGGATGCCTGGCCTACGGGACCCAGAAACTGGTGGACAACTTCCGCGCGGAACTGGCCAAACGGAATCTCACCGAAAAGATCGGCTTCCGGACCACCGGCTGCCACGGCTTCTGCGAGCGCGGGCCGATGGTGGTCATCGCACCGGATAAGATCTTCTATCAGCGGGTCGGGCTCGAGGACGCAGCCGAGATCATCGACAAGACCCTGCTCAAGGGGGAGATCATCGAGCGGCTGTTGTACGTCGACCCGGCCACGGGCCAGAAGGTGACCCGCGAGGACGACGTGCCGTTCTACAAGAAGCAGACCCGCCTGGTGTTCGGCCTCAACAGCAAGGTCGACCCGGAAAGCCTGGACGACTACCTCGCCATCGGCGGCTACACCGCGCTGGGCAAGGCCCTGACCGGGATGAAGCCGGAAGCGATCATCCAGGAGGTGATCAAGGCCAACCTCCGGGGCCGGGGCGGCGGAGGGTTCCCGGCTGGCTGGAAGTGGGATTCCACCCGCAAGGCCCAGGGCGATCCGAAGTACGTCATCTGCAACGCCGACGAGGGAGACCCCGGGGCCTACATGGACCGCAGCCTCCTGGAGGGGAACCCCCACCTGGTTCTCGAAGGGATGATCATCGGGGCCTTCGCCATCGGCTCCAGCCAGGGCTACATCTACGCCCGGAACGAATACCCCCTCGCCATCAAGAACATCACCCTGGCGATCGAACAGGCCCGCCAGGCCGGCCTCCTCGGGGAGAACATCCTCGGGACGGGGTTCAATTTCGACGTGAAGATCAACCGCGGCGGCGGCGCCTTCGTCTGCGGCGAGTCCTCGGCCCTGTTCGCCTCCCTGGAGGGGCGGGCCGGCGAGCCCCGGGCGAAGTACATTCACGCCACGGATAAGGGGCTGTACGACAAGCCCACCAACCTCAACAACGTGGAGACCTGGGCGAACGTCCCGTTCATCATCGACCGCGGCGCCGACTGGTACGCCTCGATCGGGACCGCCGGAAGCAAGGGGACGAAGATCTTCTCGCTCGTCGGCAAGATCAACAACACCGGCCTCGTCGAGGTCCCGATGGGGACGAAACTCCGGGAGATCGTGTTCGACATCGGCGGCGGGATCCCCGGCGGGAAGAAGTTCAAGGCGATCCAGACGGGCGGCCCCTCGGGCGGCTGCATCCCCGAGCAGTACCTCGACATGGGCGTCGATTTCGACGAACTGACGAAGATCGGGTCGATGATGGGCTCCGGCGGCATGATCGTCATGGACGAGGACAACTGCATGGTCGACGTGGCCAGGTACTTCACGAACTTCCTGGTCAGCGAGTCCTGCGGCAAGTGCGTCCCCTGCCGCGAGGGGGTCCGGCGGATGCGCGACATCCTGGCGGACATCACCGAGGGCAAGGGGCAGGAGGGGGACGTGGAGCTTCTCGAGAAGATGGCCGCGGCCATCATCGACGGCTCCCTCTGCGCGCTGGGAAACAGCGCCCCGAACCCCGTCCTCAGCACGATCCGGTATTTCCGCGACGAATACGAGGCGCACATCAAACACAAGCGCTGTCCGGCCGGGGTGTGCAAGGCCCTGATCCTGTACAGCATCGACCCGGAGAAGTGCACGGGCTGCACGCTCTGCAGCAAGGTCTGCCCGACCGGGGCTGCCGCCGGCGAGCGCAAGAAGGCCCATGCCATCGATAAGGCGCTGTGCACGAAGTGTGGCGCCTGCAGAGAGAGCTGCAAATTTGACGCTATCATCGTGAGGTAAAGGTGAGAAATGGTAAATCTGACGATAGACAATAAGAAGATCGAAGCGGAGGCCGGGCAGACCATACTGGAGGTTAGCCGGGAGAACGGCATCGTCATTCCGACCCTGTGCTCCAACGAGGCGCTCGAACCCTCGGGGGCGTGCCGGATGTGCCTCGTCGAGGTCAAGCACGGCAAGAGGACGCGCATCGTCACCTCCTGCCTCTACCAGGTCGCCGAGGGGTTGATCGTTGACACGAAGAGCGAACGGGTGCTCGCGGCCCGCCGCCTCGTCCTCCAGCTCCTCCTGGCACGCTGCCCCGAATCGAAGCAGCTCCGGGAGATGGCCGAGGAGCTGGGCATCCAGCCCGAGCCGCGGTTCACGCCCGACCAGGACAAGTCGAAGTGCATCCTCTGCCGGATGTGCGTGCGGACCTGCGAAAAGGTCGTCGGCGTCTGCGCGATCGGGTTCTCCTACCGGGGGTCGGAAAAGAACGTATGCACCCCCTTCCAGGAGGATTCGGTGAGCTGCATCGGCTGCGGCGCCTGCGCCTACGTCTGCCCCTCGGGGCACATCGAGATGGAGACCACCGAAACGGGCGATAGCCGGAAGATCTGGGGCCGGACCTTCAAGATGAAGTCCTGCAAGGTCTGCGGCCGCTACTTCGCCCCCGAAGACCAGCTCAAGTTCATCAGCACCACCACGGGCGTGCCGGTGGACGATCTGGCGGTTTGTATCAGCTGCCGCTAGGCGGAGGTCTCAGGGGTCACGGGAAGCAAGCGTGAGGGAGACAGGGGGCCGTCCCCCCGCCTCCGCACGGAGCATGGTCATCGTGTGCACCTGCCGGGCGCTCGCAGCCGCCCGGCAGGTGCATTTTTTTATGCCTCCCTGCTTCCCCTCCCGCCCGGGAGGGGAAAGTTCATGCATTGTTCTCCCTTTTTTGGTATAGGGTCCCCCTATGAAGAGCCACCGGGGGAAAGCGGTGAAACCGCTCATGTCGCAGCTGGCCGTCAGGATCGTGGAGCACGTGCGCGCCCGCGCCATGCCGGCGGGCGCCCACCTGGCGGAGCAGGCGCTGGCAGACGCGTTCCACGTCTCGCGCGGGCCCGTCCGCGAGGCGCTCACGATCCTGGAGCGGCAGCGGATCGTCCGGTTCCACGCCAACCGGGGGTTCTTCCTCACCCGCCCCGCCGGCGAGATCCCGGCTCCGGAGGTCCCGGCGCCGCTTTCCACCGAAGAGGAGATGTACTACCGCTTTGCCGAGGACCGCATCCGGGGGAAGCTCCGGGGCCACGTGTCCGAGGCGGAGCTGATGTCGCGCTACGGGATAAGCCGGGTGCGGCTGATGAAGGTCCTGATCCGCCTGTCCCAGGAGGGGTGGGCGGAACGGCGGCCCGGCCACGGCTGGAACTTTCTGCCGGTCCTCGACACCGTCGAGGCCCTGGACAAGAGCTACCGCTTCCGCATCCTCGTGGAACCGGCAGCGCTCCTGGAGCCTACCTACCGCGTCGACCCAGGCGTCTTCGCCCGGCTCCGGGTCGAACAGGAGACCCTGCTGGCCAGCCCGATCGACGACCGGCTCTCCTTCACGATGTTCGAGACCGGCGTGCGCTTCCACGAGCAGATCGTCTCCTGCTCGGGGAATCCCTTCTTCCTCGACGCCGTCCGCCACATCAACCGCCTCCGCCGCTTGATCGAATACCGGGTGCCGGTGGACCAGGCCCGGCTGGATCGGTACCGAGAGCACCTGGAGATCATCGAACTCCTGGAAGCGGGAAAGCAGGTCGCAGCCTCCGCGCTCCTGCGCGACCACCTGGACCGTTCACGCGTGAAGAAAACCGCCGGCGGCCGCAAATTGTAAAATCTGCTCATATTATGGAATTAATGCTTGACAGGGGCGGGCAAAAGGCCTATAGGCCTATCTAAAACCCAGAAGGAGTGATCGATGAAACTGTGTTTTAACGCCGGACCGCAGCCGCTGGAGGAGTACTTCTCCTTCGCCACGGAGAACGGATTCCCCTGGATCGAACTGAGCTGCAACAACCCGAACAATTTTCTCGACAAATGGAACCCCGCCCGGATCGACGGGATAAAGCGGCTGCGGGACAAGGCCGGCGTCAAGTATGGCCTCCATTCGGCCTCCTTCGTCAACGCCGCGGAGATCGAGCCGACGGTCCGCAAGGCCGTGGAGCAGCACCTGATCGCCTACGTCGAACTCGCCCACCAGCTCGAGGCCGAGTACGTGGTGCTCCATTTCGGCTACCACTTCAGCCTGTTCATGGACCACGTGTTCGACTGCCTGATCAAGACCTACGGGCCCGTCGTGGAGCTCGCGGAGAAATACCGGCTGCCGATCGGGATCGAGAACATGAACAAGATCCACGAGGAGGCGGAGATCGCCTACCTGGGGGTGACGGTCGAGGAGATGAAGCGCGTGTTCGACGCAATCAAGTCGGACTACTTCGGGCTGACCCTGGACATCGCCCATGCGAGCCTCCTGCCGGGCGGTCCCGAGTCCTTCATCGACGCCTTCCCCACGCGGATCGTCAGCACCCACGTGAGCGACAACGACCTGGTGCTGGACCGCCATGTCCCGGTCGGGGACGGAAAGATCGATTTCAAACGGGTGTTCCAGAACCTGATGAAGGTAGGGTTCACGGGTACGCTGAACATTGAGCTGCCGCGGTCGAACGAGGACCGGGCGCTCAGCAAGCGCCGTCTCGAACCGATTCTCGCCGAGCTGGGGATCCTCGAACAGGCGCTGAAGCCGTAGGCAGGATGTCTGAATATGCCGGCGACTGCATCTTGCGGGGCCGGCGGCGGTATGAGGGTACAGAGGAGATCCCCCGCAGCTTGCTGCGGGGGATCTCTCTTTTCAGGACCGGCGCCCCTTTTCAGGTGCGCGGCAGGGGCAGGAAACGCGGCCCCCGCGCCGCACCGGGCTCAGACAGACAGGCCATGCCTCAATCGGCCAGCCCGGGAAGCCCGTCGAGCATCTTCCAATCGTAGGAGCCGTTCAGCTGCAATCCCACCATATTCCTGTCCGCCGTGTAGACGATGTAGGTGGCGCTGCTGATGTCCGTCGTGAACAGCCCCTCGGCCGCATTGGTCAGTTTTGCGTGGCCTGCCACACTGAACGTCCGGGCGGCCACCGGTGTTCCGTCGTCCCGGTAGGCGGTAACGGTGACGGTTGCCGGGCTTACCTCCGTGTTGACCAGCGCAATGGTGGTCCACCCGTACTTCTCGATCTTGGCGAAAATGCCCTCCCGCGCCCCGGTGCCTCCATTTCCGGCGTAGCCCGCGAGCTGTTCGAAGTCATTGCTGCCGATCAGCTCGAACCCGCTGAGGGGGAGCGTGGCGTCGATCCTGAACCAGGCCGTCTGCGACGGCAGGCCGAGCTGCGAAATCGCGCCGAGGTACTTTTCCTGCGCCCCGATCGTATGGGGTATGAGGGACAAGACGGCCCCCTGGTCGCTGTAGGGGGTGATGGTGATGCCGCAGCTCTGCTGCGCCGGGTTGTAGGCCGCGATGCCGGTCCACCATTCGTTCGTGCCGATGTGCGGGTAGTACAGGGTCGTCGCGGTCCTGTCGGTGAGCAGGATCCCCTCCATCACCCTGCCGTCGCGGGTGGCGAACAGCTCCAGCCCGATGACGCCGCTGGCGCTGTAGATCACCGCCGATTGAAGCACCGGCAGCGTTTCACCCGTGAACAGGCTTGCCACGTCCAATGCCTTGTGCTCATTGGCGGCGAGGGTCACGTTCTTGGTGTGGCCGGTGTTGAAAATGATGACGAGCTCCTTCGCCGTTGCAGTGGTGTTCACCAGGCTTATCCCGGTCCACCACTGGGCGTCTGCGGCGATGTGTGAGACGTACAGGTTCGCCGTATTGATCCGCTTTACCGCGGGGATCGCCACCCGGTACTGCCCCTCCCGGTAGAACTTCGTGTAGCCCTGGATCGTGTCGGAATCGGCAGTGAACACGATGTACCCGATGGTCGCGGCGTTGGAAAACTCGGTCGCTACGGTGATCTGTCTCCGGCCGCGGGCGGGAAGGGTGACGGGCTGCGCGTCCACCTGCTGCCCCGCGTTGCCGTACGCGGTCAGTATCCCGCTGACGGCCTGCTGGGCGCTCGTGTTGATGACGCCGATCTCCGTCTGCCAGCCGTCCTTGGTGTCCACATGGGGGAAATGGAGGGTGCCCCCCCCGGCGGCGGCCACGCTCCCCGCAACGATCGGATCGTAGATCGTTCCTGAGGCCGGGTTGCCGTCGCAGTCCGAGTTGTCGGCGATGGTGAAGCTCAGCGCAGTGCCGTTCAGGACGACATTCGTAATCCCGTTCGTTTGATTGACCGGGTATATCTGCTTCCATTCCCCGCTGTTGATCACCTTGTAGAAAACCGGGCTTGCGGGGAGGCTCGCGTAGTTGACGCTGATCGAGGCGGCCGTAGTGACCCAGGTCGCGCTGAATCCCACCACGGTTGCGGGCAGGTAATTCGCGGGGCCGCCCGAGATGGAGTTGGACACGATGACCGACGATATGGCGGCGTTCGGCGACGTTACCGTCGCTGTGCTGCTGGAGGTGAACGTCGCGATGACAGTCTTCGCGCCGTTCATGACGACCGTGCAGGTGTTGCCCGTGCCGCTGCACGCCCCGCCCCAGCCGGAAAAGCTCGATCCCGAGGCCGCCGTCGCCGTGAGGGTGACGGTGGTTCCGCTTGCCAGCGAAGCGCTGCAGGCGAACCCGCAGCTGATCCCGCCCGCCGACGAGGTCACCGTGCCGCCGCCGCTGCCGGTCTTGCTGACGGCCAGCGTGAAGGCGCCGGGGATCGTGGTCGTGGTCGTGGTGGTTCCCGGTACCGTCGTCTGGACCGTCGTCGTCGAGGTGGTCGAGGAGGTGGGCCCGACCGTCGTCGTCGTGGTCGTCGGGACCGTCGTCCAGGCGCTCGTCGTTGTGGTGGTGAACACAGTGGTCGGAACCGTCGTGACGCCCGAGGGGGTGAACACGACATAATCCACCCACCCCGCGTCCTGGCCGGATGAGCCGGAGGAGTCCTTGACGTATTCCCACTTTACGGTGTGCACGCCGGCGGGGATGGTGAGCAGCGTCTGGTACCACGCGCCGCTTCCGCTCCAGAGGAACTGCAGCGCCCCGTCCAGGAAGACCTTGAAAATGTCGTAGCCCGATTCGGAAGAAACGGCCCAGTAGAAGGACAGGGTCCCGGGGCCGGTGACCGTGGTGGAAAGGTAGGTGCTCTGACCGTTGCCGATGGTGCCGGTCCTGGCCGAGGAACCGCCGTAATACGAGTAGGCGGTCTGGCCGATGAACGGGGCGCTGCCGCCCGTGGTCCAGACGAGGCTGGTGTTGTCCAGGGCCGTGCCCAAAGAAACGCTCCCCGCCACCGTGGTCGTGGTGGTGGGGGCCGTCGTCACCGCCGAGGTGGTCGTGGTGGTGAACACCGTCGTGGTCGTGGTGGAGGTCGTGACCGGCCCCCCGCCCCGGTAGGCCGCCACGACGGCCTTTGTCTCGCGAATGGTGCGCGCGTTGTCCCCGTTTACGGCATCGCCCGTGGCCACGCCGTGGTCGGTGATGCTGGGGTTGGAGAAATAGGGAACCCGGCTATGGCTGATGCCGTCGGCGAAGTACGTCCCGGACTCGTAGGTCATGACGGAGCAGTACTTTCCGTTGTCGGTCCCGGTCCAGCGCCACCCGGCGGAGTAGGAATACAGGCCCGGGCCCGGCTGGGTAGTCTGCGCCTTGTGGTGGCCCAGCCCCATGTTGTGGCCGATCTCGTGGATCGTGGTGTAGGTATTGTGGGCCTGCTGGATCCGGGTGATCGAAAACCCGTAGGCCGGCAGACCGGATGCGGTGTTGAGCAGGTACCCGAGCCCTCCCGTATCGCTGATCTGCTCGAACAGGACCACCAGGTCGGCCCCGTAGGTGTCCCGCAGGGTGTGGACCGAGTCGAGCCAGCCGTCCGATGTCAGGCGCAGACGCGACAGGTCGGTATTCGTATCGCCATTTTCGGTGTAGTTCACCTCGGCGGAGTGGACCAGGTTCACGGTGAGCAGCGTGTTGCTGTTGTCCGTCACGAGCTGGCCCTTGGCCATGGCCTGGGCGACCGAGTTGGCGATGCCGCTGGCGTTCGCGTCGGCCCAGGTCCGCGCCGCCGGGGTGTAGACGATCATCACGTTGACGGTGACGGCGGAATCGGCGAGGGGCGCTGCCGCGGCGATCCGCTCCTGGAGCGCCCGTATCTCCCGCAACTCCTGCGGGGCAGGGGGAGGGGGAACCACCGCCGGGCCCTCTACCAGTATGTCCTGCTTCGCCGGGTCCTGGTCGAGGAGGTAATGGCCCCGGGAGGCCGCATCGTACAGGATCGTGTACTCCGCGGCCAGCTCCGGCACCTTGATCGTGGCGAGGCTCTTCTCGCCGGTGGTGGAGATCAGCACGTACCCCATGGGGTAGCCCTTCAGGCGGCCGCGGCGCGTCACCGTGCCGTTCACGTTGGTGGAGACGCGGTCCACGGTCGCCCGGTACCGGGCGTCGGGGAAGAGGTCGAGGACGAGCTCGTCCCCGCCTGCCACCCCGTCGGCCTGGGCGAGCGGCTTCATCAGGTCGACCTGGCGCCACCGCCGGGCCGAGGCGAACGGACCCGTGGGTTCGGCCTGCTCCGGACGGAGCGTGACTGCCTGCCGGGCCTTGGGGCTGACGAGCAGGGAGAATTCTGCCGCGTCCGCCAGGGAAAGGCCGAGGGAAAGGAAAAAAAGGACCAGCGCGCAGATTCTGGTCAACCTGCCGCGGAGGGAGAACCGGCCGATGCGTTTCCTTGCGACCATGGGGCTACCTTCGTTGCTGGGGAGGACACCCTCCCGACTGTCTTTTAACCATGATTCCCTGAATATGTCAAACAGGGGAGTTCCCCCCCCCCCGGGTCATCGACACATTTCCCTTCTGCTTACCGCGTCTTATCCATAAACCGGCGCCGAATCCGGGGCAAGACGATCCTCGCGGGTGCCGTGGGCCTGCGGCGTCCGGGGCGCGTTTTTCCTCGAACGTGAGGATCATCACATTCTTCCGCCACTCTCTTATTGACAGACCAGCATTTCCTTTCATATACTCACTGCCGGCATTCACAGGCGGGTCTCCGCAGAGGAGGCGGTATCGCGTTTCGCTTCTATCCTTATTTATCGGCAATTCGAGGTGAATCATGAAACGACATTCCATGTGGCTTTTCGTCGTCATCGTCGCGCTTTTGTCCTGTGCGACCGACAGGGTGGCGGAAAAACCGACGGCCCATGACTTTTTCCGACGGGGGGTGGATGCGGAGAAGACGAACACCTACGAAGAAGCGGTAAAGATGTACACCGGGGCCGTCGAACTCGACCGGTACTATGCCGAGGCGTACCTGCGCAGGGGTGTGGCCACCCTGGGGGCGGATAAGACCAACGTGATGGATGCGCTGCGGGATTTCAACCGGGCGATCGATCTCGACCCGAAGAATCCCGAAGCCTACTACCAGCGGGGGCTGCTGAATGCCTTCAGCATCAGCAACCAGGACGCCCGCACGGACATGCAGACCGCCGCCGGTCTCGGCCATAAAGGGGCGCAGCAATGGCTTGCGCCGAAGAGACAGCAGGAAGAAAAGGACGCCGAGCGGCAGCAGGCAACGGCCGCAGCCGCTCCCCGCGCCGTGGAGGCCGAACCGGCGCCCGCCGCGGCGGAAAAGCAGGCCGGCAAAAAGGCGGAACCGTTTTTTGTCCCGGGCAAACCCCTGCCGTCCGGAAGCGAGCCGGTGGTGCGCTTCGATCACGACCGGGCCGAGGTCAAGGAGCAGTACTATCCTCTCCTCGACGAAGTAGCCCGTATCCTGACGGAGAATGCACCCGAGGCGGCCATCGTCCTGGCCGGACATACGGACGCCACCGGTACGGAGAAGTACAACGAGGGGCTTTCCCTGCGGCGGGCAAAGGCCGTGGAGACCTACCTCACGTCGCAGCGCGGGCTACCTTCCGCCCGTTTTCAGCTCAAAGGCTACGGGGAAGAGGTCCCGATCGCGGCAAACGACACGGAGGAGGGCCGGGCGAAGAATCGCCGCGTGGAAATCCTGGATGCCGGAACGCCGGCGGAACCGCCCGCGGCGGCGACCCGCTGACGGACCCGCGTCGTCTCACCGAGGGGAAATGCGCACTCGCGGCAGGGCACGCCGGCCGGAGAGATGGGGCGCGGTCATGGCCCGCCGCAAACCTGCCCCGGCGGAAAGCCGGCTGACTTTTCCCGCCGCCGTCAGTATTCGATCCCGGCGCGTTCCTTGATCCCGGCCCGGTAGTGGTGCCGGACCTCCCGGATGTCGCTCACCGTATCGGCGAGCGCGATCACCTCCGGCGCGGCGTTGCGGCCGGTGAGGATGAGGTCGAGGCGGGCGGGTTTGCTCCGGATGAGCTCGACGACGTCCGCAAGCGGGATCAGCCGGAAGTCCACGGCCACGTTGATCTCGTCCAGGACGACCATGTCGTAGGCGCCCGAGGAGATCGCCTTCCGGGCAAGCTCGAGACCGCTCCGGGCAAGCTCGACGTCGAGGGGGGCGGGATTTTCCCGCATCACGAAGCTGTCGAGGCCGCAGAGGTGGACGGTGAGGTTCGGGAGGTGCCGCTCCACGGCGAGACACTCGCCGTACTTGCGGCCCTTCATGAACTGGATCACGCAGACCCGGTAGCCCTGGCCGATCGCGCGCAGCGCCTGCCCGAAGGCGGCGGTCGTCTTCCCCTTGCCCTCCCCCGTGTAGACCTGGACCAGTCCCTTCCGGTATTTCTCCAGAACGGCCTTGCGCGGATCTTCGGCGTCATCCATCACATAACCTCGCGTCGTCCCTGCATACCACTCTCTTCGGAATCTATTGCTCTCCCGTGAGTCCAGGTAGCGGCCGGGGGCGGGACAGCCTGGACGAGCTCATTGGAGATTTTTACGGGGTACCCTGCCACCGCAGCGGAGCGCCCGCCGGAAAACCTGTTTGAGCGCCGGCAGGCGCGAGTTGTTTTCCGGCAGCGAAGCGAGGATGCGCAGGGTCGGAAAAAGATCCGAGTCGGGCAGGATGTCCCGCCCCCGGCCGCCGGCGTGCTCCTCATTTCAGGCAGCGGCGGGCGATCTCCTCGGCGGCCGTGTAGGGGTCCGACTCTTTCCGCAGGACGCGGCCGGCGATCTGCTCCATCTCCCCGCTCTCCGTCAGCCCCTTCAGGATCGGTTCCAGGATCGCGTCGCGGAGCGCCTCGTGGATCTCCACCATCGTCTTGCGCCGCATCCGGTCGCCCAGGAGCCCCGTTTCGACGAGCCGCCGGTAGTGGTCGCCGATGGCGGCGCTGAGCTCCGCGACGCTCTCGCCGAAGGGAACGGGCTCGAAGACGCTGCCGATGCGGATGACCGGCGGGCGCCAGCCGCTGGCGCTTTCCGGGGCCATGTTCAGCATGGCGATGAGTTCGTTCATCAACTGCGCGGCCCCGTCGCGGTCCGCCTTGTTGATCACGAAGATATCGGCGATCTCCATGATTCCCGCCTTGATCGCCTGGATCTCGTCGCCCATCCCCGGGACGAGGACGACGATGACCGTGTGCGAGTGGTTGATGATCTCCACCTCCTGCTGCCCGGTGCCCACGGTCTCCACCATGACGATCTCTTTTCCCATCACGTCCATGACGTGCACGGCGTCGCCGACGGCCTTTGCAAGGCCGCCCAGGGCGCCGCGGGTGGCGAGGCTGCGGACGAACACCCCGGGGTCCTCGGCGTGACGCTGCATCCGGATCCGGTCGCCCAGGATGGCGCCGCCGGTGAAGGGGGAGGTCGGATCCACGGCCAGGACGCCGACCGTCTTCTCATTGCTCCTGAACGAGGAGATCAGGGAGTCGACGAGGGTGCTCTTGCCCGCCCCGGGGGCGCCGGTGATCCCGACGACGTGGGCGCGGCCGGTGTGCGGGAAGATGCGTTTGAGCGAGGATTTCGCTTCGGGAAGGCCGTCTTCGAGGTTGCGGATCAGCCGGGAGGCGGTCCGCACGTCCCCGGCCCTGATCTTACGGAGCTGTTCCGTCTCTTCCGGCGAATTTCCCATGCGCTACGTCCGCGGTTTGATATTCGTCCGGACCCACGCGACGATCGCGTCGAGCTTGGCGCCCGGGGTGAAGATCGCCTTGATGCCGGCGTCGGTGAGGAGCGCGAAGTCCTGATCGGGGATGATCCCGCCGCCGATGACGGTGATGTCCGCCGCTCCCTGCTGCCTCAGGAGCTCCACGACCCGGGGAAAGAGGTACCGGTGGGCGCCGGAGAGGCAGCTCAGCCCCACCAGGTCCACGTCCTCCTGGATCGCCGCCGCGGCGATCTGCTCGGGGCTCTGGTGGCAGCCCGTGTAGATCACCTCGAAGCCCGCATCGCGAAAACTGCGGGCCAGCACCCGGGCGCCCCGGTCGTGGCCGTCGAGGCCCGGCTTGGCCACCATGATCCGTATCGTTCTCTCGGCCATTGCGTTTCCTGTAGTGTTCCCCCTCCCCTTCATCCCCTCCCGCCTGGGGAGGGGAACGGTAGGGTATGCGCCGCGCGGGGAGAGAGCCGGGATACCGAGGTTCCGACCGCTCAGCTCCCTCTCCCCTCGCGGGAGAGGGTCGGGGTGAGGGGGGGGTCAGTACAGCCCCGGGTCCCGGTATTCCCCGAACACCTCCCGGTAGACGTCGCAGATCTCCTGCACCGAGGCGCGCTCCTTCACCGCGGCGATGCAGAAGGGCATCACGTTCTCGCCGCTCCGGCAGGCGTTCCGCAGGTCGTCGAGGTGCCGCCGGACGGCGCGGGAGTCGCGCCGCTGCTTCACCGTCTTGAGCCGGCTGATCTGCTCCTCCTCGACCCGCTCGTCGATGTCGACCACGGGGATCTCCTGCTTCGTGTCGGTGGCGTACTTGTTCACCCCCACCATCACCTTCTCCTGGGCGTCGATCTGCTGCTGGAAGCGGTAGGCGGCGTCGGCGATCTCCAACTGCGGGAACCCCTTATCGATCGCCGCCCGCATCCCTCCCATCGCGTCGATCTTCTCGATGTACTCCCAGGCCTTCGCCTCCATCTCGTTCGTCAGGGACTCGACGAAATAGGAGCCGGCAAGCGGGTCGATCGTGTCGGCGACCCCCGTCTCCTCGGCGATGATCTGCTGGGTGCGCAGCGCAATCTCCACGGCGTGGTCGGAGGGGAGGCACAAGACCTCGTCGAGGGAATTGGTATGGAGCGACTGGGTCCCGCCCAGGACCGCGGCGAGCGCCTCGAGCGCGGTCCGCACGACGTTGTTGTAGGGCTGCTGGGCGGTGAGCGAGCAGCCGGCCGTCTGGGTGTGGAACCGCATCCACCAGGAACGGGGATCCTTCGCGCCGAACCGCTCGCGCATCACCCGCGCCCAGATCCGCCGGGCCGCCCGCATCTTGCAGATCTCCTCGAAGAAATCGATGTGGGAGTTGAAGAAGAAGGAGAGCCGCGGCGCGAATGCGTCCACGGCCAGCCCCTTGCGCCGCACCACGTCCTCGACGTACTCGATCCCGTCGCGCAGCGTGAAGGCCAGCTCCTGCACGGCCGTGGAGCCTGCCTCGCGGATGTGGTAGCCGCTGATGCTGATCGTGTTCCACTTCGGGACATGCCGCGCCCCGAACTCGACCGTGTCGCTGATCAGCCGCACCGACGGCTCCGGGGGGCACATGAAGGTCTTCTGGGCGATGAACTCCTTGAGCATGTCGTTCTGGATCGTCCCGCCGATCGCCGCAAGCGGCACCCCCTTGCTCTCCGCGGCGGCGCAGTACATCGCCCAGAGCGCGGTGGCGGGCGGGTTGATCGTCATGGAGGTGGTCACCCGGTCCATCGGGATCCCCTCCATCAGGGTGAGAAAATCGTCGAGGGTGTCGATCGCCACGCCGCACTTGCCCACTTCGCCGCGCGCCTTGGGCGAGTCGCTGTCGTAGCCCATGAGCGTCGGAAAATCGAAGGCGGTGCTGAGCCCCGTCTGCCCTTCCCTGAGGAGCATATGCCAGCGGGCGTTGGTGTCCCGGGCGCTTCCCATGCCGGAGAACATGCGGAAGGTCCAGGTACGGCCGCGGTACCCGGTGGGCTGGTTGCCGCGCAGGAAGGGAAAAGCGCCCGGGGCGCCGATGTCGCGGCTGAAGTCGAGTCCGGCGATGTCCTCGGGGGTGTAGAGGCGCTTGATCTCCAGGTCGGAGACGGTGGACCGGCGCGGGGCGCCGGCGCTCCCGCTCGCGGCGGCCCGCCGGATTTCTTCTTCCCACTGCCGGGTGAGCTCAGCCGATCGGTCGAGCGTATCTTTGGAAAAATACCCGTTCACCCTTGTCCACCTTCCCCGGAAGGAGAATTGTCTCGTGTCAGCGACCGGTCCATGCGGCGCTGCACAGACACTCGACCCCGGGCACGCCGAAGTGGCCTATCCCTATCGCAATTTCCCGCAGGTTGTCAAGGGCTATGACGCTTCCAGCCTTCTCCTCTGCTCAGTGGGCGCCTGCGCGGAGAAACCTCTTCCATTCTTTCTTCCGCCGACCAGGGCGACGAGTTCCGCCACGAGGTCTTTCATGCTTTCCGCCTGCTCATTCATGTCTTCGGCCGCCGCGGACGACTCTTCCGCGGTAGCCGCATTCTGCTGCGTTATCTTGTCCATCTCGACCACGGCGGTGCTGACCTGAGCGATTCCCGTCGCCTGTTCATTCGAAGCGGCCGCGATTTCCCCGACCAGCTGCACCACCTTGTCCGCCCCCTGCGCCACCCTGCCGAAGGCATCATTCGTTCGCTCGACAACGCCCGAGCTGTTCTTCACCTTCTTAACCGTTTCCTCAATCATGTCTGCCGTATTCCTGGCTGCCTCCGCCGTCCGCAAGGCCAGATTCCGTACCTCGTCGGCGACCACCGCAAAACCCGCCCCCGCCTCTCCTGCCCGCGCAGCCTCCACTGCCGCGTTGAGTGCCAGCAGATTGGTCTGAAAGGCGATCTCGTCGATCGTTCTGATGATCTTTCCCGTCTCCTCTGATGCCGATGAAATCTCCTGCATCGACTTGATCAGGTCCTGCATCGACGCATTGGCCTCAGCCACTACCCGGCCGGTGTCCCCGATGAGCCTATTCGCCTGGTCGGAGCTCTCTGCGTTCTGCTTGGTCATGGACGTCATCTCTTCCAGCGACGACGACGCCTCTTCGAGCCCTGCCGCCTGCTGGGACGCCCCCGCCGCGAGCGACTGGCTCGCCGAAGTGATCTGAACCGACGCGGACGCAACATGCTGGGCGCTCTCGTTCAACCCCCGTATCACCCGTTCGATCGGCAGGGTGATAAACCGTCCCATGAAGACGCTGATGGCTATCGACAGCGCGATGACGATGAGCAATAAGACGATGTTGGTCCTCAATGCCGTCTGCGCGCTCGACTGCGATAACTCGTATCGCTCTTGACTCAGCTTCTGCTCCAACGCCAGAAGGGCTGCTAGCTCCTTGTTCAAAATCTGGTATTTGTCATCGCAACTCCCCATGTACATCGTGGCAATGCTGACATCCGACGAAGCAATGTCGAGGACCCCCACGGCGGGCTTCTGGTATTCGATGAGCTTCTCCAGAGAGGACTGATACAATTGCTTCTCCTGGGCGACCAGGGGGTGCGACCGCAGAATCGTCTTCACCAGCTCCACGCTCCGATTGATCGATGCGATCTGCTCTTTGGCCAACTGATCGATCTTCTTTTCATCGTATTTTGCGTTTGCCCAACTGATGACCCGATAGATATTGGCGTGGACATTGGCGATGTCGTTGAGGATCGTTGAACTGCTCTGGTAGCCTTTAAAGCGGCTGTTGAAGATATCGTCGAGGGCGAGCCTCTGTCTTGCCAGCCCCGCATAAGAAGCAAAGGCCAATACCAGGGAAAAAAGAAGAATGATTGCAGGGGCGATCGCTATCTTCTGGGATAGCCTCAGATTCACGAAAAACGATTTCATAAATATTCCCCCTCGTCGTTTGCGCGCCGCGCCAGTCAGAACATAACACTCCGGGCGATGTCGTATCTCATGCATCCAGCTCCGCATGCGGAGCTGGATACAGTTCAGCGGCAGGGGAGCCGCAATTCGTCTTCGTCAGGTCCTGCGATCGGCGGGGGGCTACTTGTAGATTCCGCACCCTAAGAAGTAATCGTCTACCTTCTGGACGTACGTTGATTTGCTGTCGATCTTTTTCGTTAGTGGGTTCGACCACTTATAGTCCACCCAGCCGCTCCCCTTACTCTTGGCGATTTCGATGAATTTCTGAATGAATAACTTGTCGTCCGCATCCTTCAGCCCGTACATGTCTCGCCCGACGAGCTTTGCGTTTCCGCCATGGGCCAAAGTCATCCCTTTGAAATCGACGGCGAAGATGTAGAGGTCGCGATCGACAAATTGTCCCTTGGGGTTGCTGAACTCGGCGAATGCCTTTTCTTTCCCGTTCGCCTTCACGTACGCTGCCGCCTTGTCCGTAAGGGCCTTCGCCTCATCGGCGGTCCCTCCCGCAAACGCGACGCCCGCCAAAAAAAGATTGATCAGAACGACGACAAACAGTTTCTTCATCTTTCTCCCTCCCTATCGATGATTCGTCCTCATTCCCGGAAGGCTACCGTGTGCTCCTTCCCTCCGCTTTCCTCCCGCCTGGATCCCGATTGTTGATGTGCCTGCGCTTCTTCTTTCCGTCGGCGCTTCGGTGCTCAAATTGGGAATTCCTCCGTTTTAAAAATCTTTGAACCCTTCGTCGTCCAGCGGGATGATCTGCTCCGGCCCGCGCCGCTGCGGCGCCGCTGCCGGTCTCTTTCTTGACGTCTCTGCGGACGGACCGGCAATCGGGGGGCGTCGAACCGCCGCCCCAGCGGCGCGGACCGTAACCGGCGCCGATCGGCCCGTGGCGCCGTTGCCTCCCCGCTGCCCGCCGATGACTGCCTCCAGTTCGCTCACGAAACCCTTCATCTGCTCCGCCTGGGCGGTGAGCTCCTCCGAGGCTGATGTGGACTCCTGGGCGCTGGCCGCCGTCTGTTGCGTTACCTTGTCCATCTCGGATACGGCCTTGTTGATCTGGTCGATCCCCTGCGCCTGCTCGTTGGAGGCGGCGGCGATCTCTTCGATCAGCTGGGCGACCTTCCCGGCGTTGGCCACGTTCGCCTTGAAGGCCTCCCGGGTCGCCTGGGTGAGTTCGTTTCCCTGCTTGACGGACTTGATCGTGTTTTCGATCAGGCCGCCCGTGGTGCGCGCCGCTTCGGCCGCCCGGAGGGCAAGGTTGCGAACCTCGTCCGCGACGACGGCAAACCCCGCCCCGGCTTCGCCGGCCCGGGCCGCCTCCACCGCGGCGTTCAGGGCCAGAAGGTTTGTCTGGAAGGCGATCTCGTCGATCGTCTTGATGATCTTTCCCGTCTCCTCGCTGGACCTGGTAATCTCGTCGATCGCCGCGGACATCTCATTCATCTGCCGGTCCACCTTGGCGACGATCTCCGTGGTCTCCTGCATCATCGCCTTGGCCTGATTGGCGTTGGCGGCGTTCCCCTTGGTCATCGACGCCATCTCCTCCAGGGATGAGGAGGTCTCTTCGAGCGACGAGGCCTGCTCTGATGATCCCTCGGCGAGGTGCTGGCTGGCCGCCGTCACCTGGGAGGCGGCCGACGCCACCTGTTCCGATCGGTCCTTCAGACCGGTCGCCACCCGGCCGATCGGTCCGGTGATGGAACGCGACAGGAGTATGCCGAGCGTTACGGCGATGAGGAAACCGGCAATCATGCCCACGACGGAAAAAAGGCTTGCTCGGGACGCCGATTTTCCGGACTCGCTCAGGGTGTGGTCCACGCTCCTGCGCAGGTTGCCCAGATTTTGCTGGACTTCCTTGAGTGTCACCAGTACCTCGGCCCGATAGAATCTTACCGCCTCGGGCCGCGATTCAGTCCCCTTCTGCAGGATGGTTTCCAGGGCTGTGGCGGTCTGGTGGAGTTTTCGGTGCGGCTCCTCGATGCTCTTTAGATAATCGGCGATGGCGGGAAAACCAGCCGCCACCCGTTGCCGATCCTCGCTGTAGTACCACCTGCCGAACCCGCATTTATGCTCGTCCTTCTCCACGTCGAGCTTCGTCAAGGACTCGTCGTTCTGGAAGGCGCCGACCTTCAGGACCCAATTCAGGTGATCGATTTCGCGCTCCGCCAACAGTTTCGAGAGGCTGACTTTCTCCGCGAGGTCGTCGGCAGCCCTGATCCCGGCCATTCCGATGAAACCCACAACCAGCGTGACCACTGCCACGACAAGAAAGCCTCCGATGAGTTTAACGCTCAGTTTCATACGTGCGATGTTCATGTCCCGATCCCCGTTCTTCCCATGTTTCGCGGCGGCGCCGCCTCGTCGATGCCAGCTACGCAGTCAACAGCGGTGCACGCTCCACCCGTTTCCGTTTCCGGCCCGGGGCGGTCTCCTGACCACCCGCGACGACGAAGGTCGCCATGATCGCGGCCAGCTCCTCGGCGCTTGCCGCGTTCTCCTGGGTCACCGCGTTCATCTGCTGGATCGCCGTGTTGATCTGGTCGATCCCCTGGGATTGCTCTTCCGAGGCGGTGGCGATGCTCCCCATCAGTTCCACGACCTGATGGGAACTCGTCTTGATCGCCGCGAACTCGCCGTTCGTCTCGTTGACCACCTGCTCGCCCGAGCGGATCTTGCCCACGATGTCGCCCACGAGGGTGGAGGAGTTCTTCGCGGCCTCCGCGGCGCGCAGGGCCAGGTTCCGGACCTCTTCCGCCACGACGGCGAACCCGGCGCCCGCCTCGCCCGCGCGGGCAGCCTCGACCGCGGCGTTGAGCGCCAGGAGGTTCGTCTGGAAGGCGATCTCGTCGATCGTCTTGACGATCTTCTGGGTCTCTTCGCTCGCGCCTGCGATCTCCCGCATGGACCCCGTGAGCCGGTTCATCGAGGCGTTCGCCTTCTCGATGGTCTCCATGGCGCCCGCCATCAGCCCGTTGGCCTTTGCCGTGCTCGTGGCATTGTTCTTGGTCATTGACGACATCTCCTCGAGCGATGAGGAGGTCTCCTCGATGGAGGCTGCCTGCTCCGATGCCGCGTCGGAGAGGGTGCGCGAGGTTGCCACGGCGCTGCCCACCGCCTCTCCCATCTTCTGGCGCATCGTGTCGACGGACTGGGCGAGCTCGCCGACCTCGTCGGTCGAGTCGAGCGCGATCTGCTGCGTCAGGTCCCCTTCGGCGATCCGGTGGATCACCGCGATCGCCGTGCGGAGGGGGCCCGTGATCAGCCTGGCGATCAGCAGGCTCAGCAGGATCGAGACGACGATTGCGATCACCAGGACCAGCACGCTCAGCGTGAGGGAGGCGTTGAATCGCGCGATCGAATTGTCGTAGGTGACCTGGCCCAGCCGCGTCTCCAGCTCGAGCAGGTCGCTTAAGTGCTTGTAGAGGGTCTGGAATTTTGCCTCCGCGGTTTCCATGAACATGGTTGCCATGTTGGAGTCGGAACTCGCCAGGTCGAGCGCGGCGAATGCATCCTTCTGGTAGGCGGCCAGCGACGCCATGACGGTCTTGTAGGCGTTAACCTCCTCCTGGGCCAGGCCGGAGGTTTTCAGAACCTTGTCGACCGTTGCCACGGCCGCTTCCAGGGTCTTGATTTGTGTCTTACTCAGATCCTCGATCTTCTTGGCGTCGTAGTTTGCCGTGGCCCAGCTGATCACCTTGTAGAGGTTGGCGTGGACGCTGGTGGCGTCCTTGATGAGCTGGGCGCTCGTCTGGAAGATCTTGAACCGCGTCCCGAAGATCTCCTCGAGGGCCGCCTTCTGACTGGTGAGGCTCAGGTAGGAAACTATGCCGGAAATCACGAGGAAGGCGATCACCACGATCGGGGCGATCAGTATCTTCCGCGAAAGTTTAAGATTCATGAACAGCTTCTTCATAGTTCCTCCCGAACCCACAAACAGTGCAATCGATAAAAAAAGGAAGCCGGAAGGGCCCGCCCTATCCGGCTTTCGGTACCGGTTTCTATTTCTTGTAGACGCCGCAGCCCACGATCAGGTTGTCGACCTTTTCGATGTAGGCGGTCTTGTTATCGATCTTCTTCGACAGGGGGTTGGTGTATTTGTAATCCTGCCACCCCTTGCCCTTGGTCTTGGCGATCTCGATCCGCTCCTTCACGTAGAATTTCCCGTCGGAATCCTTCACCTCGGCCAGGTCCTTGCCGATCATCTTCTGGTTGAACCCATGGGCCACGCACTTGCCGGTGATGTCGTACACGAAGATGTACAGGTCCCGATCGACGAATTTTCCCTTCGGATTGCTGATCTCGGCGAATGCCTTGTCCTTCCCGGAGGCCTTGATCTCGGCGATGGCCTTCTTGACCAGCGCCTCGGCCTCGGGCTGCGTACCGAACTCGGCCGCGATTGCCGCCCCCCCCGCTACCATCAGCAATACCGCCAGACTGACTGCCATGATGCTCCTTTTCATGCTTCTCCTGTCTCCTTTCGTTAACCCGATGTCGCTTTTCATTCTCTCCAATCTGTGTCCGGTTTCCTTGCTCCAGGCATCCACCGGTCAAGACTGCGATGCTAAGTTGAGCAAAGCCTATGCCAGGATGGCCGCAGGGAGCCCGGAGCATTCTGAAACTCATCAATATAATTTATTTAATTTCTCTATATGGCAAATTCTCGCCAGCTTTTTCCGGCAGCGGCGGACAGGTTCCAGTACGGCCGGGGCGGATGGAATCCGGTGAGACCGGAAATTTTCCGGCGGTACTGGACAATCTCCGCCAATAACTTGACGACGTTTGCCCGCTCCGCTGCCTGCGCTGAGCCGTTCGGGGACGCGGTCCACCGCCCGCCCCGCCGCGATCGGCGGGCCAGACGGGCGGATTCAGCTTGAAATATCGGCCGGGCCCGGTTAGAGTTGCGCCTCCGGCAGGGCGGCCGGCGCGGCCCGGCCGGGAAGGGCGGCGTGCCGCCCCACCGAGCGTTACGGGGAGGTCGGTCATGCAGGCAGTAGGAGTGCTCATCTGCGGGTACAGCGAAGAGGATGCCCGGACGATCAAGGCGTTTCTCGACCGGACCCTGGACACCTATGTGATCATGGTCAGCGCTTCGCCGCAGACGGACATGCGGATCAGCGACATCCTCCGTACGTCTCCGGAGGAGCGGTTCGGCGATGAAGAGATCAAAATATTGATGTTCCTCGGTTTTTCTGAGGTCCAGGTCCACATGGTCCTGGAGGGGTTCCCCAAGGAGGGGGGGCTGAAGCGGCCGATCTTCTGCAGCCTGACCGCCCAGAACCAGCACTGGCCCCTGGGGGAACTGATCGAGCATCTCGCGGCGGAGCACCGGCAGTGGACGGCTAAGGGCGCCTGATGCCGCGGCGGCGCCGATTGTCCGGCAGCGGTTTGCCGGAGGGGAGGGAGGCGAGCATGGATAGGAAAGGGCAGCGGCCCGAAGAGCTGGGGCAGGAGGAGTTGGCCCGCCTGGTGGTGGATTTCCTGCATCGGACGGTCGTCCATCACACCCTCTGGTTTGCCGAGGTGGAGCATCAACTGGGCCGGGTAAAGGCCCTCGATGTGATGGGGACGGTCTGGGAGAAAAGCTATGCCGCCCAGATGCGGCGGCTAGCCGAGGCCTTCGGGTTTACGATGGAAAAGGGGGTCCCCGCGGCGCTCCTGGGGCTTCCGAAAGAGAAACTGCTGGGCCTGCTCGGAGACCTGGGACGAAACTGGCTTGCCGGCGACGGGATCTGGTTCCAGGAGGTGGAGGCCCGCGAGGGGATCTGGGACGCCAAACGGTGCAACGACTCCTGCTGGGGCCGCTTCTCCCCCTTCGAGGCCTGGTCGGTCCGGCGGTTCCTCGGCCTCCCCGACGCGCCGGGGCTCGCCGGCCTGAAGCGGGCGCTGGAATTCCGCCTGTACGCCGGGATCAACGTCCAGACCATCCGCGAGGAGGGGCCGGAAAGCCTGGTATTCGAGATGAACGACTGCCGCGTCCAGGCGGCGCGGAAACGAAAGGGGCTCGCCGACTATCCATGCAAATCGGGGGGGATCGTCGAGTACCGTTCCTTTGCCGAGACCATCGACCCGCGCATCCGCACTGCCTGCATCGCCTGCCCCCCCGACGACCACCCCGACGAGTGGTTCTGCGCCTGGCGTTTCACCCTGAATCCGTAGCCTGCGCGGGGGGGCGCACACCGCGGCAGCGCAGCGACTCTTCTGCTGCCGGGGAGCGGCCGGGAGAACCGCGCCTCACGCGGCAGGGATCGCGATCCGTCTATCCACCCGCAGGCTGAGTACTACAAAGCAGACCACCAGGCAGATCAGCCCGAGCCCCACGATGATCCGGGAGACGGGAAAGAGGCTGATCAGGTAGAAGGCCGTCACGTTCGTCCCGAAGAAGGACCCGACCGTGGAGATGAACAGGACCATGCCGGCGGTGAACCCCGACTGCTGTCCCCAGCAGGCGGTGATCCCGATGATGTAGGGCGAGACCATGGCCATGATCGAAACCGGCACGAGGAAGATCACGTTCATGGCGATGAGCGACCCGAGGCGGACGTCGACGACGGCGTCGGAGATGGCCTCGCAGACCGGTTTGTAGATCGCCGGGATCATGATGACCCAGAGCGCGCAGACCACCAGCAGGGTCGCCAGGACCGAGATGCGGGGAAACCGCCGCGAAAGCCAGCCGCCCAGGACGTACCCCACGGAGAAGTGGACCATGAAGGAGCTGATGATGCTCCCCCAGATGTACACCGATCCCCCGAAATAGGGGGACATCAGGTTCGAAGCGAGGATCTCCAGGCTCATCACGACGGCGCCGAAGGTCACCAAGAGCAGGATGAACACCCCATACACGATTGTCATCTGCCCGTCTCCTATTTCTTCTCCATGAGCAGCAGGTTGGCCGGGTTGTAGTCGTCCGTCAGGACCGGGGCCTTCCGGACGGCGGGGGCGGGCTTGAACTTTTCCACCTCGGCCAGCAGATCGATCCTGCCGATCTTCCCGCCCAGGCGCTCGGCCTGTTTCCGGAGCCCCGCGGTATCGGCCGCTGCCGGATGATCCGAGGCGACGATGATGCAGCTCCCGCTCCTGGACCCCTCGAAGACGAACACCTTGGCGAAGACCTGGCGGAAGGTCGTGATCTGGGCGTCGTACAGCCTGTTGCCGCAGAAGACGTTCTGGATGACGATCCCGCCCTTGCTCAGACGCGACTTGACCAGCGTGAGGAACTCCCGGGTCGTCATGTGGGCGGGGATGTAGTCGGAGTTGAAGGCGTCGAGCCAGATCTGATCGTAGCGGTCCGGGCTCCGTTTGAAGAACTGCCTGCCGTCGTCGATCGACAGCGACTGGCCCGCCGGCACGCCGAACCCGAAGTACTGGGTCGCCAGCTTTGCCACGTGCGGGTCGACCTCAACGGTCTGGAGCGTCACCTGCGGGAGGTGGAGCCGGAACACCGTCGGGATGTAGCCCCCGCCCAGGCCGATGAGGCACACCTTCCGCGCGTCCGGCCGGAAGAGAAACGCGGCGAACATCATCCCGGTGTACTCGAAGACCGAGGCATCGGGTCTGGCGAGGTCGATGCAGGTCTGGCGCAGATCGCGCTGGCGGCCGAAGATCATGCACCGTTCCGTGCCGTTCTGGCGGACGGTGATGTGGTGATAGATCGAGTCGCCCTCGTACAGGATCTGTTCGCCCGCAGCGGCCCGACACGGACCGGCGGAAAGCAGACCCAGGCAGATACCCAGGATGACCCCGATGGCTGCGCTTCGCATGAACCTCCGTTTCCGCCCGGGATTGGCATCAGCTCCCCCGTCCGGTTTCAGCCCTTGTAAGCGATTGCCCTGAATATTTCAAGGAAGAAAAAGTTGCCCATTCGGCAAAATCGCGATAGAAGGGGGCCTTCTCGGGCGGCAGGGGCGACGCGGCAGGGGGGCGGGGATGAGCGAAGACGGGGCAATCGTGGACAGTGCGCTGGGGTTCGCCGAGGCAGTTGCCGGATCGGCGGCCCCGCCCGAGGTCCGCCAGGAGCTCCGGTTGATCGCCGTCCGGTACCGCGGGTTCGACGGCCGCTGCCATGCGGGGCAACTGGTCCTCCACCGGGAGCTGGCAGAGGAGGTGCAGGAGCTGTTCGCCCTGATGGAGGGATGGCGGTTCCCGATCCGGTGCGCCGTTCCGATCGTCCGTTACGGCTGGTCGGACGAGGCATCGATGGCCGCGGACAACACATCGGCCTTCAATTACCGCCGCATCGCGGGGACGGACCGCCTCTCCTGCCACGCGACAGGGCGGGCGATCGATATCAACCCCTTCCGGAACCCTGCGCTGTACCGGGATGGCAGGATCGCACCTGCCGGGGGCCGGTATTGTCCCGGCGACCCCGGGACCTTCACCGGCGACGACCCGGTGGTTCTCGCCTTCCGGGAGCGGGGGTGGCGCTGGGGCGGGGATTTCGCCCACCTGTCCGATTACCACCACTTCGAGAAGCCGGAGAGCGCGTGATGGAAGAGCCGAGGATCACGGTCGGCATCTGCGACGGGTACCCCGAGGTCCGCGGCCGCCTGAACGGCCCGTACCGCGTCGGCGAGGTTTCCCTGACCGGTGAAATCGTCTGCCGCCCGCTGGGGGGGCTCGTCGTCGTTTCCGACCCCGTCGGCCGGGAGCTTCTCCGGGCGCCGGGGATCGGGCTCACCGCGGAGCGGCCGGGGACCTTCACCCTCCACGAGGTGACCATCGGCGTCCGGTTCCACTGGGAGCGCCGGGAGGCGCAGACCTTCAGCGGCGACCTGACGATCCTCAACGCGGGCAACGGCAGCCTGACCGCCGTCAACGAACTGCCCGTGGAGGAGTATCTGGCCAGCGTGGTCTCGTCGGAGATGAGCGGCGAGGCCCCCTACGCCTTCCTCAAGGCCCACGCCATCGCCTCGCGCAGCTGGCTCGTGGCGATGCTGAACCGCGGCAGAACCGCCGGCGCCCGGGGAACACCGCGGGAAACGGCGACCCTGCGGGAGGGGAGCATCGTCCGCTGGTACGATCGCGAGGACCACACCCGCTTCGACGTCTGCGCCGATGATCATTGCCAGCGGTACCAGGGGATTACCGGCAGGGTTGCCGGCAGAGCGGCCGAAGCGGTGCGCGAGACGCGGGGCGTGTTTCTCATCCACGGGGAAGAGATCTGCGACGCCCGCTACCACAAGGCCTGCGGCGGCATGACCGAGGACTTTGCGACCTGCTGGGAGGAGATCAGGGTTCCCTACCTTTCCCACGTTTCCGACTCCGTGACGCCCCAGGCCCCGCTCCGGACCGAAGCGGACGCGGAGCGCTGGGTCCTCTCCCGCCCCGATGTAGCGTGCCGTACCGACGATCGGGAGCTGCTCAGACGGATTCTTTCCGAGTACGACCGCGAAACGGCCGACTTCTTCCGCTGGGAGGTGAGCTACAGCCGGCAGGAGCTGGAGGGGCTCCTGCGCTCGAAAGCGGGGATCGACTTCGGCGTCCTGCAGGGGCTCGTGCCGCTCGAACGCGGACCCTCCGGACGGATCCGCCTGCTTCGGGTCGAAGGATCAAAGGCAACGGTGATCGTCGGGAAGGAGCTGGAGATCCGCCGCTGGCTTTCGCCCAGCCATCTGTACAGCAGCGCCTTCATCGTCCGCACCGTCCGGGAACCCTCCGGGGTGCCGAGCAGTTTCACCCTCTACGGCGCAGGGTGGGGACACGGCGTCGGCCTCTGCCAGATCGGGGCCGCCGTGATGGCGGAGAAGGGATTCTCGGCGGAGGAGATCCTGCGCCGCTATTTCCGCGGCGCGGCGCTGGTGAAGCGGTATTGACCACCGCACCCCCACCCTTCCCGCCCCCCGTCGAGGGGGAGAGGTAAGAAGAATCTTTCTCCCTCTCGCGGGGAGGGATATTGAGAAAGCTCCTCTCCCGTCGCGGGATCGAGAGGGTTCCCCTCCCCTTGCGGGAGAGGGTGGGGAGCCTTGCCCGGCATTTTCCTTCCATGAGTTGATCCGCTCCTCTTGCGGGAGGGGAAGGGGAGCGGTACTGACATCCCAGCCTCCTCCCCTTGTGGGAGGGGATGACGGGGAGCGGTATTGACATCCCAGTCCCCTCCCCTTGCGGGAGGGGATGAAGGGGAGGGGTAAGAATGTTGTGGGGAGGAACTGACTCTTGAAACGGGAAAAGCCGTCGACACGGAATCCCTGGGCCTGGGTGCCGTCCCTGTATCTTGCCGAAGGTGCCCCCTACGTCATGGCCATGACGGTATCGGTGATCCTGTACAAGCGGCTCGGCGTCTCCAACACCGAAATCGCCCTGTACACCTCCTGGCTGTACCTCCCCTGGGTGATCAAGCCGCTCTGGAGCCCCCTGGTCGACCTGTTCCGGACGAAGCGGTTCTGGATCGTGGCGATGCAGCTTCTCGTCGGGGCGTCCTTCGCCTGCGTCGCCCTGACGATCCCGGCGCCCGGGTTTGTCCGGTATACGCTGGCCTTCTTCTGGATCATGGCCTTCAGCTCGGCCACCCATGATATCGCCGCCGACGGGTTCTACATGCTCGGCCTCAAGGAGCATCAGCAGGCGGCGTTCATCGGGGTGCGGACGATCTTCTACCGGATCGCGATGATCGCCGCCAAGGGGATTCTCGTCGTCCTGGCGGGGAACCTGGAGCAGCGCGGGTTCGGCGTCCAGACAGCCTGGTCGGCCACCTTCTTCCTGCTGGCGGCGATCATGCTTGCCCTCTGCCTCTACCACCTGTTCGTCCTGCCCTACCCGGCGGCGGACCGGGCGGTGGTCCGCGACCGCTCCCGGAGCAGCGCGGCGGAATTCCTCCGGGGGTTCGTCATCTTTTTCCGGCGGAAGGATATCGTCGCGATCATCGCCTTCTTCCTCTTTTACCGGTTCGCCGAGGCGCAGCTGGTGAAGATCGTCGCCCCCTTTCTCCTCGACCCGCGCACGAAGGGGGGGCTGGGGCTCACCACCGCCGAGGTGGGGGTCGTCTACGGGACGGTAGGGGCGGTCGCGCTGATGCTCGGCGGGCTGCTGGGCGGTTGGGTCATCTCGCGCCACGGGCTCAAACGCTGGCTCTGGATCATGGTGTTCGCGATGCACCTGCCCGACGCGATCTTCATCTGGCTCTCCCGGGCGATGCCGGAGAGCCTCCTGGTGATCAACCTCGCCGTGGCGCTCGAGCAGTTCGGGTACGGGTTCGGGTTCACGGCCTACTCGCTCGTGATGATCATGGTCTCCGCCGGGGAGTACAAGACGGTCCACTACGCCATCGCCACGGGGATCATGGCCCTGGGGATGATGATCCCGGCGATGGTTTCCGGGTGGCTGCAGGAGCAGATGGGGTATCCCCTGTTCTTCCTCTGGATCCTGATCTCCACGGTCCCCGGGTTCATCGTGACGGCGCTGATCAAGGTCGACCCGGCCTTCGGGAAGGGCGAGTAGGAGGCAGCCGTATTTCCTTGACACATAAAACGCCTCCCGGTATCCTCAACCACCCAACGGCAAGTTCACCATGGCATAGTTAACGATGAAAAACGATAGGTTGTGAATCGTCACTTTATTGAACGGAGAAGGAGCGTTATGACTGAACAACTCGACCTGTTGAGGATCGCCCGGGAAGAACAGAGCGGCGATCTGTTCACGCTGCTGGACAGCATCTACGAGCGATCCAAGATCCAGCCGCGGGGTGTATCCGATGCTATCATCTGGGAGGGCGGCAGCCGGCAGGGAAACGTGCGGCCCGTCGCGCACGCATTGACGGACATGTTCGCGCTCAACGGCACGCTGATGGCGCTCGACGTGCTGGGCCTGCCGTTTCTCGGCGTGCCCATGATGGCCCAGTTCCGGCACGACACCCGGCTGAAGTCGCTCGATTGGTTCGGCAAGCTCGAATACACCGCGATCAAGTGGTCCACCGCGGGCGACTTCATGGTCAACGAGAACGGCAGGAAGGTCGTGGTCTACGGCAAGTCGGGCAACGCGCCGCTGCGCACGGCGGCCGGGGTCTACTGCAACGTCCGGCCCTACGGCACGATTACCAACGTGCGATTCATGCCCGGCCTGCCCTACTCGCAGGACGGGAAGAGGTTCCGGGTCGATCCCGCGACCGGCACCATCCACTCCGAGATGAACACCCCCGGGGTAAGGATGGCCTACGCCGTGCGCCTGTTCCTGAAGATGGTCCACGAGACCGGCAATATCGGACGCGTCGCCACCAAGCCGACCCAGGCCCAGGAGGATGCCGTCAACGCCGGCATACTGCGCTGGCTGCTCATGGGGACCAAGTTCGAGCTCAAGCGCCGCTACAGTGTGGATGCCTATGCCGAGCACAAGGCGAACGTCGATGCCATCGTCGCCCTGCTCCCGAAGGACTTCAAGGCCGGCATGGAAAACTGGGGCGGCGAGATCAACGAACATATCTCCGACACGAATTTCGGGATTCTCCTGCACGACATGTATCAGCGGCGCAAGGTCATCGTCTATGGGACGGACCTGGACGGCGACCGCCTGACCGACCTCATGGCCGACGCGCCCGACGTGCTGCGCGGCTGGGGGCAGATGGTGCTGGACCACGTCAAGGCCGGCTCCGACATGAAGAAGGTCTGGCGCGACATGGGTTTCACCATGACCAACGGCAAAGACATGACGAGCGTGATGTACCGGATGGAGGGCGAGCCGATATTCGAGCAGACGCTGGGTTCCGCCGACGCGATGCTGCTGCGCCTGCTGGCCGGGGATGAGACTCTCGGGGGAGAGAAGCAGCCTTACGATCCGAGGATACACTTCGTCCTGATCAACGAGGCGTACAAGGCGGCAAATCCGGGCAATCGGGAACTCGCCCGCTGGCTGGACGCGCAGTTGGAGACCTTCGACAAGGTGTATGGCGGCAAGCGGCCCCGCTACGTCGAGGGGTACGAAAGCCTCAAGAAGGCGATCAAGCCCTGGGGCAAGGGGGCCCGCTGAACGCGATCGGTCAACAAGGGCGCAGTTCACGTTTCTGAAAGAGAAAGATCGCGTCATCCCTATGAACCTGAACAATGATGCGGGTGGCATGAACCGTTTATGATCCGGACGGCCTTCATCCTCGGCGCAGGGCTGGGAACGCGGCTGCGCCCGCTGACCGAGGACTGTCCCAAACCGCTCCTGCCGGTCGGCGGCCGCCCGCTCATCACCTATGCCATGGACCACTGCCTGACAGGCGGGATCGAGCGGTTCATCGTCAACACCCACCACTGCCCCAGGGCGTTCGACCGGGCCTTTCCCGAGCGGAGCTGGCGGGGATGGCCGATCCTCTTCCGCCATGAGCCCGTTCTCCTCGACACCGGGGGAGGGCTCAAGAACATCGAGGATCTGTTGGATGAGGACGAAATGATCCTCGTCTACAACGGCGACATCTTCTCCGACCTTCCCCTCGGGAGGCTCCTGGAGGCCCATGCGGCGGGAGAAAAGGAGGTCACTCTTGCCCTGCGGAGCCGGGGACCCGTGCCGAACGTCGCCGTCGATGCGGTCGGCGCCGTCTGCGACATCCGGGGCCTCCTCGGGAATCCCGGAGTACGGCGCTGTCAGTTCACGGGGATCTATGCGGTGACGAAGCGCTTCCTCCGGCGGTTGACACCCGGAAAGCCCGAGTCGGTGGTTCCGGTCTTCGTGGAAATGATCCGCGAGGCCTCCGGTTCGGTCGGCAGCGTCATGATCGATGCGGGGACCTGGCAGGATATCGGCGACCCGGAGGCGTACGCCCGGATCGAGGGTGTGCGGGCAGGGCTCCGGTATGACCGGGATGATCGGGAGCTGCCGTCGGCCTCCCCCGGTGACGGTCCGGGGAAGGAGGCCGCGGCCGTTGTCCGCGCCACCCTCGGCCTGCCACCGGAGATAGGTCTCACCCTCGCTCCCGTGGGGCGGGGCGGATCGGACCGCGGCTATTTCCGGGGCACCGTTTCCGGCCGCGATCCCTTCATTCTGATGCGCTACAACCGTCTCCGCGAGGAAAACAACTACTACGCCGCGATCGCCCGCTTCCTGGAGGGGATCGGGATAGCCGTCCCCGCGCTCTTCGGCGAAGACCCCGAACGCGGGTTCCTGCTGATGGAAGATCTCGGGGATGCGGACCTCTTCAGCCTCCGCAACGCGCCCCCGGCGATTCGCCGCGACCTCTACGAGCGGACCCTGGGGCTTGCGGCCCGGCTGCACGCCTTTCCGCCGGAGCGCCTCCCCGGGGGCCTCCGCCTGATGCCCGGTTTCTCGCCGGAGCTGTACCGCTGGGAGCGGGACTACTTCCGGGAGCAGTGCGTCGGGAAGGTCTGCGGCATCTGCCTGGACGCCGCGGCCGGGGAGGCACTGGAGCAGGAGCTGGCGGCCCTGGCCGTGCGCCTGCTCGATGCACCCGCGGTCCTCGTCCACCGGGACCTCCAGTCGCAGAACGTGATGGTCCGCGGAGGCAGCCCCTTCCTGATCGACTTTCAGGGGATGCGGCCGGGGAGCCCCTTCTACGACCTCGGGTCGCTCCTGTACGATCCCTACGTGGAGATCGGGGAGGAACTGCGCACCGCACTCCTGAAGTACTATTACGACCTGACCGCGCCGGCCACCGGCTGGGGGCCGTTCCGGGAATCATTCTTGCTCGCCGCGGCGCAGCGCCTGATGCAGGCGCTCGGGGCGTACGGCTTTCTCGGGCTCGGGAAGGGCAAGCGCCCGTTTCTCGCCCATATCCCGCCCGCCCTGGATCGTCTGATCGCCGTCACGCAGGAGGCGGGTACCCTTCCGCGGCTCCACGGCCTCGCCCGCCGCTGCCGCGACCGCGTCGCGGGGTAGCGGCAGCCCCGGGCGGGGCAGCGCCGGACTATCCAGGGGCTGAAGTCATGAACCCGATGAGCCGCAGGGGCCGCCGTATGTCGGGCAACCCGGCGGGTCGGCATCTGGTTTCGTGGAGGTGACTGCAATGGACGTACAGGGGAAAGTGGCCGTCGTCACCGGCGGCGCCTCGGGGATCGGCCGCGCCCTCTGCCGGCGGTTCGCCCGAGAAGGGGCGAAGGCCGTGATCGTGGCCGATCTGAACGAAGCGGGCGCCAAATCCGTCGCCGATGAAATCGGAGGAGCCGCGGTCGCCTGCGATGCCCGGCGGGAAGAGGAGATCATCCGCCTGGTCCGTTTCACCACCCGGACCTTCGGTCCGATCGACCTGTTCTGTTCGAATGCGGGGATCTTCCTGCCGGGCGGCGTGGAGACGGCCGACGAGAGCTGGCAGCGCATCTGGGAGATCAACGTCATGGCGCATGTCTATGCGGCCCGGGCGGTCATCCCCGGCATGGTCGCGCGGGGCGGCGGGGCCTTCCTGATCACCGCCTCGGCGGCGGGCCTGCTCAGCCAGATCGGTTCGGCGCCTTACTCGGTCACCAAGCATGCCGCCGTGGGCCTGGCGGAAAATCTGGCGATTACGTACGGAGATCAGGGGATCAAAGTCTTCGCCCTCTGCCCCCAGGCGGTGCGGACCGAGATGACCCGGCAGGGGGGCGGGGTGGCGGCGCTCGACGGCATGCTGGAACCGGAGCAGCTGGCGGATGCGGTCAGCGAAGGGTTGAAACGGGAGGCGTTTCTGATCCTGCCCCACCCCGAGGTCAAGGAATATATGCAGAGGAAAACCGGCGATTACGACCGCTGGCTTCAGGGCATGCGGCGTCTCCAGGCCCGCTTCCTCGCCGGGACGCCGCTGAAGAAATGATCGGTTCCGGGATGCGGTCCCCCGTTGCCGTGCGAACATCCGTCCGTGATCGAACAGCGGACAAACACCGCCTCCTGCAATTCAGCTGTGATGCCGGGTGCAGAACCCCGGGCAGCGTTTCTCCCCAGGGACGGTAGTCGAGTTTCTGCTGGGCGAAGGAATGCCGATCTCAACCGCGCCGCGATTCTATCCCGGCGCCACGTGAGTTCCGCGGCGAGCGTGTCGTGTACGACTCAACCCCGAGAGGCACGCGCGGAAATCTGCCGCTGCCTCACGCCGGCGCGGCGAGGTTCCGCTCCAGCGCCTCCCGGATCCGCTCGAGGAACTGCCGGGTGGTGAGACCGGTCGCGCTGCCTGTCAGCGTCGCCAAATCCTTCGTCAGGTGCCCGGCCTCGACCGTATCGGTGCAGGCCTGCTCCAGCGCCAGCGCGAACCGCTGCACCGCGGGGGTGGCGTCGAACAGCCCCCGGTAGTAAATAGCGCGCGTCCAGGCGAAGATCGAGGCGACCGGGTTGGTCGATGTCTCCCGGCCGGCCTGGTAGTCGCGGAAATGGCGGGTGATCGTTCCATGCGCCGCCTCGGTGAGGACGGTCCTGCCGTCCGGCGTCAGCAGGATCGACGCCATCAGCCCTAGGGAGCCGAACCCCGCAGCAACCAGGTCGGAGATGACGTCGCCGTCGTAGTTCTTGCAGGCCCAGACGAACCCGCCCGCGGAACGGATGGCGAAGGCCGCCAGCTCGTCGACGATGCGGTGTTCGTAGTCGATCCCCTTCGCCGCGAAGCGGCTCCGGAACTCTGCCTCGTACACCTCCTGGAAGGTCTCCTTGAACAGGCCGTCGTAATGCTCGATCGCTGTGTTCTTCGTTCCCAGGTAGACAGGAACCCCCTGCTCGAGGCCGAAGTTCAGGCAGGAGTGGGCAAACCCCCGGACCGATTCCTTGGTGTTGTAGATTCCCGCGGCGGCACCGGCCCCGGCGATGTCGCATACCTCGATCTCCACGGGATCGCCGGGGCCGTGGGGAACGTACCGCAGCGAAACCCTGCCCCCGGCGGGCAGCGTCATGTCGGCGGCGTCGAAGAGGTCGGCGAAGGCGTGGCGGGCCACCACGATCGGCTTGACCCAGCCGGGTACCAGCCGGGGAATGTTCCTGCAGATGACGGGCTGGCGAAACAGCGTGCCCCCGATCAGGTTGCGCGTGTGGGCGTTGGGCGATTTCCACGCCTGCTTCAGGCCGAACTCCTTCACCCGTGCCTGATCGGGATTGATGGCGGCGCACTTCGCCCCGACGTGGTAGCGCTTGATCGCCTCCACGGCCTGATCGATGACGCGGTTTTCGGTCGCATCGCGATTCAGGATGTGGTAGTCGAAATACTTCAGCTCGATGTCGAGATAGGGCAGGATCAGCGACTCCCTGATCCACCCCCAGATCACACGCGCCATCTCGTCGCCGTCGAGTTCGACGACGGGATTCATTACCTTGATCTTCTCCATGCTCACCTCCCGGTGGTATTGGGCAGCCGGCGCATCTGCCGCACCGGTGCCGCGGGTGCGCGAGTGGATCCCGAGCGGTATCATTCCCGCAGAATCTCACGCTGCCGACGAATCTGCCATCCGCCGCGCTCCCCACCGTCCCGCCCGGTGCTCCGCACCGCAGTGACGGGGTGCCGACGCGGCGCCTACTCTATACCGGGAGATCCCAAAGGTAAAGCAATAAGCGGCAGGGCTACGGCCGCGGTTGACAGTCCCGGACGGAGATGGTATCCAGGTGCCGCCAAAGGCAAGTGCCGGGTACACCCATATCACAGGAGGCCGTCATGAAAATCGTCATGTATCAATACGGGGAGAGGACCTATCGCCTGGGGGCGATGACCGGCGCGGAGCGGATCATCGACCTGAATTACGCGTACGAGAATCTGCTCGCTCAGCAGGGTGAACCGCGTTTCGCGGCCCTTGCCGCGGCCGTTGTCCCCACCGACAGCGTCGCCTTCCTGGCCGGGGGCAGCCGCTCCTGGGAAGGGGCCGCGGCAGCGCTCGACCACGCCAAAAGAAGCGGCAGCGCGGACCTGGGAGCCTCGGGCCGGCGCTTCTTGTTTGAGCGGAGCGAGGTGAAACTGGGCGCTCCGGTCCAAACCCCGATGCGCATCGTCTGTCTGAGCCACAACTACCATGACTTCATCAGGGAAACGGGGGTTCCGCTGCCGCCGGCGCCGCGGATCTTCTCGAAATACACGAACGCCCTCTGCGGCCCCGATGATCCCATCATCTACCCGCGGGCTACGCAGTCGCTCGGCTATGAGGCGGAACTCGCCTTCGTGATCGGGAAGCGGGGGCGTCATGTCCCCCGGGAACGGGCGCTGGAGTACGTAGGCGGGTACATGATCTTCAACGACGTCAGCGCCAGCGACCTGACCGAACTGGACAAGCAGGTCCTCAGGGGCAAGACCTTCGACAACTTCGCCCCCTGCGGTCCCTACCTGCTGTCGGCTGACGAACTCCCCGACCCAGGCAACCTGGAGATGAAGCTCTGGGTGAACGACCGTCTGCTGCAGGACTCCAACACGCGGGAACTCGTGTATGACGTTCCCACGCTGGTGTCGTTCCTCTCGGACATCTTCCGACTGGAGCCGGGCGACATCGTTGCCACGGGCACCCCCGGGGGATTGGCGAAATTCAACAACCCGACCACCTTCATGGCGGTCGGCGATGTCTGTACGATCGAGATCGAAAAACTCGGCAGGCTTGCGAACCGGATCGTGGCGGAGCAGGACTGAACACGACCTCATTACCGTCGGCCGCCAGGCGGGGACCAGCGCGGCGAATCACCACTCCGGCTATCGTTCCCCCGCTAGTGTTTTCCGGAGTGATGATCTCCCGCGGCTGTCTTGCCTGACCTCCGGGGGGAGAGCGGTCAAATCCCGACCGCCTTCATCTGCGGCTCGGGATACCGCGTGCCCGCCGCCACGCCGTAAGGGAACGCCGCGCTCAGGGTCGCGACCTCTTCCGGGGTGAGCCGGATTGCGAAGGCGGCGGCGTTCGCTTCGAGGTAACTGCGCCGTTTGGTGCCGGGGATCGGTACGATATCCTCCCCTTGGGCGTGGAGCCAGGCCAGCGCAACCTGCGCGGCGGTGCACTGCCGGGCTGCGGCGATTGTTTCGAGCGGGGCCAGGAGTTCGGCGTTGCGGCCGATGTTCTCCGGGCTGAAGCGCGGCTGGTCGCGCCGCCGGTCCTTCTGCAGGAGCGTGTCGAGGTTCTTGATCGTGGCGGTCAAGAAACCGCGGCCGAGCGGCGCGTAGGCCATGAACCCGATCCCCAGTTCCCGGCAGGCGGGCAGGATCTCCGCCTCCACGTCGCGGCTCCAGAGGGAATACTCGGTCTCGAGGGCACAGAGGGGATGGACCTGCTGCGCACGGCGCAGGGTCCCGGGACCGGCTTCCGACAGGGCGAGATACCGCACCTTGCCCGCCTCGACGAGGCGCTGCATGGCGCCGACGGTCTCCTCGATCGGGACCGCCGGATCGACGCGGTGCAGGCCGTAGATGTCGATCACGTCGACGCCCAGGCGCTTCAGCGAGCGGTCGCAGGCCTGGGGTACGTACTCCGGGTGGCCGCCGCTCAGCCCCGGCGGCAGGGTGATGCCGGCGAGTCTCAGATTCCCGAACTTGGTCGCGATCAGTGCCTCGGCGCGCCTGCCCTTGAGCGCCTTCCCGACGAGCTCTTCGTTTGCGCCGTTGCCGTAGGCGTCGGAGGTAACGATCAGGTTGACGCCGATGGCGAGGGCGCGGCGGATGGCGGCGATCGATTCCTGCTCGTCGGGCTCGCCGTACGCGATCGACATGCCCATACAGCCGAGCCCCTGCGCCGATACGCGCGGCCCGTTGGTGCCGAGTGTGCGTTGCTGCATTGTCCCCTCCTGGTTCGTATGTCCCTGTCAACGCCTGCCTCCCCGCGGGGAGGCAGGCGTTCCGTGCTTCCGAGTCTACGGAGCGGCCTGTCCGGTGTCAAGGGGAATTCGGATCGCTTTCCCGCCCATTGCCTCTGCGCCGCCGCCCCGCTCCGCCGCTGCCGGCTCATGATCTCCGGTGATGTCTTTCCGGGCGACGGCGTTTTCCCGGGAGGGAGCGATCAGACGTCCCGCCCCGCTGCTGAAATTAATGCGTGATACCCGCTGGATAGCGTTCTGCACGCCCGGGACGGGGAAATGCGCTTGACTTCGAATGTTCTATAGAATATAGGAAAATATCCTATAGGATTTGAGGCGGTGCCGGTCTATGCCGATGGTCGCGAAAACAAAAAATGTTGCCGTCTACGAGAAATTGAGACAGGGCATCATCAAGGGGCGTCTGAAGCCCGGGCAGCGGATCGTCATGGGGGAGCTTGCGAAAAAGATGGGGGCGAGCGAGACCCCGGTGCGCGAGGCGATCCGCCGGCTCGAGAGCGAAGGGTATGTGATTTTCACGCCCCACGCCGGGGCCGTGGTGAGCCAGATTGACGGTGCGGCCCTCGCGGAGATCTACCTGATCCGGATAGCGCTGGAGGCGCTCGCCACCCGCTTGGCCAGCCCCCACATCGACGAGCGGGCAATCGATTCCCTGGCCAGGAAGAACCAGGAGATGGCGACGGCGATCCAGAGGGGCCAGTACGAAAGCCTGGGCCGGATGAACAAGGAATTTCATCTGCGCATCTACCGGGCGGCCCCCTATCCGCACCTCTACAAGATGATCTGCGATCTCTGGGATACCTTCGAACGGTGGCCCTGCGTATTCGCCTATGTGCCGGAGCGCGCCGCCGCGTCCGTCGAGGAGCATCGCAAGATCATCACTGCGCTCAGGACCGGGGATGTGGACCGGGCCGACGTGTTGATGAAAGAGCAGAAAGAGCGGGCGCTCAAAGCCCTGCAGAGCTACCTGGCAAAAAGCGATCAGCCGTCCGTTGCGATGGCAGAGACGGGAAAGGGACGCCGGCGGCCGCAGAGAATGCCGCGGACGGCGAGGTGAAGGAGGAGAGGAACGTATGGATTTGGGTATTGCCGGAAGAAAAGCAATCGTGGGGGGGGCCAGTGCGGGCCTCGGGAAGGCGTGCGCCCTGTCACTGGCCCGCGCGGGCGTTGAGCTGACGATCGTCGCCCGCACCCAGGCCAACATCGAGGCGGCCGCGGCGGAGATCCGCTCGGCCACGGGCGTCAGGGTAACCCCGGTGGCGGTGGACATCAACAGCGACGAAGGGCGGGCCGAGATCCTCACTGCCTGCCCCGAGCCCGACATCGTGGTCAACAATTCGGGCGGACCGCCGACGGGTAACTTCCGCGACTGGGACCGGAAGGCCTGGGCGGATGCGCTCAACGGCAGCATGCTGGGCGCGGTGTTCATGATCAAGGACGTCGTGGACGGGATGATCGCCCGCAAGTTCGGCCGGATCGTCAACATCACCTCCCACTCGGTGAAGGCGCCGATCCCCATCCTGGGGCTTTCGAACAGCGCGCGGCTGGGGCTGACCGGGTTCGTGGCCGGGGTGGCCCGCGAGGTGGCCAAGCACAACGTGACGATCAACAACCTCCTGCCCGGCGAATTCGACACCGAGCGCCACCGTTCCAATACCCGGGCCATGGCCAAGCTCCAGAACAAGACCTACGAAGAGGCACGGGCAGCGCGGATGTCCCAGATCGCCGCGGGCCGATTCGGGACTCCCGAGGAATTCGGCGAGATCTGCGCCTTCATCTGCGGCCTTCCGGCGGCGTACATCACCGGCCAGAACCTGCTGATCGACGGCGGCAAATACCCGGGGACCTTCTGATCAGGCGGGCAGCGGAATTTCATCCCCAGCCCGGGTTACTCGGCGCCGGAGACGGATGCAGCAGAGTGATTCATCATACCATCGCAACGAGGAGGCACCATGATTACGCAGATTGACCACATCGAAATCATCGTCAAGGACGTCGAGGCCTATGTCGACTTCTACCAGAAGCTCGGGTTCAAGCTGCTGACGCGGACCGACCATCACGGCGGGTCGGCGGAGTTGCAGCTGCCGGGCCCCAATCAGCCGATTCTCGAGATCCATACCGTTCTGGGCGAGGAGAACATCGGGATCAACCACGTCGCCTTTCAGGCCGACGACGTGTTCGCGACCCACAAGGAGCTGAGCGAAAAGGGGATCCCGTTCAACGGCGAGCCCTACCGGAACAAGCACACGGGCCGGGGGAACGTCCGCTTCCGGGACCCCGACGGCTGGCGTTTGCAGCTCAGCGACAAGAAGCGGAAGGAACCCGCAAAGGGGATCGCCGAAGAAGACGTGGTAGAGAAACTGTGACCGCATGGCTCTGCAGGTCTTTGCCGCTGAGTTGCGCGTGTATGCCGCGGCGGGTGTGAAAGCGCCGCTGATCGAGCTGGCCGCGCAATTCGAACGAGGCCCCCGTCGCCAACTCGCGCTGGCGTTCGACACGGCCGGGGCGGCATTGCAGCGCTTTCTGCGGGACCCGGGTGCGGCGGCTCTGATCACCGGGGCTACACGGATCCGGGGTGCGGAAACGGCGGGCGAGCTCGGCGAAGGTATCACCAGCGAGGTAGCGGCGACGGTCGGCGGGTTTGCCGTCCCCCCGGGCAAGACGAAACCGGATATCGGAACGCCGGAAAAACTGAAGGCCGCGCTGGTTGCCGCGCCGCGGATCGTATTCTCCGATCCCGGGCGCGGGGCCACGATCGGCCTTCACTTCGTGGAAGTTACCGAAAAACTCGGCATCAAGGAGCAGGTGCAACATAAAGCCATGCTCGCCAGGGACGGCGTTGAAACGATGCGCGTCATCCTTGCCGGCGAAGCGGACCTCGGCGTCACGCAGATCGCCGAGGTCGTGCAGGCCGACCGAGAGGCGCTGGTCGGCCCGTTTCCGCGCGAGTACGATCTTGCCACGACCTATTCTCTGTGGCATCGCATAGACGCCCCGCCGGAGGTGACGGCGTTTGCCCGGCTGATCACCGGATCGCCGGGCCGCGAAAGAATGAGGCACTACGGCCTGCGGCCCCCTGCGGAATGAGAGGGCCGCAGGAGGGATGGATTGGGTGTGTAACTGACAGAAAAGGAGCTTGCAATGAACAGAAAAGAATTCGTATCAATCGCGGTGTTGTTGTTATTCGGGTTTTCCCTTGTACTGGCTGCCGACGCGGCGGCTGCCTACCCTGAACCGGGGAAGCCGATCCGGATGATCGTTCCGTTCCCGCCCGGCGGAAACACCGATATCGTTGCTCGCGCCATCTCCAATGAGTTGAGCAGGAACCTGGGGACCTCGATCGTGATCGACAATCGCGGCGGCGCCGGTTCTACGCTCGGTACCGCCCTGGCCGCCAAGGCGCCGGCCGACGGGTACACGATCCTGATGGTTTCGGGCGCCCACACGATAAACCCGAGCATGTTCAAGAAGCTGCCCTACGATTCGAGCAAGGACTTTGCCGGCATCACGCTGGTGGCGGATCTGCCGGTCGCGCTGGTCGTCCATCCGTCGGTCCCCGCGAAGAACCTCAAGGAACTGATCGCCTACGCCAAGGCGAACCCCGGCAAACTGAATTACGCCTCCTCCGGTCCCGGGTCGATCGGTCATCTCGCCGGCGAATTGCTCTCTTCCATGGCTGATATCAAACTGACGCACGTTCCCTACAAGGGGAGCGGCCCGGCGGTCGTCGACGTGCTGAGCGGCTACGTGCACATGCTGCTCACCAGCGCCGCTACGGTCATGCCCCATATCAAATCGGGGAAGCTCCGGGCGATCGCCCTGGCCAGCCAGAAGCGCTCCGCGGGCGCCCCGGATATCCCCACGATGATCGAATCGGGACTGCCCGGGTACGTCGTTTCAGGGGGGTTCGGGCTGCTCGCCCCGGCCGGCACGCCGCGGGAGATCATCAAGAAGCTGAACGCCGAGGCGGTCAAGGTGGTGGCGATGCCCGAGGTCCGTCAGCGGCTGGCGAACGAGGGGGCGGACCCGGTGGGCAGCACGCCGGAGGAGTTTGACGCCTACATACGGTCGGACATCGACAAGTGGATCAAGGTCGTCGAGAAGGCGGGAATCAAGCCGCAGCAGTAAGTTCTCCGCGCAAAACGCGGGCGGCGTTTCTCCCCGGGGGGAGGGGAGAAACGCCGCCTCTCTCAGGAAGAACCAGGCAGGGACCGCCCGGCCAGTCGGCGGTGCGCATGTCCCCTCTCCTCAAGATAACCGTTCAATTTTGCTGGGGCATCGTGCTGCAGCTGCGGTTCCGCACGGCTGCGGGGCCAGGCATAGTTCCGCTTGACAGGATGGCCTGCAGCCGTTATGTTATGCCCGCTAAAAAACCTATCCGGTTCGATCGCGGAGCTTCCCGCCCGCAGGGCGGGCTTCCCGGCAAGGAAGAATAATTCAGAGTTGAGTGCGCCCCTGAATCCCGTCGGCGCGGCGGGGTTTGCGGGTTGCGCTCCCGGTCGAAGCATCAAGACTGAGAAATACAGGAGGTAGTCATGGGGCGAGTAAGTCGTTTGAGGAAGTTGTGTACCGCGGCATGCATCTGTTTCATCCTGCTGGGGATGCTCCCTGCGCTGGCCCTTGCGGCGGAGGCGGATAAGAAGGATAACCGGCCGGAGCGGGGCATCGCCCTCTATACGGACTATTCCGGCGTCGCCGTCCCCCGCGGCGAGACCGTCCAGATGGATATGAGCCTGGAGAACAAGGGGCGGGCCGATGAGAACGTGGACGTCCGGATCACCTCGGTGGCGAAGGGGTGGAAGGCGACCCTCAAGGGCGGCCGCTTCCAGGTGACGGGGATGTACGTCCCCAACGGCAAGATCAAGACGCTGTCGTTGATCCTGGAGCCCGAAAAGGGGATCGCCCCGGGGCAGTATCAGTTCAAATTCGCGGCCAAGACCGTGGACAGCAAATTCACCTCCGATTATACCCTCACCATCGACGCCCAGGAGCGGAAGGCCGGCGCGGACAACATCCAGATCAATGCCGCCTACCCGGTCCTCCGGGGGCAGACCGATTCCAAGTTCGAGTTCTCCCTCGAGGTGACGAACAAGGGCGATGTGGAACGCACCTTCAACCTCGCCGCCTCCGGACCGGAGAAATGGGAGATCAACTTCAAACCGGCCTACGAGCAGAAGCAGATCTCCAGCATCCGGGTGAAGGAGGGGCAGAGTCAGACCGTGGCGGTGGAGGTCACCCCGACGCAGAACGCCGCCTCCGGCGAGTACCCGGTCCTGGTCCGGATCAGCTCCGGCGACAGCAAGGCCGAGGTGAAGCTCACGGTGAACCTCACCGGGACCTACCGGCTCGACGCCGGGACCCCCAACGGGATCCTCTCGCTGGAGGCCATGGCCGGCAAGCCCGTTACCTTCTCGCTGTTCGTGAAGAACAACGGTTCCGCCGTGAACCGCAACATCTCCTTCTCCTCCTTCAAGCCCGAGAACTGGGAGACCACATTTAAGCCCGAAAAGGTCGAAGCCCTCGCACCGGGCGAGATGAAGCAGATCGAAGTGACGATCAAACCGGGCGCCCAGTCCCTGGTCGGGGATTACTCCGTGGGGGTCATGACCACCGGGGAGAAGGCGGACAAGACCGTGGAGATGCGGGTTACGGTGAAGGCCTCGTCGGCCTGGGGGTGGATCGGGATCGGTCTGATCATCCTGGTGATCCTGGGGTTGAGCATCCTCTTTGTCCGGATGGGGAGACGCTGAAGGTGGAACGAGAGACTGTCATCAAGATCGAACAGCTGAGCAAGCGCTACGGGGCCCAGACGGCAGTGGACAACCTGAGCCTCGCTGTCGGCGAGGGGGAGATCTTCGGTTTTCTCGGTCCCAACGGGGCCGGGAAGACGACGACGATGCTGATGCTGCTGGGGCTGACCGAACCGACCGCCGGGACGGTCCGGGTCTGCGGCTACGATCCGGCCCGGGAACCCCTGAAGGTCAAGGAGGTCATCGGGTATCTGCCGGAAAACGTCGGGTTTTATGAGGAGATGGACGCCCGGCAGAACCTCCGGTACATCGCCCGGCTCAACCGGATCCCCGACGCCCTCTCGGCGCCCCGGATCGACCGCCTCCTCGCCGAGGTCGATCTCGCCAAGGAGGCGGACAAGCCGGTCGGTTCCTATTCGAAAGGGATGCGCCAGCGTCTCGGGATCGCCGAGGTCCTGATCAAGGAGCCGAAGGTGATCTTCCTCGACGAACCCACGATCGGCCTCGACCCCGACGGGACTAACCGGATGCTCGATTTGATCTGCAATCTGAGCCGTGAGCGAAAGATGACCATCTTCTTCTCCTCGCACCTGCTCGACCAGGTGCAGCGGATCTCCGATCGGATCGGGATCATGATCAAGGGAAGGCTCGTCGCAGTCGGCACCATCGGGGAGCTCGCCCAGCGGGGACTCGGGGTTGAGGCGGGCGAGTCCTACACCCTCGAGGAGATCTACATGAAATATTTCAAGGAGGCCTGAGGTGCACGGGATCTTCACCATATACCGGAAGGAGATGGAGGACCACTTCAGCAGCATGCGGTTCCTCATCATCACGGCGCTGATCGTCATGATCGGGGTCATCATCGCCTCGATGGTCGGCATCGGCATGCAGGAGGAGCTTCGGGGGATCGCCAAGCCGAACTTCGTCTTCCTGCTTCTGTTCACCTCGACGGGGAAGCTCTTCTCCTTCGTGCAGCTGATCGGTCTCTTGGGGCCGCTGATCGGGATCATCCTCGGGTTCGACGCGATCAACCGGGAGCGGACCGGCCGGACGCTGAGCAAACTCGTCGCCCAGCCGATCTACCGGGATGCGATCATCAACGGGAAATTCCTCGCCGGCGTGACGATGATCGCGATCGTCATGTCCTCGCTGGTGCTGATCATCGCCGGGCTCGGCATCCGTCTGGTCGGCGTCGTTCCGGGGGCGGAAGAGCTGTGGCGGCTCTTGATCTACCTGATCCTCTCCATCCTGTACATCTCCTTCTGGCTGGGAGCGGCGATCCTCTTCTCGGTCCTGTTCCGGAGCACGGCTACCTCGGCCCTGGCGGCACTCGCCCTCTGGATACTACTTTCCTTCTTCGTCGGGCTGGGCGGCGGGTTCATCGCCGACGCGGTCGCGCCGGTGACCCAGACCCCCAACATCGCGGAGGCGCAGGATGCATTCCTCCGGAATGCCGAAATCCAGCGGGCGGCGTCGTTTCTGTCTCCGGCAACGCTGTACGGTGACGCTACCTCGACGATCCTCGACCCGCTGAGGAAGACGCCCCGTTCCTTCATCATGATGGGGCCGCTGGAGCGGCTCTCCCTCTCCCGGTTTCAGAACCCGCTGCCGCTGCTGCAGAGCGTGGTGGTCGTGGCGCCGTTCATGATCTCGCTGATCGCGATCACCTTCGTCTGCTTCGGGATCTGCTACGCCGTGTTCATGCGCCAGGAGATCCGGTCGACCTGAAACGCGCGGCCGCCCGGGCCGCATGGCGATCGACGCATCGAAACGCCGGCAGGGCTCAATGGCCCTGCCGG
>CAIYSL010000074.1 GCA_903928915.1 uncultured Syntrophobacterales bacterium | reverse complement strand
CTTGACTGATAGATTTTTCATACCATTTCCCTTCCCCTGAATCACTATTGCCCAGTCAAACCCCGCATGGTAGCTTTTACCTCTCAATGAGAAAAACATCAGGAAAGGAGGGTATCATGGTACGCACTGTGGTGGGTATGCTGGTCTCCCTGGCCTTGGCCCTGGGAGGCACTGCCGGATGCGCGGCCCCGGCAAAGATGGCCCTGGGGGAGATCCCCCGGATGGGGGTGGATGAGTTGAAGGCCCGTCTCGGCGAGCCGGGCCTTGTGGTCATCGACGTCCGGGCGTCTGGCGACTGGGAGTCAGGTTCGCTGAAAATCAAGGGGGCGATCCGCGAGGACAGCAAGAAGGTCTCCTCCTGGTCGTCCAACTATTTCAAGGACAAACCTATCATCTTGTACTGCACCTGACCGAGCGAAGGGACCAGCGCCAGTGTGGCGCGGCAATTGATCGAGCGGGGGTTCACCAAGGTGTATGCCCTCAAGGCAGGCTGGGCAGCCTGGGAAAAAGCAGGGTATCCGACCGAACCCAAGTAACAGCGGCATTCTTCCGCACAGCGCGGTCAGAGGGTGAACCGGCAGCGCCGGTTCACCCTCTGACCGCCCCCACAGGTCATCCTTCCTGCCTTCAGCCGCGGCCCTGCTGCCGTCGCGGGATCCCGTTTTTGCCCTTGACGAATCGCGGAAAATGAAACAGATAGAAACCGGTCCCGCCTCCCGCGGGGCCGCGGGAGGGCCGTCCTGCCGCCGTGCGCACGCGGCCGGACGACAGATGGCGGAGGCAACGCCGCGCTGAGCGGAGCAAAGGAGTGGAGCGTTCGATGAAGCCCCTGTTCACCGAATCGGTTCAATCGGTCATGGAGGTGCTGTTCCCGCTGGGGATATTCGTGATCGTCCTGGTGGCGGGATACGCGGTGCGGGGGTACCTCCTCGCCCGGCTCGCCCGCTGGGCGAGGACGAACGGTTTTCGCACCGGAGATGTGGTCCTGACCGCCGTCCGGACCCCGCTGCTGGTGCTCTGCCTCATGCTGGGCATCTACGCGGCCCTCGAGTTCTCGAGCCTGCCCGCTGCCGTTGTCGGAAGAGCGGACCGGGGATTGTCCATCCTGGCGGTGTTCGCCGGGGCAATGGCGGCCGCGAACATCCTGACCGGCTACACGCGGATGCGCGCCGAACGGCTTGAATCGGTCCTCCCGGTAACCAGCCTCACGGAGAACGTCATCCGGATCGTCGTGTACGGGGTCGCGGTGCTGGTCGTCCTGAACGAGCTCGGGATATCGATCGCCCCGATCCTGGCAACCCTCGGGGTGGGGGGGCTTGCCGTGGCCCTGGCGCTGAAGGACACGCTATCGAACTTTTTCGCGGGGTTTCATATCGTCGCGACCAAGCAGATCAGGGTGGGGGACTATCTCAAGCTCTCGTCGCAGGAGGAAGGGCATGTGACCGATATCAGCTGGCGGACCACAACGGTCCAGACGCTGGCGGGGAACCTCATCCTGATCCCCAACGCGAAGCTGACCGAACTGATCGTCACCAACTGCAGCCTGCCGGCAAGGGACCTGGCGGTGACCGTCAGTCTGGGCGTACACTACCGAAGCGATCTGGCCAAGGTCGAGCGCGTGGCCGCAGAGGTTGCAGCCGAGGTGATGCGGGAAGTGCCCGGGGGGGTGCCCGCATTCACCCCCTTTGTCCGGTACCAGGGCTTCGGGGAGTCCGGCATCGATCTCTCCGTGGTCATGCGAGCGGCGGCCTTTGCCGATCAGTTCCTGGTCAGGCACGAGTTCATCAAACGCCTCCCCCTCCGGTTCGCCGCCGAGGGCATCGTCATTCCCTATCCGATCCGGGCGCTGAACACCGACCAGGAAAAGGCGGGATGACTTACGCCCCTCCGTAGCTGTGCAGCCCCGAAAGGATCAGGTTGACGCCCAGGTAGCAGAACAGGGTGGCCATGAATCCGACGATCGACAGATAGGCCGCCTTCGTCCCTTTCCATCCCTTGGTGATGCGGGCATGGAGGTAGGCGGCATAGATCAGCCAGACGATCAGCGACCACGTCTCTTTCGGATCCCAGCTCCAGTACGTTCCCCAGGCCACGTTCGCCCAGAAGGCGCCGGTGATGATCCCGATCGTCAACAGCGGGAAGCCGATGGCGATGGTCTTGTAGCCCACCTCGTCGAGCACATCGGAGGCCGGCAGGTAGCCCGTCAGGGTGGTTCCCTGATGCCTTCTCGCCGGCGCGCGTTCGGCGCGCACCTTGAACAGGTACAGAAAGCTGACGCCGAATGATACCGCAAAGGCCGCGTAGCCGATGAAGCAGGTGACCACGTGGGAAATCAGCCAGTTGCTCTGCAAGGCGGGAACCAGGGGCTGAATGTCCTTGGGGTTCAGCGAGGCGTAGGCCATGATCAGAAACGGAAAGGGGGTCACAAAGGCCCCTGCCGTCTTGATGCCGAATTTCCTCTCCATCAGCAGGTACACAACCGCCACCGTCAAGGCGAAAAAAACGAGCGATTCGTACAGGTTCGTCAGCGGGGCGCGGCCGATCCCCAGCGCGTACGATTCATACCAGCGCATCAGTATCGCCGCGGTTTCGACCCCGACTGCGGCCCACAGCACCCCTGTGGCTACCCTGCCCAGGGAGTCGGACCGGAACGCGAGGTAGGACACGTACAGGACCATAGAGAAGAAATACACAAATATGGAAATTCCGAACAGAAGCGAATTCGTCATCAGGAAACCTCCCGGAAGCCATCCACCAGTTTTTTCACTTCACCGGCGAAGGCGTGTTTGTTTTTGTTGGTCATGCCGCCGGCGGTCACCTCCACCCGGCCCTTCCTGTCCTTTCTGATCCGTATCCAGAACTTCTTGTGCGACAGGAAAAAGGCCATCAGGATACCCGCCACCAGCATCAGCGAGCCGGTCCAAACCAGCCAGACGCCGGGGTCCTTGTTGACCTGCAATCCTGTGAAATTGGAGAATTTCGCCTCCTTGACCAGGAACGTGTAGTCGCCGTGGCGGTTCATCGCCGGGTTCGTCTCGGAAACCCATATCCCTTCGGTCGCCGCCCCGGGCCGGATGATGTTGACGCCGTACACCGGGCCTGCTTCGGAGCCGTCGGAGAGATGGAAATGTTCTCGATAATCAAGAGTTTCTATCTTGATTGCGCCGCCGGGGATATCGACCTGCTTCCCGAACGGGGAGGATACGGTGCCCAGTGTGGAGCCGTCCTTGCCCCGGACCTCGAACGTCACGGCCTCGGGGAGCCGCCCGTAACTCGATTGATAGAAGGTGATCCCCTCGTAGTCCAGCGGATCGTTCACCCGGATCGTCTTTCTGAGCACCTCTTTGCCGTCCTTGGTGAGCACGGAAAGGTCGCTCCGGTAGTCTTTCGGCATGCCGTTCGGGTAGAAATCGACCTGAAAGGAGTTGCACTTTACGGTGAAATTCAGCTCCCGGTTCCCGCCGCTTCTGGTGGGGACGGCCGAGATCGACTCCCCTTCGTGGATGCTTACGTACCCCTTGAATCCGGCGAGGGACCCGACGATGGCGCCGACGAAAATCACCAGAACGCTCAGGTGCGTCAGGAAGAAGGCGAGCCGGGTGTACCTTCCCTTTTCATAGAAGAGGTGCCGGGCGGTTTCCGTTTCGGTCACCACGGGGCGGCCGGAAAAGACCTTCTCCGTCATGGCAGCGAGCCGGCGCTCCACCTGTTCGGGGGGGAGCGTGTAGGTGACCGTCGCCGGGTTCGTCAACCCCGCTTCCAGCTTGTCGTCGAGGACAGGGTTCTGCCGCTTCATCCCCCGGATGATGAAGGGGTACCGCTCCATCGTGCAGGCGATGATGTTCAGGGCAAGCAGGGCCAGGCAGGTGGTGAACCACCAGCTGTGATACATGTCCAGCAGGCCGAGTTTGTTGAACAGTTCGACCGTCTCCGGCTTGAACATGCGGTAATATTCCTGGAGCGGCTTGTTCTGCTCGATGACGGTGCCGGCCACGGAGATGATCGACAGGATGAGCAGCAGTACGATCACCAGCTTCAGGGAGGTGAAGAAATCCCATATCGTATCGACAAGCGTGGCCCGCACTTCCGTTTTCTTTCTGTCCTCAGGCACGAATACCTCCTTAGTTTTTCACTATCCCTGCTGCCTGCTTCACGGGGCAGCCGCCGTTCGCACATGTCGGGGAAGTCGATCAAATTTATATACAAATCGATTCTTGTCAAGGAATATCGGTTGCCTTTATTCACTTGACAGGCGGGAGCCATCTTCATATACTCCCCTACCCAATCCCCGGTTCTACCCATAAGTATACGGGATACCTCGGATACGATGTCCGGATCGTGACAGATGGCGGTCGCTGAACGATGAAGAAAAAAATTGTGTTCGGGCTCGCAATTTTTGCCCTGATGTTTTTTTTCGGGGGGGTGTACATCGTCACGACCACGGAAACGACGATCTACGACCTGCATCGACTTTCCCAATTACATCGAATTGTTACACTCAGGAAGGACCTGCTGCTCGGGATCAAGAAGGCGCAGAGCGACATCATCCTCCGGGGTAAGCAGTATGTGATGGAGGACCCTGCGGACAGGGATAATATAAAGGGTATCCTGAAGAAATGTCTTTCCTGCCATCAGACCTCCCCCTCCCGGGAGGAGCTGACCGCCCTGAAGAATCAGGTCGAAACGTACCAGGAGAAGGCCCATTTGGCTTTCGCCGCCCGGCCGGGCTCCGCGATCGCGGACAGCCTGGCCGGGACGGCGCTGCGGTTGGGGGATGACCTGATCGCACGGATCGAGCGGATCATCACTGTCACGAGCACGAGCCTCGAGGAAAAGGAGCGGGAAATCCTCGGGCAGATACAGCAGCGGAAGGTTGTCCTTTTCCTGTTTGTGACGATCGGGCCGTTCTTTGCCGTGGGGCTGGCCTTGATCTTGATCAACGGACTGGCCAGTCCGCTCAACAGCATCCTCGCCGCGACGCGCAGGCTCAAGACCGGGGACCTGGATCACCGCATCCGGGGGCTCCGCGATGAATTCGGCGAGGTGGCAGATTCGTTCAACGAGATGGCGGAATCTCTCCAGAAACAAATGCAGGAGCTGCAGAGAACCGAACAACTGCGCGTATGCGGGGAGATGGCGGCCGGTCTTGCCCATGAAATCAGAAACCCCCTTGCCGGTATGAAGGTGTCGATCGAGGTGCTCCTTTCCGAACTCTCACTCGACGAGCGGGACAGGGATGTCCTCAGGAAGATCATCGAGCAGATACGGAATATCGAACTGCTGATGAAGAACCTGTTGAATTATGCCCGGCCGGTGGCTGCCCAGCCGGTACTGTTCAATGTGAACAAAGTATTGGATAAAACTATGTACTTTATAGAGAAACATCCTTCGTTCAATTCCGGCAGCCCGCACAAACGGATCGTCAAGGAGCTGGATGACAGCCTGCCGGACATCGTCGGCGACCCGCAGCAACTGCAGCAGGTCTTCCTCAATCTCCTGCTGAACGCCGCCGATGCCATCCCCGAGGGGGGGAAGATTACGGTACGGACAAGGCCCGACGGAGGAGGCAAGGCCATTGCGGTAGAGCTGCACGATACGGGAAAGGGGATACCGGCCGAAGTGGCGGGCAAGATTTTTCAGCCTTTTTTTACCACCAAGGGGAAGGGAAAGGGTTCGGGGCTGGGGTTGGCCGTCTCCAAACGGATCGTCGAAGAGCACGGAGGCAGCATCCAGTTCGCCAACAATAGCGCCGGCGGTGTCACGTTCACGATCGTACTGCCCGTCAATGCGGAGGAAACCGGAGGAGTAACGGCATGAAGAGCCCGGGGCGCATATATCTGATCGACGACGACGAATTGATCCTCTCCATGCTGTCGCGGACGCTGGAAAAGGAGGGGTATGAGGTACGCACCGACTCGGGAGAAAAGCGACTCGTCGAAAAGATCCTCTCGTGGCATCCCGACGTGGTGCTCCTGGACATCAACGTCCCCGGCCAAAACGGTATGGAGGTCCTGAAGGCACTGAAGGGCGACGGCACCGGGGAGATCGAGGTCATCATGTTGACGGCCGACGATACGGCCGAGACCGCCGTCCGGGCGATGAAGATCGGCGCTTGGGACTACCTGACAAAACCCTTCAACATTGACGAGGTGAAGATCGTCATCGGCAACGCCATCGAAAACCTTAAACTGAAAAAGGAACTCGAATACCTGAGAAAGATAAACTCCTCGCTGTTCGAAAGCGAGTTTCTGGGCGCCTCGAAGGCAAAGAGGGAGCTGAAGGAACGGGTGGAGCGACTCGCCGAGGCACGGGTTTCCTGCATCCTGATAACCGGCGAGAGCGGCGTCGGAAAGGAGGTAATCGCCCGCAATATCCACCAGATGATCCACGGGGCGGCGGCAAGCTCGTCGGCCCCGTTCATCGCGGTGAACTGCAGCGCCTTGCCGGACACGCTGCTGGAGAGCGAACTGTTCGGGTACGAAAAGGGGGCCTTTACCGATGCCAGAAAGAGCAAGAAAGGGCTGTTTGAGGTTGCCGAGGGGGGGACGCTGCTTCTGGACGAACTTGGGGAAATGAAGCTCAGCCTGCAGAGTAAATTGCTGCGCGCGCTGGAAGAGCGGGTCATCAGGCGCGTCGGCGGCGAGGAGGAGATCCCGGTGGACGTGACGGTCATTGCCACGACGAACCGGGACCTGGCTCTGGCCGTGGAAAAGGGTGAATTCCGCATGGACCTGTATTACCGGCTGAATTCCTTTTCCGTGAGCGTTCCCGCATTGCATGAAAAGGACCGTCGCGATGATATCCCGGTGCTGGCACGGTATTTCCTTAACGCCTTCGCCAAAGAGTACAACAAACCGGTGGAGGGGTTCGCGCCGGAGACGGAAAAATTAATGATGGCGTACCGGTGGCCGGGTAACGTGCGGGAGCTGAAGAACGTGGTCCGGGGTATCGTGGTGCTCCAGAACGCCCGGACGGTCATGCCGGAGCATCTTCCCTTGGAAGTGAGCGGTTTTACGCCGCACACGGCGACGAGGGGAAAGGGGCGGCAGGACAGATTCGTGCTGACCGAGGCGGGGGTGTCGCTCGATGAACTGGAGAAGGACCTCATCATCCAGGCCCTGGAAATCGCCGGACATAATAACACGAAGGCGGCAAAGCTACTGAATATCAGCTACGATTCCTTCCGGTATCAACTGAAGAAATTCAATCTGAAGTAGGGAACGGCGCGGCAGCGGCGGGAAAGCGGGTTGGGGATGCTCAGGCCCCGGTTTCCTCGATCGCCCTGCGGGCGAGCATTCTCACCTGCAGGAGGTCGAAGGGTTTGGGAATGAAGAGGTAGGCGTTCTGTTCGATCAGTTCCTTCATGGAATCGGTCACGATTCCCGCGGTCATCACGACCACTTTGGTCTGCGGAGATATCGCGGCGATTCTTTTCAACACCTCGGTCCCGTTCATATCCGGCAGGAAGACATCGAGAAAACAGAGATCGCAGGGTACCGACGCCACTTCCTGCAGGCCCTGTCCGCCTGTTTCTGCGGTAGCAACTTCGGTCGCATCGGTTCGTAGCGCCTTCTCCAACCCCTGCAGAAGCAGTTGCTCGTCATCGACGACCAGTATTCTTTTCATCTTCATCCCTCAGAAATCCTTTCCACCCTTTCGGTCAATTCGGTAGCGGAGGTTTTCCTGTGCAGGCTGCGGCGGAAATAATTTCAAGTAAAAAGTGCAATTGCTATGCCACAAATACAATAAGATGGTAGGCTGCCAACAGGGCGTTAATGTTTAACATATCTAATTTATTCATGTAGTTAAGATGAATTAATGATGGTGAAAAAACCAATTTTGGCTGGTAAATTAACCAGTGGCGCTGCGTTATGGCGCATCCGGGGCGGACTAGATTGTACCTGTAGGGCGCTTCCCCCTCTCATTCTAGTCAAAAAACGGAAGAAGCGGTGAAGAAACAGCAATCGCAAAGGCCTAATATGGTCAAATAACCATAACTAGCTGGTTATATAACCAGCATATTCCCCTGGTAAAATAATCACATACACAATTTTTGGTAAGTATTGGTAATAATTTATCCATTAATGTCATTAAATTAAATTTATTCTGCTGGCATATTAGTTGCTGACTGATTCTCGGATTCATGCGCACATTTTGCAGCTTCGGTGGGCATAGTCCAGAGGAATCCGAAGGGCGCAATGGCGGCTGGGGTTGAAAACGTTCGATTCAGGACGGCGGTTATCTCGAGGGTAAGGAGGCGGGGCGATGAGGGTTAAGGGATGTTTGGTACTGCTGACGGCTCTTATGCTGAGCATGCCATTGCTCTCCCAGGGAGCGGAGGTGAAGCTGACCAGCTCGACGCAGTATCTTTGGTACCAGGATCTGCTGACTGACCAGCGTCAGCAGGAGGTGGCGCAGTATTTACGGTTCAACGTGACGAAGGTTGACCCGGAGGGGAAGCTGAACATTTACGGGTACGGACGAGCGACGAAGCAGGTGACGACGGGTCAGGATCCCCAGGGTCGGCTGTACTATTTTTACGTTGATTACCGGGATGCGTTGCAGGATCACCTGGATTTGCGAGCAGGGCGGACGTACGTGAACGCGGCGGCGGCGTCGGGGACGATCGACGGTGCGCACGTTGACGTGAAGAACCTGGGACCGGTGGGGGTGACGGTATTCGGGGGCCGGCATGTACTGTTCGACGACAAGCGCGACGTGGGGACCCGCGGGGACGCGTTGATGGGGATGAGCGTTTATGTGGACACGATCAAGAACACGCACGTGGAGTTGAGCTACGGGAGGAAGTACAGCGATGCGGACCTGGCCCGTGAGCTGGTGGGGTTGGATTTTTCGACGACTCCGGTGGCGAAGACGAATTTATACGGTCGGGTGAAGTACGACACGACTGCGGAGGTGTACAACGAGGTTCTGTTCGGGGCGAAGGTATCGCCGTTGAAGGATTTGACGGTTCGTGCGGAGTACTACGAGAGCTACCCGACGTTCGACATCGCGTCGATCTACAGTGTGTTTGCGGTGGATCAGTACAAGGAGAAGAGCATCGCGGCGGAGTACCAGCTTACGGCGAACTACCGGGTGAGCGCGAAGTACGCGCGGGAGGATTTTGGTTCCGAGGCGAAGGGGAACCTGTACCAGGTAGGTTTGTTGGCCCGTCCGGTGAAGGATTTGACGGTGAACGCGTTGTTGGAGAAGCGCGACGGCCATGCGGGGCAGTTGAGCGGGATCCGGCTGTACGGGGAGTACAAGATCCTGAAGGCGTCGGTGCTGGCGGGGATCGATTACGACGATTTTCGGCGTGAGGCCTCCCGTGAGGGGGTAGCGAAGCGGTACTGGGCGGGGGTGAATTACGCATTCACGAAGATGGTGAGTGCCGTCGTGCGGGTGGAGGATACGATGGGGTTCACGTACGACCACAGCTATCAGGGCTACGCAGCCGTGCAAATCAATTACTGAGGATGTGAGGGGAGACCATGATGAATACCAAAGCATATAAAATACTACTGCTGGCTGCGGCTTTCCTCCTTATGATCGTCTGCCTCTCGTTCGCCAGGACCGACCACCGGGACTTCAAGAACAGCAAGCCTGAGGAGTGTCAGGACTGTCACAGCGCCTCGGACGTGTCTGCCAACCACGGGGCGTTCTTCGTGAAGGAGCACCGGCTCTTGGCGCAGCGAGGGGGGAACAATTGCCAGGAGTGCCATCAGCAGTCCTTCTGCCTGGACTGCCACAAAGGGGGAGCGATCGATACCGACCTGACACGGAGCCTGTCGCGGCGGGGGGAGACGATGCCGCGTTCGCACCGGTCGGACTTCATCTCGATCCATTCGCTCAAGGCGGCGGACAACCCGCAGAACTGCTACCGGTGCCACGAGACGCGGTTCTGCAACGACTGCCACGCGAAGACCAAGCAGGGCACCCTGCGCATCAAGTCGCACCGGAAGGTGGGCAACTCGCAGATCTACGACTGGAACTCCGACCACGCGGCGGAGGCGCGGCGGAACCTGCAGTCCTGCGAGTCCTGCCATCCCGAGGCGGATGTGTGCGTCAGGTGTCATCTCAGCGGCGGGGTGAACCCCCATCCCAAGAACTGGCGGAGCATAAAACAGCGGTACAAGGACACCAATAACGCGCGGACGTGCAAGAAATGCCATATAACCGGCAGTCTGTTTTAGATTGCCACCGGGGCGCGGCCGATCGGTAAAAAAGACGAAACGTACTGAATATATTACATAAGGCAAAGGGAGGATGGATATGGCGGACAGAAGAATCACGGTCGCAGGAGATCCAAAGGATAGCACCACAATCGAAAAGGTTACGGAAATTATCCGCAAGCAGGTTACCCGCAGGCAGTTTCTGAAAGGAACGGGCGCCCTCGGGCTGGGCGTCACCACATTCTACCTGATGGGCTGCGGCAGCAGCGGTTCGTCGGCACAGGATGAACCCCGGCAGGTATTCGTGGCCAATGCCTTGGGCATGATCGTCGCGGAGCCGACGCTCTGCGTCGGCTGTCGCCGCTGTGAGACCTCCTGTGTCGCTTATAACCAGGGTATTGTGCAGCCGTCGATCGCAAATGTGAAAGTAAGCCGGAATCAACAATTCGGCGTCGCAGGGGTGACGGCCAATGGGTTCCAGCGCGGCGACGGCGACTTCGGCAACTTCCGGTCCGTTCAGGATACCTGCCGCCAATGCGCCCATCCGGTGCCCTGCCAGCTGGCATGTCCGCATGGCGCCATTGAGGTTGTAGCACCGGTCAACGCCCGGGTGGTAAACGTCAGCAAATGTATCGGGTGCGGCATCTGCGTATCGGCATGCCCATGGGACATGCTGTCCCTGAGCGGACCGGTCCGCGCAAGTAACACGAAGTCGAATAAGTGTACACTCTGCAACGGCAATCCCGAGTGCGTCCAGGCCTGTCCGTCGGGGGCGCTGAAGTATCTGCCCTGGTCCGACCGGACGAAGATCGTTCCGCCGCGCCAGGTCGCGTCAGGGGCCATATCTCCGGACATTCAGGGCACCTGCGGAAAATGTCACTAACATACCGGGATTACGAGAATATGACCTTATAAGGAGGTAGAAAATGCAATACGGCGGATGGACCGGCAAGATTCTCAGAATCGACCTGTCGACGGGTGCAATCACTACGGAAGATACGATAAAATATAAAGACTATCTGGGAGGTACGGGCCTCGGATACAAGGTGCTGTGGGACGAGGTCCCGCCCGGCACCAAGGCCTGGGACCCGGAGAACCGGCTCATTTTCGGCGTGGGTCCTCTGGTCGGCACTGGGGCGCCCTGCACCGGGCGTGTCTCGATCACGAGCCTGTGGCCGGTTCATATCGACGAGCTGCCCGCCTCCGGGCACATGGGGGGGCACTGGGGGCCCGAGCTCAAGTATGCCGGCTGGGACTCCATCATCATCCAGGGCAAGGCGGCTAAGCCCGTATGGATCAAGATCGTCGATGACAAGGTGACGATCGAAGACGCCGCGCGCCTGTGGGGCAACGGCATCTACCGTGCCACGGCGGAGATCTGCACTATCATGGGGTCCGATGCCCGCGTGGCGGCCATCGGCCAGGCGGGGGAGAATCTGGTGCGCCTGTCCTGCGTCCTGTGTGACCGCTCCCACTCTGCGGGTGGCGTGGGGAGCATCATGGGCTCCAAGAACTTGAAGGCGATCGGCGTCAAGGGGACCGGCTCGCTGAAGATAGCCGCCGACAAGAAGACATGGGCCGATTACAATAAAAAATTCCTGAGCATGATGGGCGCCAACAACCAAATCGTGGTGCCGCGGACGAAACAGCCCTGGGCGGAATATTACAACAGCGGTTCGCGCTGGACCGCGGACAAGGGCCTTTACTGGGGCGCCGCCACGCCGCCCGTCGAGACCGGGTATTGCACGGACGTGGAGCACCCGCTGCCCGTGGATTGCCCGAGCCCCCTGAATAAAATCGGGCTGCGCACCCACAAGGGGTACGGGGACTTCGGCGTGCCGGGGGCGAAATACACGGTCAAGATGAACGGCTGCCATTCCTGCCCGATCCGCTGCCACATCGCCACGGACATCCCCGCCCTGGAACAGTATGGCGTTTCCCGGTATAACCAGAATACCTGCATCGGCAATTCCATCGTCACCGGTCTGATGTCGACGAATTCCGCCGATCCGAACAGTTCTATCACGAACGCCATGATGAGCAACAACTTATGCGACGACTACGGATTCTGGAGCGACTACGGGCAGTACTCCCGCTGCTACCGCTGGGCCTACACCCACGTGATGACAGCGGCCGAGGTTGCCGCCCTGGGACTGCCGGCATCGTTCGTCGGCAAGACCACCTTCCAGAACCGTCTCCCCGCCGCGGAATTGAACACTCTGTCGGGGAACGCCACGGGTGCCAAGCCCTACACCGCCACCTCTCCCTGGGGACTGGCTGATGCCGGCAACCCGTCGGCTCTCCAGATCCTGGTTCCGCTCATCTGCGCCAACGGCAAGACGAACCAGCCGGTCATGAACAACCTGTCGACCCCGGTGTTTGCGAAAGCGGTTTCCATGGGACCGGCGTTTCTCGCCAAGGAGTGGCCGGAGATCGGGTTCTTCAACAACCACTGCTACAGCTCCAACAGCTTCAAGATGAATTTCGCCAAGCATCATTCGGTGGAGACCTTCGGCCAGATAGGACTCCTGCAGAGCATGCTGTGGAGCCGCGATCCGCAGAACCACACGCACTGCAATGTGTCCGGCTGCGGTCTGCCCCTGGACTTGATCAATACGATCATGAAGGAACTGTTCACCCAGGGGAAGTCGATCTTCAACGACCCGACGGGAAGCGACATCACCTTTGTAGCATCACAAACCGGTTACAAGCCCATGACGCCGGGGATGGCCGCCATGACCGCGGCGTCGGCGGTCCACCTGGAGCTGCACAATTCGCTGACCGTTTGCAACTACACGCTGCCGGTCTGGGTTTCTCCGCTCAAGAGTCTGGGCTACCGCGGGGATGCCTCCCTCGATGCGCAAACCTATTCGCTGGTGACGGGAGACACGGTCGACCAGAAGGGGCTGGAGACCATCGGGCTGAGGATACTCACCCTCTTCAGGGCGCTGACGGCCCGGTATCTGGATTACGCCATGAAGAAGGCGGACCCCAGCAAAAAGGTGAACATGCGTAACGATTACGACCAGGTGGCAGACTGGATGTTCGATAAAGTCGGCTCTACCACCACTGGCCCCGCCAAGGGGCCCGGCACGGGTATTCCGAATTCAGTATCGGGGAATACCGATGCCTATGCCGCGACCTATGTTCCCTTTACGGGGTCCGCGCAGATCATGGACCGTGCCGACATCGAAAAGGGCAAGGACCTCCTGTACGATCAGTTCGGCTGGGACAGGGCCACGGGGATGCCGACCGCGGCGACGTTGACCAGACTTGGTCTCGACTACGTGAAGGCCGTAATACCGACGTTGATCCCGTAGGTTGACACGAAGCCCCCGGGTTTCCCGGGGGCTTTACCGGTTGAGTTCCCTGAAACAGGGGGGTGAAATCATCCCTGTTTCCGACTCATTTGCGACATCCTCCGCCCCGCCCCTTCTTCGTGGTTACCGAGGGGGCGGGGCGGCGTTCTAATCAGACGAGTGGAGGTCAGACCCATGCAGAATGCGGAGCCGGCAGCCGGCCCGGACGGGAAGAACCAGGCCGGAGAGCTGAAGGCCGAGGCCGATAAGCTGAAGGCCAAGGCCGACGAGCTGAAAGCCCGGGCCGAGGAGATGGAGGCGAAGGCCCTTGCGTTGAAGTCCCAGGCTGATGAGCTGAAGGCCCGGGCCGAGGGGATAAAGGCCAGGATCGCGGAGCAGGTGAGAGGCGATTCCCGGGAACACGCCGCACTGACTCACGAGGACAGCATCGTCGAGCCGGACGAGGAGTTGCGTTCCGGCAGAACAGCCTTCGGCGCAGTCCTGGCGGAGATGGCCGCTGAAGAGCGCTACCAGGATATCAAGACCGTACGCACCGCCACCGGGCTTCTTTTTGTCTACTCAGACACCTATATCACTGCAGACGACGCAGCGGCAAAGAGTCTGGTTGAAGAAGCAAAGTTTGTGCTGGCGAGCGCGATCAGAGCGGATTCGCGGGACAACGTCAAACTCACGTCCGTCGGCACCCTCTATGCACTGGCTCCCGATGCGGATCCAGCAATCACCGACGCCCTCCTGGAATTGATGCCGGCAGAAGCACGGTTCGCCGATATCAAGAAAGTGACGGCTTCCAACGGCAACGTGTATTATCACTCCGACAGGTATCTGGTGGGAAGCTATGCCGTCACCCTTTTGCTGGCCATGTCAGGCGACCACTGCGCCACCATTGCCGAAACGGTTCGGGAGGAATCCAGGATCTACCCGCGAACAACGAATGCGGCGATCTTCCGCGAACAGCAAGTATATGGCATTCCCCCCGCTGACCTGGAGGCAATCATCACCGATACGCTGCGGAGGCCGGAGTACGCCGATCTCAGGAGGATCGTGCATCCCGCAACGGGGGCGGTCCACCTGTATTCCGGTCGATTCATAAGCGATGACCGGGCATGGGCCATGATGGACTGGGAAGAAGTCGGCAGGGCCGATAATCCTTAGCGTGCGGCAACCTTCGATAAGACTCTGAAAGGCGAGAGCGGAGAACGATGGCAGAGGCAAAATATGGGGATAGGGTTCAGGTGCACTATACGGGAACACTCGATGACGGCACTGTTTTCGATTCTTCCGGAGGCAGCGGGCAGGTCATTTTCGGTCCGGTAGAGTTTGTCATCGGCCAGGACAGTGACCTGCTGCCAAAATTTCAAGAAGCGGTTATCGGTCTGGAACCGGGACGGCGTGTACGAGTCAGGATCGCCTGTGAAGACGCCTACGGTGCGCGGGTAGCGGAGAAGGTATACGTGATCCCGCGCAGTGAGATCCAGCAAAAGGAAGAGCTGTTCGATGGCTGGCGCTATCCGAATGGCAAGAAGGTGCCCGGCTTCAACCCGAAAGAAGGCGACCTGATGGAGGTCTCGCTTGCAGATGGAAACTACGTACCGGTCATTCTGACCGAGGTTCTTGATGCCACGATTACCTTCGACGCAAACCATCCCCTGGCGGGTAAGGACCTGACCTTTGATATCACGTTGGTGAACATCCGGTAACCCGCATCACTCATTTGATCGGCTCTATGTGTGCATGTCCACTCAATCAACGTGCATAGTGTTTGACAATCCCCGGCGCATCATCTACGGTACCGGCGAACACTCTTTTGAAAGTGGGGAATAACCATGTTCGGAATTGGCCTGCCGGAAATGCTGGTCGTCCTGGTGATCATCTTCATCGTCTTCGGCGCCGGAAAACTCCCGGAAATAGGCGGGGCGATCGGCCGGGGTATCAAGAGCTTCAAGAAAGCCGCCCACGAGCCGGACGAAATCGCCGCTACACCCCCAGCCGAGAAGAAGCTCGTCGAACCGAAGGGATGACACCTGCGGCAGCGGGCCCCGCCAACCGGCCGGTCCGGCCGCGCACGACCTGCCCACGCCGGATCGGGCCGATGCGTCCCGTTTTACCGGACTGTCCTGTCCCTATCCCGCGGCGATGACCTCGATCTCGTCCCCGGGGTTGATCGTGCCTTCCCGCCTGACCACCGCGAAGATTCCCTCGCGGGGCATGATGCAGTCGCCGACGATCGTGCGGATCTCACAGGCCATGTGGCAGGCCTTGCCGATCTGCGTCACCTCGAGCTCCGCTTCCCGCCCCACCTTCAGCCGCGTGCCGATCGGGAGTTCCATCACGGCGATGCCTGCGGTGGTGATGTTTTCGGCGAAGTCGCCGGGTTTCAGCCGGATGTTCGTCAGCATCGCCTGCATCTTGTAGATGCTCTCCTGGGCCAAGAGGCTCACCTGCCGGTGCCAATTGCCGGCGTGCGCGTCCCCTTCGATTCCGTGATCCATCACCAGCCGGCACGACGGGACCGTATGCTTCCTTACACCCTTTTCCGAGCTGATGTTGACCGCTACGACCTTTGCCATAGCCCGCTCTTCCCCCCGCTCTTTCTGATCAGGGTGATTTCCCCGATCGCGATCCCCTTTTCTGCTGCCTTGCACATGTCATAGATGGTGAGCGCAGCGATCGATGCGGCAGTCATGGCTTCCATCTCCACCCCGGTCCGGGCGGTCGTTCCCACGGTGGCCCGGATAACCACGGAGGATGTCTCCTCGGCGACGGTAAAGTCCAACTCAACGGCGTCGATCGGCAGCGGGTGGCACAGCGGTATCAACTCCGGGGTCTTCTTTGCCGCCATGATCCCCGCCAGCCGTGCTGTCCCGAAGACGTCCCCCTTTTTCATCTGCCCCGCGACGACCAGACGGAGCGTTTCGGGCGACATCGTCACCGTCGCCGCGGCCACCGCCTCCCGGCGGGTCTCCTGCTTGCCACCCACATCCACCATCCTGGCCCGACCCTGATCGTCGATGTGCGTCAGTCCGCCTCCCGGTCGGGCCGGTGATCGTTTCTGTCTGGTCTCCATCGTTCGTTTCCCCTCCTCGGCTCCGTGGATGACGAGCCCGGTTCTCGAAAACACCCCTGCGTCCGCGCGCGCGCGCTGCGTTGCGGCGCCCGCCGTCCGCCGTCTGCGAACGTCTGCCTTATAGTATTCATCCCTTCAATTATCAACGAAATAATGACTATTCCTCCATCCGCAGTCTCCCTCTGTGGAGTCGGCGACAGACCGACCGGCAACGCCGACCGAGGGGAAGCCGGGGGTAACGCGGGGGCAGGCAATTCGCTCCGCCGAAGAGGAGGAATTCTTCTTGACACCACCCCGTTGTCTTGGTACAAAAAAAATATGGGTGCCTCACGCAGCCGCTGTGGGGGTTATCGATTCTGCATACTGCCGTACCACCCCCGCTATCCCGCACCCCTTCCTAGACAGGATTCGGTCCGAGCCTTCGCAGGTAGGCCTTCGCCTTTCGTGTACTACCGGGAGGCTCCATCGACACGTTGGCTAACGACGGCTGTAATCGACTAAGAATACCGCGAGGGCTAAGCTTCCGTCTCTTCCAGGCTCCGTTTCGCCAGCATCCGCACCTGGAGGAGGTCAAAGGGTTTCGTGATGAACAGGTAGGCGTTCTTTTCGATAAGCTCTTTCATGGCCCCGGTTATGACCCCGGCGGTCATCACGATGACTTTGGTCTTTGGAGATATTCGCTTTATTTCGTTCAGCACATCAGGCCCTTGCCGATCAGGCAAGAAAACGTCGAGGAAGCAGAGCGTGCAGGGGGCGGCGGCAAGTTCGGCGAGGGCCGCCTCTGCCGTCTCCGCCGTGCTCACCTCGACCGCATCGCTGCGCAGGGCCTTTTCCAAACCCTGGAGCAGCAGTTGTTCGTCATCGACGATGAGTATCTTCTTCCGTTGTGGGGTATCGGTGATCGTATCCATATTGTGTTCTTCCTCTAACAGTTAACGGAAAGATGCCACGCAACTAGCATGCCATAGTACAGAGATATGTTATTGTTCTATCTTCCCGCAGAGTTGTGATTTCCCGGGGAGAATAGCGCCGGGATCGCTTGCGGAGAGTGGTGATATGACCAGAAATTATTTGGTTAATTCACCAGGCAGATGGGTTCGGGGAAGGAAGTGATGCTTATAAATTGCTTTAATTGCAGCATAATTATCTTTTGGTAACTATGGCATGTTCATTGCTCAATTGTTACGTGCCATCGGTGCGACACCGGTTTGCAGTGTGAGTGTCTGTATCCCGGAAGTAGAGACCGCCTGCGGCAGCAAGGACATGTATTTTATTGAGATTATTCAAAAAATATGTTTCAGACGCTAATCTAAGGAGGCGGGGCGATGAGGGTTAAGGGATGTTTGGTACTGCTGACGGCTCTTATGCTGAGCATGCCATTGCTCTCCCAGGGAGCGGAGGTGAAGCTGACCAGCTCGACGCAGTATCT
>CAIYSL010000073.1 GCA_903928915.1 uncultured Syntrophobacterales bacterium | reverse complement strand
GGCGACGTCCGCATCGGCCAGCCGGTCGTGGCCGGCGCCAAGGTGTTGGGCGAGATCGTCAGCCAGACGAAGGCCCCGAAACTCATCGTCTTCAAGACGAAGAAGCGTAAGGGTTTCAGCAAAAAGAACGGCCACCGCCAGCTGCTGACCAGCATGAAGATCAAGGAAATCACGATTTAAGCGGAGGCTCCGATGGCACACAAGAAGGGACAGGGAAGCTCCCGAAACGGACGAGACAGCAATTCCCAGCGGCGGGGTGTCAAGGCATTCGGCGGCGAGAAGATCACGGCCGGGGCGATCATCGACCGTCAGGTTGGAACCGTGTTTCATCCCGGCAACAACGTCGGACTGGGGAAAGATTATACCATCTACGCGAAGATCGACGGTACCGTGACATTCGAGAGGCTCGACAAGAAGCGGAAGAAGGTCAGCGTGTACGCCGCGGCGTAGGAATGTTTTCTCATCAACGGAGGAGGAAACCGGGAAGATGACTGAGAACGGACGTGAAACCGGGGTTGTCAAGTGGTTCAATGACACGAAAGGGTACGGCTTCATTTCCCGTGAATCAGGAGGTGACGTGTTCGTCCATCACAGCGCCATCGTCGCGGAGGGATTTCGCTCCCTCGCGGAGGGAGAGCGGGTGGAATTCGCGATCGCCCAGGATCCAAAAGGCCAGGCCGCCGTGGATGTGCGTAAAATCTAGCGCTCCCCATCCCGAAGCGGCGGAACCCCTCCCCCGTATCGACAGCCGTCCACACCAGTGCACCCGATAATCGGCGAACGTACAGCCCCGAGCGCGAGGAGGCTGCATGCGCCGCCGCACCGATCCAGCCCGGGCCTGCGGCACCCTTCCCCCACACCCGCGGCGGTCCGCCCCGGGAGCGTTTCTTCCAGCCAGCCGGGGACAGGGTTCACGGTCACAGAATGAAATTCATCGACGAAGCAAAAATTTACGTCAAGGCAGGCGACGGGGGACGGGGCTGCGTCAGTTTCCGGCGGGAAAAGTTTGTCCCGCGCGGAGGACCGGACGGGGGCGACGGCGGTCATGGGGGAAACGTGGTCATCCGCGCCTCACTCGCCAGGAGGACCCTCCTCGACTTGAAATACCGCCAGCACTACGTGGCGAAACACGGCGGCCATGGCGAGGGGGCAAAACGGACCGGCCGGGACTCCGCGGATGTGGAGATCGTCGTTCCCGTCGGCACGATGGTCCGCGATGCGGAAACCGGGGAACCCCTGTCCGACTTGACCGCAGACGGAGCCGTCTTCATCGCGGCCCGGGGAGGGATGGGCGGACGGGGAAATGCGCGCTTCGCTACCGCCACCCGCCAGGTCCCCCGCTTTGCCCAACCCGGCATCCCCGGCGAGGAGCGCTGGGTCACGCTGGAGCTGAAGCTCCTTGCCGATGTGGGGGTTATCGGCCTGCCGAACGTGGGCAAATCGACCTTCGTATCCCGGGTTTCCGCAGCCCGGCCGAAGATCGCCGATTACCCCTTCACGACCCTCGTCCCCCACCTGGGGGTCGTGCAGTACGGGGCGCAGGAATCCTTCGTGATCGCCGACATCCCGGGGCTGATCGAGGGGGCGCACGAAGGGCACGGCATGGGGATGCAGTTCCTCCGCCATGTCGAGCGGAGCGCAGTCCTACTGCATCTCTTGGATATATCGCAGGAACCGCCTCGCTCCGCCTGGCAGGACTTCACCCTGATCAACCGCGAACTGGAGCTGTTCAGCCCCGCGATGGGGAAAAAGCGGCAGGTCGTAGCGGCGGGCAAGCTCGACCTCCCCGCAACGCGGGGACGGTTGAAAAAGGTTATTGACACCTTCGCGCAAAACGACATAAAATTATTTGCTTTTTCTGCTGCAACGGGGGAGGGGGTCCCGGAACTACTCCGGGAACTCATCTCCCTGATCCCCCCGAAGCGCCCCCCCGCGGCGGAAGGAACCGGGGCGAATCAACCCGAGGAGATTGCACCATGACACGAAAAGAGGCGCTCGCCAATGCCCGGAAGATCCTGATCAAGGTGGGCAGCGCGGTGCTGACGGGGGAGGATGGTCTCGACCTCCAGATCATCGAGCAGCTCGTCGACGACATATCGGCACTCAGGGAACGGGGCTTTCAGGTCGTCCTAGTAAGCTCCGGCGCCATCGCCTCGGGAAAACACCGGTTGGGGATTCCCGGAAAGCTGAAGAGCATCCCCCAAAAGCAGGCCGCCGCCGCGGTCGGACAGGGCCGCCTGATGCGGGTGTACTCCAACGCCTTCGGAAAACACGGCCTCTTCGTCGGACAGGTCCTCCTGACGATGAGCGACATCACCGACCGGAAGCGTTTTCTGAACATTCGCAATACCCTGTTCACGCTCCTGGAATGGGGCGTCATCACGATCATCAACGAGAACGACACGGTGGCCGTCGACGAGATCAAATTCGGCGACAACGACCATCTCGCCGCGATGGTCGCGAACATCGTCGGAGCGCATCTCGTCGTCAACCTGACGAGCACCGATGGTCTGTACGACCGCAACCCGGCAACGTCCAAGAAGGCGAAGCTCATCCCCCTGGTCACGGAGTTCACTCCGGAGATCGAGGCCGCAGCCACCGACGAGGTCAGCACGGTCGGCCTGGGCGGCATGAAGAGTAAGGTCCTGGCTGCGAAGAAGGTCACTGCCTTCGGCATTCCCTACATCGTCGCACCCGGGCGGCGACCGGGTGTCCTCCGGGATATCATGGCGGGGAAGGAGATCGGCACGCTCTTCCTCCCGATGGCGGATCACCTGAAGAGCCGCAAGTACTGGATCGCCTTCACGCTGCGGGCCAGAGGGCACCTGGTCATCGATGCGGGGGCCAAAGAAGCGCTGGTGGGAGAGGGGAAGAGCCTGCTTCCCTCGGGCGTGCTGCACGTCGAAGGCGATTTTACGATCGGAGATCCCGTGAGCTGCGTCGACGAGGCGGGGGCTACCATCGCCAAGGGGCTCGTCAACTACAGTGCCGAGGAGATTCGGAAGATCATGGGACTGAAAACCGCAAAGATAGAACAGGTGCTCGGCTACAAGGACTACGACGAGATCATCCACCGCGACAACCTGGCCGTGATGATCCAGCCACCGGTAAAACCGTAGCCCCGACCTGCCACGCCTCCAGCAGATACCCGGACAGGACGCGTCCCCGCCGGTCGAAGGCAACCCCTTCCATCTCCAGAAGCGCCCGTTTCATCGCGAGGCCGCCGCCAAACCCCCGGAGCCCCCTGTCGCTCCCCACCACGCGGTGGCACGGGACGACGAGGGGAAAAGGGTTTCGCGCCATCGCGTTCCCCACCGCCCTGGCCCCGCCTGGAACGCCCAGCCGCGCAGCCATCCCCGCATAGGTCATGACGCGCCCCCGAGGAATCGCGTGGTCCAGCGTCAAGACGCGCCGGGCGAACCCGCCAACGCCTGTCAGGTCCAGACCGGCAAGAGAAAATTCGACTGGCTGCCCGGTGAGCAGGGCCCGCAGCCGGCGGCAGAGGAGGTCGCCCTCGCCTTCCTCCGCTTCGGCCCCGGGGAAGGCGGCAGCGATCTCGTCCCGCAGCGAAACTCCTTTTCGCGGCAGAAAGATCCGCCGGAGCATCCCCCCTCGCCGGGATCGAACCACCCCCACGTCGCCGATGGCCGAGGGGATGATCCGGTAGAGGGAAACGGAGGCCCGAGGGCTGTCCCCTGCACGCGCGAGGGCGTCCCCTGCGGTAGTGGTGCTGCGCGGTGCTCGAAACCTGCCTACCATACCGATGCCTCCCCGTTGCGGTCAACCGTGTCCGGAGTCCGCGTCGGCGGTGGACGGGGAGTCGTCGCCAACGAAGAAACGGCGAATCCGTTCGGCCATCTCTCCGCCGACCCCTGCAACCTGCTGCAGTTCATCGACGGTCGCGGCCCTGATCCGCCGCACATCCCCGAAGAACAGGAGCAGCGCTTTCCTCCGCGCCGCGCCGATACCGGGGATCCCGTCCAACAACGACCGGAGGTCGTCTTTCTCTTTCACCCGCCGATGGTACGTGACGGCGAAGCGGTGCGCCTCATCGCGGACGCGTTGCAGGAGAAACAGGGCCGCTGGCCAGCGGTTGAGGTACACCGGGTCCTTCCGTCCCGGCAGGTAAACACGGTCCGTCTCGTTTCCGGCAGGTTCATCCCGCCCGCTCCGTGGCGCCCCACTGCCACCCTCCGCTCCCGTACCGGCGTCGGCCGACAGACGGTAGACCCTTTTTCCCTGCTGCGGCTCTGCCGGGCGCTCCCCATCCCGCTCCTTGGCCAGCCCGATCACATCGATCCCTTCGATGCCGCAGTCCTTCAGGGCAGCGAGGGCGACGCCGAGTTGCCCCTTTCCCCCGTCCACCATCACCAGCTCCGGGATATTCTCGCGCTTTTCGTAGCGCCGTTTCAGGACCTCGTACAGCATGGCGTAGTCGTCCGCCCCGGCCACCGTCCGGATCCGGAACCGGCGGTAGCCTGCCCTGCGCGGCAGCCCGTCCGCAAAGGCCACCAGCGAACCCACGGCATGCTTCCCCCCGGTGTTAGAGATGTCGAAGCATTCGATCCGGCGGGGCGTCCTGCGGAGCTGGAGCCGTTCCGCGAGCTGCGGCAGCGCCACCTCCGGACGGTTGGCGACCAGGCGGGCGCTCTGGAAGGCGTTCTCGGCGTTCCGCACGGCGGTCGCCAGGAGTGCGCGGGCCTCTCCCCGCTTCGGCGTGACCACGGCCACTGCCCTCCCCCGCCGTTCAGCAAGCCATTCCGCGATTACCGTCGCGTCTTCCAGCGCCTCGGGAACGACGATGTCGTCGGGGATGTCTGCCGCGCCGTCGTAGTACCGCTTCACGACGCCGGAGAGGATCTCGCCGTTCGCGGCACGGAGCCGGACCAGCGGAAAAGTCTTCTGGCCGATCAGCCGGCCGTCCCGGATGAACAGTGCGGCAACCTGCGTCAGATCCTCTTCCCGGTGGAGCCCGAATACGTCACGGCTCCGGCCCGCCAGGGAAACGATCCGCTGTTTTTCCAGTGTCTGTTCAACGGCCGCGATCCGGTCGCGCACGGCGGCCGCCTCCTCGAAACGGAGTTCCTCCGCCGCAGCGTTCATCCGGGTGCGAAGCTGATCGATCAACGCCCTCCCCCGTCCCTCGAGGAAGGCGATGCCCTCCCCCACGAGCTCCTGGTAGGCCCCACGGTCGATCTTGCCGACGCAGGGGGCGCCGCAGCGGCCGATCTCGTATTCGAGACAGGGACGGCGGCGGTTCCTCAGCTCCGGATCCCGGCAGCTCCGGATCCGGAAGATCGTCTGGAGGAAGCGGACGGTTTCCTTGGCGGCCGCGCTGGAGGGATAGGGGCCGAAATAGCGGGCACCGTCGGATTGCGGACGGCGCACCAGGTGGAACCGGGCAAAGGGCTCCCGGGGATCGATGCGGATGCTGAAGTAGGCCTTGTCGTCCCGGAAATCGACGTTGTACCGGGGACGGTGCTCCTTGATCAGGTTGTTCTCAAGGATCAGCGCCTCCTTCTCGGTCGTCGTGATGATGAACTCGATGTCACGGATCCGGGAGAGGAGAAACGGGATCATCGCCCGGCCGTCGGTCCGGGCGAAATAGGCCCGAACGCGCCCCCGCAGATCCTTCGCCTTACCGACATACAGGATCTCCCCCTCTCCGTCTTTCATCAGGTAGACGCCGGGACTGCGGGGGGCATTGGCGATCTTTACATCCAGCTCGCAACTCATCGGGATGGGGCGTGGTTCTCCCGAGTCCGCACCGCTGCCCAAGGCAGCGGCGCGACTCGCGTTCCTTCCGGCTTACTTCTTGACCGGGGCGGCCATCTTCTTCTGGAGGGCGTCGCCGAGCGAACCGAACGAGCCGGGCGCTTTGCCGACGTACTTCTGGAAATCCTCCAGTTCCTCGGCCTTCTCCTCCTCCACATCTCCCGGCAGCGCAAGGGAGATGCGTTTGGCGCTCTGGTCGATCTTCTCAATCGTCACCGCCACGTCCTGCCCCTCCGTCAGCACCTCGGAGGGATGGGTTATCCGCTTCCCCCGTCCCAGCTTGGAGATGTGGACCAGCCCGTCCACGCCGGGCATCAGCGTAACGAAGGCGCCGAACTTCGTCAGGCGGGCGACCGTACCGGTAAAGGAAGACCCTTCGGGGAATTCGGTGGTAACGCGCTCCCAGGGGTCGGGGAGCTTCGCCCGGAGGCTCAGGGAGATCCTGTCCCGCTCCCAGTCCAACCTCAGGATGGCCGCCTCCACCTCCTGGCCGACCTTCAACCGGTCGGCGATGTCGGCGACGTGTTCCCAGCAGATCTCGGAGATGGGGATGAGTCCCTGGATGCCGCCCAGGTCGACAAAGGCTCCGAACTTCTGCAGGGAGACGACCGTCCCGGTGACCGTCATCCCCTCGGTGAGCGACAGCTTCAGTTCCTCGCGCCGCTTTGCCTGCGCCTCTTCCAGAATCGCGCGATGGGATACGATGATGTTCCTTCCCCGCTCGCCGTACTCGATGATCCGAAAGGTGAGGCGCTTGCCGACCCAGTCGGCGGGGGTTTCCACGCGGAAGAGCCCCATCTGGGAGAAGGGGCAGAACCCCCGGATGTCGCCGGCCAGCTTCACCTCGAACCCGCCCTTGACCTCCCGTTCAACCGTCCCCTCCACGGGGATGCCGCTCTTCGAGGCGTCTTCGAGATACGCCCGGCCCGCCTCGCCGGCCCCGACCTTCGTCGTAAACAGCCGCTCGTTGCGCTGCGAAGACAGAAAATAGGAACGGATGGTCTGCCCCTCGGTGATCGTCAGATTCCCTTCCGCATCCAGAAACTCCCGTCGATCGAGATACCCTTCGTGCTTGCCTCCCACGTCGATGAACACCCACTCCGGCGTGATCTTCACGACGACCGCCTCCACGCGCTGACCCGGTTTCAGCCGGCCGCGCTCGGGCTCGCTCTCGTTGAGCAGTTCGGCAAAGCTCTTCTCGTCGCCTTCCCCTTCTTCCTGTTTCCGATCTGTTTCCTCCATGGTTCTCCTCGCGCGTGAAATAAAAGATCGGGTATCATGCCTCCGATCCGGCCGTCCTGTCAAGGCAAATCAACCATCCCGGACAGACATCCTGAGGCGGATCGCAGCCCCGCCCGGAGTCCGCTCAGCGGGGGGACGATGACCTCCCGGTCCGTCACGATGCAGTCCATCCCGATGTCGTGGCGGTCCGCCGGGAGCTCCGCCACGATCTGGCGCGCAAACGCCGCCCCGACCCGCACCGCCCGCGGCGCAGCCGGGAGAAACCGGTCGTAATACCCACCGCCGTACCCGAGCCGATTGCCCCGCCGGTCGAAGGCCACCGCGGGAACGACGACCGCATCGATTCTATCCGGCGGGACCGGCCGGCAACGATCCCCCTTCGGCTCGCGGATCCCATAGTGGCCGCGTTCGAGTTCGTCGAATCCCTCGACGCGGCAGGCGGTCAGCTCCCGGTCAGCAGGGCTACAGCGCGGAACGGCGATCCCTTTCCCCTCGTTCCATCCCCAACGGATCAGGTCGTCGACTACCACCTCGCTCCCGAAGGCAAGGTACACCATCACGGTGGAGGCCCCGCGGATCGCCTCCAGACCGATCAGCTTCCGCACGACCTGACGACTCCCCGCGGCGATCTCCTCCGCCGTCAGGGCGTTTCGTGCCGTAAGGAATTCCCCGCGAATGTCCCGTTTGTCGGCCATCACCCCCTCCTGCCGATCGTCAAGGTCCCGTTCATCCCTCGCCCTCCATCGCGAGCATCAGGTTGGTCAGGTCGCGGATCCGGTCCCGCAGAGCAGCGGCCTTCTCGAACTCCAGTTCTTTCGCGGCCGTTTTCATCTCCTCCTTCAGCCTCCGGATGACGACGGGGAGCTCCTTGTCCGCGGAGTAGGCCGCTTCCTGCTCCGAAACCGTCTGTACGGTCACGTAATCGGCCTCGTACACCGAACCGAGCAGCTGATGGATCGAGCTGCGGATGCTCTGCGGCGTGATCCCGTTCTCCGCGTTGTACCGCGCCTGGAGCTCCCGCCGGCGCCGGGTCACCTCGAGACAGGCGCGGATCGAAGCGGTGAGCGTATCGGCGTACATGATCACCTGCCCTGCCACGTTCCGGGCCGCCCGGCCGCTCGTCTGGATGAGCGATCGTTCGGAACGGAGGAACCCTTCCTTATCGGCATCCAAGATCGCGACCAGCGAGACCTCGGGGATGTCGAGCCCCTCGCGCAGCAGATTGACGCCGATCAGGACGTCGAACTCCCCCATCCGCAGGTCGCGGATGATGCCCACCCGTTCCAGGGTGTGGATGTCCGAGTGGAGGTACTTCACCCGCACTCCCAATTCTTCGTAGTATGCCGTCAGGTTTTCCGCCATCCGCTTCGTCAGCGTCGTCACGAGGACCCGCTCGCCTTTTTCCGCCCGGCCGCGGATCTCGCCCAGGAGGTCGTCGACCTGATGGGTCACCGGCCGGATGACGATCTCGGGGTCCATCAGCCCGGTGGGGCGGATGACCTGCTCGACGATCCGCCCCCGCGCACGGTCCATCTCGTAGGCCGCCGGCGTCGCCGAGACGTAGATCCGCTGCTGTCCGAACGCCTCGAACTCTGCGAAGTGCAGCGGCCGGTTGTCAAGCGCCGAGGGGAGCCGGAACCCGTAGTTGACGAGGGTCTCCTTCCGGGAGCGGTCGCCCCGGTACATCCCGATCAGCTGCGGGATCGTGGCATGGCTCTCGTCGATGAAGACGACGGCGTCCCGGGGGAAATACTCCATCAAGGTCGGCGGCGGCTCGCCGGGTTTCCGGCCGGTGAGATGGCGGGAGTAGTTTTCGATCCCCGAACAGTACCCCATCTCCTCCATCATCTCGATGTCGAAGTTTGTCCGCTGCTCGAGGCGCTGCGCCTCTAGGAGCTTGTTTTCCGCGTGCAGCTCCCGGAGCCTCTCCCCGAGCTCGGTGCGGATGTCGAGGATCGCCCGTTTGAGGTTGTCCTTGGTGGTCACATAGTGGCTGCCCGGGTAGACCGCCGTGCGCCGCAGCCGCTCAAGCTTTCTGCCCCGCAGGGGATCGACGACCGAGATCGCCTCCACCGTGTCGCCGAAGAACTCCACACGGAGCGCCCGCTCTTCCTCATAGGGGGGAAAGATCTCCACCACGTCCCCGCGGACGCGGAAGGTCCCCCGATGGAAGTCGACGTCGTTCCGCTCGTACTGGATTTCCACCAGGCGGGCGAGCATGGCATCACGGGGGATCTCCTGCCCTTCCTCGATGGTCAGCAGCATCCCGTGGTACGCCTCGGGGGAGCCGATGCCGTAGATGCACGAGACGCTCGCCACGATGATCACGTCCCGCCGCTCCAGCAGGGAGTGGGTCGCCGCGTGGCGGAGTTTGTCGATCGCCTCGTTGATCGCGGAGTCCTTCTCGATGTAGGTATCGGTGGTGGGAAGGTATGCCTCGGGCTGGTAGTAGTCGTAGTAGCTGACAAAATACTCGACCGCGTTTTCCGGAAAGAGCATCCTGAACTCGCCGTACAGCTGGGCGGCCAGCGTCTTGTTGTGGGCGATTACCAGGGCGGGCCGATCTACCGCGGCGATGACGTTCGCCATCGTGAAGGTCTTGCCGGAACCGGTCACCCCGAGGAGAACCTGATGGTCGTCCCCGTTCTCCAGCCCGGCGGCGAGCCGGGCGACAGCCTGCGGTTGATCTCCCCGCGGCTGAAAGTCGCTGACCAGATGAAACCCCCCCATACCCTTTCTCCCGGCCGGCATCCTGACACAATTCCCCGGCGATGACAAGGGAGCAGTTGCCACCCCTTCCCGGTGCAAAAGAGATTGACAGGCAGGGACATTCTTCGTATCCTGCGCCGCGGAAAAACGGCAAGCAGCCGAAAACCGCCAAGGAGACGAGGAGACGTGCCATGCAGTATCGCAAGGGGGAAGCCAAGGAGTACGCCCGGGAGGTCTTGAAGGGGGTCTGGACGGCGCTGCCGTACAATTTCACCGCCGACGACCGGCTGGACGAGGCGGGAATCGCCTCCAACCTGGAGCACTGCATCTCCCGGTTACGCATTGACGGGCACTACTGCTCGGGAAACGTCGCCGAATTCTGGGCACTGACCAACGAGGAGCGGATGCGTGCCCACGAGGTCAACGTGGAAACGGCAAAGGGGCGGATCCCGCTGATCGCCGGGTGCCACCATCAGAACCCCTATGAAGCGGCGGCGCTGGCCCGGCACGCCCAGGAGATCGGGTTCGATTTCGTGATCATCCTGACCCCCTACATCGCCGTCCGCTGCGACGACGCCGTGTTCGACTACTACCGTTTCGTCGCAGACCGCGTGGACATCGGCATCGTCCTGTTCAACATCCCCCAGACCTATTACCCCCTATCGGAACATCTTGCCAAACGGCTCGCCGCTATCCCGAACATCTGCGGGTTCAAGCAGGCCGGGCCGGCGCCGGCGGCGACCATCTCTCTGCGCCGGGCAGTCGGCGACGATATGGTCGTCAGCGTCGCCGATGAGACGCCGTGGCTGCACAACCTGAGCGTCATGGGCGACCGCTGGCTGCTCAACTACTGCCCCCATCTCTACCAGGTGCCCGGATATCTGCCAGTGCACGATTACACCCGCGCCGCACTCGACGGCGACATGGGTCGCGCCACGGAGATCGCCCGCGCCGTCAACCCCCTGCGGGCGGTGCATGCAACGTGGATCACCGGCTACGGGCGGCCGACCGGGCATGTACCCGCGGCGGAGATGAAATACTGGATGGAGTTGATCGGAATGGTCGGCGGGCCGGTGCGGGTGCCCTGCCGGGAGATGACCGGGGAGGCTAAGAAACAGTTGCGCGCCGACCTCGATGCAACCGGGCTGCCGGCCAGGGCGGCGGCCGGAGGGGCAGCGGGCCGCGGTTGATCTTAGGCGGCGGTGATCACGGCTTCGCCACGGCCGTAGAGCTCTTTCCGCTCACCAGGGTTTCCAGTTTTCCAACGCAGTAGCGCAGTTGCACAGCCTGGGCGTTCAGCTCTTGGGCGGCCGATGCGGCCTCTTCGGCGTTGGCGGCATTCTGCTGGATCGTCTTGTCCATCTCCTGGATGGCCGTATTGATCTGCCCTATCCCCTGGGACTGTTCTTCCGACGCCGCCGCGATCTCCCCGACCAGTTCGACAACCCTGCTGCTCCCTGTACCCACCGCTTTGAACTCCTCGCCGGTCTGCTGCACCACCTCGTAGCCGCCCCTGACTTTGGACACGGTCCCCTGGATCAGGGATGCGGTGTTCCCGGCCGCCTCCGACGCCTGGATGGCCAGGGTGCGCACCTCATCGGCGACCACGGCGAATCCCGCCCCGGCCTCTCCGGCACGGGCCGCCTCGACAGCGGCGTTGAGCGCCAGGAGGTTGGTCTTGAAGGCGATCTCATCGATGGTCTTGACGATCTTCGCGGTCTCCTCGCTCGCCCGAAAAATCTCCTGCATCGAGGACATCACCCCGTTCATCGATTCCCCGGCCTTGCCGATCAATGTCCAGGTTTCCCCGGCAATCGTCCGCGCCTGTTCCGCGTTGTCGGAATTTTTCCTGGTCATCGCGGCAATCTCCTCGGCGGATGCCGAGGTTTCTTCAACACCCGCAGCCTGTTCGGACGCCGCTTCTGCAAGGGATTGACCGGCAGCCGCGATCTGAGACGACGCCGCGGCGACCTGATCCGAACTCTGCGCCAGCTCGTCGATCAGGCCGTTCACCGGCTGGATCACCAGCGCCCATACGAGGAAGGCGAGCGCCCCCATGACGATCAGGAATCCCGCCATCCCGATGAGGATGTTCTTGTTCCGGAGACTGGCAAGGTTACTCGTCATCTGATCGATGTTCTGCCGAACCAGCACCCCCCCCAGAATGGTCCTGCTCGCCCCATGGCAGTGGTGGCACCGCTGATCGTTCCGCAGGGGACGGATGACGGCAAGGTACCGCTTCCCGCCGAGACGTTCTTCATAGGGCCGGCCGGATACGGTGCCGTCGCGCAGCAGCTGTTCGAGCGCCTCGGAAAGCTCGCGCGAACCGGCGGCCTTCGTAATATCGGTGCCGATCATCGCCGTTTCGGAGGAGTAGGTGCACGACCTGTCGACGCCGAAGATAGCCACCGATACGCCCTCGACACTCGCCTTGAGGTCAGCCATCTGCTGTTTGATGGTCGTGTCGTCACCGATCGACATCGGGTGGACGATGCTGTTGTACACCGTATTACCCAGGGTACGGGCCGCGTTTTGCACCTCGGCCGTTATGTACAGCCGTTGATCGCGGCCGTTCACCACGACGATCGAAACCAGGACGATGAGGAACATCACGGCAAGGGCACCGACGATCTTTACCTGCAGGTTCACCTCGTTGAATTTTTTCAATGGGCACCTCCGTAAAGCAGGGGGCGATAATTGAACGCCGCTACCCGTTCCTTGGCGTGACAGGCATCGCAGTCCGGTGTGTCGAGGCGCCGCTTGATCTCTTTCGGATTGCCCGACGAAACATGCCCGCTCCCGGGTCCGTGGCACGCTTCGCAGCCCAGGTTCTTCAACCCGGGGGTCTCGGTCTCGGATGTAAACCCTCCCGGCTTCCCGTAGCCGGTGGTATGGCACTCGTAGCACCGTTTCACCTCTTCCCCCGTGAGTCCCTTCTTCATCCGGCTGATCCCGCTGAAGGAGCTGCTCATCCGGGAATGGGTGGTGAACCGTGCGTACTGTTTCTCATGGCACCCCTTGCACGCCTCCATCCCCACATAGGTTTCCGCTTTTCCCTGGGCAAACAGGACGGTGCCAGAAAACAGAATCGGCATAAATACCAGCAGCGAGAAGCCAGTCGCCCGTTGCAGCGATACCAACAACACCCAAAACGATTTCATACGCTCCTCCCCAGCGCAGTCATCCCTTCCACCGGCACGACCTCTTTCACCGTACCCATCCGGCAGATGCCCGAAAACGGCGATCGACCCCACTGATGAAATACCGCGATGCGCTCCGTTACAATCTTTTTCGGCAGCGAAAAAGCAAAACTTTAAAAACAGCAGTATACTTTCCAAACCCGCCCAAACGGCGAAATACCGACGATCATTCCCCCCCATTGCACCCTGCTGCATCTCCTCCCCGGAGAGTCAGAAAAGGTCACCAGCGGCATTGAACGTCCTTTCGGTTCATCAGCCCGATGCGGCAGTGCCTGATCGCTTCTTTGCGTTTCGCCGGAGGCGCTGCGGTCGAACCCGCCTCCGATGACTCCTGCCCCGCTGCCAATTCATCCCATACCCGCGCCGGTCCAGGGACTTCCCCAGGTTGGACGCCCCGTGGAGGGTAAAATTTGATGGTAGTATTTAGCTACCATTAGGCAGTTGATCAACTCTCATTGCCTTTCGGCAATAAGACAATTATTTTACGGTCGAAAGAGGAGATCATCCATGATTCATCGAAAGGACGGAAGTACGACAGCAACGAAGAAAGGAGGTGGTAAGATCTCAATTTGCAGGAATTCCTGGTTTGGATTTGACATTGGACTGAGAATCAGATCGGAATGGGAGCGAACCCACTAACAAGAATAACCAAAACGGAGGAGAGGAGAAAAGAATATGAAGAGATTTTTGACACCGATCATCATCGGCATGGTAATCCTGACCGCACCCGTCATGGCAATCGGCGCGAGCCTCACCGGATCCATCCAGGGATTCCAGTGCGTGACCCAGGGTAAGGTGTGCCCCATCGGCATGGAAGACCCGGTCATTGCCGCAGAGCAGGTGTTCGTCGTCCTCGTCGACGCCGCGAAGGGAGAGTACTATTTCGTCCCGAACATCGATCGGGGCATCATGGCCCGGCACATCAACGAGCAGGTAAAAGTCGAGGGTACCATTAACGCGAAGATGAAATCGATCAAGGCATCCAATCTGTACGTCATGGATGCTAAGAAGAACTGGAAGAAGACTTGGGCCCTCGACCTCGAAGACAAGATCTACGAAGACATCTTCGGCGGGAAGCTCCAGTCAGGGAGCTAGTCTCCATCCGAAGTCACAGAACGTAAAAAACCCCCGGGCTCTCCCGGGGGTTTTTTGTTCTTTACGGCGACCGGAGCAACCGGTGTGGCTCCCGACCCCGAAGAGGGCGCACATTACAGCCCGTGCTTCAATTTAACCAAAAATTCGGTCTTTTCCTTCGGCAGCGCATCTGCCCGGTAGACCACCTCGCCTTTCCCGTTGATCCCGACGATATGGGGCAGTCCTTTGATGCCGTATTTCCCGGCAGTGACCGTTCCATCCGTGTCGAGGAGAATCCCGTAGGGGATCTTGTTCGATCGGCTGAAGCGCTCCACGATCTCCTTGTGCTGTTTGAAGTTGACGGCGAGGACCTCGACATTTTCTTTCTTCGCCGCCTCGGCGAAGCGCTTGATCTCCGGTACCTCCTTCATGCAGCTTACACACCAGGTGGCAAAGAATACGAGGACGACGCCCTTTTTCTCCCGGTAGCTGCTCAAGGTAACCTGCGGACCCTCCAATGCAGCGAGGGTAAAATCCGGTGCGGGACTTCCCGAACTATCCGCCGCCGACCGGGGCAGCGACGCCGCCGAAGCCTCCGGCACCAGCACCGACGACGCGGATGAGTGCGCACCCGCGAGGGCGCCGGTGAGGCTGGGAAAATCGGTATTCTGGCCCACGAAGACAAACAACAGCGTCGCCATGACGATGATCACGAAGGCAAATCCCCTCTTCACCCGCTCCATCCATGCTCCCGCTTTCGGCAGCCGGGAAAGAAACCCGGCAAATGCCCCCGCCAGGATGATCAACGCCCCTTGGCCGAACCCGAACAGAAACAGCAGCAGACCGCCCTTCACCACCTGCAGCAGATACGCGGTCCCCTGCACGTCCTTTAAGGTCAGGGTAATCGCCGCCATCGCAACAGCCAGGATGGGGCCGGTACAGGGCCCGACGATCAAACCGCTGACCCCCCCGATCACGAAGGCGCCCAGAAGACCTTTCCTGTTTGCGGACCTGGCCTGGAGTCGGGAGAAGAATTGGGGAGTGGGAAGAGTGAATGCGTCCAGCAGAAAAAGTCCCATCAGGAGGTAGAAAAGGGCGATCGCGTACATCACGTAGCCGTTTCCCATGATTGAACCGAACGTTCCCCCTACCGCGGCGACGGTGCTGCCCAGAACGGCATACACTATCGCCATGCCGGTCACGAGCGACAGACTCAGGAAAAAGATCCGCGGGCGGTTATCGGCCGCCTGGCTGCCAAGGTATCCGACCGTTAGCGGGAGCACCGGGTACATACACGGCGTCAGGGATGCGATGAGACCGCCGCCGAACATCAGAACATACAGGGTGAGTGAATCCTGCCGAAACGCCTCCTCCAGCAGAAATTGTACCTGCTCGATCATCGTAAGACCTCCAGAAAACCAGTTGGTGCAGATGCAGCGGCGGACACCCTTCCTCCACCGACTGGTGCGGTGCCCGCCGGGGGCGTCACGGCCCCGGGGAAACGACGGGGTGAACATCGATCATCTGCGGGAAAAAGATCGTGCCCTCGTTATCGATGTCTACTGCCTGTTCGCCTCTTCGAGGGCCCGCGCGAGTGCGTCGAGGAACGGTCGCTGGTTGATGTCGTGGACGTCGATATAGGTAACGATACCCTTCTTGTTGATCACGAAGAGGGCCCGCTCGGACACGCCGTCTGAGCGGAGGACACCGTATCGCGAGGCTACGCCGCCGTGGGGGAAAAAATCGGAGAGGACGGGAAACCACAGCTTTTCGCCGGGATTGCACATCTGCTTCGTCCACGCATAGAGCGTGGGGATATTGTCCACGGTAATGCCGATCAGGGTCGCCTCGTGTTTATCGAACAGTTTCCGGGAGATGTTGTATCCCGGCCATTGATCCGAGCACACCGGGGTCCAGGCGGCAGGGACAAAGGAGATGACCACGTTCCTCCTCCCCTTGAACTGGCTCAGGGACACCGTACCGCCCTGGACCGCGGGGAGGGTGAAATCGGGCGCAACGTCGCCGACCTTGAGCCTCGGCACACTGTCCGTCGGTTTGAGTTTTCCGACCGGATAGATATTGTCGGTGAAACCGGTCGATTGACCATAGGCTGCGCCCCCCCCTGCCATCAGCGCAAGCACGCCGAGGCAGCAGACCATGCCCCCTACCCTTCTGTTCCATCCTTTCATCTGTCCCCTCCTCGCTATAAACCCGACAGGCGGATGATCTCCGTCAGAAATTTCTGGTTGTCCGCAAAACCGCCCTCGCCGAAATAGAACTGCCGCGGCGCGCCGTTTTCCGCCATCCTGATCCCGATGAATGTGGGGGTCCCCTTCACGCCCAGTTTCTCCGTCAGTACCATCTCCTCATCCGGGAAGAGAGGAAAGGGGACATGGTATCGCTCCCGATACGCATCGACCTCGAAGGCGCTGTTCTTCGCACCGATCCCGATCAGCTTCACCTTTCCCTTCAGATCGGCACGCGCCTCTATCATCCGGTAGAGGTCATTGATCTGGGCAGCCGTTCGCTGACAGTGGGGACAATAGAAGCTGAACACTTCGACGATCACAACCTGGGCCTTGATCTGCCTCACCGGGAAATTTCCTCCCCCGGAGAGTCCCAGATACTTCCTGTCGGCTTCGTTTGCCGGCGGAGGAAGCTCGGACATGGGAAAATCCTTCGTGCCGGCGGGCATCGCTTTCACGGCTCCATCGGGAGAAATCGGACACTCCTCCCCCCCTCCCGTCGTCGCGCACGCGGAAACCAGCGAAGCGACCGCGATCAGGAGAGCAAACAGCGCGCAACTCATCTTCTTGTTCATCGGTGCTTCCTCCTCTTCACCTGTATGCCGAATCACCCCTCCCACCGAACTGCGGGCAACCGGTTAGCTTACATAGTCACGCAGCCGGCAAATGTCAAATTGACGGCGCGGTACCGGATGATTCATCCGGAAGGGTGCGGCGGCAGCCCCCGGTCCCGGAACGCACCGAGAAACCGATCCACTTCCGGCCCCGTGGGGATGCCCGTTCGTGCGCCGAGCCGAGTGCAGCACAGGGCAGCCGCCGCACAGGCGTACGCCAGCATCCCATCCCAGGAGTTCCCGACCGCGAGAGAACCGGCAAAGGCGCCGTGAAACACGTCTCCGGCACCGGTCGTGTCCACCGCCCTGACCGGAAACGCCGGCACCCGCCCCTTCTTTCCGTCCCTCTTCCAGAGCACCCCCTTCTCCCCGAGCGTCACGACGACGCACCGGCCGGGGGGGTTCAGTCGGTCGAGCGCGGCCTCCGGCGACGCCGTACCGGTAAAATCGCAGGCGAACCGCTCCGAACAGACGGGATACTCCACCCTGTCGAACAGCAGCGCGGTGCCCCGATTCAGGGAGCCCGCGTCAAGAACGGTCCGTATTCCCCTTTCCCGGGCCCCGGTGAGAAAGGCGAGGGAAAGGTCCGGCTCATGTCCGTCGAACAGCATCACCCGGGGGGAAATACCGGTGGCGATGCTGCCCCGTCTCCCGCGGGGATCAGCGGCCCGGTAGTTGACGAGCGACCGTTCGCCCGTCGGTTTGACGAGAACGCAAGAAACCGGGGTCGGGTCTTCTCCCCGGACGACAAGGTCCGTGTTTACCCCCGCTGCCCGCAGCTCTTCAAGGTGGAGCCTGCCGAACAGATCCAACCCGAGATACCCGGCGAAGGCCGCCTGCAATCCCATCCGTGCTACCATGATCGAGGCATTGGCAGCCGGTCCGCCACCACAGCCGATGAAACCATCGGCGGTGGTCTTTTCGTCGGGCAGGGGGTGGTGGTCCACCTGAAACACAAGATCAAAGGAACTGGCCCCGACGCAGAGCACATCAATCCGGTACATCCATACGCCTCGTGAGCGGAGGAAACGACGCCTCGGCCACTAAAAAATCGAGACGGGTCGGCAGCGGTACGCCGGCGCCGTGGGTACCGCCGCCGCGGTCGGGCCGGCCGAAAGAGCGGCTGTCGTACCCGGCCGGCGGAGAACGCGCCTGTTATGTGTACTGTCGCATGAACCGCGACTCCTGTCAAAGGGAACCGCCGCCCACCGGCCCGGGACGGTGATGCGTTGCGCCCGATATGGCCATATTTGCCTTGACAAACCAGTGCGGTTATGGTTAGTGGGACGACTCAATTCATTCTATCGGGGACAAGATTATGAAAAAGACACTGACGACGTTCAGCAACACAAAGATGAAGCGAACCCACGGCTTCCTCGTCCGGATGGCCACCAAGGGCGGGCGGGCGGTCCTGAGCAGAAGGCGGGCGAAAGGCAGAAAGCGACTGACGGTGTAATCCGCCGGCAAACCAAAGGCAGGTCGGGCAGACCCCGGGAAGGGGCAGTGCGGCATGGAAACTAAAACCTTTGGCAAAGAGGAGCGGATTCGCAAACGGCAGGACTTTTTGAGGATCTATCACCAGGGGGTTCGGAGCTATACGGGGCGTTTTACCATCATCCTGTGCCCGAATCAATCGGGGATCAGAAGACTGGGGATGACGGTCAGCAAGAAAGTGGGCAATGCGGTACAGCGAAACAGGATCAAACGTCTCCTGCGCGAGTTTTTCCGGCTGAACAAATCCAGGCTCCCTGCATCCCAGGATATCGTCATCATCGCAAAAAGAGGAATGCCGCCCTTGACGTACCACGATGTGTGCACCGACCTGGAAAGCCGCCTGATCGACCGAGCCAATGTCTGAACGTCCTGTACTGCGACTCCCGGGAAGATTCTGCATAGCGCTCATCCGCGCTTATCAGATCTGCGTATCTCCCTTTCTGTTTCCCTGCTGTCGGTTCATCCCGAGTTGTTCCGAATACGCGATCGACGCCATCAGCAGTTACGGCCCCCTCAAGGGGTCTTACCTGGCCCTGACCCGCCTGCTTCGCTGTCACCCCTTTCACCCCGGCGGATACGATCCGGTGAAGTAACAAACACCCATCCTGTGGAGGTAATGAATGGACAAGAGAACGCTTCTCGCCGTTGTCCTCTCGATTGTAGTCATCTTGATCTACCAGACTTTTTTCGTCAAGCCGCCGGTCAAGACGCAGCAGGCAGCACCGGTCCACCAGGAGACAACCGTGGCGCCGCAGCCGGTCACGGCAACTCCGCCCGCGGGGGGGCAGGCCGCACCCACGCCCGCAGTCCCGGCCCGCACGGCGGGGGGCCGGCTGGTCGGTGCAAAAGCGGCGGCCGGAACGGAGCGGGAGGTCGTCGTGGAAACCCCCCTCTACCGGGCCGTCTTCACGACGCGGGGCGCGGCCCTGAAATCGTTCCAACTGAAACAGTACCAGACCGCGCTTCCGAACGAGGAGGACCTCGTCGACATCTTCACCCGCCTCATCGGAAAGGGGACACCCCCGCCCGCGGGGCGGTCGAAGCTGGTCGAACTCGTTCATGTCTCGGGGGGGATGCCGTGGCCGCTGGCCGTCTCCTTTCCCGACTCCACGGTAACGATACCCGCGGACGGGTTCTACGAGGCGGACGGCGCCTCGCTCGACATGACGAGCGCGGCAGACGCGCGAAAATTGACCTTTACTCAAACCACCCCGGGCGAATTGAGGGTCGATAAGATCTTCACCTTCCATCCGGATACGTACAGCATCGAGATGGAGGTGCGACTCCATAACCTCGCCGATGTGCCCCTGAACCAGAACGGCGGCCTGACGTGGTACCAGTATGTCGACCCCAAGGCACCGGTCGATAGCTACGGCCACGACGGCCCCGTCTCCTACATCGCCAAGAGCATCGATCGCCCCGACGTCGCTTCGCTCGAGGCGGATAAGCTCCTGGGCCCCGGCGTATCCTGGGGGGGATTCGAGAGCAAGTATTTCATCGCCGCGCTGATCCCGCAGAACCCTTCGCTGACCAGCTTCCGGATGGGCAAGGACGGCAGCAATCTCGTCGCCGTCAGCCTGAAGGGGCCGAAGCACGTGATCCCCCCCGGACAACCCGGCGTATTCAGCTATTCCCTCTACCTGGGGCCGAAGGATTACACTATCCTCAAGGCCCAGAATGTCGGTCTGGAGAACGCGATCGACTTCGGCGACTGGCTCAAATGGCTCGCCATGCCGCTCTTGATCGCCCTCAAATTCCTGTACGGATACGTCCACAACTACGGAGTCGCGATCATCATCCTGACCATTCTGATCAAGGTGATCTTCTGGCCGCTGGGAAACAAGAGTTACCAGTCGATGAAGGAGATGCAGAAACTCCAGCCGAAGATGGCCGCCCTGCGGGAAAAATACAAGGATGACAAGACCCGGCTCAGCCAGGAATCGATGGCCCTGTACAAGACCCACAAGGTCAACCCTCTCGGCGGTTGCCTGCCGATGCTCGTCCAGATCCCGGTCTTCTTCGGCCTCTACAAGGCTCTGCTGTACGCCATCGAATTGCGCCACTCCCCCTTTGTCTGGTGGATACAGGACCTCTCGGCGAAGGATCCGTACTACATCACGCCGATCATCATGGGCGCAACGATGTTCATCCAACAGAAGATGACCCCCACGGGAGCAGACCCGATGCAGGCGAAGATCATGCTGTTCATGCCGGTGATCTTCACCTTCATGTTCCTCAACTTTCCGTCGGGCCTGGTGATCTACTGGCTGTTCAACAACATCATCAGCATCGGTCAGCAGGTGTACATTAACAGGCAGGCGTCGTAAGTATGAATACGGTCCGAGGTACAGCACCAATGGAAGGTACGGAAATCGAGGGAAAGACCATCGATGAAGCCATAGAGAATGCGTGCCGGGCGCTGCGGGTCCCCCGTGAGAAATTGAACATCGAAATCATCTCCGAGGGAACAGCGGGCTTCCTCGGCATGGGGGCGAAGAAGGCCCTGATCCGCGCGAGCCTCCTGAGCTTCGACATCGGGTTCGACGCGCCCGCCGGCGGACGGTCGAACCAGGAGGACCGCGCCGGAGCGCCGCAGGCGCCGGCGCCTCCCGCCGAACGGGGTGAGCGGAGGGAGCCCCCGGCGGCGGCACCGTGTCCACTTCCTGCGGCATCCGACGGGGAGCCTGCCGCCGAAAAGGCAAAGCGGCTTCTCGGCGGGCTGCTGCGCATGATGCAGATCGATTCACCGATCGCAGTGGAGGAGACCGAAGAGGCGGTCATTCTGAGCATCGGCGGAGACGGAAGCGGCCTGCTGATCGGGAAACGGGGACAAAACCTCGACGCCATCCAGTACTTCATAAACAAGGCGATCCACCGCTCCGCGAACGGCCATAAGGTGATCATCATCGACACGGAGGATTACCGCAAGCGGCGGGAGGAATCGCTCGTCGCGCTGGCGGTGCGGCTCGGCGAAAAGGTCAAGAAGACCAAGAAGCCGGTCACGGTCGGGCACATGAACGCCCACGACCGCCGGATCATTCATCTGGCCATGCAGAACGATGCAAGCCTGACGACCAAGAGCCGCGGCGAAGGCGAATACCGTAAGTTACTGATCCTCCCGTCCCGCAAGGGCCCGGACCGGTCCGAGGCCGAGGCCTGAGGGCAAACCGAGTGAGGGGAGGCCCTGACCCCATGACCTCCAGGGATACCATCGCAGCCATAGCCACGCCGTCCGGGTTGGGGGGGATCGGCCTGATCCGCGTCAGCGGGCCCGCTGCCGAACCCATCGGCCGTCGTCTGTTCAGACCGTCCCGGCGGCTTGTCGTGTTCGTCTCCCATCACCTCATCCGCGGCGAGATCGTCTCACCGCGCACGGGCGCCGTCTTGGATGACGTCCTGGTCGCCTTCATGAAAGGCCCCCACACCTACACCGGCGAAGACACCCTGGAGATCAGCTGCCACGGCGGACCGCTCATCCTCCGGACCGTCCTCGAGGAGATCCTGGCCGCCGGGGCTCGTCCGGCCCAGCGGGGTGAGTTCACGAAGCGGGCCTTTCTGAACGAACGCCTCGACCTTTCCCAGGCCGAGGCCGTCCTCGACCTCATCACGGCACAGACGCAACGCGGGATGGCCGCCGCCGCCGGCCGCCTGAAGGGGGACCTCTCCGATCGGATCGGAGACTTCAGAAGCGCCGTCATCGACCTGCTGGCCGTGGTCGAGGCCTCGATCGACTTCTCCGCAGAGGACGGCGTCGAGTCTCTCCCCGGCGACACCCTTCAGGCGTTTCAGCCCCTGATCGACGCCATCACTGCACTCGCGGCGACTTACCGACGCGGCCGCATCATCCGCGAGGGGGTTCGCGTCGTGATCGCGGGCAGGCCGAACGTAGGGAAATCGAGCCTCTTGAATCGTCTGTTGGGCGAGAAGCGGGCCATCGTCACCCCCATCCCGGGAACGACGCGGGATTTCATCGAAGAGACCGTGGATATCGGGGGCGTCGCCGTCCGTCTGACCGATACCGCCGGGATCCGGCAGCCGGAAAATGCCATCGAACAGGAGGGAATCGCCCTCGTCTGGGAACGTCTCGCCGCCGCGGATGCCGTCCTCCTGCTCCTGGACGGGAGCGCAACGCTGACCGCAGAGGATCGCGAACTGCTGGCGGGCCAAGAGGGGACGCCCCTGCTTGCCGTGGTCAACAAGGCGGACCTCCCCCAGCGCCTGGACGTCGGAGAGATTGCCGGGCTGCTGCCGGAAGCGGCCCGTCCCCCCATCCGGATCTCCGCCAAATACGGAGCGGGAATCGAGGAACTTACCGCAGCGATCCGCGACACCCTCCTTGCCGCACCCGCAGAAGAAGAACCCGAGGCGATGATCGCCCATCTGCGCCACAAGGCCGCCCTGGAGCGGGCGGCCGCAGGGCTCACGCGGGCCCGGGATTCGCTCCGGGACAGGCGTGCCCCTGAGTTGGCGGCCCTGGAGCTGCGCGAGGCGCTTGAGGCGCTCGGCGAGATAACGGGGGGGAATGCTCCGGAGGAGGTCGTCGAGCGGATTTTCACGCGGTTCTGCGTCGGGAAGTAGGAGCACCCGGAGGGGGATGCGGGATTAGGCTCCGGCAGCGATCATTCGTCGGTGCTCCGAAAAGATGCAGGCTCCGCTCCTGGAGGTGTCCATGCTACCCTGGCAGCTTGTCGACAGCGCGCAGGTGACCGGGGAAAACGAACAGCTTCGTCTCTACCGGCGCGGGGGAGAGTTTTCGCTCCGGCTGAACGCCTCCGAACTGATGAACAGTCGTGCCCACGGATCGGAGGATGCCCTGGCCGAGCTCGCCTGTGCACGAATCGCCCCCCTCCCCTGCCCTCGGGTTCTGATCGGAGGATTGGGCATGGGGTACACCCTGGCCGCGACATTGAGCCGACTCGGCGCCGAAAGCCGCGTGGTGGTGGCCGAACTCGTGCCGGCGGTGGTGGCATGGAACCGGGGGCCGCTGGCAGCCCTGGCTGGCAATCCCCTTGCCGACGACCGGGTCACCGTTCGGGAGGTCGATGTCGCGCACGTCCTCCGGGCAGAGCGGCAGGCGTACGACGCCATCCTGCTGGACGTGGATAACGGCCCCCGGGGGCTGACCCGGCAGGGCAACGACTGGCTGTACACCCCGGCCGGACTGGATGCGGTCTTTCGGGCACTCCGGCCCGCGGGCGTTTTCGCCCTCTGGTCGGCAAGCCCCGACCGAACGTTCGCCCCGCTGCTGCGCAGGAGAGGATTCGCTGTTGCAGAGCAGCGGATCCGGGCGCGAGGCTGTTCCGGGGGCGGATACCACACGATTTGGATCGCCGGGCGCGCTGCCTGATCGGGAAGGAAAGATACAGAGGCATGTCCTTACGACTACCGAAGTCAGTCGAGTCCGATCCGCGCGGGCCGCAGGTGCTCCGCACCCTGACCCTGCGCACGCGGCCGCTGTGGCAGGGAAGCGGGATCGGGGTGCCGATGGTCAGGATGTCCTCGGAACTGGTGGAAGCCCTGAGGACGGCATACAGCTCCGGGCAGGTGGTACGCAGCCTGGAGAAGACGGAACGCACCTTGGCTGCCGAAGAACGGGGCCTCCGGATGGCGGACCGGCTCCTCGGCGTGCCGCGCGGTATCCGCGTTTCCCGGCTGCTGCTCCTCGCGGATGACGGGGCTGAACGCTTTTATCGGCAGGTTGAGGCACTGCTGCGCCGTCATGGGCAGCGCGTTCTGGCGGTGCGTCTGGAACTGGACGAACAGGGATTGGGTGAACTGCTGTTCGGGCCCGGGAGCGTCGCCCGCCTGTTGATGCTGGAACACAAGCAGGCCGTCGGTTCGGTCCTCCTGGCGCTGGCCGGTCACGGGGAGGATCCGGAAGGTGCAGCGTGAGCCCCCTGCGTCGCCCCGATGAATCCGGCGCCCGGGACAACCCTTTTCTCAACCGAACGTACGCAGGAACCGGATGAATCGGATGTCGTTACTTCCTGAATAACGAGTCCAACGAGCCGCGCGGCGATGCCGTGGGTTGCGGCGCGGACTGCGGTCCACCCTCCCGGAAACGGAAGTATTCGCAAAAGTTCGCCCGGTCTTTTTCCAGGACCCGGTCCGCCTGCGATTCCCGGCACTCGTTGTACGCGGCAGGTTCATGAAACAGGCAATTCAGGCAGCAGCGCAACTCCGTCCGGCAGTGCGGACAGGCATCCTTTCTCCCGACGGGTTCGGGCGGGGTAACCTCCCTCCCGCAGGCATGACAGCGCTTCATCGCCTTCGCTCCTCCCCAACGGCCCCCGGCTATTCCGGAAGGAACCCGATCTGCCTGAGCAGCTTCAGGGTGCTCTTCGTCGCGGAAAGCTCACCCAGTTCCGCGGGCGATACCCAGCGGGCCTCCAGGGCGTCATCGCCGCTCACGATCTCGCCGCTCACGTATTCCGCCGCGAGGTCGACGATGACGTAGTGGAAGCGGACGCGTCCGTCACTGTCCCGGTGGCAGACATCGCAGGTAAACACCGGCTCGCCGGCGCGAATGGTGATTCCCGTCTCCTCACGGATCTCCCGCTCGGCGGCCTCCCGGAGACTCTCTCCCAGTTCGAGGCCGCCGCCCGGTATGGCCCACAATCCCAATGCCGGTGCGACACCCCGCCTCACCAGGAGAACCCGGCCGTCCCGCAGCACGACCGCCCCTACCCCGACCCGCGGGCTGTCCGGATACTCACGATTCGCCATTCACGCTCCTTCCCTCCTACCCATCCCGTGCCGCAAGGACCATGTGCCGCCGCTCCCGATCTTTCAGGGCTCCACGCCGGCGATGCGGAAATCGAACCGCGAAGTCAGCCAGGGCTCGGCACCGCCGTCGAATACGCGCTCAACGAAGGTCACCCTCCCCTCCCGATCGACGAGCAGCACCGTTGAGCAGCGGGTGCCGTAGGTCGGGCTCGCGATGAAACGCGGCGAGAGGATCCGTTCCCACTCCAGCCCCACCCCCGTATCGGGCAGGAGTTCGTCGGGGGGACGTGATCGCGATGCGAGCAGCGCGAGGAGTGCCTCCGGCGAAGGGCCGCCGGTCGATGCGAGGAGCCCTGCCAGGGCCCGCTTCCCCTCCTCCACCTTTGGCCAGGGGGTGTCGAGCAGATGGTTGCTCATCCCGTGGATCCCGGGCGCCGGGCGAACCGTTGCCCCCCGATTCGAGCAGATGAGAAGCCCCGCCGCATCCCCCAGGAGCAGAGTGAACCCGTTATACCGGTGGGCGCGGGGTTCGAGCCGGCCGAGGAACGTTTCCGCGGTTTCCCGGCTGCGGAGGTAGTCGCTGACCAGTTCTCCCCGCGACGGGGCATCCTCCTTGAGCGAGGCGGGATCGCGGTAGTTGGTGACCGCCGCCACCCTCCCGGTGCGTGTCACTCCGAGCCACGTCCCCCCCCGCTTCCGGTCCCGCCCCGCCAGGACATCCGGTGCATCCTCCCAAAAGGCGGCAGCCGCCGCGGGGCGATCGGTGAACTCGTCTCGGTTCGCCGCGAGGATGAGGGGAAACTGCTCGTTCACCCGCCAGGCAAAGAGGATCAGGCACATCAGACATGCCCCCGTTTCACTTCCGCGACGATCCGCGGCAGGACCTCCGCGGCCGAAGCGCTGATCACGACGTCGGCGATCGGGTCGGCCGGCGTGGGGCTCAGGTTGACGATGACGAGCTTTGCCCCCGCCTGCTCGGCGGCGAAGGGGATGCCCGCCGCCGGGTAGACGACGAGCGACGACCCGACGACGATCAGGAGGTCGCAGCGGTCGGCATGCCCTATCGCCGCCTGCAGGGTCTTCTCGGGAAGGGCCTCGCCGAAGAAGATCACATCCGGTTTCATGATTCCCCCGCAGCGTTCGCACGCCGGGGGATCGTCAGCCGCCCGGTGCCTCCCGAGGATCTCCTCCAGGGCGGTCCGCTGGCCGCAGGCCAGGCAGCGGATCCAGCGCATGCTGCCGTGCAGCTCGTAGACCCGCGCGGGGTCGTTGCCCGCCTTCTGGTGGAGGTCGTCGATGTTCTGGGTGATGACGCACTCGAGCCTGCCCAATGCCTCCAGTTCGGCGATCGCCGCATGCGCGGCGTTCGGTTCGGCCCCCGCGATGAACCCGCCGGCGATCAGGAAACGCCATTGCTTCCGCCGCGTCTCGGGGCTCGCGAGGAATCGCTCGATGGTGAAATCCTCCGGATCGAACCGCGACCAGAGTCCGCCGGGGCTGCGGAAATCGGGGATGCCGGATTCGGTGCTGACGCCTGCGCCGGTGAACACCACGACGCGACGGGCCTTCCGGATCATGTCCGCCGTCCGGAGAATCTTCTCTTCTGCATCTCGTGCGATCACACCGCCTCCTCAGCCGGCCCCGTGCGGAACCGGGGATACCGAACTATAGCCGAAGCGAACGGAAAAGACAAACCGCCGGCGCGAACCGTATTAAAATCCGATAAGTTCTTGACACGCCGCCGCGCTTTTTCGTATAGTGGCCGCAAGCGTCCCTCTCTCGTATTTTCACGAACACCAGCGCAACCGGCCGGCCCCGACGGGTGGAAAGATGAGAATATGACATGATCGAAAACGCCCTGACGATGTTTCGCAACTTCCGGATTCCGGACATCCTCGACATCGCCATCATCGCGATCATGATCTCGGCCCTGCTGATCTGGTTCAAAGACCGCGCGTCCCGGTTCGTCTTTCTCGGCATCAGTCTGCTGGGCGTCATCTATCTGCTTGCCCACTTCTTCCAGCTTTACCTGACGACCGTGGTCCTGCAGGCCTTCTTCGCGATCCTGCTGTTCGTCCTCGTCGTGATCTTTCAGGAGGACCTCCGCCGCTTTTTCGAGCGCCTGGCCCTGCTGGGACGGTTCCGGAAGAAGATCTTCGCCGTTACCGCCTTCAATGAAAGCGCCGAGATCATCGCCCAGACCGCAGCCGATCTTGCGCGGAAGAAGATCGGCGCCCTAATCGTCCTACAGGGAGGAGACCCCCTCGACCGCCACCTCACCGGCGGCAGCAATCTGGACGGCCTGTTGAGCCAGCCCCTGCTGGAGAGCATCTTCGATCCGCATTCGATCGGGCACGACGGCGCCGTCCTGATCGACGGCAACCGGGTGATGCGCTTCGGCTCTCATCTCCCGCTGTCGGCAAACGCCGCCCTGCACGGCAACCTCGGTCTCCGTCATACAGCGGCGCTCGGACTCTCGGAGCGTTCGGACGCCATCTGTATCGTCGTCTCCGAGGAGCGGGGTACCATCTCCCTCGCACGGGGCGAGAGGATCGAGGAGATCCCCAACGCCTCGGCGCTCCGGATCGAGCTGGAGACCTTCTTCGCCAAGCGGATGCCGCCCGTCAAGCGACGGCTGATTCGCAGCTGGCTGCGACAAAACCCGCGGGAAAAGCTGATCGCCCTCGTCCTGGCCTGTATCCTCTGGATGATTTTCGGCTATCAGCACGAAACGGTCCGTCGCGATTTCGCCGTACCGATCCTGTACCTGAACGCCCCGGTGGAATGGGTGATCGAGGAACCCAAGGTCACAGAGGTCAAGGTCACGCTGATGGGGCCGGCCCAGGCCTTCCAGCTGCTGCATCAGGAAAGCCTCAAGGTGTCCCTCGACCTGAAACAGCTCCGGCCCGGCACCCAGGATATCACCCTGACCCGCGACATGGTCAAGGTCCCGTCCAACCTCACCGTGGCAGCCATCAACCCGGAACGGATCCGGGTCGTCACGTCGCGCCTCCTGCCGCTGACCGTGCCGATCGAGGTCCTGACGGAGAGTACCCCTCCCCGGGGACTGGTGGTTCAGAACATCACCGCCAACCCTTCCGAGGTCAAGGTCCTGATCCCGCGCCGGCTCCGCGGTAAGCGGATCCGCATCCTCACCGAACCGATCGACCTGTCGCTTCTCGACGTCCAGAAGGTTTTTACCCCGGTCCTCCGGTATCCACCCGACATCCAATTTCCCGGCGGAAAGCCGCCGCTGATCCGGGTCATCGTCAAGACCCGCCTGGACATGCCGCCCGCACAGCGCTGAGCCGAACCCTGCGCCTTCGCGCGGACCGGCCGGGCGTCACCGGAACTCTTCCTTCCGCATGCCGTACCTGTTCATCAATTTGTTGAGCTGGCGGACCGTGATGCCGGAGGTCTCGGCCGTCCGGTTGATCTTCCCGGCGTTCCGGGCAAGGACCTCACGCAGGTAGCGCTTCTCCGCATCCTCGACAGCGCTGCGGCGCACCTCCGCCAGGGTGAAGCCCGGTTCGGCCGGAATCGGCGCCGCCCCAGCGCTGTCGGCGAACAGTTCGGCGGGAAAGCTTCCCGGCGTCAGGGTCGAGGAGGTTTCCAGGATGCAGGCCCGCTCCACGAGGTTCTGCAATTCGCGGATGTTGCCCGGCCAGGGGTACCGCCCGAAGGCCTCCATCACCCGGGGATGGATGTAGTGGATCCCCCGGTGGTTGAAGCGGTTCGTCTGCTTCAGGAAAAGCTCGGTGAGCTGGGGAATGTCCTCGCGCCGCTCCCTGAGCGGCGGCAGGTTGATCGGAAAGACGTTCAGGCGGTAGTAGAGGTCGTTCCGGAAGAGGTCCTTCTCCACCAGTTCGCCGAGATCCCGGTTGGATGCGGCGATGATCCGCACGTCGGTCTCGATGAGCGCCTCCCCCCCGACCCGCTGAAAGGTCCGCTCCTGGATGACCTGCAGGAGCTTGATCTGAGCGGCCGGGGTGATGGTCCCGATCTCGTCGAGGAAGATGGTCCCCCCGCTGGCCAGTTCGAACTTGCCCAGCTTGCGCCGGACGGCGCCGGTGAAGGCCCCCTTCTCATGCCCGAAGAGTTCGCTTTCGAGGAGCGTGTCGGGGATGGCGCCGCAGTGGACGCCGATGAACTGCACCTCGCGCCGGTTGCTGTGTCGATGGATCAGCTTTGCCAGGATCCCTTTGCCGGTGCCCGTCTCGCCGGTGAGCAGGACGGTGCTCTTGGTCGGCGCCACCAGACGGACCTGTTCGAACACCTCCCGCATGGCGGGGTTCCTGGTCTGGACGACCTCGAGCGAATCGGACTGCCAGAAGCGGTCCCGGAGGTAGTCGAGCTCGGACTGGGCCCGGATGCTCTCGTGGATGCTCTCGACGACGTACCGCACCTCGTCCGCGTTAAGAGGATAGGTCACGTAATTCGCGGCCCCCTCTTTCACCGCCTCGACCGCGTCGTGGATCCGTTCGGACGGGGTCATGACGATGATCTCGGCCGACGGGAAGGCCTGCCTGAGGCTGCGCAGCGTTTCGGCGCTCTCGCGTTCCCGGGCGTCGATCAGGTCAAGATCGACGAACAGGAATTCGTACCGCCGCTTCCGGGAGAGGTGGCGGCCGTCCCGGACGGTCGCCACCGCATCCACCTGGAAGGGGCGGCGAAAGGCGCTCCGGATGATCTCCGCCGCCGTCCGGTCTTCGGTCACTGCAAGGATAGAGCGCATCGGACCTCCGGTCATGCGAACACGCTGGGCTTCGCTGATCGTTTTTCTCCGTGATTCTCCGCCGCTTGTCAAGGGAAAAGCGCGGAGGGCGGGTGGTCCGCAGCCGACTTTTTCATTGTATTTCCGGGGGCCATGGGCTAAAGTACCGCCGTTCCCCCCGGGGATCAGGAAACCGACAGGAGATGCACAGTGCGGAGGCAGGCACCATGCCCGGCGACGTGAAACGAAGATCGGCCAAGACCGGCCTCCCGCCCGGTTCCCTGATCCATATCGGCGAGCAGCACAGCGCAACGACCCGTATCACCCTCTGCGTGTACGACGATACCGGCTTCCAGGAACGGGAGGTCGAAACCCTGGAGGGGGTCGCCGTCCCCGCGGGGGAGGCAGTCACCTGGATCCACATCGACGGGCTGCACGAGGTTCGACACCTCGAACAGCTCGGAAAGGCATTCGGCCTCCATCCGCTCACCCTGGAAGACATCCTCAACACGGAACAGCGGCCGAAGAGCGAGGATCACGGGGAGTATCACTACATCGTCCTCAAGGTCTTCCATCAGGACGCCGGCGGCGCTCTGATCCCCGAGCAGGTCAGCATCGTGTTCGGCCGCACCTGGCTCGTCTCCCTCCGGGAGCGGGAGGGGAGACTGTTCGAACCCATCCGGGAGAGGCTCCGCGTCGAGAAGGGCCGCCTGCGGAAGGGGGGAACGGATCACCTCGCCCACGCCCTGATCGACGTGATCGTGGACAGCTACTTCACCGTCCTGGACAGGATCGGCGAGAGGATCGAGGGGCTCGAAACGGCGCTGATCGGTCGGCCGTCGCCGACCACCCTGCGGTCCATCCAGACGCTCAAGCGGGAGATGCTCCTGCTTCGCAAGTCGGCCTGGCCGCTGCGCGAATTGCTCGGCAACCTCGACCGGTCGGAGTCGCCGCTCATCCACGGACAGTCGGCCCTCTACTTCCGCGACATCACCGACCACGCCGTCCAGGTGATCGACACGATCGAGACCTACCGAGAGATGCTCTCGGGCATGCTGGACATCTACCTCTCGTCGCTCAGCAACCGGCTGAACGAGGTCATGAAGGTCCTCACCGTCATCGCGACCCTGTTCATGCCGCTCACCTTCCTGGCAGGGGTCTACGGGATGAATTTCCGGTACATGCCGGAGCTGGAGTGGCGCTGGGGGTACTTCGCCCTCTGGGGTGTGATGCTGGCCGTCGCCTGCGGCATGCTGATCGTATTCAGGAGAAAAAAATGGCTGTAACGACGATCGCCCGCTCCGGCGGAGCGTCGGTCGGTGAAAAGCGATAATCAGGAGGTTGAGAATGGCAGTCTTTGAAGCAAGCGACATCGTCGAGGTGGCGGTCCGCATCGAAGAGAACGGAGCGAACTTTTACCGCTACGCGGTGCAACTGGCCGGGAAGGAAGAGGTGAAGGCACTCTTCCAGCGGTTGGCGGAAGAGGAGGTGAAGCATCGGCAGACCTTTGCGGCGATCCTCGCGGGGATGAGCCGGAATCTCCCCCCCGAGGGATACGACGGTGAGTACGCCGCCTACCTCCACGATTACGTGGACAACCATCTCGTCTTCACCGCCGAGGCCTTCGCCGCCGAGCTGGCCAAGCTTCGGAACGAGGCAGCGGCCCTGGATTTCGCCATCCAGCGGGAACTCGATTCGATCCACTACTACCGGGAGATGCGGGAAATGCTGCCCGCGGGCGAATGCGCGGCAATCGACCGGATCATCGCCGAGGAAAAGGAGCATTTCATCCGGCTCTCCGCCCTGCGGAAACGAATCGGCCCCTGAGCGGCGGCCGGGCGTGATTCGGGAAGGGCAGCGCGGTACGTCTCACGGGGATCGCCGCCCGGCGCGGCACCCCTCATACCGCCGTCTTCAGGCCGTACTTCTTCAGCTTGTAGCGGAGCATCCGTTCGCTGATCCCGAGCAGCTCGGCGGCGCGGGTCTGGTGGTCGCCGGCCTTTTCCAGCGCCTCGACGATCAGCTTTCGTTCGAGCTCCTCGACGGAACCGCGCAGCAGTCCTTCCCCGGCAGCCCGGTCTTCCGCCCGCTCCTCCGGCGCCCCGCGGAAGGGGAGGTCCTCGACGGAGATGACCTCCTCCCGGGCGATGACGACCGCCCGTTCGATGATGTTTTCCAGCTCGCGGACGTTCCCGGGGTAGTCGTATTTTAGCAGCACGTCCTGGGCCTCGCGGCTGAGCCCCTCGACCGCCTTGTCGTTTTCCGCGGCGTACCGCCGCAGGAAGTGGTCAATCAGCGGCAGGATGTCCTCTTTCCGCTCCCTAAGCGGAGGGAGGGACATCACCACGACGTTCAGCCGGTAGAAGAGATCCTCCCGGAACGCCCCCTCCTTCACCCGCTGCTCCAGATTCCGGTTGGTCGCGCTGATCACCCGGACATCGCTGCGCAGGGTCTGGTTCCCGCCGAGGCGCTGGAACTCGTGCTCCTGGAGAAAACGGAGGAGTTTGACCTGGACGGCCGGCGACAGCTCGCCGATCTCGTCCAGGAAGAGGGTCCCCCCGTCCGCCTCCTCGAACCGGCCGATCCTCCGGGCCGTTGCCCCCGTGAAGGCCCCCTTCTCGTGGCCGAACAGTTCGCTCTCCAGTAGGTTTTCGTTGAGCGCGCCGCAGTTCACCGCGATGATCGGCCGGCTGGACCGCGGGCTCAGGTGATGGATCAGCCGGGCCAGGAGCTCCTTTCCCGTCCCGCTCTCCCCCTGGAGCAGGACCGTGGTCCGGGACGGCGCCACCCGCCCCGCCAGGTTGAGCAGGCCGGCCATCTTCGGACTCCGGTAGATGATCCGGTCGGTGGTCACCCCCTGTTCGCCCAGCTGCTCCCGGAGGATCTCGTTCTCCTTCAGCAGCGTCCGCCGTTCCGCAACGCGGTCCACGAGCAGCAGGAGCTCCTCGAACTCCACCGGCTTGGTGATGTAATCCAGGGCCCCCGCCTTCATCGCATCCACGGCCGTCTCGATCGTTCCGTAGGCGGTGATGATGACGATGTCGATCTCCGGGTTGATCCCCTTGACGGCCTGCAGCACCTGCATCCCGTCCATCCCCGGCATCTTGTAGTCGAGGAGGATCAGGTCATAATGCCCCTCGCGGACCCGCTGGAGCGCGCGATCGCCGTTCTCGGCCTCGCCGACGCTGTGCCCCTCCTTCCGGAGGAAATCGCGGAGCATTTCGCGCTGCGATTGGCCGTCTTCCACCACGAGGATGCTGAGCTTCTTCATTCCGTCTTCGCCCCCTTACCGTTGCCGCGCGGCGCGGCGGGCAGCAGGATCTCGATGGTCGTTCCCTCCCCCTTCCTGCTCAGGACGCGGATCTCCCCCCCATGCCCGCGGATGATCTCGTGCGACTGGGGCAGCCCGAGGCCCAGCCCCTTCTCCTTCGTCGTGTACTCGGGGTTGAAGATCCGCTCCACCTCCTCGGTCGTCATCCCGCAGCCCGTATCGCTGATGCGGACGCTCACCTGCCCGTACTCCTCCAGTCTGCGGACGCTCAGGGTCACCGCGCCCTCGCCGGCGATCGACTCCATCGCGTTCTTGATGAAATTCAGAAAGGCCTGCTGGAGCTTGTCCATATCCATCGGGATGACGATCGGTTTCTGCTCCCAGTCGGTCCGGAGCGCAACCCCCCGGCTGGCCGCTTCGGCGGAAATCAGGTGGATGATCTTCTGGAGGACCTCCTGAACGGGGCAGTCGCGGAGGTCGAGGCGGCGGCTCTTCGAGAAGGTGAGAAATTCCTCGATGATCCCGTTGAGGCGGCGGATCTCGTCGCGGATGACGCCGGCCAGGGTCTCGAACTCCTTCCTCCTCTCCTCATCGGCGGGGCTGCACTCCCGCTTCAGCCGCTGGCTGGCCATGCTGATCGCGTTGAGCGGGTTGCGGATCTCGTGGGCCACGCCCGCGGCGAGCTGGCCGAGCGACGAGAGCCGCTCCGCTTTCTCGAGCTGCCGCTCCATCTTGATGATCCCGGCGAGATGCCGGTTCTGGTCGTGGTACAACAGCCACATCGACAGCAGCGCGATCAGAACGACAAAGGCCAGGAACACAAACATGTTCCGCCGGTTTTCATCGATGATCCGGTCGGTGTTCCCCCGCTCCAGCCCCAGCCGGATCACCCCGGCGATCTGGCCACTCATCATCAGCGGGGCGACGATCTCGAGAACGCTCTTTCCGTCGTGGATCACCTTCCGGCTTTCGATCCGCGCGGTCCCGGCGAGGATCCTCTCGACCAAGGGGGTCTCCCCCCCCCCTTCGGCGGGCAGCGGGCCGGTGCTCCCGAGCGACTTCCCCTTTGTGTCCCGGACGGTGAGGTAGACGAGCCCCTGTCCCTGCCCCTCCCCGAGCTTCTCGATCGCCTTTTCCACGGAGACCCGTGTCCCCCAGTACCGCGCGCTCGCCTGGTCCAGGCCGATCACGATCGTCCCGCTCCCGTCCGCGCGGCTCAGGGCGATGAACCCGATCTTCCTGCTCCGGTTGAGGGCATTGAGGATGGCCAGCAATTCGGCGGCGTTCGCCGGGCCGCGCTCCCTGGTCAGGGATTTGCGGGCAGGCCGGGGCGCATCTTCCGGGAGGCTGCGGTTGATGAAGATGACCTGTCCCCAGGCATTGAGAACCGCCAGCAGCCAGAGATTCTTCTCCTCGGCATACTGGCGGATGTAGGCCCTGCTCAGATGTTCCCGCTTCCAGTGGTGATCGATCTCGCGGGCCATGGCGACGATCTTGTCGGTCAGGAAGATCTGCGGCGAGATGACCTGTTCGGTCAGCGGCACAAAGGAGCTACCGCCCGCCTTCTGCGATGCCTGAATCATCGTCTTGATGTTTTCCTCGGCGAGCCGCTCGATCACCCCGACGATGCGCATCCCCTGGGCTTCCATGAAACCGCTGAGGGTCTGCTCGCTCCGCCGCAGGTCGATGAGGCCCATCGTCAGGATGAGGCCGATGAGCACGGCACAGACCAGGGCCACCGCCAGCGGCTGGAGGAAAGAGCGGTTATAGTGGGGGGTGGTGTGCTGCCAGATGATGTCCCGTTCAGGATTCATGACGCCTTTCCCCGCTTGCCGTTCAGAGGGACAGGGGGTACGCAGGCCCCGCAGGGTTGGACCGCAAACGCACGCTCCCTCCGGAAATCCGTAAGCAAATCGTGGGCGTCATCATAGGCGATTCGCATGGAAAGTCAATGGTAACTTTCCCGGCGGGCCGCGGAACCGCCCGCTTTTGACCGGCGCTGCGGATTTTTTCCGTTTCCCTCCGCGAGAATTCCGGATGGAGCCGGCGGGCGGCTGATTTCGACATTTTTGTCGATCCCGCACCGTTCCGGCTCCTGTTGTTTAACCACCAAATAAGACTTGCGTTTTTTCTTTCACCGCTCAACGGCGCGACAAATATTGCCGGACTATTCCGGCCGACGTCGGGATATGCGGATCGTTTATGTTCACACTATTCATATAATTTCAGTGTGTTGCATACTATGCCCGGCAATTGGCACGGTAGGTGCAAGACTGCCTATCGGAAACGAGTTAGTGAGTTTGTTGACTGAACGCGGGCACGATCAGCCGACGTAAAACGACCTAGCAAAGTCCAACGGTTTCTCAATTCCCAACTCCTGGGGAAAGGGGGGGTTCTTCGGAGCCTCCCCTTTTTCTTTCCGGCGATGCCCATCCCTCCCGGCCCCTCCCCGCCGGCCGCCGCCCCCTGGGACCGGCCGCGACCGGGTCTGCATCCCGCACGGCCCGTCCTCCCCGTTATTGCCGCTGCGGCGGGAAAGGGCAGGACAGCAGTCTGCCCTCAGGTCTCTTTCCCCGGGTCGGCAGCGCGGAGTTTCCGCCAGTACTCCATCCGTTCGCCGATCGTCTTCTCGTACCCCCTGTCGGTCGGCCGGTAAAAGCGGTGCTCCGCGCCCCGGAGTTCCTCGGGAAGGTACTCCTGCGGAGCATAGGCGTCGGCATAATCGTGGGCATAGCGGTATCCCTCGCCGTACTCCAGCGACTGCATCAGCTTCGTCGGGGCGTTGCGGATCGGCAGCGGAACGGGGAGGGTCCCCGTGGCCTCGATCGTCGCGCGGACCCGGCCGAAGCCTGCGTACACGGCGTTGCTCTTCGGAGCGGTGGCGAGGTAGACGACGGCCTGGGCCAGGGCCAGTTCTCCCTCGGGCGAACCGAGGAAATGAAAGGCCTGCAGGGCGTCGACTGCCAGACCGAGGGCGCGCGGATCGGCATTCCCGATATCCTCGGAGGCAAACCGCACCAGTCGCCGTGCCAGGTACAGCGGCTCCTCTCCGGCCGTCAGCATCCGGCCGAGCCAGTAGAGCGCCGCATCGGGATCGCTGCCCCGGAGACTCTTGTGGAGGGCGGAGATGAGGTTGTAGTGTTCCTCGCCGTCCTTGTCATACCGGAGCGCCTTCCGCTGGATCGCCTCCTCGGCGAGCGGCCGGGTGATCAGGCGCACGGTTTCCCCGGCCCTGACCGCGAGCGATGCGGCCGCTTCGAGGCTGTTGAGCGCCGAGCGGGCATCTCCGTCGGCGGACCGGACGATGTGCAGTACCGCCTCCGGTTCGATCTCGACGCCGAGCTCCCCCAATCCCCGTTCCCGGTCGGCAAGTGCGCTCCGGACGATCCGGGCCAGATCCTCTTCCGTGAAGGGCTGGAGCGTCAGGACCCGCATCCGCGAGAGGAGCGGGGCGATCACCTCGAAGGAGGGGTTCTCCGTGGTGGCGCCGATCAGGGTGATCAGCCCGCTTTCCACGTGGGGAAGGAAGGCGTCCTGCTGGGCCTTGTTGAACCGGTGGATCTCGTCGACGAACAGGACCGTCTTGCGCCGCTGGTCGCGCCACTGCCCGGTGGCCTCCTCGACGACCGCCCTGATCTCCTTCACCCCGGAGAGGACCGCGGAAAAGCTGATGAAGTGGGATTTCGTCTCCCGGGCCATGATGCGGGCAAGCGTCGTCTTCCCCGATCCGGGGGGGCCCCAGAAGATAACGGAGAAGAGGCGGTCCTCCGCGACGGCCCTCCGGAGGAGGCTCTCGCTACCGAGGAGGTGCCGCTGTCCCACGTACTCGTCGAGGGTCCGCGGCCGCATCCGCTCGGCCAGGGGCCGGTTGTCGTTCCTGTCGTCGTCCTGATCGAAGAGATCCATCTCCCCTCCACACGGCCCCGCGTCCTTCCCCAGCCGGGGAACCGCCGCATCCGGCCGCGGAGCACCCGGGTACGGGCCGTCGCCTGCGGCGGAGCGTCCCTATGTCCGGGGCGTTTTCCGCCGTTTCGCCGCCGCGGCTGCGTCGATCAGCGTCGCCATCCGGTCCGGCGGGGCCTGGCTGCAAAAGCGCTCCCAGGCCTCGACTGACAGGGCTTCCCGGAGATAGGCCTCCACCGGAACCCCCGCCTCCCAGCAGCGAACGATCTGCCGACAGGGGAGTTCACCCGACTCCCGTTCACAGTAGGAAAAGGGGACCTCGCCGCCGAGACGCGGACATCTGATCATCAGGTCGCGATAGGATTCCATCCTGCCCTCCTCTCCGTTGGACCGTGATCCTACCGTCTTTCTTCGGCCGGAGCAAGCGGCGAAACAGTACACGGGCCCGCATCGGCCCCGGCCGTTCGGATGCCCCTGCTGCGGGGACGGGCGGCTGACCTCAGTGGACGGGGAATACGGCGAAAATGAACGCGCTCCAGAGGGAGTGCGATACGATGACCAGCCCCAGGTCCCGCCTCCAGAGGTACAGAAGCCCCCAGAAGGCGCCGGCAACCAGGGCTGCCAGGATCAGCATCAGGTTCAGCGAAAACAGATGCACCCCGCCGTAGACGAGGGTCCCCAGCACAAACCCGCGGAGGTCGCCGTACCGCCGCATCAGGTTCTCCTGGAGGAATCCCCGCCAGAAGATCTCCTCGCCGGGGCCGGTGATGAAGCACAGCAAGAGAAAGATCAGGACCCGGTCCGTTCCCGTTCCCAGGTCGTAGATCCCGCCGACCTGCCCCCCCGCCCCGGGGATGATGTAGGGCGCCAGGAGGTTTCCCAGGAAGAACAGGCCGTACAGCACCGCCGCCGAGAGGATGCCGCCGAGCGCCGCGTTCAGGGTCAGCCGGAATTTCGGCCGCTGCCACCGGAGGGAATACAGACAGATGATCACCACGGAAGCGCCGATCTTGGCCCAGAAGTTCCCCCAGGCGACCCCGAAGGTCACGGCCCAGCAGGCGAAGGCCAGCAGTACGGCGCCGGCGATCAACGGCCGAACCTCGCTTCGAGCAGAATCGCCAGGATGAGCAGGATCCCGAAGACGGTATCGTACCGCGCCGTCAGGGCGTCTGCCATGTCGGGGATCTCCCGCCGGAAGGTCTTCACCAGGCCGATCGCGCTGGGCACGGACAGGAAGATCAGGAGTCCCCAGAGGCTCATGATGCCCGCCAGGATCATCACGAGGACGGAGAGATAGGCCATCACGATCAGACCGGTAAAAAGATGAAAGCTCCGCTCGGGCCCGAGTATCGTCCCGAGGGTCTTGACGTTCTGGCGCGAATCATACGTCGTATCGCGCATGTTGTTCGCGAACAGGACCAGACTGACCAAGAGCCCGAAGGGGACCGAAATGGCGAGGGCCTTGCCGGACAAGCTGTGACGCTGCACCGCGTACGCCCCCTCCACCATCAGCGGTCCCCAGACCACAAACACGGCCAGCTCTCCGAGGGCGCGGTACTTGAACTTGACCGGACCCGCCGTATAGTAGACGCTGAGCAGGAACCCGGCAACGCCGATCCACAGGATATGCCAGGAGATCAGCACCGCCGCCGCCATCCCGACGCAGAAGGTCAGGGCGAACAGGACGACGGCCTCGCCCAGCAGCTGGCGCGGGGTCAGCATCCCCGAGAGGATCGGCTGGGGGCGGTATTTCGCCGTCGGCGAATCGTGCTGATCGATCTGATACCGGGTATCGAAGTAGTCGTTGATCACGTTGGCCGCGGCATGGAACAGGGTAATGCCCACCGCGGTGACGAGGTACCAGGTCCAGGAGATCGGACCGGTCTGGGAGGCCAGCAGGGTCCCCACCGACACGGAAATCAGCGACATGGTGAACGACCAGGGGCGGGTCGCGATGACATAGTTTCCGATACGCTTCAGCACAGCTCAGCTCCCGACCTCAGTTGTCTGCCTCTTCCTCGTACAGTAACCAGCGCAGCCGCCGCTGTCAAGCTTTGCCGGCAGTTTCTCAGGTCCGCTCAGGCTGCGCCGGGTTCCGCGCGCTCGGGGGCCAGGCCCGGCCATCCGCGGGCCCGGCAGACGAAAACCGCACAGGATCAGCGCCGTTCCGGGGTCCGCCCGGCCTGGACGGACGGACCCCGGGGCGAGAACGGATCAGCCGTGCTGCCCCCGCCCGCGGAGGGGAAACGGACCAGGGACCTCAGGTCAGGGCTTCGGGAATCCCGCAATCGCCTTCAGCGCCCGCTGGATCTCCTCGTCGGGCAGCTGATAGGGGACGAGCTTACCGGCGAGGTAGGCGTCGTAAGCCGCCAGATCGACCATGCCGTGGCCGCTGAAGTTGAACAGGATCGTGCGCTCCTTCCCCTCTTCCTTCGCGCGCCGCGCCTCCGCGACGACCGCCGCAATGGCGTGGTTGGTTTCCGGCGCGGGGATGATCCCTTCGGTCCGCGCCCACTTGACGCCCGCGTCGAAGGTTTCGAGCTGGTCATAGGATGCCGCCTCGAGCAGCCCCAGCCGCAGCAGGTGGCTGATGATCGGCGCCATCCCGTGGTACCGGAGCCCCCCGGCGTGGATCGGCGCGGGCACATAGTCGTGGCCCAGGGTGTACATCGGCAGCAACGGCGTCATTTTCGCCAGATCGCCGAAATCGTAGGCAAAAGGCCCCCGGGTCATGGTCGGACAGGAGGCCGGCTCGGCGCCGATGATCCGCAGGCTCTTGCCGTGGATCTTGTCCCGGACAAAGGGAAGCGAGATGCCGGCGAAATTGCTTCCTCCCCCGGCGCAGCCGATCACCACGTCGGGATACACATCGATCTTTTCGAGCTGTTTCTGCGCCTCCAGGCCGATGATCGTCTGGTGCATGCATACGTGGTTCAGGACGCTTCCCAGCGAATACCGCGAAAACTCACCCCCGGCGACGGCGTCTTCGACCGCCTCGCTGATCGCGATCCCGAGGCTCCCCGGGGAGTCGGGATGCTCGGCCAGGACCTGCCGCCCCGCCGCGGTCCGGTTGCTGGGGCTGGGGATGCACTCGGCGCCCCAGGTGTTCATCATCATCCGGCGGTAGGGCTTCTGATCGTAGCTCACCCGGACCATGAACACCCGGCACTCCAGGCCGAACATGGCGCAGGCCATCGACAGGGCGCTCCCCCACTGGCCGGCGCCGGTCTCCGTGGAGATCCGCTTCACCCCGAAGGCTTTGTTGTAGTAGGCCTGCGGGATGGCCGTATTCGGCTTATGCGAGCCGGCGGGGCTCGACCCTTCATACTTGTAGTAGATCTTCACCGGGGCGTCCAGGAGCTTCTCGAAATTCCGCGCCCGGCAGAGGGGAGACGGCCGCCAGAGCAGGTATTTATCGAGGATCTCGCCGGGGATGTCGATCCAGCGCTCCTGGCTTACCTCCTGCTCGATCAGGTTCATCGGGAAGATCGGCGCCAGATCCCCCGGTCCGACCGGCTTTCCCGTCCCCGGATGGAGGGGGGGGCTCATCGGCTTGGGCAAGTCCGCCTGGATGTTGTACCACTGTCTCGGAATCTCCTGATCCGCCAGAACGACCTTCTGCTGCTCCATAATCCGTCTCCTTTTGCGTGTAGTAGTGTATCCCTCTGCTGCGCAGCGGCAAAAAAAAAGCCATGGGGACCTCCCATGGCTTCATCTCCGCTTATCCGCGAGTCCATGGGAAGGGTTCCGCCCCGCCCACGGCTCCTCTCACGGAGCGCTACTGTGGGCAGACTGTCAAGGTCTGCCACCACCAGATCGTTGATTCTGACAGCGCACCCATGTTCGTTCCTGCCCTACGCCGAAGTTGTTCGTTGAGTAACACAGGCGAAAAACCGCTGTCAAGGAATTATTGAAGCTCCCCGCGCCACGCTGCGTGGGTGCGCCGCGGCTGCTTCACGGGTTTGCCAGCCAACCGCGGTGACGCCGGTACCAAAGGTTTGGAAACAACCGGTACAGGACACGCGAAACCGGGCCGATGTACTCCCTCGTCCGCCGGTCGAACTGGGTCGCCCGCAGGATTTCCTCGCGGATCTCGTCCCGGCTCCGGTCCTCGTTGAAGATCTTGTAGGCGCAATGGAACAGCGGACTGTACATGTTTCGTTTTTCCAGGAATTTGTGGACGTTGATGATGGTGTTGGGCCCCTCCGGTTTGCCGTCGATCCGCTGGAGGACCTTCAGGTGGGTCTCGATCGAATTCCCGGTGAAGAGTTCGTAGAAGAAACGGCCGTACCGGTGGTTCTTGCTCGCGTCCGAGGAAAGGGTTACGTACATGTCCCCCACCCCTGCCTGACTCTGGAACGCCTGGAAACTTCCCCCGAGGAGACGGGAGAGCGAGCGTATCTCGACGCCGGAGCGCGCGAAGATCGTCCCCGGAACGGAGTCGCCGAGGTCGAGGCAGTCGGTGATCCCCTTGATGTTGGCCGCGATATTCTTGAGGGCGCCGCAGACCTCGGTCCCCACGGCGTCGAAATGGTAAAAGGAGGTCAGTTCCTTCCGGTTGGTGCCGATCAGCTCCTTCCCGACGATCCGGCAAACCCACCTCTTCCCGGCCACGGTGAGACAGACGGGATTGCCCAGGGCGATGTCCATATCGAAGAAGGGCCCGCCGATCGAGACGACGTCGAACAGGTCCTTCTGGAAGAAGAAATCGCTGCGGATGAGTCCCGAGGGGGTGATGAGCGTGCGCTTGATGTCGCTGGCCGTCAGCCCCTTGATCACCGACAGAAAACAGGTGCGGGTGGTCTTCCGCTCCAGGATCGGCTTTATCTGGTTCAGGATCTCCGGTAGCCGATCCATCGTGACGGACAGGAGGATGAAGTCGTTGTCCTCGACGACGCGCTCCAGGTTATTGGTCGCATAGACCTTCGCCGAGAGGCGGGGGACCTTGTCCATGCCGCCCAGCCGCCGGGCAAGGTCCCCCGTGAAATGGCGGGGGTTCAGATGCTCCCGGTTGATCGCCTTGCACACGTCGACGTCATGGTAGTACATGATCACCCGCCGGTTGTCCCGGCCGAATTTATAGGCGAAGGCCGTCCCCAGCCTGCCCGGGCCGATGATGGCAATCCTGCTCGTGTCGAAGGGGGCGCTAAATACCATGGCTCATTCCTGCATCACCTCCCGGGCGATGACGATCCGCTGGACCTCGGAGGTCCCTTCGTAGATCGAGGTCACCCGGGCGTCCCGGTACAGCCGCTCGACCTTGTACTCCTTCATGTATCCGTACCCGCCGTGGACCTGGACGGCCCGGTAGGCGGCGCGGTTGGCCATCTCGGAGGCGAAGAGCTTCGCCATCGACGCCTCCTTCGTGAAGGGGAGCCCCTGGTCCTTCCGGTCGGCTGCGGCGAGGGTGAGCCAGGCGGCCGCCTCGATCTCGGCAGCGGTGTCGGCGATCATCCACTGGATCGCCTGGAAGGAAGCGATGCTCCTGCCGAACTGCCTGCGCGCCTTTGCATACCCGATCGACTCGTCGAGGCAGGCCCGGGCGATCCCGAGCGACTGGGAGGCGATCCCGATCCGGCCGCTGTCGAGGGCGACCATGGCGATCTTGAACCCGCTGCCCTCCTTCCCCAGGAGGTTCTCCCTGGGGATCCGGCAGTCGTCGAACAGCAGTTCGACCGTATCGGAGGCGCAGAGCCCCATCTTCTCCTCGCTCCGGCCGACGGTGAACCCCGGCGTCTCCCGCGTCAGCAGGAATGCGGACAAGCCGCGGTTGGCCTTGTCCGAGCCGGTCCGGGTGATGAGGATGACCACGTCGGCCCGGGAGCCATTGGTGATGAAGAGCTTCGAGCCGTTGACCCGGTAGTGGTCGCCGCGCTCCTCGGCGCGGGTCGTCATGCTGCCCGGATCGGAGCCCGCCTCCGGTTCCGTCACGGCGAAGGCGCCGAGCATCTCCCCCCGGGCGAGCGGCGTCAGGTAGCGGGATTTCTGCTCCCCGGTCCCGAACTGGAGAATCGGATCGGAGGAGAGGTTGGTTACCGACATGGTCACCGCCGTGGAGGCGCAGGCGTAGGCTATCTCCTGGAGGGCAAGCGAGTAGCTGACCGCCCCTGCCCCGGCGCCGCCGTATTCCGCGGGAATCATCATCCCCATCAGCCCGAGCCCCCCCATCTTCCCGACCGCGTCCGCGGGGAACCGTTTCTCCCGGTCCCACTGCCCGGCAAAGGGCTCCAGCTCCCGGCGGGCAAAGTCTCGGGCCATCAGCCGGATCATCTCCTGTTCCGAGGTCAGTTGAAACGACATCGCGTCCTCCTCAGGGCACGTAGACGACGACCAGCAGTTTTGCCTCCTCGGGATGGGGGTTGCTCAAGGTATGGTGGAGGGCGGAATTGAAATGGAGACTCTCCCCCTTGGCCAGCGTGGAGACGTTCGCACCCACCTGGAGCGTGATGGCCCCCTTCAGGACAAAGACGAACTCCTCCCCTTCATGGTGGTATTCCACCCCCTTGTGGACGGTCTGGCCATCGATTGCGACCAGGTAGCCCCGCAGGTGCTTGTCCGCTCCCGGTTTGCTCAGCGGGGTGTAGGCGTACGCATCGACCCGTTTCTTGTGGCTCCGGGACCTGCGTTTGGTCGCCTGCGCATCCTCCTCGGTCTCCAGCTCATCCATGTTCAGTTTGAGGATCCGGCTTACCTGCAGGACGAGCGACACGGGGGGAACCGCCCGGTCTTCTTCCACCTCGGTCAGCAGTTCCGGCAGGTATCCCGTTTCCAGGGCGAGGTCCGCGACGCTCATTCCCATCTTCTCCCGGCCGCTCTTCATCCGCTGGCCGAGGGTTGTCTTCTCACCTTTCTTGCGGGCCATCCTGCACCTCCTTGTTTTCGGGAAGAAAGAAACCGCGAGCTCGGGTGTAGCGAAAGGCAGTGGGTACCTACTTATACCAACAGTCCCCGTTTGTAAAGACCCGGACGGGCCGGGGTGAGGGAACCGGCTCCCGTGCGCGGCGGTCGCCGAAATGCCGGGAACGATGCCCCCGTGACGACCTTCCCGACTCAACTCACCCGCTGGTCCACGTTCTTGACATGGCGAATGTTCTGCATATCTTAACCGAAATACGAACGGGGGGCATACGATGAAGATCAGTGCGCGCAACATACTCAAGGGTAAGGTAAAGACGCTGAAGACCGGGGCCGTCAACGATGAAGTCGTCGTCGAGCTGCCGGGTGGGGCGGAGATCGTATCGATCATCACAAAGTCATCAGCGGAAGGGCTCGGCCTGGCTCCCGGCAAGGAGGTCTACGCGATAATAAAGGCATCCAATGTGATGATCGGCGTGGAGTAAGGGCTGCGGCGAGTCCTCCGCGCCATTACCGGGGGCGTCCGGGCCAAGGTTCACAGCGGCAGCGGTTCCTTGCGGCGAATGACATGGACCGCTGTCGCCTTGAAGGAGGCGCTGACCGGTTTCCCCTCGGTGAGGCCCAGCTCTTCGAGGGACTGGCGGGTCACATAGGCCACCAGCTCGAACCCGCAGTCCACCCGTATCCGCTGGAACAGCCCCAGCGGGGTGATCTGGCGGATCGTACCCGCAAAAACGTTCCGGGCGCTGCTGCCGGGAGGCGTGGGATTCGGGGAAAGGGTCACCTGCTCCGGCCGGACGCAGCAGAGGACGGCGTCGCCGGGCTCCACCTGCCCCACTGCCTCGACCTCCCTGCCCCCGGCGACTGCCGCCGCGAACGCGCCAGCGGAGACCCGGACGACCCGCCCGGGCAGGACCGTCTCCACCCCCACGAAGGAGGCGACGAATTCATCGGCCGGCCGGTTCATCACCTCGGCGACCGGGCCGATCTGAGCGATCTTCCCGCCGATGACGACGGCGATCCGGTCGGCCAGCCGGAGCGCCTCCGTCTGGTCATGAGTGGAGGCGATGGCCGTCGTGTGCGTCTCCCGGAGGATCCGCTCCAGGTCGTTCGTCAGGGCTTCCCGGGTGGGCGGGTCAAGAGCCGAGAAGGGCTCGTCGAGAAAAACGATCTCCGGTTTCGTCACGAAGGCCCGGGCGAGGCTCGTCCGCTGCGCCTCACCGCCCGAGAGTTTCCTCGCCGATCGCTTTGCCAGGTGGCCGATGCCGAACCGCTCCAGGTATCCGGGAACCGCCCGGACGATATCGCCCCGGCTCATGCCACGAATCTTTAGGCCCGTAGCGACATTCTCGAACACGGTCGCATCGAACAGGAGCGGCTCCTGGAACACCATGGCGATGTGACGGCGGTAGGCGAACCCGCCATCGGCGATCCGCTCCCCCTGGAAGAAGATGGCGCCGCGGCTGGGCTTCAGCAGCCCCGCCAGGGTCAGCATGAGCGTCGATTTTCCCGCGCCATTCGGCCCGATCAGGGAAAGCACCTGCCCTTGAAACACCTCCAGGCGGGAAATATCCAGGACCGTCACCCCCCCCCGGCGAACGAGGAGGTCTTCGAGCTTCAGCAGGATCTCCGGTTGGATCGTGGCGCTCATCGGGGCCGCTCCCGCTGCTGGATCTGGGTCAGGATGGCGTTGATGCAAAAGGCCAGGAGCATCAGGATGACCGACAGGGCGATGGCAATGTCGAAATTTCCGCGGCCCGTCTCCATCACCGTAGCCGTCGTCAGCACCCGGGAGTAGCCCTTGATGTTTCCGCCCACCATGATCGAAGCGCCGACCTCGGAGATGACGCCGCCGAACCCGGCCATCACCGCCGCCAGAAGCGGCAGGCGCGCCTCCTTCACCAGGATCCAGATCATCTGGGCACGCGTCGCCCCCAGGGCGAGGATCTGGAGCCGCAGGTTCGCCGGCAGGTGCTGGATCGCCGCCAGGGTGATGCCGGTCACGATCGGGGTGGCGATGACGGCCTGGGCCAGGATGATCGCCGCCGGGGTGTAGAGGATCTCGAGGAACCCGAACGGCCCGTTCCGCCAGAGGAAGATCGTCACGAAGAGGCCCACCACGACGGGGGGAAGCCCCATGCCCGTGTTGATCAGGCTGACGACCAGCTGCCTGCCCGGGAAACGGGTCAGCGCAACGAGCGTGCCGGCGGTGATCCCGATGAACAGGCTGATCAGCGTCGCTGTCCCGGAAATCTGGAGCGACAGGAGGGTGATCCCGATGACTTCCCGGTCCAGCGTGAACAGGAGATACAGTGCCTGCTTGACGCCCTCAATGATCAGATCCATGCATGCCGCTCCCGTTTCGGTTGGGATGAACGCCGGCGGGGGCAAGGAATCCCCTCGCCCCCGCTTCCCTCTACTGAGAATCGCGTTTTCGGGATATCGATCTCCTACTTGCCGAGGGCGTCTTCTTTCTTGCCCGCATCGGGGAAGAACAGCGGCGAACCGTACTTGTCCAGGCCGAAGGTCTTGATGATCGCCTGAACCTCGGCGGAGACCATGAAGGCGGAGAAGGCCTTCGCCCCCTCGGCATTGACCTTCGGCCACTTGCCGGGGTTGACGCCGATCACGTGATAGATGTTCAGGAGGATCGGATCGCCCTCCTTCAGGATACTCAGGCTCAGGTTCTTTTTCAAGGCCAGATAGGTGCCCCGGTCCGCAAGGGTATACCCGCTTTTCTCATTGGCAACGTTCAGGGTCTGCCCCATCCCCAGACCGGTCTCCTGGTACCACTTCTGGCCCGCAGGGCTGATGCCCGCTGCCTGCCAGATCCCCTTTTCCTTGGAGTGGGTCCCGGAGTTGTCTCCCCGGGACAGGAAGAGGGCGCCGGCCGCGGCGATCTTCTTGAAGGCCTCGGGGGTGGTCTTGGCAGCCTTGATTGCCGCCGGATCCGCGGCAGCGCCGAGCACGATGAAGTCGTTGTGCATGACCAGCAGGCGATCGAGGCCGAACCCCTCGGCCATGAACTTCTTTTCCGCGGTGGGCGAATGGACCAAAAGAACATCCGCCTCGCCCTTCTGTCCCATGGCCATCGCCTGTCCCGACCCGACGGAGATCGTCTTGACGAAATAGCCCGTCTTCTTCTCAAACGCGGGGATCAGAACGTCGAGCAGCCCCGAGTCCTGGGTGCTGGTCGTCGTGGCCAGGATAATGTTCTTCTGTGCCGGCGCGGACAACGAGGGCGCTGCCGTCGCCAATACAATCGCCGCGGCAAGGAACGCCGCCAGCAACCCTTCTTTCGCAAACCCCTTCATCGCACCCTCCTATCCTTTCGGGTCAAATCACGAGCCGGGACGTGCCCTCCCGGCTCGATCCGGTCCCGGATGCCGCTGTGTACCCCGGCGCCTCGCCCTGGTGAACCCGCCTAGCCACTTCGCGATTCACTGCGCCGAATACATGATCTTCCCGGCGCTCCGGAAATCGTAACTCCCCAGATTCCTGACCCGCTTGCGGAACTCCTCACCGGTCAGCGCATCCATCAGGGCCTGCACCCCCTTCTGAAAGAAGACCGACTGGTCGAGGATCATGTCGAAGCGCTCCCGGGTGAGGGGGACAAAATCGAGCCCGAGGATGCTCGAAACGGCGGCAGTGGCGATCCCCGTATCGGCGTCTCCGGAGAGGATCGCGAGACCGACCTCGATATGGGTGAACACCTCATCGCCGTATCCGTCTATCTGGTCGGGCGAGATCCCGTTCTTATCCAACTCATGGTCGAGCAGGAGGCGCGTCCCCGAGCCGGCCTGGCGGTTCAGGAAGCGGATCCCGCCCTGGGCGAGGTCCGCCACCCCGCGGATTTTCCGGGGGTTCCCCGGCGCCGTGAGAAAACCCAGCTCCCGGAAAAAGAGGTTGACGACCACGGCCTTGACGTGGGGCGCGCGCTTGTCCAGATAGGGAATGTTGTACTCGCCGGTTTCGGGATCGAACAGGTGGGACCAGGCGATGTCGGTGTACCCCTTCTCCAGTGCGTTCAGACCCGCCATGCTGCCCGTGTTCGCTGAGAAGATAAAAAAATCATCATGCGCCTTCCGGAGGCAGGTCTGGAGGATGTCGAGGACGGGATCGTTACTCCCCGAGGCGAGCAGCGCCCCGGCGATCCGGCTGCTCTTCTGCCGCGCCGTCTCCAGCCCTGTTTTCGCGTTCGACTCGATCCAGGTATCGATCATCTGCTTCGGAAAGATCCATTTTCCCGTGACCCGCGTCGACGGCATCCTTCCGGACTTGATCAGGGCGTACACCTGCTTCTCGTTGATGTCCAGGTAGCGGGCAACTTCTTTGGTGTTCATCAGCTCTTCCGACATGGCCCCTCCTTGCCGAATATCGATACGATGGACTCTGACATCCCCCTCGCGGCAGACGGCGGCATGATATGCGATGGACAGGCAAATTTCAAGTCAAAAGCAACGCATTTTAACTTATAATTACTTATTATGACATATTGAGGGCGATCTGAACAGCCATGCCCGGCACTAGAGACCCGCCCGCCCCACGCCGCGGTGCCGTTGATTGCCGGCCCTCAACGGCGGCACCGCAGGCAGCCGGGGATGGGAAGCTCCCCGCACCGCGGCGGGACGTATGGATGTGCTCCCGGTCGCCGCGGACGGCAGGGCGTACGATACCCCGCGGCCGGCCAACATTTGCTTGACAGCATGCGGTGTTTGTCATAGGAGTCGCGGTCATGGAGGGGATCGGCGCCGCTCCCGCCGGGGGGCTGCCCAAGGGCGGACTTCCGGAAGCGTCCGGCCCGGACAGCGGGTAACCGTCACCGGCATCTCGCCCCTTGAAGGGGAACGTACCGTGTCAGAATTCTTGAAGGTAGTGACACCCGCGCAGGTGTTCGATGCGCTCTCCCGGTTCAGCCGCCTCGCGACCGAAACCGTGGCGCTCGCCGAGGCCCTCGCCAGGGTCTGTGGCAGCGATATCGCCTCGCCGGAGGACCTTCCTCCCCTGCCCCGCTCGTCGATGGACGGGTTCGCCGTGCGGGCCGCAGACACCTTCGGCGCCTCCGATTCGATCCCGGCGTTTCTGGAAGTGGTCGGCGCCGTAGCCATGGGACAGATCCCTGAGGTCAGCGTCGGCCGGAACCAGGCGGCGGCGATCCCGACGGGCGGGTTCCTGCCGCCCGGCGCGGACGCCGTGGTCATGGTGGAGTATACCTCTCCTGCCGGGGAGGGGGCGATCGAGGTCAGCCGGCCGGTGACCGTCGGGGAAAACTGCCTCGCCAGGGCTGAGGACGTAGCCTGCGGGGAGGTGGTCATCCCCGCCGGAAAAAGGCTCTCCCCCCCGGAGATCGGCCTGCTCGCCGGGCTCGGCATCGCGTCGGTCCCGGTCTACCGG
>CAIYSL010000072.1 GCA_903928915.1 uncultured Syntrophobacterales bacterium | reverse complement strand
TCGGCATCGTCCAGCTCCTGAACATCTTGAAGATACGCTACGACTTCGGCCAGCAGCAGGGGATCGTCCTCCAGGCAGGGATCTCTCCGGCCGATATCCTCGTGATCTCGGCCACGGTCATCGTCGTTTCGGTCATCGCCAGTCTCCAGCCCGCCTTTAAGGCGTCGCGCATGGAGCCGATCAAGGCGCTCAGACACGTATAGGAGGTTTTCATGTTTAAGGCATTGATGGTTTTTTTGTCGCTGCTGGTCGCCGCTCCGCTTTATGCCCTCGACGGCACGGCGCTTCTCAAGCAGGTGGACCGGAACCTGAGCCCCGACTCCTACGAGTCCTACCGGAAGCTGATCAACGTCGAGCCCGACGGCAGGAAGAAGGAATTCACCCTGTTCACCGTCAAGAAGGGGGTCGACAAGGTGGCCTCGCTGTTCATCGCCCCGGCGAGCGAGAAGGGGCGGAGCACCCTGCGGCTGGGCGACAACATGTGGCTGTACATCCCCAACGTGGGCAAGCCCGTCCGGATCACGAGCCTCCAGTCCGTCGTGGGCGGCGTGTTCAACAACGCCGACATCCTCCAGTTGGACTACGCCGCGGAATACGACGTGGAGAAGGTCGAGGAGAAGGGGAACGAATACCTCCTGCAGCTCAAGGCCAAGACCAAGACCGTGGCCTACGACCGGCTCAAGATCTGGGCGGACAAGAAGAACGTCCTGCCCACGAAGATCGAGTGCCTCACCGAGGCGAACATGCTGATCAAGACCCTCTACTTCAAGGACGTCAAGAGCTTCGGCGGCGGGATCACCCGGCCGGCGGTTATCGAGACGGACAGCCCCCTGTACAAGGGGTACAAATCCGTCATGATCTTTGCCGGGCTCAAGAAGCGCGATTACAAGGACGAGGTCTTCACCCTGACCTTCATGTCCAACATCGAGTCGCTGCGATAGGGGAACGAAAGGTCTGCCCGATGAAAAGATGCCTCGTTCCGGTCGTGCTCGCGATCCTGCTTTTGTTTCTCCCGGCGGTGGCCGCCGCCGCCGAGGAGGCCTACACCTTCGACGCCGCGGAGATCGAGAAGAAGCCGTACCACTTCGGCGGCTACGTCGAATTCAAGCCGCTCCTGTTCGGACTGGACCGCGACTCCGCCTTTTACAAGCTGCGCTATTACGACGATCCGCAGGGGAAGACCCTTGCCGAGATGAACGGCAGGGTGCAACTGGAGGGAAGCTACGAACGGGACATCTATCGTCTCTTTGTCAAGACGAACACGGACCTCAAATACTCCGACCCCGCCGGAAGTTCCGAACGCTCGGTCTTCTACGAGGCCTACGCTTCGCTGAAGCCGTCGCCGTCGTTGAAGATCGACGCGGGCAAGAAGACGATGAAGTGGGGCAAGGGATACGCCTGGAACCCCGCGGCGTTCATCGACCGGCCCAAGGACCCCGACGACCCGGAGCTCGCTCTGGAAGGGTTCATCGTCGCCACGCTGGACTACATCAAGAGCTTCGACGGGCCGCTGAAGACCTTTTCCTTCACCCCGGCGATCCTGCCGGTCACTGACCACATCAACGACGCCTTCGGAAACAACAACAAGCTGAACTTCGCCGGCCGGTTCTATTTTCTCCTCTACGACACGGACATCGACCTGATGTTCATGACGGGGGGAAGCCGACCCGACCGGTACGGCATGGATTTCTCCCGGAACATCACGACCAATTTCGAGATCCACGGCGAGTATGCCTACTTCCGGAACGTCCGCAAGACCGTACTGGACGCAGGCGGGAGCGCCCGGCAGGTCGAAGCGGACGCCCAGAGCTACCTGGTCGGCATCCGCCACCTCAGCACGTCCGACCTGACGACGATCGTGGAGTACTACCACAACGGCGCGGGCTTCAGCGAAGAGGAGCAGAGGAATTTCTTCGCCACCGTCGACCGGGCCTACAGCCTCTACCAGTCCACCGGGAACGCCGCCGCCCTGGCCAATGTCAGGGGCCTGGCGGACGCCTACGGCCGGGCCGGGACCGGAAAAGACTACCTGTACGCCCGCCTCAGCCAGAAAGAGCCCTTCGATATCCTCTATTTCATCCCGGCTGTGACCTGGATGGTGAACCTGGAGGACCGGAGCTTCTCCCTGACGCCGGAGCTGTTGTACACGGGCTTCACCAACTGGGAGCTGCGTTTCCGGACGGCCTTCATCGTCGGCGGGAGAAACACCGAGTTCGGCGAGAAGCAGAACGACTACCGGGTTGAATTCCGGGTGGGGTACTATTTCTAGTCACATCTGCCGCAGAATATCGGCCGGCTTCATCCGTGCCATCCGCCGGGCCATGAAATAACTGGCCAACCCCCCTGCTGCAAGGGAAAGGGCCAGCGAGACCCCGATCAGCGACGCCGACAGAGAGACGGGCAGGCGGCTCGTCTGCGCAGCCGCTGCCACAATTTCTTCCGCAGACGATGCCTCGCTTACAGACGGCGGTTGCAGGAAGCCGGATACATAATCGCCGGTTTGGGTGCACAGGTGGATACTAACCATCCGCCTTGAAACGGGTATGGAGGGTCTCGGGGAGGCTGATCAACAGCGGCATCCTGATCAGCAGGTCGATGGCCACGGAGGCGATGAAGACGTACTCGGGCCCCATCTTGTCCCAGATGACGCCGGCCAGGACCGCCATGCCGGCGCTGAGCCCCATCTTGAAGAACCGGTTGATGCCGATCCACCTCCCCATGTATTGCGGCGGAACCAGTTCCCGTTCGATCGCGCCGGTGATCGGGGCATAGATGAAGTAGAAGCCCTGCAGGATCCCCGCAAGAACGAGGTACCCGGGCGCGGGCGCAAAGATGAGGAGCACGTTGGAGACCCAGAAGAAGGGGGTGATCATGTACAGCACCTTCTTCCTGCCGATGCGGTCCGCGAGCCTCCCCAGCGGAATGGCAAACAGGATGGAGGCCAGGGCCGAGCCGGTGACCATGGCCCCCAGGATGAATTCGTTGGCGCCTTTTACCGTGTGGGCGAAGACCTGGGTGAAGGGGAAGACCATTCCGAGGGGAAGCTGGGTCGTGGCGCCGATGACGACCCATTTCTTCAACTCGGGGCCGCCTTTGAAGACCTCGGAGACGTCTTTGAAGAAGTTCGCCCCGGTGCCCGGCCGCACGTACCGTTGGTCGGAAAGCTGCATCAGCACGATGGCGAACGTGCCGAGGGTGATCAGGAGCCCCAGGAAGAACAGGGGCCTGATCCCATCGACGTGGACGCCGCCGAAGAGGGCCACGAGCCACGTTGCCAGCATCGGCCCGGCCATTCCCAGCAGACCTGCGGCAACGGTCTCGCAGATCATCATGCCCGTTGCCCGGTCCCGGTTGACCAGGCAGTGGCCGCAGATGGTGGCGCAGCTCTGGACGCTCGTGGAGAACCCCAGCCAGTAGGCCATCATGGCGATGATGGTAACCAGCCAGTCTTGCGCCAGGCCGTAGGTCAGGTACGAGACGGCCATGAAGCCGATGCCGATGAGGTAGATCCTCTTGGAGCCGACGTGGTCGATCAGCCACCCGGTGAAGAGCGCGAAGATGCCGGCCACGGCCATGCCGATGCTGTTGACGAGGCCCAACTGGATCCCCGAGGCCCCCAGGGCCACGATGTAGATCGACAGGTACGGGAAGACCATCTGGTAGGCCAGCTTGTCGAGGGAGGTGCGCAGCACGGTGACCTTCCAGTCCTTCTGCTGCCGCTTCAGGAATGACAGGCCGTCGCGGAGAAGGGCCGCCGGCATCTTGGGCGATGATTCTGCTTGGTTGCTCAATGGGTATTCCTCTCAGGCCTCGTGGCATCCGTGTTCGTGCTGAGCGCAGGCGATTCCCGAATCCTGCAGCGTTCCCTTGAGCCAGCGCTCGGCCACCTGTTTCAGATCACCCGTGCAGCCGCGCAGCACATCGATCCCGCAACTGTTCAGGACGTTGACGGCCCCTTGGCCCATGTTTCCGGCCAGCATCGTCGTCACCCCCATCTGAGCCAGCACCTGGGCTACGTTCGATTTGCAGCCGCAACCGGCAGGGGAGGCGACCGTTTCCTCTGCCAGAATTTCCCTGTTGTCGTTGACGGTGAATACGGTGAAGTATTCACAGTGGCCGAAGTGCTCGTCTACCCGATTCTGACGCGACGGTAAAGCGATCTTCATGAGGTTCTCCTTTTATCTGTTTTTTTATTTTTCCGCATGCGTTCTGCAGTGCGGGCATGACCGTTCGTTGCGCTCCCCGCAGAGGGCGCCCAGCGCCCGGCGGCAGCGGGGGCACCGGGCAGGCGCCGCCGCGGGCAGGGAGACCGGACCGCCTTCGATCCTGAGAGCCTTTCCGTTGACGATGACATCGGCGAGCTTCCGATGCGCCGCCTCGACGATCCTGCCGAAGGTCTGGCGCGAGACGTTCATCCGGGATGCGGCTTCTTCCTGGTACAGCCCTTCGAGGTCGGCCAGGCGGATCGCCTCGTACTCGTCGAGGGTCAGGGACACTGCCTCGCATGATGCGGGCGTCGCACCCTCGGGGTGAAAAAAAGTCTGTTCGGGCATGGCCCCGATATGTCGGCAGCATTTCGGTCTCGGCATCGTACGCCTCCAGCGGCGGTATTATAGGCATATGCTCATAATTGTCAAGGCTGAAAAAAAACCGGCGGCCGTTGAGGCCGCCGGTGAAGCGGGGTATCGATTACGCCGTATGGGCGTTCCGGACGGTTCCCGGGGAAGTGTCGGCTCAGAGCCGCTTCCAGCCCCAGGCTTCATCGTGGATGACGAGCTTCCGGTGCCCCGGCCGCCGGTCCACGAAGACCGTGCCCTCCTTCATCACGATCTTGATCTTTTCCTTGTCCTGGAGGAGACGGATGTCCCGCAAGGGGTCGCCGTCGATCGCGATGATGTCGGCATACTTCCCCGGTTCGAGCGTTCCGGTCACCTTCCCCAGCCAGATCGCCTCGGCGGTGTTCTTCGTGGCCGTCTGGATCGCCTCCATCGGGGTCATCCCGTAGTCCACGTAGATCTCGAGCTCCTGGGCGTTGGCCCCCATCTCCGGGTCGAGCGCCATGTCGGTCCCCATGGCGATCCTGACCCCTGCCGTGAGGTACCGCTGGAAGGTTTCTTTCGTGTGCTGCTGGAGCATCTTCATCTTCTTCAGGGTGAATTCCGAGGTCCCGATCTTCCTCCGCACCTCCAGGGCGCGGTCGGAGCGGTGCAGGAGCGTCGGCACGATGAACTTCTTCTCGCTGACCAGCATCTCGATCGCCTCATCGTCGGTGAACACGCAGTGGTCGATCGTGTCGGCCCCGGCCTTGATGGCCATCTTCTGCGCGGCGGCGGTAAAGCAGTGGCAGGCGCAGTGCTTGTCCAGGGCGTGCGCCTCGTCCACGACCGCGTCGAGCTCCTCCTGGGTCATGTTCCGCACGTCCGGCGCTTCCTTGTCGGTGCCGCCGCCGCCCGAGGCGCAGGTCTTGATGAAGTCGACGCCGGTCCGGAGCTGCTTCCGGGCGAGCTTGCGAAGTTCCCAGGGACCGTCGGCCGTGGCGTCGGGCTCCCGGCGGCAGCCGCGGGGCACGATCAGATCCAGATGCGAACCGGTCATGGTGGCGTATCCCCCCACCACCAGCCGCGGACCCGCGAAGATGCCCGCCTCCACCGCATCGCGCAGGGCGACCAGCTCCGTCGAATTATGGCCGCCGTAGGCGTTCGGCCAGGGGTTGTCCCGGAGGGTCGTGAAGCCCATCTCGAGCATGATCTGCTGGTGCAGAAGGGTGGTGAGCATCTGGAGGGGAGGGGTGGCCTCCAACTGGGCGACCCGGTAGTTCTGATAGGTGATCGGGTTGTGGGCCGAGCAGTGGAGGTGGATGTCCATCAGCCCCGGCATCAGCGTGCAGGCCTTCATGTCGATCACCTCGGCCCCCTTCGGCACCGAGACCTTTCCTTCGGGGCCGATAGCCTTGATGCGCCCCCCTTCGATGACGACGAGAGCTTTGCGCAGCACCGGTCCGCCGTTTCCATCGATCAGCCGGGCGCCCTTCAGAACTTTCACCGCTTCCGTTGCCTTCTCCATTGTTATCTCACCCTCTTACCCTTCTACGTGACAGGCGACCCAGTGATTGTTCCCGACGGCGACCAGCGGCGGCTCCTTCTCCTCGCAGATCGGTTTTCTTCCCGGACAGCGGGGGTGAAACCGGCAGCCCGGGGGGACGTTGAGCGGGCTGGCGATTTCGCCCGTGATGATCGTCCGCTCCTATTTCAGCCGGGGATGGTCGGGCAGGGAGGCCGCGATCAGCGCCTGGGTGTAGGGATGGGCCGTGTTCTGCAGGAGCTCCTTCGTCTCCCCCAACTCGACGATCTTTCCCAGGTACATGACGGCGATGTCCGTGGACATGTAGGCCACCATGGCCAGGTCGTGCCCGATCAAGAGGTAGCTCAGCTCCAGCTTCTGCTGCAGGTCCATCAGCAGGTGGATGATCTGCAGGCGGATGGAGACGTCGAGCGCCGAGGTGGGTTCGTCCAGGATGATGATCCGCGAATCGGTAGAGATGGCCCGCGCAATCGCTACGCGCTGCCGCTGGCCTCCGCTCAGTTCGTGGGGGTAGACCTTTATCAGTCCGGTGTCCAAACCCACCGTTCGCAGCGCTTCCAGCGCCTTCGTCTCCAGCTCTTTCCTGCTCAGGGTGCCGGATACCTCCAGGGGTTCCGAGATGATCTCCCGGACCCTGAGACGGGGGCTCAGCGAGGCAAAGGGATCCTGGAAGACCGCCTGAATCGTGCGACGGTAGGCCTTCAGATCCGGGCCGGTCAGGGAATGGATGTCCTTCCCCTCGTAGAGTATCTCCCCGCACGTCGGCTTTTCGAGCAGCAGCAAGGCCTTGGAAAGGGTGGTCTTCCCGCTTCCGGACTCTCCCACCATCCCCAGAACCTGCCTCGGTTTGATCGTCAGATCGATACCGTCCAGGGCCTTGACCCATCCGATCACCCGATCCATGACGATCCCGGCCTTGACCGGGAAATGCATCTTGAGGTCCCTGATCTTGAGCAAATAATCAAATTCCGCTTTTTCCATCATCGCTGCATCACTTCATCCTGAGTCGTTATTCGAGCCCCCTCATTCCTTGCCGGGATGCCAGCATTTGGCGCTCCGTCCGGGCCCCATGTCCGCTTCGGGCGGTTCTTCCTTCCGGCACCGGTCGTCCGCATGGATACAGCGCGGATGAAAGCTGCATCCCGGCGGCAGGTTGGCCAGGTTGGGCGGCTCGCCGGGAATGGGCCTTCGCTTCCGCGTGTCTTGCAGGCCGAACGCCGCATCCAGGAGGGCTTTCGTGTAAGGGTGGGCCGGGGAATCGAACACATCCATCACCGGGGCGCGCTCCACGATCTTCCCCGCATACATGACGATCACCGTTGTGCACAGCTCGGCCACGATCCCGAGATTGTGCGTGATGAACGCCAACGTGACCCCGGTTTTCTCCTGCAGCTCCTTGAGCAGGTTCAGATACTGGAGTTGCAGGGTTACGTCCAGGTTTGTCGTCGCCTCGTCGCAGATGAGCAGTTTCGGCTCGCAGCTCAGCGCAATCGACCCGACGATCCGCTGGCGCATCCCGCCGCTCATCTCGTGGGGCCACTGGTTGATCCGCCGCTCGGGCTCCTGGATGTTCACTGCCGTCAGGAGCTCCTTGATCCGCCGGAGCAGGGATTCGCCGCGCAGCGGGGTGTGCCGCTCCAGGGTTTCGCCGAGCTGGCGTCCGATGGTGAACACGGGGTCCAGGGACATCATCGGGTCCTGGAGGATCATGGCGATCCTCCTGCCCCGGATATCGTTCATCTCCCGGTTGCTCTTCTTCAGCAGGTCCTCCCCCTCGAAGAGGATCTCACCGCCTACCGTCTTGGCGGAGGGGGGCAGGACGCGCAGCAGCGAGGCGGCGACGGTGCTCTTGCCGCACCCCGATTCACCGATCACCGCCAGGCGGTCCCCCCGGCGGATATCGAACGATACGTCGTCGACCGCCTTGACGATCCGCGTCCCCGCGAAGGAGAAAAAATAGGTCTTCAGCCCGGTTACGTGCAGGAGTGTGTTATTGTCCACGGCCGCTCACTCTATATTGCGATAAAAAGGATCCAGGTACCGCCGGAGCCAGTCTCCGATCACGTTGAACGAGGTGACCAGCATGGCGATGGCGACACCGGGGAAGATGACCAGCCACCAGTAGCCGGCGAGCAGTCCTCCCCGCCCTTCCGACAGCATCAGTCCCCAGGCCGGTTTGGGCGGCGGGACCCCCACCCCGAGGAAGGTGAGCGAAGCCTCGACGACGATCACGATCCCGATCTGCAGGGACGAGAGGGTAATGACGCTGCTGAATACGTTAGGGAGGATATGTTTCCAGATGATCCGGGCCTTCCCGCAGCCGGCGATTTTGGCCAGCTGAACAAAATCCCGGGTCTTCATGCTCAGCGTCTCGCCCCGGACCACCCGGGCGTACCGCGACCAGAACGTTCCCCCCAGGATGATGACGATATTCCAGACCCCGGGACCGAGGATGACGGCCATCAGGACGCCGAACATGACCGTAGGGATGCTCAGCCAGGCATCGGTGAAGCGCATGATGACCTGATCCACCCACCCCCCGAAGAACCCGGCCAGGAGTCCCAGGAAGGTCCCGATGCAGCCGGCGATGATGACGGCGGCAAAGGCCACGATCAGGGAAACCCGGGAGCCGTAAATCAGCCTGCTCAGGACGTCCCGTCCCATCGTGTCGGTGCCCAGCGGGTAGCTCCACTTTCCCGTCTCCTCCCAGGCGGGCGGCAGCAGCCGCTGCCGGGGGTCGCCGATCTCCGGGTCGTGAAGCGCCAAAAAGTCGGCGGAAAGCGCCGTCACGATCAGCAACAGGAGGATGATCACCGCGATCTTGGGGACCCTCCGCCAGATATCCTTCAGTTCGTTCCAGAATTCCCCTCTCATACAGATTCCTTCTTTTCGTCTCCGTGGCTACTCAATCGTACCGGATGCGCGGATCCAGGTAGGCGTAGAGGATATCCACCAGCAGGTTCATGAACACCATCAGGACGGAGATGCACAGGATGACCGCCTGCACCACGTTGAAATCCCGGTAGACCGCTCCGTGGTACATCAAGAGCCCCAGCCCCGGCCAGCCGAACACCATCTCGATGGCCACAGCGCTCGAGATCATCAAGACGATGTTCATCCCCGCCAGGGTGACCACGGGGATGAGCGCGTTCTTCAGGGCGTGCCTGCCCACGACGGCGAATTCGGTCAGCCCCTTCACCCGGCAGAGTTTGATGTACTCGCTGTTGAGGACCTGCAGCAGCGACGACTCGGTGATGCGGGTGTACCCGGCGCTGAAATACCAGCCCAAGGAAAAGGCCGGCATCAGCAGGTGCCAGAAGGTTCCGTACCCGCCGGTGGGGAGTATCTGCAGCTTCACGGAAAAGATGAGGATGAACAGCATCGCAATCCAGAAATTGGGCATCGACAGGCCGAGGAAGGAAAACCACCGGAGAAAATTGTTGAGGAACCCCGTGCGTCTCCGGGCTGCCAACACGCCAGCCGAGATGCCGAACCCGAGCGCAATGAGCGTAGCGGCCCCCACGAGCATCAGCGAAGCCGGCAGCCGCTGCCAGAGGATCTCCGCGACGGGCAGGCCGTAGTAGACCGACTCGCCGAAGTCGGCCTGGATGGCCTTCTTGATGAAGATGGCGTACTGGAACGGCAGCGGCTCGTTCAGGCCGAAGCGGTCCCGAATCGCGCTGAGCTCCGCCTCGTCCGCCCCGGGGGCGGCGATCATGAGCGCAGGATCAGGGCCGATCCTGGTGGCCCCGAATATCAGAACGGATACAATCCATACAACGATGATCCCCAGGAAAAAGCGCCGAATGATATATCGTTTCATCGTCTCCCAAAACACCTAACCCGCAGCGGCGGGGGCGGGGCCTTTCACCCCGTATCCCTGCCCCTGCGACAGCATCGACAAACGGATGAAGATCCCTGCGCTGCTCCTACTTGACCAGCTCCATGTCCTCGAAGGGGGCCGTAAACCAGATCAGCGGCTGGATCTTCCAGGGGTTTCCCTTCACCCGGGGACCGACCGCGGCGGGCGAATTGGTGGAGGTGAGGGGGATGAACATCGTCCGGTCGTAGATCATCTTCTGGATGTTCTGGATCAGGTCTTTCCGCACCTTCGCCGACGTCTCCTTCTGGTACTTGCTCCACACCTCCAGGATGTCGGGGTAGTTCCCGTAGCCGGTCTGGCCGAAGAGGTACAGCAGGCGGCCGCCGATCGTCGCGGGCTGGATGTTGTCGATGAAGATCCCCCCTTTCATCTTGCCCCCCTGGCGGGTCGCGAACCAGGCGGGCCGGTCGAGGAGCACCGTGTCCACGGTGATCCCGATGGCCTTCCAGTAATTGGCCACCTGCTCGCCGTAGGGCCAGTACCCCCCCTCATAGGGGTAGAACTTCCCGCCGTGGAAGCCGTTCGGGTAGCCGGCCTCGGCCAGGAGTTTCTTGGCCTGCGCCGGGTCGTAGGGGTCCGGCGGCAATTCCACGCCCATCGCGTCCCCCTCGAGGGGCAGCCCGCCGATCGGGCCGCAGCCGGGCATGTGGATGTCGGCCAGAGTCTTGCGGTCGATGGCCAGGGACGCGGCCTTGCGCACCTTGGGGTTCGCCCAGGGGGACTTGGGGTCCCACTGGGCGGTCATGTATACGGTCCACCGCGACGGGCTGAGCGGCGCCAGCATCCGGAGCTTCGGGTCCTTCTTCAGGTTCTCATAGAACACCCCCTGCATCAGGGTGGCGATGTCCACCTCGCCCCTGCCGGCCATGGCCAGGCGCGTGGCCGGCTCGGAGATGATGGAGAACTCCAGCCGCTTGATCGAGGGGGTCTTCCGCCAGAACCCGTCGAAGGCCTCGGCGATCAGCCGCTGGCCGGCAACGAATTCCACGTACTTGTACGGACCCGCGCCGACGGGCGCCTTCTTGTACCCGGCTTCCCCGACCTTCTCCACGTACTTTTTCGGCACGATCCAGCCGATGGTGGTCGACCCGGGCAGCATCGCCTCCAAGAAATCGGGGAAGGGCTCCTTGAACTTGAACCGGACCAGGTAGGGGTTGACGGCCTCCACCTTCTCGGTCTTGTCGTGGATGATCTTCGCCTGGTTGGCCTTGTACCTCCAGTAGGTGAAGATCACGTCCTCGGCGGTCATGGTGTCGCCGTTGTGGAATTTCACCCCCTGGCGGAGCTTGAATTCGTAGGTCTTCGCATCGGGGCTGACGGTCCAGGACTCGGCCAGACAGGGCGAGTAGGTGCCGTCGGGCATGGGCTTGAACAGGGCGTCGTGGAAGAGGTACAGGGTGATCTGGGAGGGAATGAGCGCGCTGTTGCTGGACGGATCAAGCCAGTCGGCCGAAAGTCCCCAGTGGATGGCCATTTTCAGGGTGCCTGCGGGGGCGGCGGCCGCAGCAGGCGTGGGGCCGGCGATGAGCATGCCGCCGATCAGCAGAACGATTCCCCAGAATGCCCAACCTTTTCTTCTTTTCATCTGGCACCTCCTCATTCAATGTCATCGATCGGGAGCGCATCCCGCGAACCCTGTCTTGGGGAAGGGAGCGGGGATGCAAGAAAAGAGAACTCTTCCTCGCCGGGAAGCCCCGCTGCTGGGACGGGAGCTTCGCATACCGAATCGGTTTATCACAGGGGGTGAAGCATCATTTTCGGGCGCTGTTTCTCCTTACGGGGTTTTTCTGCACGACCTGCGCGGTACAAAATCGGCGGTTCGAAGGTCGGGCGATGTCTGCGCGTGGCATGGTGCAGCGAATGAGAGGTGGACCGCCCGCCGTCTGGGTCCTTACTATGGCCGCCGGGATTCGTCAATACATTTTTCCCTGCGGGAATTTCGGTCCCGCTCGGGAAGTCCGTCCGCCGGAGTGGAGAGGTTCGCTCCCGGCCGGCGAAGAAACACCCGGCCCGGGCCGCCCGGTCAGCCGCTCTTGAGGAGTCTTCGCAGCACCTTGCCCTGGGCGCTGACGGGCAGGCTGTCGCAGAACTCGACCTGCTTGGGCACCTTGTAGGCCGCCATCCGTTCCCGGCAGAAGGCGGTGATCTCCTGCTTCGTGAGCGGTTTCCCCGCTCCCTCCTTCGGGACGATGCAGGCCTTTACCGCCTCGCCGTAGTAGTCGTCCGGGCTCCCGAACACCGCGGCCAGGCGGACGCCGGGGTGGGTGTACAGGACCTCCTCCACCTCCCGGGGCCACACCTTGTAGCCTGCGCTGTTGATCATGTCCTTCAGACGGTCGACGATGAAGAAATATCCCTCCTCGTCCATCCGGACCACGTCGCCCGTGTGGAACCAGCCGCCGGCCAGGGCCCGCTCGGTGGCGGCGGGGTTTCGCCAGTATCCCTTCATGACCTGCGGGCCCCGAAGCAGGAGCTCCCCCTCCCGGCCCGGGGGCAGGTCGGCGCCGGTGGCGAGGTCAATCACCTTGGCGTCGGTGTCGGGCAGCGGAATCCCGATCGAGCCTGCCTTTGCCCGCCCGATGGGGTTGGCGTGGGTCAGGGGGCTCGTCTCGGTGAGGCCGTACCCCTCGACGAGGACCTCCCTGCCGATCAGGGCGTCGAACTGCTCCTTCACCGCTGCCGGGAGCGGGGCGGCGTTGGTACGGCAGGCCTTAAGCGAGGTCATATCGCGGGACCGGGCCGCTTCACTCGCCAGCAGGGCCACGAACATGGTGGGCACGCCGAAAAACCGCGTGGCCCGGTATTGCTCGATCACCCGGGCCACGGTTTCGGCGAGGAAGCGCTTCAGCACGATCAGGGTTGCCCCGCCGTACAGCGGCACGTTCATGACGCCGCTCATGCCGCCGCTGTGGGACATGGGGATGGTGCAGACGAAGGTTTCCCGGCCCGCCTCCAGGGCGTACCACTCGGCGAACTGGATGGTGTTCGCCACGATGTTCCGGTGGGTCAGGACCGCCCCCTTGGGCTCGCCCGTGGTCCCGCCGGTGTACAGGAGGACCGCCGTGTCCTCGCCCGGATCGACGGCCACGCCGGCCGGCCGTTTCCGGCCGCTCGCGATCAGCTCCTCGAAGCGGATGATGTCGCGTCCCGCCGGCCGGCAAGCCTCACCCACCGGGGCGAGGACGACCCGCAGCCCCAGGTTCCCGGCCGCGGCCAGGGCCGTTTCGGCCATCGTCTCGCCGGCGATCAGGAGCTTCGCCCCGGCGTTCTGCAACTGGTGGCTGACCTCCTTTTCCGCGGCGAGGGCGTTCACGGGCGTGACGGCCGCCCCGGCCATCCAGATGCCGTAGTAGCTGGTGATCAGCGCGGGGGAGTTCGGCAGCAGGGTCCCCACGCGGTCTCCGGGGCGGACCCCCAGCTCCGCCAGCCCAGCCGCCAGGGAGTTGGCCCGCTCCCAGAGGTCGCGGTAGGTCAGGCGGTCGAGCTCGCAGGCGTCTTCGTGGTGGAGAAACAGGACCGCGTCGCGGTCCGCGAAGCGCTCGACGTTCCGCTCCAGGATCCACCAGGCGGGAACAGCGGGGTAGGCCAGGCTCCGGGCAATGTGGCCGGGCCACGATCCGAACCACGGGCGCGGTTCGCGGGAAACGTCCTGTCGGTCGGTCATCGCATCTCTCCTGTGAGTCGCGCGGGTCCGCGGCGCGAAAGCGGGGCGTCCCCTTCAGAGCAGCGCCGTGGTGGTAAAGCCGGTGCCGCTCAGTTCGATGATGAACACCTCCGCCCCGGCCGCAGCCGCCTCGACGATGTGGGCCAGCAAAACGTCCTGGCGGGTGGCAAGACCGGCGTGCACGTGGACCTTGGGCTTGCCGTCCTGCCAGGTGATCCCCCCGATCCCCAGCACCTCCCGGTGCTCGTTGAAGCTGCCCCGGTCGAACGTCCGCTCCCCGGCCGGGTCCTGCGTGAATCCGAACACCAGCTCGCCGGCGGTAAAGGCGCCCAGGAACAGGACGATCCCGGTCCGGATCTCCTTTTCGGCCACGAGCCGCTCCAGGCAGTCGATGATCCTCTCCCCGGCGGAAAAGCGGATCGAAAAAACGCGCTGGACGGTCCGTTCCTGGTATTCCATTGACACTCCGTATTCCGTTAGGCCAGCAGGGGGACGACGCGCAGCTTGGTGAGGGAGTTCGTCCCGTCGCCGTGGAGGAAGGTGAGCCCGTCGCGGATCAGCTTCTCCATCGGATTGTCGCGCATGATCCCGGCGCCGCCCATGACCTCCAGCCCCAGGACCATGCACTTCACGAAGCAGTCGGCGGCAAACATCTTTCCGAATCGCGTCTTCTTCGCGTCGAATTGCCGGTCGTTCTGGAGGTGCCAGGCCGTGTCCCACAGGTACCCCTCCAGCGTGTCGATCGCCATGGCGATTTCCGCGAGCATCGTCCCCACGGCCTGGTGCTCGACGATGGGCTTGCCCCCCTGAATCCGCCCCTTGGCGTGGTCCAGCGCGATCCGGTACATGGCCTTGCAGATCCCCAGGTAGGTGGCCGGAATCTCCAGGCTCCCCCGGAAGATCTGGGAGAAGGTGTCGAACCCGGCGTTGAGCCCCCCGATCATGTACTCCGCCGGGACCCGGACGTCTGCGAAAAAGGTCTCCCCGTTCGGGTAGAGGCGGAACCCCATCTTGTCGTGCACCTCCCCGTAGGTGATGCCGGGCAGGTCAGCGGGCACGAGAAAGGTCGACGTGCCCTGACGAACCGGCCGGCTCGGGTCGGTGCGGGCGTAGACGAGCAGGAGCTTGGAGAAACTCACCAGGGAGTTGAGACATTTCGTCCCGTTCAGGACGTAGCAGTCGCCGTCCGGGATCGCCGTCAACGCCACCCCGGCCCCGGGTGCGTTGTAAGGGAGGATGTTGTCGCTGCCGGCGTTCGGTTCGGTCATCAGGATCGAGGTGGTGTAGCGGTGGTCGGCGGCGAACTCCCGGAGGAACTTCTCTTGCTGGAGATCCGTTCCCGCCTCGACGATCACCTGAGAGACCTTCCAGCACTGACTCATGATCTTGGCGGTTCCCGCCTCCACTTCACACATCGTCATCAGCAGCAGGGCCTTGGTGGCCGCATCGGCGTTTATCCCGCCGTACTGCTTCGGCAGGGCGAGTGTGCGGAGGCCGATCTTCGACAGTTTTTCCACCAGTTCGCCGGGATAACAGTCCTGCGGGTCCGGCCGCGCGTCGATCTCGGCGGCCACGGGCCGCACCTCCCGTTCGAAAAAATCCCGGGCCAGATCCCGCCAGGCGAGTTGCTCTGCGGTGAATTGTACGGACATGTCTTGACTCCTTGGCGGGTGTGCGTTACGCAGCCCGGCAGGTATTTACCAGCCTGCCGATCCTCTCGACCTCCACGACCACCTCGTCTCCGTCTTTCAGGAACACCGGCGGGTTCCGGAATACGCCCACCCCCTTGGGGGTGCCCGTGAGGATGACGTCCCCGGGAAGCAGGGTGAACGACCGGGAGAGAAAGGCGACCAATGCAGGGATGCCGAAGATCAGCATGGCCGTGGTGCCCTCCTGCATCAGGGCGCCGTTCAGCCGGCACCGGACCGTAAGCGCTCCCGGGTCCGGGATCTCGTCGGTCGTGACGATCCAGGGCCCGAGCGGGCAGAAGGTGTCGAGCGATTTGCCGCGCACGAGCTCGCCCTTGGCGAGCTGGATGTCCCGGGCGCTCACGTCGTTGGCGCAGGCGTACCCGAACACCGCTGCCAGGGCCTGGTCCTCCGGACAGTTCTTGACGGCCCTGCCGATGACCACGGCCAGTTCCGCCTCGAAATCTACCTGGCCGGTGACGGCCCTCTCCCAGACGATCGGGTCGCCCGGTCCGATCAGCGTGGTGGCGAACTTGGCGAACAGCCGCGGCTCCGCCGGGATCTTCGCGTTCTGCTCCTCGGCGTGGTCCCGGTAGTTCAGGCCGATGCCGATGATCTTGCCGGGCCGCGTCACCGGCGGCGCCAGTCTGACCTGGCCGAGGGGAATCGGGCGGCCGGTTTTCCGGGCCGCGGTCCTGTCGCCGGCGATGAAGTCGAGCATGTCCCCCGCGAAGTCGAGGGGCGCGAGGCCGCCCTCCTCGACCAGCCCCAGCCCCAACCGGCCGTCCTGGATGAACTGTGCGATCTTCATGCTCCGCTCCTCCTATTCCACCGGGATCCAGTCGGCCTCGTGCGGCGGGTTGGTGAAAAACTCCATGAACCGGAACTCCTCGCCCGACTCGTTGGTGATCGTGTGCTTTTCCCCGGCGGCGAGAAAGATGATGTCGCCGGCCTCGATCGGGCAGTCCCGGCCCTCGACGGTTATCCGCGCCCGGCCGCTGAGGATCACGAAGATCCCCTCCCGCTTTTCGTGGTAGTGGGTGCGCCCGTGCCGGATCCCGGGAAAGACGACGAAGATCCCCTCGATCTCCTTGGCCCCGTCTGCGGTGGTGAGGATCTTGTTCAATGCCTTGCCCGGGGGCGTCGGATCCGCCATCTCCCGGTACTCGTCGGTCCTGATGATCTTCATGACCTGTCCTCCTCAGTGAACGCAGTCATACCCCGCCTGGAAGGCCTGCCGGTTCTCGGCCTGGAACTTGGGGATGATTGCCAGCAGGCTCTCCAGCAGGAGCTCCTTGTCCAGGAGCGCCAGGTGCCGGGACAGGGCGCCCAGGATGATCGTGTTGGCGAGGATCGGCCGGTTGAACCGCTCCACGGAGAGCTGCTTGGCCGGCACGGCGAGCTGCCGGCAGGCAAGCCCCGCGTCGAGCGCGTCGACAAAGGCCGGATCGTACAGGATGACGCCGCTCGGGGGCACCGTGTCCCTGAATCGCTTGTAGGCGGCCAGCGACAGGGCGATGAAGTAATCGGGGCTTTCGCAGATGGGCGAGTCGATCAGCTTCGGCGACATCACCACCTGGCTGCGGACGTACCCGCCCCGCATCTCGGTCCCGTGGCTCTTGAGCATCGTCACGTGGAGCCCCTGTTTGACTGCCGCCTGGCCGAGGATCTGGCCCAGCCGGACCACCCCCTGGCCGCCGAACCCGCTGGCCACTAGTTCCACTCGCTCTTTCATGCTGCCTGGGTCCTCCTGATCTGCTGCCCCTTCTCGCGCACCTGCTCGCTGAACTCCGGCCGGGAGTTGCTGGCGTCGAGGTAGACGCCGGTTGCCCAGAGGGTATCGGCGGTTTCCTGCCCCAGCGGCGCCGATCGCTCCACAATCCAGCGGTAGATCGTCACCGGGGTCCGGGTGCCGAGGTTCGTGGAGCCGAAGTTCGTGGGGCAGGGGTAAGGCATGTGTACGAGCGAAAACCCCCTGTTCAGGATCGCCCGCTTCATGTTCTCCACCGCCGCCTGTCCGTCCCGGGCGATGTGGCGCGCCAGGAATGTGGCCCCTGCCCCTTTCAGGATGTTCATGATGTCCAGCCCGCCCCCCATGAACCCGGGCTCAAACATGCCGTAGGGGCTGGAGTCGGTCCGGCTGCCCGCGGGCGTGGTCCAGCCGAACTGCCCGCCGGTGGACTGGTAGCCGAGGTTGTCGTTCACGATCACGGTCATGTCGGCGTTGCACCGGGCCGCATGGAGCAGGTGGTTCAGCCCGATCCCGAAGGCGTCGCCGTCGCCCACCGTGAGGATGAGCTTGATCTCGGCGGGCAGGGCCAGGCGCAGCCCCCGGGCGATGGCGTACACCCGGCCGTGGGTGCCGGCGAACCCGTCCCCTTTCCAGGTGGCGAAGGTCTGCCGGCCAGCGCAGCCGATTGAGGTCCCCCAGACCACGTCGCTGACTTGGAGGCCCAGCTCGGAGACGGCCTGGAGAATGATCTTGTGGTTGGCGCCCAGGCCGCAGCCCGAACAGGCCGTGGACGGGGTCTTGCGGGGGCGCAGGTACGTGGCGGCGAGTTCGCTCGACAGACGGTCCATCACCAAGCCTCCAGTGTCCAGCCCTTGCGGGTCAGGGGCTGGTTCGCGAGCAGTTTGTTAAACGACTCCTCCAGGTCCGCCTGGGTCGGCAGATCGCCGCAGGTGCCCAAAAAATGGACCGCGGAGTCCTTGGGTGCGGCCCGCTGCACCTCCCGGACCAGTTGCCCGTCCCAGTTGAGCTCCACGACGAGATAGATGGCCTTGCGGGTGAACAGCTCGTCGGGGAAGGGCCAGAGGTTGATCAGGCGCAGGGAGCCGATCCTTTGGCCCCGGCCCCTGGCCTTGGCCACTGCGGTGTTCACGACCCGCGAGGGGGTGCCGAAGGAGACGACGATCAGCTCCGGGTCGTCGTCCAGGAAGCTTTTCTGGCAGCGGTGGCTGATCAGGTCGCGGTGGTTGCGGATCTTGTAGATCAGCCGAAAGGCGTGCCGGTGGTGATTCTCCACCTCTTCGGTGTCGTACCCCTCTTCGGTGGGAGTCCAGTCCGAACAGAGCGCGCCGGTGTTGTGGCCCAGCTGGACCGGCGGGATGTCGATCTCGTCGGTGGCGGGATAGAAGAGCGGGCCGGGGTGTATCTGCCGGGGCCAGATCCGGAAGCCCATCTCCTTCATCTCCCCCTCGTTTCCCGGGACGCTGATGTCCTCGAACCCGTCGGTGATCAGCTGGTCGGCCAGGACCGTGACCGGGGTGCGGAACCGCTCGGAGAGGTAGAAGGCCTCCACGGTCATGGCCATGGCCTCCTGCGCCGAATTGGGTGCCAGGCAGATGGTTTCGAAGTTGCCGCCCTGAGTGGGGTAGCGGGTCAGGTAGAATTCCCCCTGGCCCGGCGCGCCGGTAATGCCGCTGACCGGGCCCACCCGGCCGGAATTGAGGATCACCAGCGGGGTCTCGCAGCCGATGGCCCAGCCGTAGGGGTCGGCGTACAGGATGTAGCCGGGGCCGCTGGTGGCGGTCATGGCCTTGTACCCCCCGAGCGCCCCGCCGATGCAGAGGTGCATGGCTGCGCACTCGTCCTCGGCCTGCACGTAGATCCCGCCCACCTGGGGGAGCCGGCGGCTCATCGATTCGGCGATCTCCGTGGCCGGGGTGATGGGGTAGCCGGCGAAGAAGCGGCAGCCGGCCAGAATCGCCCCTTCGGTCACGGCAAAGTTTCCTGTTTCCAGAAATCGTTTCATCGGGGTTACCTTCCGCGGCCTCAGGCCGACTTTATCTGCACGTCGATGGCGAAATCGGGGCAGGCGTAAAAGCATTTCATGCACCCAACGCACCATGCCGAGGATTTGCACACCATCGGCCGGTACCCCTTGGCGTTGAAGTGGTCCGCCGGGGCGAAGGCGCCCAGGGTGCATACCTCGGCGCAGTACCCGCATTCCTTGCAGTGCTCCGCGTTCACCCGGACTTCGATCGTGCGCGCGTCGCAGGTCAGGCAGCGCCTGGCCTCGGCCAGCGCCCGGCGCTCGTCGTAGCCCAGCTCGACCCGGTCGAACCCGGAGATGCGCTGCCAGGGGGGGAGCGTCGGGATGGCCGTCCGGGGCTGGGCGGCCTCGGGCAGGTCGGCGACCTCTACCTCTCCCTCGGCCTCGGCCAGGGCCTCGTCGATCTCGCCCCGGCCACCGAGGTAGCGATCGATGGTCTGGCTGGCCCGGCGGCCCTGGGCGATGGCGCCGATGATGGAGTCCGGCCCGCTGACGACGTCACCGCCGGCGAACACCCCGGGCGAGCCGGTCATCAGGTCCTCGGCGTTGACCGCGATCCGCCCCCCCGGGCCGGCGAAGGCCGGGTCTCCGGAGAGAAACCCCAGGTCAGAGGCCTGGCCCACGGCCAGGATGACGTGGTCGGCCTTCAGGCGGTGGGTGATCTCTTCGTCGCAGACCGGGTCCTTGTCGCGGCGGTCGGCGGTGACGGACCGGACGAGCTGCAGCCCGGTGACCGAGCTGTCGCCGGTGATCCGCCTGGGCGCCCAGGAGGTGACGAGCTGGATCCCCTCCTCTTCGGCCGCGGCGATTTCCGAGGGGTGCGCGGGCATCTCCCCGCGGGTGCGGCGGTAGACGATGGTCACCGTCCCGGCGCCCAGGCGCCGGGCCGTGCGGGCCGCATCGACGGCCACGTTCCCGCCGCCGACTACCAGCACGTCGCCCCGAAAGGCCGGCGCTGCGCCCGTGGCCACCTCCTGCAGGAGCTGCCAGCCCGACCAGACCCCGCGCTTTTGCCTGCCCTCCAGGGCGAACTCCACATCCCGGGTTGCCCCGCAGGCGATGAACAGGGCGTCGTAGTCCCGCTTCAGCTCGGCTAAGGCAACGTCCCTTCCGATCGTCACCCCGCCCCGGAACTCCACCCCGGCGGCCAGGATCACCGCGATTTCCCGGGCGAGCTGGTCCTTGGGCAGCCGAAAGTCGGGAATCCCGTAGCGCATGGTGCCGCCGGGTTCGGGTTGGCTGTCGAACAGGGTCGCCTTGTGCCCCAGCCGGGCAAGGTAGTAGGCAGCGGTCAGCCCCGCGGGGCCGGCCCCGACGATGGCTACCCGCCGGCCGGTCGCGGCGGCGGGCCGTTTCTTCCGCTTCACCCGGTCACCGCCCTGCTCCACTGCGACCCGCTTCAGCGCCCGGATGGCGATCGGGTCGCCGAACTGCCGGTAGGCGCAGGCATCTTCGCAGGGTGCAAAACAGGCGTTGGCGCACACGGCGGGGAAGGGGATCCGTTCGCGGATCACGGCCAGGGCCTGATCCGGCCGGCCCCGCTTGATCTCCCGGATATACCGGGCCGCGTCCACCCCGGCCGGGCAGGCATTCCGGCAGGGCGGAACGATCAGGTCCCGGCTCTTGACAAAGTGCGAATGCATTTGTTTCTCCTCAACAATTCCCGCGGATCAGCAGCCGCGCGGTCCTATTACTCCGGCAACACCTGTGACGAGTATGCCGTATGCGTCGCACCGGCGAAGGCCGGTGTCCGGGTGACGCCGGTTCCCGCCTGCACCGGGACGGCGTCTGGGTTCCGGCTTTCGCGGGATGACCGCTTTGACCGATTGACTTGCCGGGGTACTGACTCCGGCAGTCCGGACACCGGCATGACTCCCCGGGACACATCCCCCGCCGATCCGCGGGCTGTTCTTACCCGCCGTTCTCTCCGAATCCCGGGTCGTAGTGAGGGCCGGCCATGGTGCCGTCGACGGCCGTGCCGATGATCCCCTGCGACAGGTCCTTGATGGCGATGAAGATCACGTCCTCGTCCGGTGTGGCCACCATGGTGTGGGGGGCGTTGGCCGGTACGAAGATCAGCGTGCCGGCCGGTGCGAGCGATTTGACGCCGTCGACCTCGCATCTGAGCGTGCCCTTGACGACATAGTTGAACTGCTCGTTGGCGTGGGAGTGCATCCGCGATCCGGTGCCGCGCGGCTTGTGGATCCAGCCGACGAGGATGCGGTCGCCCTCGACCACGCCGCCGTGCGACGTGGAGTACCCGGTGCCGGCGGCGACCTTCCGCAGCTCGGCAATCGGGAAGCAATAGGTACCCCCGCCCGCCTTGACGGCGCCGGCGGTCTTGGTCTTGCCCGCGGCCCGGGGCCGCGCCGCGCCGCCGCGTTTCCTGCCGGCGCTCCCGGCGGGGCCTGCTTTCGCTGCGGTTGCCTTTGGTTTGTCTGCGGCCATGGGCAGCTCCTGTCCGGGGGAGGAAGGGTTACGGTGCCGAACCGTGGATGCGCGCCTGCTCGCGCTCCGCGGGAGACATTTTTTCGATGCGCTGCTCCAGGTAGGGCGTGGGGCAGACCGTGACGTATCGCGCGAAGTCGGAAACCGTCCGCAGGCGGCAGGCCGCGCCCCGCGGCGCATGCACCACGTCGCCGGCGACAAGCCGCTTCTGATCGCCGTCGAGCCGGCAGTCGATCTCGCCCGCCAGCACGTACAGGAACAGCTCGCGGCCGCCGCCGGGGGCAGGGGCAGGGTCCCCGCGATGGGCCTCGCTGAACCCGAAGACCAGCCGTTCCCCTGCTATGGTGCAGGTGCGCTCCGCCGAGCTGCGCGGCCGGGCAAAGGAGTCGATGAGCGGGTAGTAGCAGTCGGGGAGTCCCTCGACGACGACCCGGGAGCGATCAGCATCCAGCCGCCGGTCCTTCAGCTCCCCGGTCGTGTATTTCCGGTTGACCTCAGCGACGGTCATCGCCCGTTCGGGAACGGCCTCCTGTTCGGCGAGCCCCACCACGGTCCAGGTCTTATCCTTGATGTACAGGTACTGGCAGTTGCCGTCCTCGGTCGCCTTGATCGAGTGGCGCGCAAAGGCCGGCACGTGCACGAAGGTGCCGGGGCCGATGATGCGCCGGTCCCGGCCGACGACGATGTTGGACTTTCCGGTGACCTGGAAGGCGAGCAGTTCGTTCGGATGGTAGTGCAGCTCGGAGCCGGTGCCCGCGACTTTGTGGAGCAGGCAGAAGTACAGGTAGTCGCCTTCGATGACCGGGGCCTTGCCGGTCGACAGGTGCGGGGTGAGATAGTTGCTTGCCAGGTTTTCGAAACGGTAGAACGGCATGAATCGCTGCTCCCATTTTCCCTGACCGGTTACCACGACGGCGCCCCTGCCCCGGCAGGATTCCGCCCCGCCGCAGGTGGGGTAACCGGCTGCAATGAACGGGGAATGTGCTAGTGGCTCCGTAAGAGATCCCTGCCGGCGAATACCCGCTCCCGCACCACGGAGCGACCAGGAGAATACGAAGGCGGGCAGTCGATGTCAAGGAGATTTTCCGCTCAATCCCGCGGCGCCTCTGCATCCGGGGATGCCGGAGCCCGGCCCTGCGGAGTGCAGGTCGTCCCTTCGTTCGTACCCCAGGTGCAATGGCTGCAGTGCTCCATCGCTCCGGCCGTGTCGGGCAGGAGCTGGAGCGTGGTGTGGTTGATCCCGTAGCGGTGCAGGAGGAGTTCCTGGGCCGAACGGATGATCGCTGCGCAGTCGGCCGCCCCCCGGGTGACGAGGTGGGCGGACAGGAGCCGCTGGTCGGCGCCTCCCTCCCAGATGTGCAGGTCGTTGACCTCCTGCACGCCGTCGATCGCCGCGAGGTCGCTGCGCACCGCGCGCGCGTCGACGCCGGCCGGGACCGCGTCGAGGAGCGAATCCACGGTTTGCCGGACGATCTTGACGATCTGCCGGGCGATCACCAGGCAGATGGCCAGCGACAGGAGCGGGTCCACGATCGTCCAGCCGAACAGGATGATCGTCAGGGATCCGACGATCACGGCCAGCGAAAACAGGGCGTCCTGGAGCGAGTGGAGCCAGGCGCTCCTGATGTTGATGTTCCGCGCCGAGATCTTCTGCAGCAGCAGCGTTGCCGCGCCGTTGCCGATGAAGGCCGCCGCGGCGACCAGGAGCATCTCGGTGCCCGGGATCTCCGCCGGCGAGGCCAGCCGCTTCAGGCTCTCCCAGAAGATGAAGGCGATCACCACGGACAGCCCGATGCTGTTGACGAAGGCGGCGATGAATTCGATCTTCCGGTAGCCGTAGGTCTTCGCCGCGGTTGCCGGGCGGCGGGCGACATTTTCCGCCCAGTAGCTGAACAGCATGTGCACGATGTCGCTCAGGTTGTGGACGGCGTCCGAGACGAGCGCCATGCTCCCGATCAACAGGCCGACCGTGAGCTCGGCGGCGACGATGCCGCCATTGATCACGATCGCCAGCAGGAGGTTTGTCAGCGAGGTCGGCGGTTCATGGTGGTTGTGGGCGTGGCTGTGTTCCATCCTTGTACCTCCCTTAGAATCAGTGCGCGGGGAGAAAGAGCTTGCCCGAGGCGATCCCGCGGACGGTCTGGAGAAAGACGATCAGCCAGACGCCGAGCAGAAAGAGGGTCGCAAGGAGGAAGAACCAGTAGATCGAGACAAACCCCGAGACCTTCCAGGCCACGGCCGAGGCGATGCCGAGGGCGCCCGACGGGAAGGTGAAGGCCCACCAGCTCATCGCGAAGGGAAGTTCGATCCGCTTTATGTAGTAGAGGATCACGATGCAGGCCATCACGAACCACCAGGCAGAGAACCCCCAGCAGATCAGGATCGCGATCTTCGCCACCGAGGTAAAGGCCTGGGGGGCGATCCCCAGCACGTCCCGGCTGGCGAAGAGGTGGATCATCTTGAACAGGATGGCGGCGATGATCGCCGTGGGGACCATGCCGATGAAGAAGGTCGGCGCCAGCCGGCTCATCGGGAGTTCATGGTAGATGTAGCGGTGGTAGACGGCAGCCCCGACGAACAGAAACAGGAACAGCCCGGCGCCGAAGCTGACCAGCGAAAGCCCGAAGGTCAATTCCAGCTGAGCGGGAAACAGCTCGGCCAGCTCGAGGCCGGCCACCGGGATGATCATCTTGGAGACCGGGGGGATGAACCAGCCGAAGTTGGCGTGGGCCGGCGTGATCTCCCGGTGGCTAAACACGCGGATCAGGATCAGGTAGGCGAACAGATAGATGCCCAGGGAGCCGCAGAGCCAGAGCCAGAAGGCGATGATGCGGGATGTCCCGGGGGAGAAGAACAAATCTGGATATCTCAGAAAATCCAGCGCCAGGATGACCAGCGCGATCGGCATGGTCGGGAAGAAATGGGCCGCCACCGGGTGGTTGAGGTCCTTCGTGACGTTTTCCCGGAACAGCAGCACCTTCACCGACCAGGGCGCCAGGGCCAACAGGAACATCAGCACAGCCAGGAAGAAAAAGAGTACCCCCAGGGATTCCATCAGCGGAAGGCCGAGGAGAGACAGGACCAGGGGGATGACCGCCGTCCCCATGACCGCGGCAAACCACACCGGGCTGAAGTGCTGGGCGATTTCCATGAATTTCATGCGCGAGACTCCTTGGGTGGACTCATCCGATCAGAAAGGGGCTGCCGATGAAGTAGATCCCCAGCAGGGCGATGACGACCCCGGCGCTCTTGCGAAACCAGCCTCCCGACCCGATCCAGGTTTCGCTCTCCGTCAGGCGCCGGACCGCAGCGGTGGAGCTGCCGGCGACCGCGATCGGGAGACAGTGCCCCAGGGCGAACAGCCCGATCAATGTCATCCCGGTCAGGACCTTCTGCTGGATCGTGATGATCGCCAGTATCGGGGCGATGAACCCGAAGGTGCAGGAGCCGGACAGGACGCCGTACGCCAGGCCCAGGGTGAATGCGCCGCCGAACCCTTTCACGTTCAGTCGGTGCAGCCAGGTCCCGGAGAGGGTGCACCGCTCCACCCCGAGCATCCCCAGGGCGACCCACACCAGCACGAGCCCCACGATGACCTGCCAGTAAGAACCGACATCCCCGAGCATCCGCCCGAGGAGCGCGCAGACGACGCCGATCAGGGCGATCGTGATGAACAGCCCCGCGGTGAACAGAACGGCGTACTGCGCCGCCTGCTTCGGTTTGAGGGCCCGCTCCTGTCCGGCCACGTAGGCCACGATCAGCGGTATCGAGGCCAGGTGACAGGGGCTCATCAGGACGCTCACCATCCCCCAGAGGAAACAGCCGAGCGCCGCCAGGGCGGTTGCGCCGGTGATCCATTCGTTTATCGTCAGAAAAAGGGTCGTCAGCATGGATGCCTTCTCAATCCTATTTTACCCCCATATCCTTGAACCGCTGGACGATCTCCTGCTCGCCGAGAAACCCCTGGTGCCGGTAGACCTCCTTCCCCTCTTTGTCGAAGAAGATCTGCGTCGGGATCGTCCGGATGCCGAACCGCTTGGCCGGTTCAGGGTCTTCCCAGACGTCGAAGAAGACCACGGCTGCCCTGCCGGCATACTCCTTTTCCAGCTTCGCAAGGATGGGCGCCATCAGCTTGCAGGGGATGCATTTCTTGGCGCCCAGGTCGACCATCGTGACCATCCCCTTGACAGGGGACTCCGCCGCCGCGGCAGCACGGACCGCCGGCCCTGCGGGCATCAGGAGAAGTACCAGGCCGAAGATACCGATCTTAAGAGCCGCATTATTCATGTTCATCACCCATCATACCTCACTTTTCGTCTTATTTGTCAGAAATCCATCCCGTAACGGTGCGTCGATCGTGCCGCAGCAGGGAAAGCCGGTACGCCTTATCCTTCAGGCGCAGCGCAGGATGCCGCGTGCCCACAGACAATCTCCGCAGACGGGGAAGGGGTTGCCGAAGCAATCCTCCTCGTTCGATTCGCCCAGGTCGCATCCGCCGCAATCGGTGCAGGGGGAAAAGTCGAACCGGCGGACGCGCTCGCGAAAGGCGGCATACGCCGGGTCCGTCCAGATCGCCCTCACGCTCCGCCCGGGGAGCCGGCCGAACTCGCAGCGGCGGAAGAACTTCGGACGGCTCCGGATGAAGCAGTGGTACGAGTGCAGCAGGGCCGGACAGGGGCTGACGCCGCCGTGCCAGGCCACGACCATGCTCCCGGCCTGGACGAAGGGGCAGTAGTTGTTCCGCTGGGCCGGACCGGTATCGAAAAAACTCAACTTCGGCCGGTGGCGCATGACGGCGGACAACGGCCCCTCCGTCTCCCGAGTCCAGTCGATGTGGGGCAGTATCCAGAGCGGGTTGTACGGCGCCCCCTCGCCGTCGTGGCTGGTCGGCCCCATATGGTAGAGGATCTCGTCCCTCAGCTCGGCCGTGTAGGGCATCACGTTCGTCACGAGAATGAAGGAAGCCCTGAGCCGGTCGGCGATTTCCCGTAGTGCGGGCAGCTCGTGGAGGTTGCGCCGCATCGCCACGAATTCGATCCCGATCTTGAGCGGCGTTGCGCACGCCTCCGCGCTCATCCGGTGGAGCATCTGGACGTTGGCCGTGATCGTCTCCAAACACGCCCCGGGCCGGATTGCCCTGTGGGAAGGGCCGGATGCCCCGTCGACCGAGACGGTGAACTGGTCGAGTCCGGCCTCGACCAGCCGCGCGGCGAGCACCGGTGTCAGAAGCAGGGCATTGCTCGTCATCTCCGTCCGCAGCCCCCGTTCGTGGGCAAGGCCGACCATCGCGGGGAATCGTTCGTGGAGGAGCGGTTCGCCCAGGCCGGCGAAGGCGATCGTCTTCGCTTCCGGGAAATCTGCCCGACCGTCGATCAAGCTTTGATAGACAGACCACGCCATGTCCCCCAGCGGTTCGTCCCAGGCATGGCGGATGCAGGTCACGCATTCGAGGTTGCAGCGGTTGGTCGGCTCGACGTAGATCTTGCTCAGTTCATCCATAGCCGCCGACCGTTACCCATTCCCCATCGCGCCCGACCGTCCATTCAACCGCACCGCTTCGCCTCGATGCGGCAGATCGTGGCCGGGGAGCCCTCCGCGCCCGGGAAATACGTTTCCTTGATCTTCAGGGCCACGTTGACCAAGCCGATCAGCGCGGGAACCTCGACCAGCGGGCCGATCACCGCGGCGAAGGCGGCCCCGTGGTTGATCCCGAAGACGCCGACGGCAACCGCGATGGCGAGCTCGAAGTTGTTGCTGGCGGCGGTGAAGGAGAGCGTCGCCGACCTGGCATAATCGGCCCCCGCCTTCGCGCTCATCCAGAAGCTCACCAGGAACATCACGATGAAGTAGATCAACAGCGGCACGGCGATCAGGGCCACGTCGCCGGGTGATTCGATGATCTTCTTGCCCTGCAGGGAAAACATCACCACGATCGTGAACAGGAGCGCCACCAGCGTGAGCGGGGAGATCCGGGGGATGAACGTTTGCTGGTACCACTCCCTCCCGCGCAGCTTCACCAGGAGGAACCGGGTGCTCATCCCTCCCAGGAACGGGATGCCGAGGTAGATGAAGACGCTCTCGGCGATTTGGCCGATCGTGATTTGCACCACGGCCCCGGACAGGCCGATCAGCGGCGGCAGGACGGTGATGAACAGCCAGGCGTAGAGGCTGTAGAAGAGGACCTGGAATACCGCGTTGAAGGCGACCAGCCCCGCGCAATACTCGCAGTCGCCCCGGGCCAGGTCGTTCCAGACGATGACCATGGCGATGCACCGCGCCAGACCGATCATGATCAGGCCGATCATGAACTCCGGCTGGTTGTGCAGAAACAGGATCGCCAGCAGGAACATCAGGACTGGCCCGATGAGCCAGTTCTGCAGCAGACTCAGCCCCAGCACCCGGAAATTCCGGAACACGTCGCCCAACTCCTCGTACTTCACCTTGGCGAGCGGGGGGTACATCATCAGGATCAAACCCAGGGCAATCGGGATGCTGGTCTGGGTCCCCGCGGGTCGCAACGACCCGATCCAGTCGCCCACGCCGGGGGCGAAATACCCCAGCAGCACGCCCGCCGCCATCGCCAGGAAGATCCAGAGTGTCAGGTAGCGGTCCAGAAACGAGAGTCGTTTTGCGATTCCGTCAGTCATAGTGTCCTCCGTACAGGGCGTCCCTTCATTTCTTCAGCCAGGCGAGGATCTCCTCCTTCTTGGGAATCTTCCCCACGGACTTGACCGTGCCGTCGACGACTACCGCCGGGGTGCCGAACACGCCGTATTGGGCGATCCGTTTAAAATCCGTCACATGTTCGACTGCGGCTTCGGCGCCGCATTCCGCGACCGCCGCTCTGACCATCTTCTCCAGCTGTTGGCATTTCGCGCATCCGATACCCAGAATTTTGATATCCATATGCCCGCCTCCCTCGTGTCGACTGTGTTACCTCTGTCGCTTCCTGGCGCTAATAGACCATATTGAACAGGTACCCGACGGCCATGATGCCGGAGGCGACGACGCCGATAAAAATCAGGATCAGGGGGAGTCTGAGGACCTTCTTCAGGATGATCATCTCCGGCAGCGACAGCCCGATCACCGCCATCATGAAGGCGAGCGACGTGCCGAGCGAAGCCCCCTTTTCCAGAAGGGCCTGGATGATAGGGATGATCCCGGCGGCGTTCGAATAGAGCGGTACGCCGATCAGCACCGCCAGGGGCACGGACCACCAGGCGGATTTGCCCATCAGGGAGGCCATGAAATTTTCCGGCACATACCCGTGGACGCCGGCTCCGACGGCAATGCCGATCACGATGTAGATCCAGACCTTCGAGACGATATCCGCGACCGCCCGATACCCGGCCTGGACCCTTTCGGAAAAAGGCGTTTCCCGCTCCTCGATCACGAGTTCCGCGGCCTTGATTTCATACACCCAGGCCTCGACGAACCGTTCCACCTTGAGCCTGCCGATAATCCAGCCTGCGGCAATGGCGATCAGCAGACCTGTGGATGCATACAGGAGCGCCGTCTTCCACCCGAACAGGCTGAAGAGAAGCACGAGCGCCACTTCGTTGATCATCGGCGCGGCGATGAGGAAGGAAAAGGTGACGCCGAGCGGGATGCCGCTTTCCATGAACCCGATGAACAGGGGGATGGCTGAACAGGAGCAGAAGGGGGTCACGATCCCGAGCGTGCTCGCCATAACATTGCCCAGAAAGAGTGGCCTCCCCTCCAGCGCCTTTCTCGTCTTTTCGGGGGAAAAGTACGAGCGGATGATCCCCACGACGAACACGATGGCCGTCAGGAGCAGGAGCACTTTAGGCACTTCAAAGAGGAAGAACCACACCGCCGCGGCCAGGGGAGACTTCCGGTCCATTCCCATGAGCGAATAGACCAGATAATCCGTTCCCTGTTCGAGCGACAGGTAGAGCAGAACGAAGACCGGAATGAGCAGCGCGAGCCACCATCCCTGCGTCTTAGCCGCTTCGGGTTTTGTCCGGATAGTGACAGGCCCTGGGGGGGCGTTTTTTGTGCAACATTCAGACATGCGATACTCCTCGCTCACTCAGCGGCGGTTTGGTTAGGTGATATATTTCGATATGACAATATATCCGATCAACCATGGGTGCCGCAGAGGTCCTCCCGCCGAATCGCTTCACTCTTCTCGATCAGGTCGCTGACCGTCGGATCATCGGTGAGCCAGTGCATCAGGTTTCCCAGAAGGCTCGCCGCGTAGGGGCTGCGGCCGCCGTCGGTCAGGGAATAATTCACCCAGAGCCCTTCCTTCTTCCGCCCCACAAGCCCCGCGCCTTCCAGTATTTTCAGGTGTTTGGAAACGGTGGGTTGGGCTATCCCCAGCGCGGCCTGGACTTCGCAGACGCACATTGTCCTTTTCTGAAGCATCTTGACAAGCAACACGCGATTGGGATCGGAAAGCGCCTTCATGACCTTGATGAATTCCTTCATACCGTCCCCTCCATATTTCCCGGAAGGAATATACTTGGCGCCGGAGGCCATGTCAAGTGAATCTTTACGGCCATGTTCGCGGGGGATTTTGAAGCTGGAGGGCGTTCGAAATAGTCTGAACAGCATGATATACTGTAATTCAGTATCTCTATTGATAGTTCGTTCCGTCGTTTTCGCGAGGTATATCACGATGAAAAAAAGGATGGTGGTCATTGGCGGTAGCGATGCCGGAATCAGTGCCAGCCTCCGCGCCAGGGAGTTGTCTCCCGATACGGGAATCACCCTGATCCTGGCGGACCGGTATCCCAATTTCAGCATCTGCGGGCTTCCGTTTTATCTGAGCGGCGAGATCTCCGACTGGAGGACCCTGGCCCATCGAACCGCCGCTGAAATTGAAGAAAGGGGCATCCGGCTATTTCCTGATCATCGCGTCACGGCGATCCTCCCGGACCGGAGACAGGTTCTCGCCACCGATGCGGAAGGCTGCGGCAAGACCTTTCCCTACGACAAGTTGGTGATCGGCACCGGAGGCATGTCCCTTGTACCGCATCTACCCGGCATCAATCTGCCGGGCGTCTTTTTTCTCCGCTGGATGGCGGATAGTTTTGCCTTGCAGAAATATCTCACCTCTCGTCGTCCGACCTCTATCGTCATCATCGGCGCGGGGTATATCGGCATGGAAATGGCCGACGCCATGATCCATCGAGGGCTTTCAGTTTCCGTGGTCGAATTTTTACCGTCCGTTCTCACAACCTTTGATCCGGTGCTGGGGGGCATCGTGCGGACCGAACTGGAGCGGCAAGGCGTTCAGGTTTTCAGCGGCTTTGCCGTCGAGCGGATCGAATCCTGCAAAGACCGACTTTCCGTGCGCTCGGTCGCAGCCGACACCATTGCCGCAGACATGGTGCTGGTGGCGGTCGGCAGCCGGCCGGAGACCGGTCTGGCCCGAGCAGCCGGCATTGAAACCGGCGTTAAAGGCGCAATTCGCATCAACAGGCGAATGGAGACCAGTGTCCCGGATATTTATGCAGCCGGCGATTGCGCGGAGACCTATCACCGGCTGCTGGGGAAAAGCACCTATCTTCCCTTGGGCACCACCGCCCATAAACAGGGCCGTGTCGCCGGCGAAAATGCAGTCGGGGGAAACCGGGAATATGCCGGCACGCTGGGAACCCAATCCGTCAAGATTTTCAATCTGGTAGCCGCACGAACCGGCCTGAAGGACGATGAAGCGCGGGAGGAAGGATTTTCCCCCCTGTCGGTGGATATTGAAACGTGGGATCACAAGGTCTACTACCCGCACGCCGAAAGAATGCGAATCCGGATCACCGGCGATCAAAAAACCCGCAAACTGCTGGGTGCGCAAATCATCGGTGCATACGGCACCGAGGTTTCCAAACGCATCGATACGGTGGCGGCGGCCATTCATAACGGCATGACCGTGGAGTCTCTGAACGACCTCGATCTCAGTTACACGCCGCCGCTCTCAAGCCCCTGGGATCCCGTGCAAATGGCCGCCCAGGCATGGAGTCAGGCAAACCGCCGCGACGACGGCGTCGAATCCGCGTAAGTATCGCTACCCCTGCCGTTGATCAGCCGGACAGGAGGATCGTTGAGGAGGAAATACCATGATTGAGATTGCCGGATTTGAACAACAGGAGTTCCAAAATGACGAATTGGTTTGCTATTGCTTTGCATATACGAGGAGCGACATTGAAAGGGATTATGTGAAAAACGGCCGTTCAACGATCATCGAAAGAATTGCATCCGAAAAAAAGGCGGGAGGGTGTCATTGTGCCGAGACACATCCTCAGGGACGTTGATGTTTGGCTGACGTCTGCCAGGCGGTGGACAGGCTTGCGGAAAGGCAATCGATTCAGACAGTAGAAAACGTTTCCCCGGGGGAGGCGTGAGCCGTCTCCCCCGGGAAGGCGGTACCGCTATTTGATTACCGGACCTTTGGGTGTGTAGGCAACTTCGACATCCAGAAAAAACATTTTTTCGATATCACCGTATTTGCAATTATCCTTGATCTCGAAGTACATTTCGCCGGCCCTCGCGCCGGTAGCACAGACAAACACGATAAACCCGTCTTGGGGAAGCCGGGCCAGGGTAGCAGCGCATCCCTTGTCGAAGAGGTCGTTGATGAACAGGTGTCTGGCGCCGTCAAAGTGACCTGCGTCGTACTCGAATTTTGTCCGTACATCGACGAGCGATACGTTCACCGGTTTATCGGCCACGATCTTTTTGAAGAATTGTCTGTCGATCGTCCCCTCCTCTTTGCCCGCTTTGATGGCATCGACTTTGGCCACCGGCTTTTCTGCGGGTCTTATCGTGGCAGCTTCTCTGTGGGCGCATCCAAAGGTAAACAGTACGGATATCGTGACAAGAACAAAGAGTTTTTTCATTGCCCCACCCCTTAGCGAATATCGCTGATATTGCCGTTAAAAAGAGCTGTCTTTTTATACCCGGCCTTGTAAACCTTATCGGCAAGGCCATAATTGATTCTTGCGTTATCGGCCGGCCCGATCAGGACTATCATTTTCTCCTTTTCCGTAGGTGCGGCGAAGAATTTGGACAGGTCGGCATCGTCGGCAAGGTTGACAATGACTGCACCGTTTGCAGCATGCTTCTTTGCTCCTTTGGCCGTAACCTCGGAAAAATATTTTTCAAAGAAGAGCGGTCCTTTGACAAAGGCTTTCAGGTTGGTATAGCCTTTTTCTTTCAGCTGTCTGATATCACTGAGACTCATGGGGCACGGCCTTCCGATGCCGATGAATATCTCGGTGTCCTTCGCAAGGTTCAACTTTTCAAATTCCGGGTAGATGCGTTTGAATTTTGCGTCAAACATATTGAATGCTGTCGGGATGAACCCGTCATCGTAGTTCCGTGCGGGCCTTGCATCGATGACGAACACCTTCCCGGACTTGTTGATCAGGTCGGGCATCTTTGTAATGACGTATTCTCCGCCGACCGCCTCGATCCCCATGTCTTTACATGCCTGCAGAATGACTTCCGCCGGCGGGAGGGCGATAGACGGCCCGCTGACAACCTGGGAGTGCGCCGCGCCTGTTGAGAAAAGAAGCATAAGAGCGAACAGTAACGATACAACGTGTTTCATGCTGCCTCCTTGATGGTAACTTCTTATTACGAGCATCCTTCGCTGATTCTGCGGAGCCACCTCCCCACGTTCTTTCCGTCCTTCACTCTGTACCGTGCCTCGGCTTCGTCGCCTTCTGCGACCTTCGAAAGCGATTCGGGATCGCTCATGATGAGGGTGACTGGCTTACCCCCCTCGGGCAGGATTGTCACGCTCATGGCCCCCGCATCTATCCTGCTTACCCATCCCTTCACTTTCATCAACTCCTGCGCCACGACCGGTGTTCCGAATGCGAGTATCACCACTGCCGTGAGCATCAATGCTGCCGACTTCCTCACCTTCCGCTCTCCTTCGTTTCCAGAGTCCGTTCGCTGTTCCCCCGCGCCGTGCATGCTCTTTTACGGTGACTGCCCTGTTGCCGTGGGCGGCAGGGCAGTCACCGTGGCGGGGTATTCTTCTAATCCAGGTCCCCGCTGATCCTGGCAAAGGCGTGGCACTTGCTGCACGAGTTCGGCATGATGTCGTAGTCATGGCCTTTCGACGGATCGGGGTTCTTGAGGATCGCGCTCTGGCCCGGCCAGACGATGTCGAAGACGTGCGAGGCTACGTTGCCCTCGGCCACGGCGCTCTTGCCGCTCTTGTCGAAGTCCAGGTGGTACATGGCATCGACGTCGATATCCTGCAGTTTACCGATCTTTGCCATATGGCAGGAGGCGCAGTTGCCCACCGGCATCTTCGGATCGTCCGGCGTATAGAGCGCCCCTCCCATCCCTGCGCCTACCTGCATGTGCTTGGCCACGGACCGGGCTACCCGGTTGCGGGCCAGGGCGGTGTCGGTCGCTTTTGCCGTGACGGCGGCGCCGCCCTTCGTCACCTTACGGCGGGCGTCGAGCTGGAGCACCGCCACGTCGGCTGTGGTGATGTCTTTAAACTGCCCGCTTCCGGCGTGGCAGGCCAGACAGAGGGTGTTGTTCCCGTAGGCCGCGTTGGCGAAATCGTAGCCGCCGACCTTCAGCGACGCCGGTCCCGCATCCAGGGTGTGGGCGTCGTGGCAGGTAGTGCAGGTGAGCTTTTCGGTCTTGTTGCGGTAATGCGCGGACCTGCGCAGGTCGGAAAGCTCCATGGAGTGCGAGCGACCGTGGGTCTGGTCGGGCCAGGAGTGGAACGCCCCCTCCTTCCAGTCAGGGATCAGGCTGGTTGTGGGTTTTTCATAGTTGGCAAAGAACGTCTCGAGGTTGTACACGCCCGGGACGAAGAACCCATGACCGAGGGTGTCCTTGTAGTTTCCGTCATAGGCGGGCTTGTATACCCCCGGCGGGGTTATGCTCCTGCCGTCGTGGTTTCCATGACACTGGCCGCAGAGCTCGTTACCCGCTTTTGCGGTCAGATGCTTGGGCGTAATGATCTGCGCCTTGTCGGAGGACTTCGCGTGCTCGGAACCGGGTCCGTGGCAGCGCTCGCAGGTGATGTTCAGGTCCTTGTAATCCCAGTCGGTGACGACGGTCTTGTAGTCTTTGAAGTCTTTTGTTTTTATCTTCACCCCGGTGGCATGGCACCCGGCGCAGTTCCGCGAGAGGGTGTTGTCGGGCGTGGCCCATTTTTTCGGGGACTTCTGCCAGAACATCGGGGCGCCGACTTCCCCTTTTGCCAGCACCTTCGAGCCGGCCGGGGTGCCGTCCTGCATGATGAACACCGGCATGTAGTCGATGTAGTCCTGCTTCTGCCCTTCCCGCGATACATTGTTCTCTTTCATCCATTTCACGAGATACGGCACGTCCTGTACCCTGCACATATACCGCTGCTTCCCCTCCCCGAAATTGGGGTGGCGGTCCGGTTTCTTGTGATCAGGGTCGGCATACCCTTCGCCCCAGTTGCCCTCGCCGCCGATCGTGGCGGCAATAGGGATCCAGACTGCGCCGGCGGGCTTGTCCGAGCAATCCAGATCCGCCTCGGCCAGCGAGACGCCCTCTTTCTGTTCGGGGTAGAACTTGAAGAGGTATTCACGCTTGGGTTCGTCGCCTTTCGTGCAGAGCACCAGATGGACCAGCCCCTTACCGTCCAGCGGATCCTGCACCATGAGCAGTTTGCCCTTGGGGTCTCGGGGGAGGTATTTGCTGCTGGGCTCCGGCCACATGTTCTTGTAAACCATGCGGCTCGTACCTTCGGTCACGAAGCGCGAGTGAATGGATGCATGGGGAGAGCCGTCGAGGGCCTTGGATAATTTCTCGTCGTGACAGCCGGCGCAATTTTTCCCCCCTACATACGTAGCGGCCGCACTGGGGCGGCCCGAAAGGGTTATCTCCACACCGGTAATCCTTGCCCCGCCCTTTACGGGGATGGCCTTCAGGGCCTCCCCGTCCAGATACGCCGGTGAAGGCGTCTTCACGTACAGAAACACCGAGCCGGGATTCACGCCGGTCAGTTTGAAGGATCCGTTCGCGGCCGTGGTCGCTTTCGCCTTCTGCCCCTCCACGGTCACGACGGCCCCCTTCACCCCGGCTCCCTTGACATCTTTCACTTTTCCGGAGATGACGGCTTGCCCAGCGCGCTGGTCGGACTGGGCCGACATCACGGACGACGTGCTCACTGCACCCACGGCGCCTACGAGTATCAACAGCATGAAAACGAAAAACAGCTTCCTCATAAAAACCTCCTCCGTTCATTGGTCAGTTTCCCACCGGAAACGGTAACATCCTTGAGCATGTCGAACATCAGCAGTCGTATTCCAAGTTCAGCGGAAAAGGCTTTCCTGCGGTGAGCGATGACCATACAGCAGGAAAACGGTGCAATCCTGGCACCCCCATTCGAAATTGAGAATCTTCCTGCATTGCGTCCCGGCTATCTCCCAACACGGCAGATCCCTGTTTTGATAGGCTGAGCAATGGAAGTAAACTTGGTCGGGGCCCCCTAACAAATCCCAGCAAGGGGTTTTCCCGCTCCAAAAATTTGAAATCCGTTCTTTCATCATTGCCATGACCGCTGTCTTCGCGCTGAATCCGGAAGCGGTTGCATTTTCCGCTACTTGCTGAGGACAGCTTCCACGTGCCGGCGAACATTCTTCTTGCGTATCTAATGGCATGTTGGTAAATTAGCCAACAGTTGAACAAAAAAAATTACTTACAGAGGCAGCTCAATTGTTTCTTCACGTTATTCTCAAGGACCACGGTGGCGCAGGAAAAAAAGTCTGCCACACAGGGGACTTCGAGCTTGTATATCATGTCGGTACCGCTTTTCCGCGAGGAAACGATCCCTGCT
>CAIYSL010000071.1 GCA_903928915.1 uncultured Syntrophobacterales bacterium | reverse complement strand
GGCATGTCGTTGAAAAAGGAGCATGGGATATCCCGGCCAGACAACATTGCGTCGATGCGATCGGCTGGTTCAACCCCCAGGGCAGGCCTCTGCGGAAGGCTTCCGTCGGGAGGAGGATCGTCTTTTGTCTCAACCGGTGGCAGTTCCGGATGTTCGGATATCTGCCCAGCAGGATCAAGAGGCGTTGCTCCCTGCTGCTGACGAGGCGGGCCGCCCCATGACCAAGGCACCGACGTTTACCGTTTTCACTCCCACCTTCAATCGTGTCCACACCCTGGAGCGGGTCTACCGCAGCCTGCTGGCCCAAACCTACGCCGATTTCGAATGGCTGATCGTGGATGACGGGTCGCGAGACAACACGAAAGCGCTGATTGCCTCCTGGCAGTCGGAGAAAAAGATGGCGATCAGATACCTCTATCAGGAAAACCAGGGGAAACCCTCTGCCCACAACCGGGGGATAGCAGAAGCTTCCGGCCGCTTGTTCCTGCCCCTGGACTCCGACGACGCCTGCACGGCCGACTCCCTGGAACGACTGCTGTACCACTGGGAGCAGATCCCGCAGCCGGCACGAGAGGGATTCTCGGGTGTGACTTGCCACTGCAGGGATCTGGAAGGACGGCTGGTAGGGACTCCTTTTCCCGCCGCCGTCATCGACGCAACGCCCCAGGAGATGCATCTGCTCGGACAGGTCAGGGGCGAGAAATGGGGATTTCAAAGGACCGATGTCCTGCGTTCCTATCCCTTTCCCCTCTTTCCCGGAGAGAAATTCGTGCCCGAGGGGTTGGTATGGAACAGGATCGGCCGAAAATACAAGATTCGTCACATCAACGAAGCGCTGAGGCTCTACGATACGCACTCCAAGGGCATGACGGCAACCCTCAGTCGTACCCGCGTGCATTCACCCCGCGGTATGAGGCTCTACTACCGGGAATGCCTGGACGTCCCCATGCCGGCTGACGAACGGACAAAGACCTTTATCAACTACCTGCGCGCTTCATTCCACGCCGGGATTCCGCCGCGGCCGGCGGTCCGGGAATTGAGCAGGCCCGTGGCCGGAGCACTCTACCTGGCATCACTGTCTGTCGCCTTTCTCTTGTTTCGGTGGGACAGGAGACAGGCCGCGTTGAGGAGCTAGCATCCTATGATCTATTTCTCCTTCATCACCCTCTTCCTGTTCCTGCTGCTGCTGAACTACCATCTTACGCGATCGGGTCTCGCCCCCCCGGTCCTGTTCACTGCCGTTTGGATTACAGCCCTCCTCGGCATCGCTCTGTCGGGCGATGCTCTTTATCCTGTTTCCTGGCCGGCATTGACGGTCTACTTCACCGGCGCTGTGGCCTTCAGCTTCGGGGGAATCTTCGGCCAGTCGCTGGGGCAGGAGGATCGTGTCAACGCGTCCCGGGAGAGGGAGATCCTCGATTCCAGCAAAGAGTTCCGCCACTTCGTCATGGACGCGATCCTCCTTATTCTTCTGGTAGGGCTGCCCATATACTGGCGGCAGGCCGTCTCCGAGTTTGGTGAGATCTCCGGTATCACCCTGGCTACTATCCGGGCCCAGGAGATCGAACTGAGCGAGCAGACAAGGACGTTCACGCTGCTTCGCAACTTCCCGGTCATATCAGGGTTCCTCGCCGCCGCGCTCTCCTATGAAAACGACGGCACCTTTTCCCGGCGCTGGAGGGCCTATCTGTCCATCGCCCTCGCCATCGTCTACGGATCGATCGTGGGCACGAAAATGACCGTTGTCATCGTTCCGCTCATCATCTTCTTCATCGCGTGCCTCCGTGCCAGGAAAATCCTGGTCGGCATGGCGCTCGGGGTCTTCCTGTTTGTGCTCGCCGCCTTTTCCGCCGGCCTCGTGGTGGTCAATTACGCCTACCAGGACCTCGGCACGGTGCCGGACATGGTCCACGCGATCGCCGCTACCGCCTGGAACTACTGGCTTGGCGGGCCCGTGGCGTTCACCCGGATCGTCGAAGATCCCCAGTCAATCGCATCGACGCAGCAGCTCAGCCGGTTCTTCCTGGAGACGGCCAACAGCCTGGGCGCCAATCTCGACCTTCCCAGCCTCCATGCCGATTATACGGACATTTCGGAGACCCAGAACTCGAATGTCTACACGATCTACTTCACCTACTATAAGGATTTCGGCCTCTCGGTCTCGGCAGTGCTCATGGCCGGTGTCGGGTTCGTCTCGGGGTATGTCTACGGGCGGGCCGGCTCCGGCCTGCCCATTCCGGTGCTGCTCTACGCCCTGCTCGCCGCTGCGACGGTGCTGAGCATCCACGCCGAACATTTCATCATCGGCCTGAATATGTATATCAAGGCCCTTCTCTTTTTCGCCTTTCTCTACAAGGTCGTCCCGATTGCCGGACTGCTCGTCGGC
>CAIYSL010000070.1 GCA_903928915.1 uncultured Syntrophobacterales bacterium | reverse complement strand
TGAGCGGGCTGAACGGCCTGTCGCAGGCCCGGGAATTCACGAAGTCGTCGGGCGTGACCGGGCTCGTCCTCACGAAGATGGACGGAACGGCGAAGGGGGGGGGAGGCGAAGCGGCATGGACCGTTCGCCTCCCGAATCAAGTCAGAGGGCAAGGGCTTTTTGCAAGGACAAGAAACGATTCCAGCAATAGTCCCAGTAGTCTTGGGGAGCCGCGCGTAATTCCTCAATGACTGGCAAGAAGTAGGCCAGAGAACGAATGGGAGGCAGGGGCAGCGCGTTGGGAGGACGGTTACAGCGGCGCATGGAGGCGAGGGCCAGCGCGGCTTTAGCCGAAGGGAGAGGGATCTGTTGTTGAAACAGTTTTCGAGCCACGGTGCGGTCAAAGGAGGAGCAGCGCGAAGGGGTATCGGGCAAATCCAAATACGCCTGAAGGAGGGTTTGGGTATAGGCAGTTAATTCTGTAGACATGAGGTTACCTCTTCGGAGTAATGCGACGAGCCTTACGTTCCAGTTCACTTTCGCGGACACGATAGCTGGTTCCATCCAGGAGGGTGATATCGGCGTGGTGGGTCAAGCGATCCAGGGTGGTGGCGATGGAAGTGGCGCTAGGGAAGATGAGATTCCAGTCCTGAAAGGGACGATTGGTGGTGATCAGCAAGGAACGTTGTTCGTAGCGGCGATTGATGATTTCGTAGAGCAGGTCGGCGGCATGGGCATCATAGGTCAAATAGCCGACCTCATCGATACAAAGGAGCTGGGGGCGGGAATAGAACTGGAATTTACGGCGGCGGAGTTGCGGGGAATCGCAGGAAAGATCGGCGATGAGATCGGGGGCATTCCGAAACAGGACGGAGAATCCGGATTGCAGGGCGGCGAAGGCGATATTTTTGGCGATCATGGTTTTCCCGAGGCCGTTGGGACCGATGAGGATCAGGTTGCGGTGATCGGCGAGGAAATCCAAAGAGAGGGCCCGTTCTAAGAGGTCGCGGTCTATTTTTTTAGGCCAGGCCCAATCGAAATCGACCATGGGTTTAAAGCGGCCCAGTCTGGCTTGTTGGAGGCGGCGCTCGAGAGTCCGTTCTTTCTGTGAGAGGGTCTCGGCCTGCGCGATATGTTCGAGGCACTGTCGTGGGGTCCAGCGCTGTTGGGTCGCGCGAGCGACGAAGTCATCGAGCTGATGAGCGGTGGCGAATAGACCCACGCGGCGGAGTTGATCGGGGAGAGAGTTACTCGGGATCGGGCTGGGAGAGGGCATCATAAACCTCCGGAGGGGTGGAAGAGACCTGAAAAAGAGACAACTCGGGGCGGCGGGAAAGGTCGACGGGCAGCGGGGGCGGTGCGGAGGCGCGAGCGTTTTTCTGCAGCAGGAAAGCGACGGAAGCGGCGCGAGGAGTACCGTTTTGCTGGGCCAGCAGGAGAGCGGCAGTCAAGGCGGGGGCGCCATAGTCGTCCAAGAGGGCAGTCAACTGCTTGGTGGTACGGGGAATCGATTCTCCGCATTGAAAGGCTGCTTGCAGAAAGAGGCGGCTTTGGGGGACCAGGAGAGCCAGACGGGTGGTGGCTGCGGCGGTGCGGGCTTTTTGTTTTTGTTCGAGGAGAGCCTGAAAATGATCGGGATGATCGATGGATTGATGGCGATCATAACTGCGGGGATGGTCGGCGAGGGGGATGGGGCCGTCGAGAATGCGGACACGATCCGGAGAAGCCAGTAAGGTCAGGGGACGACCGACGGCCTCGGCGGGGATGGAGTAATCGTTGAGATCGAAGCGGACATAGGGGGTTTTGCCGGAACGGACCGGCCGAGGGAACTGGGCGTCGAAAGGATGTTGGGGTAAAGGGATGAGTTGAGGTTGTTCTTGGACCAAGGCTTGCGCCACGGTGAGGGAATCGTCCCCGGGCCAACGGCGCTGATGGGCGACCTGGTCGCGCCACTGCAGGGCTTGGCGATTCAAATCTTCGAGGGAGGAAAAGGAGCGGGCCGGGAAGAAGGAGGAGCGGACATATTGAATGGCCCGCTCGACCTTTCCTTTTTCGTTGCCTCGCGCCGGGCGGCAGGGACGAAAGGCGAAGTGGTAGTGGGCGGCCAGTTC
>CAIYSL010000069.1 GCA_903928915.1 uncultured Syntrophobacterales bacterium | reverse complement strand
GGGGATCGCCGCCTTCCTGGTCCATGTCCGGGTGCTGCCGCGGCAGGCCGAAGCGCTTCCCCGGCTGGTCCAGTTCGCCGGGAAATTCGCCATGCCGGGGACGCTGGTCCTGCTGCAGGGGGTGTTCGTCTTCCTCGCGGTGGTCGGGTTCCTGCACGTGTCGATGTCCAGCCTCGGCGCGGTCTCGATCACCATCGCCGTCACCGCCCTGACCTTTCTCCTCATCGTCCTGGCCCTTACCAAGATTTTCGGCGATGCCGGCAAGGCCCTGTCGATCCTGTTCCTCGCCCTCCAGCTATCGTCGTCGGGGGGCGTGAAAACCTGGCCGCTGCGAGCCGGACCGGCGGCAGCGGCCAGGCGCCGCTCACCTCCAGGAGGGTCTTCTCGAAGAGGTCGGCGTACCCGATGCGCGCCGTCAGGGCCGCCAGATAGTCCTCCCTGCGTTCGGAGGCGTCGATGAAGGTGCTGTCCGCGCGGGGATCTGCCCGCAGTTCCCCGACGATCTGCGGGAGGAGTTGCGCCAGGTCGGTCCAGACGAACTCCTCGGGGTTCCGCACCCCCCGGGCCACGCCGACAAAGTCGAGCAGCAGGCGGTCGACCCGGTTCAGCAGGGAGGGCTGGATGACGGCCTCCAGGCGGCGGCGGTCGAAGAGGCGCTTGATTTTCTGGAGGTCGCGCAGGGAGGCCAGCACGAACCCCAGCTTCATCAGCCGGCCCGCTTCGACCTCTCCGCAGAGCCGGCGGAAATCGGCCAGACAGGCATCGATCCCGTCCAGGTCCATCAATTCCCGGAGGTCCGCCGCGGCCTCTGGCTCCTCGATCGCCTCCAACTGGTAGGAGACGTATCCGATGCGGCCGGCGATGGCGGAGAAGATCTCCTCCGCCTCGTCGATCAGCTCCTGGGCGTACTCGGCGGTGAACTGCACCCGCTCCCGATTGACCTCCTCCAGTTCGCCCAGGTGGCGCGCTTCCTGGAGAAGGCGCCGGAGTGATTCCCGGGTGTCCGCCGCGCCGAGCGGCCCCCCGTGTCCGGGAACACACATCCCGATGCCGGCGTTGTCCAGGAGCCACAGGACGTGCTCGCCGGTCAGGAGGTAATCCTTCCTGCTCCAGCCGGCAATCCCCGCCACGAAGGGGTTCACCGCTGCCAGCAGATCGCCGATGAACAGCACCGCTCCGACCTGGAGCAACAGGCCGTCCGGACTGTGTCCCGGCGCAGGGTAGAGATACAGCCGCTCCCCGTCGCCGATCGGAATCTCCTGCCGGTAAAGCGGCCGATCGTCGGAGGGCCCGATGCGGTCGGTGCGCAGCGTCACGGTCAGCGCGGGCGACAGGCGGATCTGCCGCGGCGCCCGCAATTCCCGGTCCTGCCGGGTCAGCAGGAGGAAATCGGGGCTGAAGGGGGGAAAGGGGATGTCGTACATCTGGGCCAGGCTCCGCTTCTCGTCGCCCCGGGCCAGCGTTTGGGCGCCTTCCTCGTGGACGGCGATCCATGCCGGTGCATCCGGCAGGGTCCGCCGGATCGAGGGGGCCTGCAGGCAGTGGTCGAGGTGGCAATGGGTGAGGCAGGTAAGGACCGGGCGGCTTTTCCCCTGGCCGCACAGCCGGATGACAGCCGCAAGATCCCGGGCTTGGTCTTCGCGGGCCCCCGGGTCGATCAGCAGGATCTGCTCGGCAGTGCGGATGAGGCAGGCGTTGGCAGACAGCAGGTCCGGCTTCCGGATGTACGGGTAGATCTCGGCCCGCGCGCTCCCGGGGAGAGGCTGCCAGGCGCGGTTGCTCAGCGGACCGGCGGCCGTCACGGGGTCTCCTGCCCTGCCCGGGTGCTGCGGTCCATCAGAAATAGCGGAAGCTGGCACTGGTCGTTCCCGTCTGCGATGTACTGATGCCTGCGGGTTCATTGTTCGGGAAGGCCCTGCGGTCAGGGGAGGGAAACGGTGAGGTTCTTCCCCTTTTCCTTGGCCGTGTACAGCGCCTGATCCGCCCGGGCAAGCAACTGGTCGATGGTCTCCCCCGGCGCGAATTCTGCGGCGCCCACGCTGACGGTCATCGGGATGGCGCGACCGTCCTGTTCGAACGGACCGGCTTCTACGGCTGCACGGATCTCTTCGCCCAGACGGACGGCGTCGGCCAGGCCGCACCCCTGGAGGATCGCCAGGAACTCCTCGCCGCCCCAGCGGCAGAGGATGTCGGCGCCGCGCAGCCTCGCCTTGGCGAGCCGGGCGATGTCGGCCAAGACCCGGTCGCCCGCCAGGTGGCCGTACCGGTCGTTCACCCGCTTGAAATCGTCGATGTCGAACAGTACGGCGGAGACGGCCTCCCGGGTTCGCTTCTGTTTCTGCAGGAGCGGGTCGATCAGGATATCGAAGGCCTGACGGTTGAACAGACCCGTGAGTTTGTCCGTTGTGGCCATCTTCTCCATCCGGTCCTGGAACCGGTTGACGATCACCGTGGAGATCAGCAGGACCACGGCCGTGACGGCGGCGCAGATCAGCAGGTTCACCAGCAGGACCCTGCGGATCCCGGAGATGGCCTCGTTTTCCGTCTTTTCCACGCAGAGGTGCCAGTTCAGTTCCGGGATGAACCGGACGTTGAGCAGCCGGGTGTCGCCTCCGCTCCGGTAGACGAAGGAGCCGGACCCCTCCCGGAGGATCCGGTCGGCCAGGTCCGCGAGCCCCTCGATCTTACGGATGTCCCGGGTATCCTCCTTCTCCTGGTCGGCCCGCAGGACCACGCGGCCGTCCCGGTCGAGGAAGAAGATGCTCCGCCGGTAGCGTTCCTGGTAGGTGTTCACCATCTTCTTGACGGCTTCCACGGTCAGCCCCACGCCCGTCGCGCCGATGAAGCGGCCCTGGTAATCGGTGACCCGGTAGTTGATGAAGATCGTCATGGCGTCCCGATTGGCCAGGTCGGGGTCGACGTTGATCTCGTAGGGTTTGTCCAACTGGCGGACCCGGAAGTACCAGATATCCCGCCATTCCGATTCCCGCACTTTCTTGAGGACCCCCTCGGCGTGGTAATAGGTCCGGGTCCGCTCCGAGACGAAGAAGCTGGTCACGGCGCTGAACCGGGTTTTGATCGTCGCCAGGTACCGGGTAATTTCGTCGACATCCCTTTCCCCCTTCAGGACCCAGTCGCGCAGGAAGGTGTCGCTGGCCATCATCGAGGAGACGAGGATCGGGCGGATCAGGTCCTTCTGGATTTCCGAGTAGACGTTGTCGGCGGTGATCGGCAGTTCGTTCTCGACGATGCCGCTGCGGATGGCTGACTTCGAGACGTAGTAGCTCGCCAGCGAGGTGGCCAGAAACCCGAGCCCGAGCAGGATCGAGGTCAGCAGGAGCAGTCTGTGTTTGTCCGGAAGCGTCTTGCGCATGGCGGCCGTTTTTCAGTTTTTCCACCCTGTATAACACGCGGGAAACCTTTTTGCGCGGAAAAAAGGGGCCGTCCGGAGGAGCGGGGGACGCGGCCGCCTCCTCGGAGGACTGAGCGATCCTCCCCCGGCTGACTGATCGCCAGCGATCCTCCCGGCTCGGTGCGGTCGTTGGTTATCGTGGCGCCAGCGGAGCGGTTAATCCAACCGGACAAAGCCGCAGAGGCCTGAAAGGCGTGCGGCTTTGCGATATCCTCCGGCAAGACCCGGGTCGAGTCCTGTCTGCGTGTGCCTTCGCGGGCAGTCTCGCGGTCAATACTGGGACTGGGTAACGATCATCGTATCCCTGCCCCTGCCGTCCTTGGTCGTGAAGGTGACCGTCGACTTTCGCTCCTTCCCCGTGCTGTTAGGCTCCACGGTGATGCTCACCTGCATGTTGTTGCCCGTTCCGGTAGCCGGGACGGCTTGGCACCATGCTTGATCGCTCGACGCCGACCAATCGGTCGCCACATGCGCATCCATGTACTTCACCTGGCCCGCGGCGCTGAAGGTCACGTTCTGGCTGGGCGCCACGATCAGCGGCGGATAGTCCAGCATGACGGAATCCTCGAAACTGGAGAGGTTGATGCCGTGGTAGGGCCCGAATGTGGGCGTCCACAGAAAAGAGGTGCCGGAGATAGTTGTCATGTTTTCCACGTCCAGCTTCGTTTTAAAACTGTTCTTATAGCTTTTCTTGCCGTCCCGGACATCGGGTGAGAATTTCCAGATCCATTTGTTATAGGGATTAAACGTGTCAACCGACAGGTTCACCGGGTTGTTCAAGCGGCAGAAGATTACATCCCATCCATACTGGGTGACTTTCTTGAAGGTATACAACCAGCGGGCTTCATCCAGATAACCGGATGCCCGGGCCTTGTTCTGCACGGTGCAGTCCTGGGTCTTGATCGTGTCTTCATGAGTGATCGTGACGCCTCCGGACACCCCGCCATTGATATCCGCGCTGGCGCTTCCCCCCTGGGCTGAACTGGCGCCTGCCTTGAACCCCAGGTTTCCGCTGATGTTATACGAAATTCCGCTCCTGGTCGAGGTTTCGTTGTTATTCGTGTCCGGAGAGTGGGTCTCCATCACCACGCTGAGGTCCGATTTGTTTCCGCCCTGCGACATCATCGAGTTGGACATCTCGTAGCTTCCGATATAGTATTTGGCCGTTTGCTGGCCTCCCCATGCGAACGCCCCGGGGACGCTGTAGATATCTTCGATCGTGGCATCGCGTATTCCGCGGTAGCCCGCAGAGGCGCTCAGGGAGCCGTTCTGTTCGATATAGAACCAGTCGTAATTCTTGCCATCTGCTGAGCTGAAGGAGTGGCAGGAGTAGATGTTAAAAATCAGTTGGTAGCTATTGCCGCTGATGGGATCGGTAAACACTTTGACCTGCTGGAATACCTGAGCCAGGTCCCGCAGGTTTGATTCGCCGGACGCCCGGGCGCCGTCTGCGGCGAGGGCTTTTTCCGCGCTTTTCTGGAACCCCGTCAATCCCGACATGCGGGATTCGTTCCGTTTCATCCAGTCGCTGAACAGCTTGGCGCGGTCGAGCTGGGCGAGCGAGGTGTCGACGAACGGATCCGGGATGCTGGCGATCCGGGATGCCCCCGGCGGGAACAGGGCCCAGGTGAATTTGGCGCCCGCGTCTCTGTCAACGGCGAACAGCTCGGTGTAGGAGAAGCTCTCCGGAAGTTTGTAGCCGGTGCCGAGGCCGACGATCTCCAGCAGCGCGTTGATCTGGGCCTCGTTTCCGCGGACCAGGACGATGGGATAGCTATTCCGGTAGGTATCCCGGATTCCTTTTTTCGCGGCGTCGCCGAGAAACAGCACCTGGTCGGACGCGATGAAGATCGGCGCATCCGTGGACGCGCCGTCGTACGGGATGCGGTTCACGAACACGTTCTTGACGGCATCGGCAGGGCCTCTGGCCGCGGCAATATCTTCGGTGGCGCCCGTATCCGGGTCTCTGATCTCGCCGATCACATAGACCTTCTGCTGGTACTGGTCGGCGGGGTTTACGGGGCTGCCCGATCCGCTGCATCCTGCGATTGCCGTCAGCAGGCCCAGCAGCAGGGCGAATGCGAGCCGATTCGATCGCCGTTTCATCCGTAACAGGTTCATGCGCGCCTCCTCGAATACTGATAGGTATCGTTCGTCGTTAAGTTATGTACGTTTTTTCGTCGCCGGGCAATCCTTCTTCCGGGGCCGCTGGGGAGGCCGCCGGAGGCCGCGGTTCAGCGCTGCGCCCAGCTCTTCTATATCGGTAAACGGTTCGCGCCTGCCGGAGCCGTCCAGGGGCTCCACAAGCCCGGAAATCTTGCGGCGATCGTCCGTCTCGACTCGGTAGATACGGACGATGAAGCTTTGCAGTGTCGATTGTTCACTCATGATGCGACGGATTATACGCCGGCCGCACCCACAGATGACCCACGGATTGCAGAAAAAATAAGCGACCGGATATTATTGCTGCTGAAGCAAGGCTGAATGAATGGCTTTGGTTTGGGAGGAAGGTTCGATGCCGAGGCGCTCCCGGAGGAGGGCGCGGCAGCGGTTGTAGGTCCGCACCGCGCCGGCTCTGTTGCCGGATTGCCGGTGGCAGATCATCAGCCGCTGATAGAATTCTTCGGCCAGCTCGTCCGCAGCCAGCCCCTGCAGATAGCATTCCCCGGCCCGTTCCCACCGGCCGGTCCGTTCGTACTCGCGGCCGGCGGCGAGCAGAGCGCGCAGGAGGCTGTTTTTCAAGGTTTCCCGCCGGGATGCAACCCCCGGCAGGCTGGAGTCCGCGGGCAGAAAATCCCCGCGGTACAATCCCGCTGCCTGCTCGCACAGCCCGCCGGCTGATGCGGCGGGCCTTTTCCCGCTGTCGGCCAGAATCCGCTCCAGGACGAGGCTGTCCACCCGGCAACTCAGCGGATCGATGCTGAGCTGCCCGGCGCTGTGGGTGATGAAGCCCTCCCCGCCGAGCAGCCGGCGCAGCCGGCTCAAGGTCATTTCAAAGGACTTGTGCGCCAGGTCCCCGTCGGCGTCGGGCCAGAGCGTGTCGATCAGCCGCTCCTCCGGCACGTTGGCTCCGCCGAGGGCGATCAATGCCTTGAGCAGCTCCAGCGGCTTCTTCTGCACCTTGCCGGAGAACACGAGCGGCCGACCGTCCCGGATGATTTCAAACCTGCCGGTCGTGAAGATCCGCAGCGGAAAGGGCCAGCGCTCGGGCACCGACGCCGCTCCTCGAAAACCGGCTGCCGGCGTGCCGATGCCCCCCGCATCCTCCTCGGCAGGAGGGGACAGCTTCAGCGTACGGATCAATCCCCGCACGTATTCCGGCTCGATGCCTTCCGCCAGTGCCCGGGCGCACAGATACCGGGTAACCTTCGGCTGGTAGAACTCGAGATGGACGTAATTGTACCTCCTCGCCAGGGCCAGACCGCGGCTAAGCGCAGCCAGCCCTTCCTTCTCCTTTCCCTCGTGAAGGAGAACATAGGCGCGGGTCGTCAGAGCGTACCACTCCACCACGGTGCTTTTCATCTCCTGACCCAGCCGCAGCGCCCTCCGGGCGTGCGTCCCGGCGGCGCGCCGATGGCCCTGCTGGAATGCCACGTGGGCCATGCCGATGTTCCACAATGCCTGGTAGTACGGCGTTCCCAGCCGCGCTACCCGGGCGGCGATCGTTTCGAGATTCTTCGCCGCCAGGTCCGTATTCCCCTTCAGGAGCGCGCACCAGGCCGCGTTGATGTGGCAGAAATAGATGTCCAGCGCCCTGGCGGTCTCCACCGAGGACCGCATCTGGTTCTTGAGCGCCTGCTCCGCCGCAGCGATGTTGCCAGGGGCCAATTCCGCCGCCGCCCGAAAACTCCACAGCAGCGAATCGAAGACGTGCACGCCGCTTCGCCCGGCGCTGGCGATCCCCTCCGCCAGGAGGCTCACCGCCTGTCCGTACCGCGCCGTGATCCAGCAATGGATGCCCTTCATCAATCTGATGCGGATGACGGTGAACGGCGGGGCAGGATGGTTTGCCATTTCCGCCTCGGCCCGTTCCAGAAGGATCTCGTTCTGGTGGTATTCACCTTTCCACAGATGGTAGAGGCTCATGCAGAACACCGTATCCATCTGAATTTCGAAGGAGGGTTTGTCCTGCAGAAGGGCGTTCACGCGCGCCAGCCATCCGTGCACCCTCTGGGGCCGGTCGGTCTGTCTGAGCGTAAGGGCGATCAGCATCCGGGAGGAGGCGATGAGCTCCACGTCCCGCGACGGGAACAGGGGGTGCGTCTTCCTCAGGCCGTCGAATGAGGCGATGCAGCCATCCAGACGCTTCCATCCGTCGAGTTCGAAGGCATAGGTATCGACGATTGCGGCCCAGGAAAGGTACAGGCCGGCTGCGTCGCCTCCGGCCGTGAACGATGCGAACGCCTTTTCCAGATGATTCCTCGCGCGCGACATGTCGGTCGGAAACAGGCACACGCCGCGCCAGTAGCTGAGCCACGCATCACCTTCGGCGGCTCCGCCGGGAAGAGGGGATATCCATCCCGCGGCTGCATTGTTTCGCTCCTGAAGCATATGATCCCGCATAGGCGTGAGCATCATCCGGGCGGCCGACCGAACCAAACGATATGGCCGGCTAATCCAAAAGAGGCCGCCGTTGAGCGGGCTGAGTATGGGGGAAGGGAGTGGCGATGTCAACAGGATCTTGCCCACCCGGGGGGGCTGAACCCGAAACGGTCCCGGAGAATCGCTTCGGCAAGAGGTTGCCGCAGAAAACTATCATTGACCCCTTGACGATCTCGGTGTAGAGAACTTGCCCGCAGGGCATCGCGCAGAACGGTTGATCCGGGACCTTCTGACGGGCGGTGCCGGGGATGGAGCGGGGAAACCGGCGTGCCGGCAGGCGCGGGGCTTCCGGTTGTACCGCTGGAGAGGGGAAGGCGGTCTTCTCGACGCAGGGCGGGCGGAGGCGAGATACATGAAGAAGAGTATGAGAACGGGGATCCTGGGGGCACTGCTCCTCACCACTGCGTTGCTGGGTGCCGGGGAGGCGGACGCCGCGCTGCTCTACTTTCCCCACGTGGACACGACCTACGGCTGGCAAACCGAAATCGCCATCGTCAACCGGAGCCCGCATCAGAGCGTGGCCGGCACCCTCAGGGCCTTGAGCAATACGGGGCAACTCGTCGATACGAAGCCGGTCATCCTCCCCGGCGGCGGCCGGCGCCAGATCAACGTCGCCGACGAGTTCGGCAACCACTCAGCCATCGGGTACATCGTCTTCGACGCGGATGCCGATACGATCCACGGGTATACCAAGTTTTCCCAACCCGGGAAGTATCGCGTGGCAATCCCCGCGGTAAAGGAAGTGAACACGGCGGACATCCACATCACGCACATCGACTCGGGCCCCCAGTGGTGGACGGGACTGAGCCTGGTGAACACGACTTCCGCCGCGAAGAGTATCTCCATCCTGTTCAATGACGGCCAGGTCCGGGATGTCACGCTCGCGGCGAACGAACACAAGGCGTTCTCGATCGGGAGCCTGTTCGGTGATCAGCCGCAACCGTCGATTCGATCCGGGGTTATCACGAACGCAGGCGGCGTCATCGGCCTGGAGCTGTTCGGTACCCACGACGGCAGGCTGCTGGAAGGGATCCTGCTCACGGACAGGACTTCCGCGACCCTGTACTACCCCCATGTCGCCGGCGGTGACTGGTGGACCGGCATCGTCGCCTACAACCCCTCCGACACCGCCTGCACCGTGACCGTCGCCCCCTTCAGCGCCGCAGGGGTGCCGCTCACCCCGTCGACCCTCACCGTACCCGGGAAGGGCAAGTACGTGGGCGCCGTTACGGATCTCGGGCTCCATGCCCAGACGGCATGGTTCAAGATCAGCTCCTCGCTGCCGCTGAGCGGCTTCGAACTGATCGGCACCACCGGCATGGAGCTGCTGGCGGGCCATGTGGACATAGGCGGGCTGGGGGCGAAGCAGGGGGCGTTTGCCAAGATCGAGAAGGACGGATGGACCACCATCGCCCTCGTCAATACGGAGAACAGCGGCGCAACGGTCACGCTCAGCGCTTACGCCGACGACGGCACCTTCGTTGCGGGTGCGGCGTTCCCCATGGGAAGCCGCGCCAAAGTGGTGGATTCGGCCGAGGCGTTATTTCCGCAGAGCATCGCCCGCGCCACCTACATCGCCTACGCGTCGGACAGGGATATGGTGGGGGTGCAGCTCAACGGCAGCGCGGACGGGAAGATGCTCGACGGGCTCCCCGGCCTCGGCGGCGGGCTCAACGGGGGCGGCCAGGCCGCCATCAATACGTGCGCCGACGGGTCTCAATGCATGAGCCCGTTGACGTGCAGCCCTGCCAGCGAGTGCATCTGTCCGGCGGGCCGGCAGCTCTGCGGCCACAGCTGCATCCCCGCAGATGCGAGCTGCTGCGCTGACGGGAGCTACTGCGAAAGCCCGGGAATCTGCGCCAGCGACAACTCGTGCACGAGCGACGGCGCCGGCGGGGGGTACGCAGTGAACCGCCACATGTTTGCCAATGTCTGCGCGGGCGGGATGATCTACGGGTACACGGGGCCGAATTACACGATCTGCAACATGTATCTCAATACCGCGTCCAACGGATGCAGCAAGATCATCAACAACTGCCATGGAGAATAGCGAAAGATTGTTGCCTCCGTGCCGCAGGCGCACGCAGGTGCGCGCTTCGGGGATCCATGGAAAAGGTGTCTACGCGGCCCGTCCGATCCGGGAAGGCGAACGGGTGCTGGAATACAAAGGAGAGATCATCACCTGGCGCACCGCGCTGAAGCGTCATCCCCATGACCCCGGCCAGCCCAACCATACGTTCTTCTTCCATATGGACGACGGCCATGTCATCGACGCCACACACAGCAGCGCCCCGGCGAAGTGGATCAACCATTCCTGCGAACCGAACCTGGAAGCCAGACAGGACGGCTGCCGGGTCTTCCTGGAAGCGCTGCGCAATATCGAGCCCGGGGAGGAGCTCTCCTACGATTACCGGCTGATGATCGAAGGCCGCAAGACGGAAAAAGTGAAGAAGGAACACGCCTGCCGGTGCGGTTCCCCCCGCTGCCGCGGAACCATGCTGGACATAAAAAAGCGATAACGGTCGTTTCCCAACCCCGCACACCGGGAAATCATCGCTGCCGTTCTCAGGGCTACTCATCCGGGATCGATAGCGACGGGTTCCCTCCGCGCAGAAGCTCCGCAAACATTCCCGGCAGCGGGGCGCGGATGATGGTTTCCTCCTGCGTGAACGGGTGGGTGATGACGAGCCGGGATGCGTGCAGCGCCTGCCTCGGCAGCACCAGGCGGGCCTGCAATTCAGCGGTCAAGCCGCTTCTGATAAACTCAAGAAAGGCGGTTTCGTCCCGGCCGTACAGTTTATCGCCGACAATCGGGAAACCCGCGGCCAGAAGATGCGCCCGGATCTGGTGGAGCCGGCCCGTTTCCGGAAAACAGCGGACCAGGGAGACGTCTCCGACGGCAAGGACGCTGCGAAACCGGGTCCGGGCTTTTTCGGTTCCGCCCGGCCCGGCCCGGCGCTTCTTGGCTACCGCTGATTCGGCGCGTCCCAGCGGCAGATCGACGGTCATTCCTTCCCCGGGAAACGTACCGTGCACCAGCGCCAGGTACTCTTTTTCTCCCGTAGCAAGGGCGTGGGACAGCCTCCCCGCGGTTCGGCCGTCGAAGGCTGAAACGACAACCCCGGATGTTTCGCGGTCGAGGCGGTGCGCCGGATAAACCTTGCGGCCGCAGCGCTCTTCCAGGAGACGAACCAGCGTGTTGTTGAAATACCGCCCTCCCGGGTGGACCGGCAGGTTGCCGGTCTTGTCGACCGCGACGAACCAGTCGTCCGCGTAGAGAACGGCGATGCCGTCATCGATTTCCGGCTCAGCTATCGGGAAACCCTCCCAGGCCAGCAGCTCTCCGCCGGAGATCATGGCCGCGGCATCGGAGGCGGCACGGCCGTTGAGCGCCACCGCTTTCGCGGCTATTTCCTGGCGCCACCGTTCCCGTGACAGGTAGGTAAACCGATTTGCACAGTACTCGTCAAGGCGCTGTGGACTCGCGAGGGGTTCGACTCTGGATTGAACGATCCGGGTGCGATTCATGGCAAAAGGGGCGCGGAAGGAACGCGGGGATTGAGAGGTAGTTGCGTTCACGTGGTCAGACTATGAGGCACGGGGGAGTGGTGTGTCAATGAATTTTTCCCGAGAGGTGCCTTCTGCAGAGGTGCCTGACGGAGCGGGGACGCGGAGCATCAAGAGGGAGCGATCTTTTGACTTTCTCCTTTTTCCTTGGTAGCCTTCCCCCATGATCTGCCCCCCTACGAAAACGGATGCCATCGTCGGCAGGGCCGAAGCAGCGCCGACAGAGGCCGTGCCATGAGCCGCAGCGGGTACGTGCTGCGGACCGTTCCGGCAGCCCTGATGTTCGTGCTGCTGGCGGCCCACTTCCTCCGCTGGTCCCAGGTCGGTCTGGTCGCGGTCGCCCTGGCCGCGCCGCTGCTTTTGGTATCCCGGCGGAAATGGACGCCGGTCGTGGTACAGCTGCTCCTTGCCGCCGGCGCCCTCGTCTGGGTACAGACCGCGGTTGCGATCGTACAGCAGCGCCTCTCAGCCGGAGTACCGTGGGGATGGGCCGCCGCGATCATGGCCGCGGTCACGCTGGCAACCCTCGGGGCCGCGGCGCTGCTGCGGTCGGAGCGCGTCCGTGCCCGGCACAGGGTCGCCGCTCAGTCCGCGGGGGCAAGCGCCGCCGCCTTCTGTCTCGTGTTCGGCATCGGCGCGTTTCCGCACCTCAAGATGCGCGATCCGGTTCCGCTCATCGCCGAACGGTTTCTTCCCGGAAGCGGCTGGGGGGAGTTGCTGCTGCTGGCGATCTATGCAGCCTGGCTCGTCGAGAAGCTGCTTGACGCAGGGACGACCGACCGGATCCGCCGCAATGTCTGGGCAGGATTCTCGCTCGTCTTTTTCCTGCAATTGGCGCTCGGCGTTGCGGGGGTTGCCAAGCTGCTGATGACGGGTGCCCTCCATCTGCCCGTTCCGGCGATGATTGCGGCCGGTCCGTTTTTCCGGGGGGAAACGTCGTTCTTCATGCCGATCCTGCTCGGGGTGACGCTGCTCGTCGCCGGGCCGGCGTGGTGCAGCTGGTTCTGCTATCTCGGAAGCTGGGACTTCATCGCCTCGCGCAGCGCGGACGAACCGGGCGTTCTGCCGCGCCATCCCGATGCGGCCAGAATCGCCATCCTCATCCTCCTGTGCGGCGGGGCGGCGGCGTTGCGGATGGCGGGCGTACCCGCACTGGTCGCCGCCTCGCTGGGCATCCTTTTCGGGATCGGCGGCGTGGCCGTCATGCTGCTGGCCTCCCGCAGAACGGGCATCATGGTGCACTGCACCGCCTACTGCCCGATCGGGCTTATCGCGACCGTGGTCGGCAAGATCAATCCCCTGCGGGTCCGCATCGGCGGGGGGTGCACGCAGTGCCAGTCCTGCATCCCGACCTGCCGCTACGGCGCATTGACGGAGACAACCCTCCGCCAATACAAGCCCGGCCCCACCTGCACGCTCTGCGGCGACTGCCTTTCCGCCTGTCCGGGCGCGCAGATCGGCTACCGGTTCCCCGGGCTGACCGCTGCCGGGGCGAAGCGGATGTTCTTCGCGATCGCCGCGTCGGTGCACGCGCTGTTCATCGGCTTCGGCAGGATCTGAGACGAGGCGCCGAGTTCGGCCAGGAATTTCCCGGGCTACGTCAGAGGCGGCTTTCTCCCCCGGGGTACGCGCGCCCTCCGCAGCGATACCGCGCAGGGCCCGGGACCGGGCAGTCACGGCGCATCGGCGGCTGAACGCGCCGCGTCAGAAGACCTTCTTCCGCCGCCACTTCTTCGGCCGGTCGGACGGGAGCATCAGCCCGCTCACGTCGACCCCGAGCCCCACCATCAGCTTGGCCAGCTCGATGGCGCAGCTGTACCCCTCCAGGACCGGGATCTCCCAGCCCATCGCGTGGAGCCTTTTTTCCACGAAGGGGCGGAGCCAGAAGGAGGCGGAGCAGCCGAAGGTGATCACCTCGGCGCCGTCCTCCTCGATCGAGGCGACGGCCTCGCGGACCGCGGCCTCTACGGCCTCGGAGGGCTCCCCGCGGAGCGCCTTCGCCTTTTCGATATGGAGCGACGAGGGGTCGACACAGTCGGGGCGGGGGAGGGGGTAGTTGATGTTCCGGATCGAAGCACAGCGGTCGGTGAAGCGGTGCTGGACCACGAGGTTGTAGTAGTACATATTGTGGTTTTCGGCGATGTCGATGACGCTGAACTTGTTGCCCAGAAGCGAGGCGATGTGCATCTGGGAGAAGGCGCAGGCGGTCACCGGGATCCCGTAGGGGCGGGCGATCTCCCGGGCCTCCATGAAGGCGGGCTCCCCGCCGCCCAGAAGGACGATGGCGTTGAACCTGCCGCTCTGGCAGGCCTCCCGGATGATCGGCAGGCGGGCGGCGGCGACATAAGCGAACTCCTCGCGGTTCTCTACCGGCCAGTCGCCGTAGGGGGCCAGCGGCCCCTTGTGGAGTTCCCACTCCACGTCCGCGAGCAGGTGCTTGACGTTGTCGTAGTTCATCAGCCGCTGTTCCTTGGTGCCCTCCGTTGCCCGGTGCACATACTTGCTGTTCGCCGGCAGGTGGAAGGCCTGGCACAGGAAAAAGCGGAACTTCTTTTGTTCGGTGGACATGATTCCCCTCCTGGATATACCCGCTGACTTCACGGGAACATCCCCCCTCCCTGTATCCCTCCCCGCAACGGGGAGGGAGGGCTGAGGAATAGTTACAGTTCGAGCAGCTCCCGGGGCAGCTTCGCCGAGAGCACCTTGGTCCCGGTCTCGGTGACCAGGACGTTGTCCTCGAACCGCATGGTGCCGAACTTCGGGTCTGCGACCGCGGGCTCGAGGGCGAACACCATCCCCGGCCGGATCTCCACGTTGCTGTTGGGCTTCAGGATGGGGTTCTCGTGGAAGTCCAGGCCGAACCCGTGACCGATCAGGTGGGCCTGGCACTCCGGGCCGTACCCGTGTCTCTGGAACTGCTCGCGGACGAACTTGTCCACCTCCCAGGCGAAGATGCCCGGCTTGATGTAGGCGAGGGTCTCGTCGAACACCCCGAGCATCATCTTGGCGAAGTCCTTCTGCTGATCCGTCGCCTTGCCCACCACCACGGTCCGGCTGATGTCGGAGCCGTAGGAGTTGACCACGGCGGCCATGTCCATCAGGATCAGGTCGCCCTTCTTGATCACGTTATCCGAGGAGCGCGCCCGGACCAGCTTCGACCGCTCGCCCGCGAGGACCTGCGACTCCTCGATGAACCACTCGGCCCCGGCCTTGCGCATCTCGTATTCGCACATCGCCGCGACCTGCCGCTCCGTCCGGCCCGGTTTCAGCTCCCGGAATGCCGTCTCGTAGCCGATGATCGTCACGTCGATCGCCCCCTGGATGAGCGCGATCTCGTCGGCGTCCTTGATGTCCCGGGCCTTCAGCAGCATATCGGAGGCGTGGACGAGGGTGATGTCGGGCATGAGCCTTTTCAGGTTTTCCATCGTGAACAGGACCAGGACGTCCTCCTCGATCCCGATCTTCCCCGCGCTGAGCCCCTCCTTCCGGAACACCTCGGCAATGAACTCCTCGGCGTTCCTGATCAGGAACTCATCGTAGACGAGCTGCTTCGGGATCCAGGAATCTTCCTTGATCATCCGCTGGACGTTCCGGGCCATGATGTGGAAGGGCTCGCCGGTCCGCGGGATGATCACCGGAAAGAGGCGGAAGACGTCGGTGGGATAGATGGGGCGATGGGGGTAATACCCGGAGTAGTAGAACATATTGATGGGGCTGAACAGCATCAGGGCGTCCATCCCCTCCTCAGCCATCTTGGCCCTGATCCGTTCGATCCGTTTGGAACACCGCTCCTGCTTTGTTGCCATTCCCATCCTCCTTGCGCTGAAGTGAAAACATCCCGTTTCCGGCCTGCTCCGGGACCCCGCTGCATCGTTCCGCGATCAAGCCTTGCTCAGGGGACTGAGTTCATGCCCGCGAACTGTTGACAATTGATTAACATATGGTTAATGTTTTGTCACCAATAATTTCCGAAAAGCAATAGAAAGGGGTCAGGTCTTGCATTTTAGCAAACGATAAAATGCAAGACCTGACCCCATCGCCCCATCATCCATCACGGGCGTTACGCGTCGATCTGTTCGGCGAGCTTCAGCCCGATGTCGAGGGCCTGGCGGTTCATCTCGAGGAAACTGGGGTTGATCTGCGTTTCGAGCACCTTCATGATCGACTCGGGCTTCACGAGCCCGGTCAGCCCGAGCACCGCCCCGAGCATGCAGATG
>CAIYSL010000068.1 GCA_903928915.1 uncultured Syntrophobacterales bacterium | reverse complement strand
TTTGGGATTGGCGATTGTCTGGGGAACGGTCAAAGACCACAACGGCTATATCGATCTCCAGACCGAGATAGGCAAGGGCACGACCCTCACGCTGTATTTCTCGGCAACGCGCGAGGAACCGGCCATACCGCAGCCCAAGGTGCGGATAGAACAATACCTGGGCGGGGGTGAGTCGGTGCTGGTGGTCGATGACATTGCAGAACAGCGGGAAATCGCCACCCGGCTGCTTGCCCGTTTGGGGTATAAGGCCCATGCAGTATCCAGCGGGGAAGAGGCAGTGGCGTATCTCCGAGAGCATCAGGCGGATATCCTGATCCTGGATATGATCATGGCACCGGGCATCGATGGCCTGGAGACCTATCAGCGGGTACTGGAGATCAACCCGAAGCAGAAGGCAATTCTCGTCAGCGGTTTTTCCGAGACCGATCGGGTGGCCGAGGCTCTGCGGCTGGGAGCGGGGGCGTACGTCAAGAAGCCCTACGTGATGGAAACGATTGGGTTGGCCCTCCGGGACGAACTCGCCCGAACGTAGTCGACGCGCATGCCTCGCTGCAAACAACCTTTCTGACCTCCGAGGCACGGCACGGGGCGGACACCACAGAATGACCGCAGCGGCGGGGTGGCTTCACCGCCGCGTTCGTTTCTGCCCTGTACGGCAGCCGATCCGGACGTTCACGCCGCAGCGACGTGGCGCGATTTCTTCTTCAACTGGCTGATCAGGTGCCGCAGCCTGACGACTTTCTTGCTTTCCTTCGATTCCAGCGCCCCCTGCCTCTGAACCTTCAGCTCGCGGATCTTCGCCTTCAGCTCCGCCTTGGTCATCTCGATCTTGACGACATGTTTCTTCTTCCTGGCCGGCGCCTCGTCCTTGATCCCCCGGGCCTCCTTGATGAAGGCGACCAGTTCCTCCTTCTTCATGTCGTGGACCGCCCGCTCGTGGGGGATCTCCGCGGCGATCTCCCGCAACTCCTTCACGGTGAGCTTTTCCAGGTGCGTTTCGTCGTGCGGCTTGTGTTCCTTTTTCTTGGGTTCTTTTTCTTCAGACATCGCGCATGGACCTCCTTCCTGGTTTCGGTTGGGAAATCGATTTGCAATGCTTGGATAGGCGGCCCTTCTATACCACAATCCCTTTTCGGGTTCAACAGCGCGGAAAGGGCGCTGCATCCAAGAGGCGTCAGAGGAACCAGCCGAACGGCTCGATCAGCCGCTCCAGGAGCCGAACGAGCAGCCCCCGCCGTTCGTGGTCGTCGAGGGTGATCCGCCGGGAATCGGTAAAATCATTCCGGAGCACGGCCTCCACCTGCCCGCTGAACGCCGGGTCGTCCACGATCAGGTTAATCTCGAAGTTGCGGTGGAAGCTCCGCTGGTCCAGGTTCGCGGAGCCGACCACGGTCCGCCCTCCGTCGATCAGCATCACCTTGGCGTGGAGGATCTCCCGCTCCAGTTCGTGCACCTCGACCCCGTTTTTGAGCAGCGGCCCGTAGTAGCTGCGCCCCAGGAGCTGCACCAGCGGCACATCGCTTTCCGCCGGCAGGAGCAGGCGCACCCGCACCCCGCGCCGGCTGGCCCGCATCAGGGAACGCAGCAGCCGGGGGCCGGGGATGAAGTAGGGGGTCGCCACCGCGATCTCCTCGCTGGCAGAGGCGATGCTGACGAAAAAGGCGCCACCGATGGCGGACCGGAGCTGATGCGGGCCGCCACTGATGATCGTCACGTTGCCCCGGGCCTCGGCAGGGGCGCCGCGATCCGCGGTGCTGTCGACCGGGGGAAGCGGCAGGGTCTCCCCCCGCTCGATCAGCCAGGCCTTCGTGAAGATGCGGACCAGCTCGCCGACTGCGCTGCCGGCGATGCGGAACCCCAGGTCGTGGAAGCGGCGCGCCCCTTCGGCGAGCCCCGCATACTCGTCGCCGATGTTGAACCCGCCCAGGAAGGCCCGGGTGCCGTCGATGATCGTCATCTTGCGGTGGCTGCGCCGGTCGAACCAGTGGAGCCCGCGCTGAAACGACGGGACGTTGAACGGGGTCACCTCAATCCCCTGCCGCGCCAGACGGTCGAAAAACGACGCCGGCGTATCGATCGAGCCCACGTAGTCGTAAATCAAGAAGACGCGCACGCCCCGCCGGACCGCGGCGACCAGCTCGCCGCTGAAGGCTGCGCCGGTGCGGTCGTCGTGGATCATATAGTACTCGGCGAGGATGAACCGCCGGGCGGCGCGGAGTTCGGCGTACAGCGCGCTGAACATCTCGGCCCCGTCCGCGAACAGCTCGACCCGGTTGCGGCGGTATGTCAGCGGCAGATCGGCGGTGCGAAACCGCCTGAGCAGGCGGATCATCCTGAGGAACCGGTCGCGCTTGCGGATCGGGTTAGTGTCGCTCATGGCCCTCGATTCGGACTGATGATATTCAACCGATTGATAACAATTAGCTTTTGTGCGAGCCGACTATAGGGCGGATCGCACCGGGGTGTCAAGATAATAATAGGGAATCCCGGCGGTAGGTATGGGCTATCAACATGCGTACTAAACATTGCCGTTGCAGCCCGGTCCGAAATCGACCATCATCGGAAAACGAGTCCGCGCAACGGGCGACGGACGGATACGGAATCGACCGCAGGAGGGATTTGACATGCGACGAATCATGGGACCCCTGGCAATCGCCTTTCTCATCATGCTGCCCGCTGTTTCCGCTCCGGCCGCCGAGCTCGCGATCGAGATGCGTCTGGTGAACGAGCAGGGGGTCGGCGAGCGGATCGGCCAGATCACGGCAGCGGACAGCCCCTACGGCCTGATCCTCACCCCGCGGCTGGGCAGCCTTCCGCCGGGCATCCACGGATTCCATGTGCATCAACACGCCGACTGCGGCCACGCCCTGGCAGGCGGGAAGCCGGCGGCGGCCCTGGCGGCGGGCGGGCACTACGACCCGGCAAAGACCGACAGGCACGCCGGTCCCTACGGCGACGGCCACCTGGGGGACCTGCCCGCGCTGTACGTGGACGGGAAAGGCTCGGCCGCGACCCCGGTGCTGGCGCCGCGGCTGAAAACCGCGGACCTGCGGGGCAGGTCGCTGATGATCCACGCCGGCGGCGACAACTACTCCGACCTCCCGGAAAAGCTCGGCGGGGGCGGGGGGCGAATCGCCTGCGGTTCTGTAGCCCCGTGATCCGGCAGGAGATGATCAGCCGCGGGGTAACTGCGGAGAGCGGAACTTCCCACCTTCGGCTCCACCACCGCTCTGCCCCGATGGCCGACCCAGAGGACTTCATCCAGGCCCGCAGGGGAACGCCAAGGAGGCAGCGATGACCGAAGAGAAGTCCCTCGCCGCGGCCCGGGAGATCATGCGCGGGTTCGCCCGGGCGACCGGCTTGACCGAGGAGTCGCTGCCGCCCCGCCGCTACCTCTGGACCGATGCCTTCGCGGTCTGCACCTTCCTGGAGCTTCACCGGCAGGACAGCGACAGAATGTGGCTGGATCTGGCGCTCAGGCTGGTCGAGCGGGTCCATGCCGTCCTGGGCCGGCACCGTTCCGACAACCGGCGGTCGGGCTGGATAAGCGGACTCGACGAACAGGAAGGGGCGCTGCACCCGACCGCAGGAGGGCTCAGGATCGGCAAGGGGATGAACGAGCGGGCGCCGGCCGAACCCTTCGACGAACACAAGGAGTGGGACCGGGACGGCCAGTACTACCACTATCTTACCAAATGGATGCACGCCCTGGCCCGCGTCGGGAGCGTGACCGGCGAGGACCGGTACACCCGCTGGGCAATCGAACTCGCGAAGGCGGCCCACCGCGGGTTTGCCTACCTGCCTGCCCATTCTTCCGGGCGGAAGCGGATGTACTGGAAGATGAGCATCGACCTCTCCCGGCCGCTGGTCCCGTCGATGGGGCACCACGATCCCCTCGACGGCCTGCTCACCTTCTGCGCGCTTCAGGCGGCCCGGCGCGGGACGATCCCGGCGGCGGGTCTCGACCTCGGGGCGGAGATCGCCGACCTGCGGGCCATGTGCGCCGGCAGCGACTGGACCACCGACGACCCGCTGGGGCTCGGCGGGCTCCTGTGCGACGCCTTTCGCCTGGGCCAGCTGATCCGCGACGGCTCCTTTCCCGAGGAGGCGCTCCTGGGGGACCTTCTGGCCGCGTCCGCGGCCGGCATGGATGCCCTGTGCGCGCAGAGCCCCTTCACCCTTCCCGCCCGGTACCGCCTCGCCTTCCGGGAATTCGGCCTCTCGATCGGGCTGAAGGCGGTCGACCGGCTGCAGGGCCTGATGGCAGCGCACCCGGCGCAGTTCAGCGACCGGCGCCGGCCGGCCGCGGCAATGGCGGACCTGCGGGAGCACCGGCAGCTCGGCGGGGCGATCGAGGCCTTCTGGCTGGCGCCGGGCAACCGGGAAAGCAGCAGCTGGCAGGCGCACCGGGACATCAACGAAGTGATGCTGGCCACGAGCCTCGCGCCCGACGGGTTCCTTTCGCTCTGAGCGGCTTGACAGGCCCGCCCCGTCCCCGCAGGATCCGCTAACTGAGGCGCGGCGACGGGCTTGGCGGGCGCGATCGTAAAGATTTCTCGATCGAAAGAAGGATTTATGCGCGCACGGGAAAGCAGGCTTCGCGCCCGACCTGAGGGACGGTCCGGAAAATTGCCTTGACAACGCTCCGCCGACCGTGCTCGTAAGGACCCATGGATCGACGAGACGACGCCCTTTCCCCGTTTCATCCGCTCATCAGAAAATGGTTCAGCGAGCGGATGGAAACGCCCACGGACATCCAGGCCCGGGCCTGGCCGGTGATCGCCGCGGGCGGCCACGCCCTGGTGACGGCCCCCACGGGGAGCGGGAAGACCCTCACCGCCTTTCTCTGGGCGATCAATCAGCTCGTCACCGGCGCCTGGGGCCCGGGACAGACCCGGGTCCTGTACGTCTCGCCGCTCAAGGCCCTGAACAACGACATCCGGCGGAACCTCATCGCCCCCTTGGAGGAGCTCGGCGCCGTGTTTCGCGCGGCGGGCGAAGGCTTCCCGGAGCTCTGCGTCCTGACCCGGAGCGGCGACACACCGGCGGAAGAGCGGCGGCGGATGGGGCGGCGGCCGCCGGAGATCCTGATCACCACGCCCGAGAGCCTGAACATCCTGCTCACCTCGCGGCAGGGCCGGGCGATGCTCGCCGGGGTCGCCACGGTCATCCTCGACGAGATCCACGCCGTAGTCGGCACGAAGCGGGGCACCCACCTGATCACGGCGGTGGAGCGGCTGGTCCGCCTCTCCGGTGAATTCCAGCGGATCGCCCTGTCGGCCACGGTGAAGCCGGTCGCAGCGGTGGCCGCGTTCGTCGGCGGGTTCCGCCTGCGGGGCGATCCCCGGACCCCCCGGTATGAAAAACGGGAGGTGAACGTGGTGCGCTCCCGGCAGAAGAAACGCTCCGCGGTCTGCGTCGTCTTCCCCTCCGGCGCCGGGGAGGGGCTCGGGGAGGGGTCCCGGTGGCCGCTTCTGGCCGAGGAGTTCCGGCAGGTCGTCCGGGAGGGGCGCTCCACGCTCCTGTTCGCCAACAGCCGCCGCACCGTGGAGAAGGTGACCCGCCTGATCAACGAGGGCGGGCCCGCGGAGCTCGCCTACGCCCACCACGGATCGCTCTCCCGGGAGATCCGCCTGGCCGTGGAACAGCGGCTGAAAAGCGGCGAGCTCAAGGCGATCGTCGCCACCAGCTCGCTGGAACTGGGGATCGACATCGGCGAGCTCGACCGGGTGATCCTGATCGCGACGCCGCCGTCGATCAGCGCGGCGATCCAGCGCATCGGACGCTCGGGCCACGGCGTCGGCGCTACGAGCCGCGGCCTGCTGTACCCCACCCACGGCCAGGATTTTCTCTCCGCCGCGGTCTGCGCCCGGGGGATTATCCGGCAGGACATCGAACCGATCAGGCCCGTGGAGTGCCCCCTCGACGTGCTGGCGCAGGTAATCGTCGCCATGACCGCCGTCGAGATGTGGGCAATCGACGAGCTGTTCGCCTTCCTCAGGACCTGCGCCCCTTACCGCAGACTCTCCCGGCGGCAGTTCGACCTGGTCCTGGAGATGCTGAGCGGCAGGTACGCCGACACGCGGATCCGCGAGCTCAAGCCGCGCCTCTTCCTCGACCGGATCGACAACACCGTCCGGGGCCGGGAGGGGGCGCTCCGTCTCCTGTACCTTGCGGGCGGCACCATCCCCGACCGGGGCTACTACGACCTGCGGGTGGAGGAGACGCTCAGCAAGATCGGCGAGCTCGACGAGGAGTTCGTCTGGGAGCGCCGGGTCGGTGACACCTTCACCCTGGGCACGCAGGTCTGGCGGATCCGGCGGGTGACGCACAACTCCGTCGAGGTGGCGCCGGTCGAGGCGAGGCCCGGAATCGTCCCCTTCTGGCGGGCCGAGGGGATGAACCGCGACTTCCACTTTTCCGAGCGGATCCTGCTCTTGCTCGAAGCGCTGAACGACCGCCTCGACGACCCCGCGCTCCCGGAGGAGCTCCGGCGCGACTATTTCCTGGATGAGGGGGCGGCAGGCGAGCTGATCAGCCACCTGCGGCGGCAGCGCGAGGCGACGCGGGCCGACCTCCCCCACCGCCGGCACCTGCTGGTCGAGCATTTCGACGACCCGCTGAATACCTCGGACCGCAAGCAGGTCATCCTCCACACCCTCTGGGGCGGCAGGATCAACCGGCCCTTCGCTCTCGCCCTGCGGGCGGCCTGGGAGGAGAAGTACCGCTATCACCTCGAGGTCTTCCCCAACGACGACTGCATCCTCCTGATGCTGCCGCACGCCTTTTCCGCCGCCGACCTGACGGGCCTGGTGACCCCGGAAAACATCGAGCGGCTGCTCAGGCAGACGCTCGAGACGACCGGGTTCTTCGGGGCGCGGTTCCGGGAGAACGCGGGCCGGGCCCTGCTCCTGCCGCGGGCCGATTTCCGCCGGCGACTCCCCCTCTGGCTGAACCGCCTGCGGGCGAAGAAACTGCTGGACGCGGTCCTCCCCTATCCCGATTTTCCGCTGCTGCTGGAGACGTGGCGCACCTGCCTCAAGGACGAGTTCGACCTGGAGAACCTCACGCGGCTCCTCGACGAGCTCCATGCCGGGCAGATCCGTGTCACCGAGACACGGACCGCCGCTGCCTCACCCTTTGCCGGCGGACTGATCTGGCGGCAGATCAACACCCACATGTACGAAGACGACACCCCTGTCTCCGGGAAGCCCTCCAGTCTCAGCGGGGAGCTGCTCCGCGAGGTACTCTTCTCCAGCCGGCTCAGGCCGCGCATCCCCGCGGCCCTGGCCGCGTCGCTCCGGCTGAAGCTCCAGCGGACGGCGCCGGGCTACGCGCCCCGGTCGACCGAGGATCTCCTCGACTGGGTCAAAGAGCGGATCTTCATTCCGCCGGACGAGTGGCAGGAGCTGACCGCCGCGATCGAGCGCGACCAAGAGATCGCACCCGCCGAGGCTCTGGCGCCGCTCGCGAGCAAGATCGCCGCGATCCGTCTGCCCGGGACCGCCGCGGACGGGGTGTGCAGCGTGGAGCAGCTCGGTCGGATCGGGGCGGCTTTTTCCGGAGACCCCGACGGGGTCCAGGCGCGGGACCTCCTCACCGGCGCCCCCCTTGCCGTCACGGCAGTCCGCCCCGGTGCTGCAGTCGGCCGGGTTCGTCCCCGGTTCCGGCCGGAGGCGCAGGAGGAGAGCCCCCTGGCCGAGATCGTCCTCCCGTGGCTCTCCTTCTTCGGCCCGATCCGGATCGCGGCCCTCGGGGAGGCCCTCGGGCTCGCCCCGGCCGTGCTCGACAGGATCCTGGCCGGGCTTGCCGAGGCGCAGGAGGTGGTCGTCGATTTTCTGACCGAACAGGCGCCGGATCTCGAGGTGTGCGAGCGGGAGAACCTGGAGACCCTGCTGCGTATGATGCGCAGGCAGCGCCGCCCTGCGTTCCAACCCTTGCCGATCGACCGCCTGCCGCTGTTCCTGGCCGCCTGGCAGGGGCTCACCGCGCCGGGCGACAGGGAGGAGGACCTGCCGGCGCGGCTCGACCGGCTCCTCGGATACCCGGCACCCGCCGACGCCTGGGAGAAAGAGATCCTTCCTGCCCGGCTCGCCCCCTACCGCACCGCCTGGCTCGACAGCCTGATGCAGACCAGCGGGCTCGTCTGGTTCGGCTGCGGGACCGGAAGGATCGGCTTCGCCTTTCCCGACGACCTGGAGCTGTTCCGCGACCGGCCGGACGCGGCGGGCGAAGCGGCCGCAGCTGCGGGACAGGGAAAGCCGGATGAGATCGCCGCGCTCCTGCCCGGGGCGGTCGGGCGGTACAGCCTGCTGGAGATCGCCCGGCACGCGGCGAGCGACAGCCGGGCCGTCACGGAGAAGCTCTGGGATCTGGCCTGGCAGGGACGGGTAACCAACGACAGCTTCGCGACGGTACGGCAGGGGGTGCTGACCGACTTCGCCCCCGCGGACCTGCGCACGGAGCGGGAGCAGCGGCCCTCCCGGTCGGCGTACAACCGCTGGGCAGCCACCCGGCCGCTGACCGGGAACTGGTACGCCATCGCCGACCGGGGAAGCGACCGGGACCCGATCGACGAGGCGGAGCTGGTCAAAGACCGCGTCCGTCAGCTGCTCGGACGGTACGGCATCCTCTTTCGGGAGATCCTGGCGAACGAACTGGCGCCGCTCCAGTGGGGGCGGACCTTCCGGGCGCTCAGGCTGATGGAGCTCTCCGGGGAGATCCTCTCCGGGTACTTCTTCGCGGAGATCCCCGGGGTGCAGTTCATCTCCCCCGAGGCCTTCCGGTTTCTCAAGGAGCCGCTCCCGGAGGATACACCCTTCTGGCTGAACGCCGCCGACCCGGCGTCGCTCTGCGGAATCCGGTTGGAGGCGCTCAAGGGCGGCCTTCCCAGCCGCCTCCCGTCGACGCACGTGGTCTATCGGGGGAAGAGTCCGGCGCTGATCTCGTACCGCAACGGCGCCAGCCTCGAATTTCTCGCCGCGCCGGACGACCCGCGGCTTCCCGACGTCCTCGCCTTCTGCGGGGTGCTCCTGACCCGGCAGTTCAGCCCGCGGAAGCGGATCCTCGTGGAGCAGATCAACGGCACGCCGGCCGCGGACAGCCCGTACGCGAAGCCCCTGCAGGCCTTCGGCTTTACGCGGTACCCGCAGGGGATCGAGCTGGTCAGGAAGTATTGAGCAGCCCGGTCAGCAGGCTGTTGAAAAAGGCTCATCTGCGGCGTTGCGCTGCATCCTTCGTCACTGCGGCGTACGGAAAAGCACACCTCATTCCTCAGGATTTGCGCGCCTTGCATCTGAACCTTTTTGAACAGCCTATCCATCTCGGGTGTTTTCAACACCCGATCTAGTCGTTGACCCTGGTCGTGAATTCGAGATGCACGCCGTCGGGCAGGACGACGAACTGGATCTTGTTGCCCTTGTTGGGCCCCTGGTCCACCTCCAGGGGATGCGGCGACAGGGTCCGGATGCGCGGGTCGTAGTCCTTGCAGGCGGCAACCACCGCAGCCACGTCGTCGACCACGAAGGACACGTGAAAATGGCCGAGGTCCACCATGCGCGGCCGGTATTCCTGCCGGTCCGCCGAACCGCGGTAATCCTGCAGCTCCAGCGAGTGCCCTGCGCAGTCCATGTAGGCGATCATCACCTGAACGCCCGGAACGCCGCTGACGAAGGATTGGTTCCGGGGATCGCGGGGCGCCTTGTCGACCAGTTTGAACCCCAGGACCTGCTGGAAGAAACCGATGCTCCAGTCGAGATCGCCGACGCAGAACCCGGTGTGAAAGGTACGCTTGATCGTGTATGCCATCATGTCCTCCTTCGATTCGATGCTCCCGCGCGGCAGGCGTTACTCCGCGCCGGGGGAGTGATCTGCTCCCGGGACTGGCGGACTGCGCGCCCGGTCATGATTGTCCGCCCCGGGTTATCCAGACCTGGGGGAGATCCATCCGGGCCAGCTCCTCAAAGTGGTGCTGCACCTCCCCGTACAGGGTCTTGTACAGGGGGAACAGGCTGTTGTAGGCGGCATGGGCCGCGGGGTTCGGCTCATACTCTTTTCCCGGCACCACGATCTTTGCGATTGCGGAAGGAAGGTCCGGATAGACCCCCTGGCTGAGGCCGGCCAGGACCGCGGCGCCCAGAACTTCCGTGTGACTCTGGGTCAGGCTGACCACCTTCTTCCCCAGCACGTCGGCGATGATCTGGACCCATACCCCGCTTGCGGCAGCGGCGCCGCCGATCCGCAATTCCCGGATGCCGAGGCCGTCGTCGGTTTCGAGCAGTTCGATCACGTGCCGGATGGCGAAGGAGGCCCCTTCCAGCACCGACCGGAAGAAGTCATTGCGCGTGTGGCCCAGGGTGACCCCGAAAAACACCCCCCGGGCATAGGGGTTCCAGATGGGGGTCCGCTCGCCGGAGATGTACGGCAGAAACAGCAGCCCCTTGCTTCCGGGCGGGGCCTGGCCGGCCTGGGCGGTGATCAGGTCATAGACATCGCCGCCGGCGGCATCGGCGATCTCCTGCTCCCGTTGGCAGAAGGTGTCGCGAATCCAGCGGAGCGACGATCCCACCCCGTTGACCGCCCCGATGTACAGCCAGAGTTCCGGCAGAACATGGGTGCAGTTCATGAACCGATGGTCAAACTGCGCTCTCTCCAGCGGGCCGGAAACCCGGGCCGCGGTCCCCATGATGACGAAACATTCGCCCTGCCTGATGACCCCGGAGCCGATGGAGGCGCCGATCGTATCCATGCAGCCGGCGATCACCGGGGTCCCCGGCCGCAAACCGGTCAGGGCCGCGGCTCCCGCGGTCACGGTGCCGACCACCGTATCGGAAGGCTCCGGCCGGGGGAGCTTATCCTCCGGGATATCCAGCGCCGCCAGGAACGGGTGGTGCCATTCCTTCTTGCGGATATCGAACAGCAGGGTCGTCGAGGCCCGCGAATGGTCGATGGTGAACTCCCCGGTGAACCGGGCCACCAGATACCCGCCCGGGACCATCAGTTTGTGGGCCGCCCGGAAGGTCTCCGGTTCATGGTGTTTCAGCCAGAGTATCGTGGGCAGCGAATAGGCGCCCGGCGCAACAGGGTTCCCGGTAATCTGAAAAACCCTGTCCGCATCCAGGACGTTCCTGATCCGGTCCACCTCCGGCAGGGCGCGCTGGTCCCAGAGCATGATCGCCGGCCGCAGTGGCCGGCCCGCGCGGTCGACCGCTACCAGCCCGTTGGTGCAGCCGATGCCGATGGCCAATATCTCATCAGCGGGCACATCACGGACGGCCTCCCGCACCGCTTTGACCGTCGCCAGCCACCACGCCTCGGCATCGTGTTCGGCCTGACCCGGCACGGTGCTGATCATCCGATACTCGCCGTAGCCGGTTCCCGCCAGTCTGCCGTCCAGGGTGAACACGCCGGCCTTGGCGCCGGTGCCCCCGATATCGATGCCCAGCAAATAGGGACCCTGTGTCATGAATACTGATACCTCACCGTGAACGCCGTAGGGATCTGCTCGACCCGCTTCATCTTCAGCTCCTGCCGCCGCGCGGGCGGTCCAGGGCGAGCCCCCGCGCCTTCAGCCGGGCGGCCATGCGGCTGGCGACCAGAAAGGCGCGCGTGATGCTCTCCGGGTTGGCCTTGCCCTGGCCGGCGATGTCGAACGCCGAACCGTGGCAGGGGGTGGCGATCGCCACCGGCAAGCCGCCGTGCACGGTGATGCCGCGGTCGAATCCCAGCAGCTTGGTGGCGATCTGCCCCTGGTCATGGTACATGGAGACGACCGCGGTGAAGCGCTCCTTCTTGATGCGCAGGAAGATGGTATCCGCCGGGAAGGGGCCTTCGGCGCTGATGCCTTCCGCCCGGGCCATTTCAATGGCCGGCGCAATGGCCTCTTTCTCTTCCGGGCCGAACATCCCCCCCTCGCCGGCATGGGGGTTGAGGGCGGAGACGGCCAGCCGCGGGTTCTCGATGCCGAAGGTCCGCAGCACGCCGTCCAGGAACCGGATCGTGTTGTACACATTGTCCCGGGTGATCAGGGCGCTGACCTGACCGATCCCGATGTGCGAGGTCACCCGGGTGGCCCAGAGGTCGTCCAGCACGTTCACCTCGCCGGGGATGTTCGGCCGGTTGAACTTCGCTTTGAAGAAGTCCAGCTCACTGTGATGAGGCAAGCCGCCCAGGGTCATCGCCTCCTTGTTGAACGGCGCAAACACGAACCCGTCCACCTTCCCGGCCAGGGCCGCCTCCACGATGAACGCGAGGGTCTGAAAGACCGCCTTCCCCGACCGGGGATTGACCTTGCCCACGGTGACTTCCCTATCGGAAATCGTGGGGTAGTCGTAAAAAGCGGGCCGGCCGGGTTCGCTTCGCGCCGATTCGATGCGGTCGGTCAGGGTGACGGGCCGGCTGAGGCCGGCGACCTCCTGTCCCATCCGGAAGATGCGGTGATCTCCCACGATCACCACATTGGCCTGTTCGTAGATCTCCGGACGGCTGATCAGTCTGGCCACGATTTCCGGGCCGATGCCCGAAGAATCACCCAGGAGGATGCCCATCGTCGGTTTTGTTTCGGTCACGTCGCTCTCCTTATCAACAAAGATTGTTCTAACCGGCCGGGGCGACCGGCCTGCGTCACTGCGTGTTCACCTTCTCCTGGTCATCGAGCTGATTCATGATGTGCTGCCGCATCAGGCTGACGGCCAGCTCCGTATCGCGCCTTTTCATGGCTTCGATGATCCCCTCGTGGTGTTTGACATAGACGCGCAATTTTTTCAGAGGGACCCGCAGCACAAGCCGCAGCAGTTGGATCTTCGCATCGAACTTTTCGTACAGTTCGTACAGATGGCGGTTGCCGGTACGGCGAAACATCTCCAGATGCAGAAGGCTGTCTTTTTCAAACGTGCCGGCGATGTCACCTTCGGCAATCAGGGCGTTGCATTCCTTCGTCAGCAGCTCCAGTTCCCGGAAATCTTCCCGCGTACCGCACTCTGCCAAGAGGCTGACGGCAAGCGTCTCCAGCTGTGCTCTGATCACCGCGAGCTGTCCCGCCTCCTGGGGTTCAAGCGCGACGACCTCGGCATAGGAGCGGGGCTTGATCTGGATGAGGCCGTATTCCTCCAGGCGGCTCAAGGCCTCCCGGATGGGCGTCCGGCTGATCCCGAATTGCTGGGCGACCCTTTCTTCGGGGATTCTTTCCCCGCCCCGGATCTCTCCGGACAGGATCAGGCGCTTGATATAGGCGTAGGCCTGGTCCGAAAGGCTCTGGCGATGAATTGCGTACGTTGCGGTACTGGGTGTCATTTGCGCATCCTATTTCGGGATGAGTCCAGCAATCACCTCGTTCAGCGCCCGGACGCGACCGGGGGCGGGAGGAACTGCCGGCGGGCCAGCCGCCACAGGGCCGTGAAGCCGGGCAGCGCAAAACAGAGGAGGGCCACGGTGATGATCGTCCCGGCAAGGGGATTGGACCAGAAGATCCAGATGGAGCCCTTGGCCAGGATCATCGACTGCCGGAAGGCGTCCTCCGTCCGGTCGCCCAGGACCATGGCCAGCACCAGCGGGGCCACGGGATAGTCCAGCCGGCTCATGAAGTAGCCCACGGCGCCGAAGGCGAGCACCATTGCGATATCGGTCCGGTTGGACCCGACGGTCCAGGCGCCGACAAGGCAGACGATGACGATGAGCGGCCCGGTAATGTTGAACGGCGCGCGGAGGACCGCCGCGAACAGCGGCACCGTGGTCAGGGCCATGATCACGCAAACCGCGTTGGAAACGTACATCGAGGCGATCAGCCCCCAGACGAAGTCGGGCCGCTCGGCGAACAGGGCCGGACCCGGCGTCAGTCCCCAGATCATCAAGCCGCCGAGCAGCACGGCGGCCGTAGCGGAGCTGGGCAGGCCAAGGGCCAGCATCGGCAGCATGGCCGCCGAGCCCGCCGCCTGATCGGCCGTCTCGGACGATACCAACCCCTGGGGTTCGCCCGTGCCGAAGCGCGCCCCGGCCTTGGAGAAGCGCCTGCCGACCCCGTAGCTCATGAACGTCGCGGCGGTCGGCCCGCCGGGCGTAATCCCCATCCAGACGCCGATGCAGGCGCTGCGCAGGAGAGCGATCCAGTACCGGGGCATGGCCAGGACAGCCCGGAGGACTTCGCGGGGGCTCAATCTTGTGGCAACCGGCTGCACCGTGCCCGGCGACGCCTGCATCGTCTGGCACAACTCCGCGATGCCGTACAGGCCGATGACGACGACCAGCAGGTTGATCCCGCGGCTCAGTTCGTTGAACCCGTAAGTGAGACGCATGGAGCCGGACACGGTATCCATGCCGATGCTCGCCCAGGAGAACCCCAGCCCGAGCGAGACGAGCGCCTTGATCGGGGAACCGCCGCCAAAGGCGACGAAGCTGCCGAAGGCCAGCATGAAGACGCTGAAGTACTCGACCGGCGAGAACCTGAGCGCAAAGCGCGTGGCCCAGGAGGAAAGGATCGTGACCACCACCACCCCGAACAGCGCGCCGAAGCCCGAAGCGACGAAGGCGGTCGTGAGCGCCTCGGTGGCCCGACCGGCCTTTGCCATGGGGTGACCGTCGAAGGTCGTGGCCACCGACGAGGGCTCTCCGGGGATGTTGAACAGAATCGACGTGGTCGAGCCGCCGTACAGCGCCCCCCAGTACATGCTCGTGAGCAGGATGATCGCGGAGACCGGATTCATGCCGAAGGTGAGCGGCATGAGCAGCGTCACGCCGTTGGGCGCCCCCAGTCCGGGCAGCACCCCCACCAGGATGCCCAGGAACACGCCCACCATCATCAGCATGATGTTGTAGGGGCTCACGGCAAGGGAGAACCCGTTCAGCAGAAGCGGGAGATTGTCGAGCATGGCCTTCCCCCCTCAATACCAGCCGAGCAGGTGTTCCAGCGGGCCCTTGAGCAGCGGCGTGAGAAACACGTACTCGAACAGCACGAACAGGATTACGGGCGTGCCGACCGCCAGGGCGATCGTCACCGACGGACGGTGCCGGCCGATGAAGCCGACCGTGAACAGGAGGTACAGCGCCGTGGCCACGTAGAGGCCCAGGACCGCGGTCACCCCGACGAGCACGACCACGGGGATGGCGAAGGCCGCCACGCAACGCGTCTGCTCCGCCGTCAGGAAGGTGTCCGCCGCCAGCGTCCGGTGCCGGATGAAGGCCCAGACGAGATTGACGAGCGAGGCCAGGCAGATCAGAATGCCCACGCGGAACGGAAAATAGCCGGGCTCGGGGCCGATATCCCCCCAGCCGACGCTGAACTCCAGCGCCCCTTTGATGATCAGGATCCCGAAGGCGCCCGTGAACAGCGCGAACGCCGTCTCGACGACGAAGCGCGAGAGGAACGGACCTGGTTCCTGTTTCATGGCCACACTCCTGGTCCCGCCCCCGGGGACATTCCGGGGGGCGGGACGGAATCGCATTCCCGCGGCTACTTCACGAGCCAGCCCTGCTCCTGGAAGAGCTGGCGGCCCCGCTCCTCGTCGGCCTTGATGAAGGCCTTGAGTTCGGCGGGACCCATGTACTGACCGGTCTGCGACGTCTTGGCGATGTAGTCGGCCCACTCCGGCGTCTCGCTCACCTTCTTGAACATCTGCGCGTAGAAGGCCAGCGCGCCTTCGGGCACTCCGCCGGGCATGAACACGTCCCGCGGCATCTTGTACTCCTCGATGGGAATCCCCTGCTCCTTGCAGGTCGGGATGTCGCTCCACCCCATCGTCGCCGTCACCTTGGGCCCTGCCGGCAGCCGGGACTTGCTGAAGACGCAAAGCGGCGTCCCTTTTCCGCCCTTCCACTGCCCGACGTTCTCGGCCGGATTGTTGACGTTCGAGTCGATGTGTTCGCCGGACAACTGCACCGCAGCCTCGCCGCCCGACTTGAAGGGGATGTACATCAGCTTGATCCCGACGGCCTTCTCGATCATGCGCGTCAGGGTCTCATCCGTGTCTTTCGACTGGCTTCCGCCCATCCGGATCTCGCCGGGCCGCTTCTTGGCAGCGGCAACGTACTCGGCCGCGCTCTTCCAGGGTGCGTTGGGGCGCGTCCAGAGCAGGAATTCGTCGAAGGCCATGGCGGCGACGGGGGTCAGCTCGTCGTACTTCCAGCCGACCTTGGCAACGAGCGGCAGCATCCACTCATTGTTGGTGCCGAACACCATCTTGTGGGGATCACCGGCGGCCGACTTGACGTAGACGAACCCCTCGGCTCCTGAGCCGCCGCCCTTGTTGAGGACGACGATCGGCTGCGGCATCAGCTTGTACTTTACCACGATGGACTGCACCGTGCGGGCGAAGATGTCGCTGCCTCCGCCGGCGCCCGCGGCCACCACGAACTCCACGGGGCGAGTGGGCTGCCAAGCGGCAGCCAGGGCGGCAACGGGCAGAAGCGCCGCCACAACGATGAGAACTGCTACGATCTTGCGCATGAAAATCCTCCCTTCTGGTGTGTGAACTGTTGCGTCATCACGCTCAATGACGGTGTGCAGGGTTTCGGTTCAGCCCCCTTATCCTGTGGATGCGGTCATCAGCGGGGCTTCCTCCGCCGGGGGGTGCACTTCCTTTTATGGGAATTGTATATTTCATACAAAATACAATCTGTCAATTGCTTTTCCCCGGAATGGAGCTGCGGGTGAAGGGACCTGGGGGATAATTGCCGGGGGCCGGAGGGGGCGCCCCTGAGCGCGGGGATATGGTTGCGGGGGGCGCACGCGGGAGAAACGAGCCCTGCGCTCCTGACCGCTGACCGGTTCACCTGGGGAAGATGACCTCATGGAGGGCGGGCCGGGAAGCGGTGAGAATCACCCGGCCGCCGAACCCGGCCTCATCCCGCAGCACGGCGGTCTTCCCGCTAACCTGTATGCGCGGATTGCCGATCTCCCCGATGCGGTAGGCGATCCGCGAGAAGGGCCGGGCGAGTCCCCGGGCATCGAAGGCACCCCCGGTGTGGTACAGATCCTCCACGTCCCGAGCCGAGACACGCGGCGGAGGCGGACCGCCCGGCACGGAGAAGGTGACCTGATCCTGGATCAGGATCCCTCCCTGCGCGAAAAATACCTCGGTGACGTCGAGGCGAAACAGGGAGTTGTGCCAGGTGAGGCAGATCCGCTCGCCATCCGGCACCACAGCGGAGAGGATCGCCTTTCCTGCCCCGTCTGAGTTCAGCCGGACCAGCGTGTACCCCGACGGGTAGACCTGCGACAGCAGCAGGATGGCCAGGAGTGCAACTCCTGAGAAGCAGATCGCGATCGAGCGCATATGGTCTCCCCCCCCCCGGGGACCGAGAATCACCGGGGTCCCGGGCAGGGACGGGATGGTGCGTGCCCGGGACCCGCCGTCGGAGCGGGCCCCGGGATACCGGTGATCCGGGTCAGAGGACCCTGTCCGGCCGCCCGCTTCCCTGCGGCTTACTTCAGCGCCCCCTTCTCCTTGAAATACTTCTGCGCACCGGGGTGGACGTACTTGAGCGCATCGGGGGTAACCTGCCCGACGGCCATCTGCGGCGTCAGTTTCGTGGCGCCCTTCCAGACCGCGGCCAGTTCCGCCTTGTTGTCGAAGATCGCCTTGACGATCTGGTACACACGGTCCGCCGGGAAGGAGTCCATCGCCTGGAGGACCGCCGTGATGGCGAGCGCGTCGATGTCGCTCTGCACGCTGGAGTACGAGCCTTTTGCGAACACGGTCTTGTGGAACACACCGGGGTTCCCCTTCATGATCCGCTCCGCCGTCTCCCCGCTCACGGGAAGCAGGACCATCTTCAGGCCGGGGGTGGATGCCAGGTCGATGATCGACGATGTCGGCACGGCCCCGCTCCAGAAGAAGGCGTCGATCTTGCCGTCCTTCAGCGCGGCGACGGACTCGGTGGCGCCGAGTTTCTCCCGCTTGATGTCCTTGTTCCAGTCGATGCCGAGCGCCTTGAGGACGTAGTCGGCCTGCTCCTCGGTGCCGCTGTTCGGGGCTCCGACGGAGACGCGTTTGCCCTTAAGCTGCAAAACGGTGGTGATGCCGGTCCCATCCTTCGTGACGATGTGGAGCGGCTGCTCGTAGAACCCCATCACCATCCGGACCTTGTGCTTTCCCGCCAGCCCCGGCACCTTGCCGTCGTTCGCCCAGCCCACGTGGTAATCGTAGGCGAACGACATCCCTGCCTTGCCGGCGGCGAGCAGCTTCATGTTGTCGATCGCCGCGGTGGTTGCTTCGGCGCTGGCCTCGGTGTTCGGCACGTGTTTACCGATGACGCCGCCGATCGCGCCGCCCAGGGGATACCAGACGCCGCCGGTACCGCCGGTGACGATACTGAACGACAGTTTCTGCTGGGCAGATACGTCCCCCGCGACACCCAGCGATACGGCAAGCACAAGAACCGCATACGCCACCATTGTCACTGTTCGCTTCATAATCCACCTCCTAGACGTGTTGAAGAATACCCCGATACGCATCCCCCTGCGTTGCCCCTGTGGGCCCCCCCGTTGGTTCCGGCGGGGTGCATGCACCGAAAAGACCGCCCCGTACTATGGGGTCACGGCGCCGCGCTGGTCATGCCCGCACACGGGTTTCCCCTTCTGTGCACCCTGCGGCGCGGACATGGTACAGGATCATCGCGACGCCGGCCGCCAGCGGCATCAGCCCCGGCAGGGAAAAGCCGATGGGGGCAACCACCAGGGCGCACGCTACCACGATCAGTAACACCCGTTCGACCAGGGACAACTCGCCGCGCATGTATCCGATGATCCCCACTGCCACGAAAAACAGCGAACAGAGGCTCGTCGCCGTGGCCAGAATGAAATCGACCCAGTTGGCCCCCACGATGAGCAGACTGCCGCCCACCGCGGTCGCCGAAAAATAGAACGGGACCAAAAACGCGGGCAGCGAGTACTTCCAGGCCTGCATCATCGAGCCGAAGGGGTTCCCGCCCGTGACGGCAGCGGCCGCACAGGGGGACAGACCGACCGGGGGGGAAACCTCGGAAAGGACCGCAAAGTAGAAGACCAGCAGATGCGCCACATGCATCGGGACGCCGATCTTGACCAGGGCCGGGGCCACCATGACCACGGTCATGATGTAGGTGGCCGTGATCGGGAGGCTGAGCCCGATCAGCATCGAGGCGACAAGCGACAGCAGCAGGGCGGCGAGCACCGAACCGCCGCTGACGGACATGATGATGGAGGAGACCTTCAGCCCCAGGCCGGTCAGGGTGAAGGTCCCGACGATCAGCCCGGCGGCGGCGAGGAGCACCGCGACCGGGAGCATGTTCTTCGCCCCCTCGATCATGGCGACGGCGATCCGGGCGGGGGTCAGCCATTCATTCCGGTCGCGGCTGAGGAAGCTCGTCAGGATCGTGGCGCCGATGGCGCCGAGGGCCGCGTATTCGGGCGACTTGTTGAAGACGACGAGGATGAGGACCAGCACGACGATCGACACCAGGTGGTACCCCTTGGTCAGCATCACCCGGCGGACGGTCTTGGCCTCGGCATCGGGGGGGATGAACCGGTACTTGCGGGCCTCCAGTTCCACCATGAACAGCGTACCGATGTAGTACAGCAGCGTCGGCACGGTCACCATGACGAGCACCTCCCAGAAGGAGATGTTCAGAAACTGCATGATCAAGAAGGCCGCCGCTCCCATCAGCGGCGGCGAGAGGACCGCCCCGATCCCCCCGGTGGCGATCAGCCCCGCGGCCATGTTGGGCGAATAGCCGGCCTTCTGCAGGATGGGCCACATGATCGGGGTGACGGACATGGTGGTCGCCACGCCGCTTCCCTGCGGTCCCCCCAGGAGCGCCGAGGTGATCACCGCCCCCCTGCCGGCGCTCGCCGATTTTCTCCCCATCGTGGCGAGCGAAAGGTCGAGCCAGAACCCCCCGGCCCCGGCCACGTCCATGAAGGTCCCGTACACGACGAACAGCATCACGAAGGAGACGCTGACCGAAAGCGGGACCCCGAAGATACCCTCCAGGGTCATGTACATGTGGCCGACGATCCGGTCCAGGTCGTATCCCTTGTGGGAGATGATGTCGGGGAAATAGTTCCCGAACAGGGTGTACAGCAGGAACCCTACCACGACCAGGGTGAAGGTGTTGTCGACGATCCGGCGGGAGATCTCCAAGAGCAGGACGACCGCCACGATGCCGAACAGCAGGTCCAGCGGCTCGGGCAGCGTGGAGCGGCGGATGAACTGGTCCATGTCGATGAAGCTGTAGGCGATCGAGGCTATGCCCAGCAAGGCCAGCAGCAGGTCCGGCCAGACGGCCCAGCGGCCGGCGTTCGGCCGGACCGGGTAGACGCAGAATGCCAGCGCATAGATGAACCCCATGTGGACCATGCGGAAGATGTAGGTTTCGACCGGCCAGATGGCGCCGTAGACCGACCAGCCGACGAACCCGATGTACAGGGCCCCCACGGCAAGGGCCGCTTTACCTTGAAATTCCCGCATCATTGCCTCCGCTTCCGCTGTATCGAATTCCCGGCTCAGCCACACCGTCCAGGGGGGAACAGCCGCACACCATACTCCTGTACGAGTTACACAATCGTGGCAGTCAGGGAAAATACGGTTGACGTTGATGAGCCGGCGCCCTTGGCATCGGGGATCGTTCCGACGAGGGTACGCTCACGGGTGGTACCTATAGAGAAACGGCGGTGCTGTCAAGCGGAAAAAAGCTGCCTTCAGCGCATCATCACGCACTTCATGTCGATCTGGCAGGCGACCTCCTCTGCGGTAGCCCCTCTGCGGAAGATCTCCGCCCCGGCGCGGCACTCGGCGGCGTCGTCTTGGTAGATGACGCCGATCGGGATCTGTTCACCCCATCTCTCGGCGGTCTGCAGGGCCGCGGAGCGGTCCGTCGCCGGTTTTGCCAGCTTGACCACCCGCTGGCGGTACCACTGATAGGTGTTGACCTTGTTGAAGCTGACGCAGGGCTGCAGGATGTCCACCAGTGCCGTACCGCGGAACAGGATCGCCTGCCTGATCAGCTCCGTGAGGTGCTCCTTGTCGCCGGCAAAGCCGCGGGCCACAAAGGGGGCGCCCATCGCGATCGCCAGCGCGACGGGATTGAAGGGGAGATTCCGGTTTCCCCCGGGGGAGAGGGAATTTATCGCCCCGGGATCGGTCGTGGGCGAACTCTGCCCCTTGGTCAGGGCGTAGACCTGGTTATCGGAGACGAGGATGGTGATATCCAGCTGCCGGCGGATCGTATGGATAAAATGGTTCCCCCCCTCGCCGTACATGCAGCCGTCGCCGGAATAGGCGATGACGGTCAGGTCGGGCCGGGCAAGCTTGATCCCCACGGCCAGGGGCAGGGAACGGCCGTGGAGGCCGTTGAAGTAGTTCACCTTCAGGTAATGGGGCATCTTGGCCGCCTGCCCGATCCCCGACGTGAACACGATCCGGTTTGCCGGAACGGGCAGTTCCGGGAGGAGCTTCTCCAGGACATCGCGGATGGCGAAATTTCCGCAACCGGGGCACCAGGCGATATCGCTTTTCGCTTCCATGGAACGACTCCTAGGCCAACAACCCCTTCAGGGTCCGGGTGAGTTCGTCGACGGTGAAACTCTCGCCGTCGTACTTCAGGACCAGGCGGTCCACGCCGAGGTCGAGCTCGCTCTTCAGCAGCCGGCTGAACTGGCCGCCGGCATTGTTCTCCACGCAGATCCGCTTTTTCCCCTCCAGCCCAAACGGGGCGATCATCTCCCGCGTCAGGGGATACACCTGGCCGAAATGGAGCACGCCGACGGGGGTCCCCTGGGCGGTCAGCCGCTCGGCGGCCTCCTGCACGATGAGCTTTGTGGATCCCCAGCAGAGGACGACCATGCCGGCCCCGGGGTCGCCGTGAAAGGTCGGCATGACGGCCTCCTTCTCGAACAGGGCGCGTTTCCCACGCCGCTTGTCCACCATCCGCACCCGCATCCGGCGGTCCTCGGTGATCTTCCCCTCCTCGTCGTGCTCGTCCGAGTCGAGCTTGACCAGGGCAGCGGTCAGGCCGGGGAAGGTCAGCGGCGATATCCCCTCGTCGGTGAGCCGGTAGCGCAGGTAGGTCCCGTCGAACTCGGGGTACTGACGGCTGTCCACCTGAAGCGGTATCTCCTCCTCGACGATCTGGACGGAATCGGCGAAGTACTGATCCGTCAGGATGAACACCGGGATCTGATACCGATCGGCCAAGGCGAAGCTCTTCCGGCTCAGGGCGATCATCTCCCCGATCGATCCCGGGGCGAAGATGATCCGGGGGAACTCGCCGTGGCCGGCGTTCAGGACGAAGGCGAGGTCAGCCTGCTCGGTCCGCGTCGGCAGGCCCGTGGCCGGGCCGGGCCGCTGGGCAACGGCGATCACCACCGGCGTCTCCGTCATGCCCGCCAACGAGACCGCCTCCTGCATCAGGGCGAACCCGCCGCCGGCGGTGGCCGCCATGGCCCGGAGTCCCGCGTACGAGGCCCCCAGGACCATGTTGATGGCGGCGATCTCGTCTTCGGCCTGCTCGAAATGGAGGGGGAGCCCCTGGGCCAGGGTCACGAAATAGTCGAGGATGGAGGTGGCCGGCGTCATGGGATAGCCGGCCACGAACTGGCAGCCGCCGAGGACGGCGCCGAGGGCCAGGGCCTGATTGCCGTCGAATTTGCGGTGCACCCCGGCCGCTGCCGACACGGGAACGGCCGCGGTCAATTTCCATTTTGCGGCAAACTCGAACCCCTTCCTTACGTACTCCGCTCTCCCGGGTTCGGCGGCCTCCGCCGATTTCTCGGCAGATACGCCGATGACGGCCAGGATGATCCCGACCAGGACGGAGTTGCTCGCGGCGACGGTTCCGAAGGCCTCCTTGGCCGTCTCGGCGACCGCGGCGGTCATCTCCCGGGAGAGGTAAATCCCCCCTTCGCGGAGGTCTGGCCTGTGCCTCCGCTCGGTCTCCCCGTCCAGGGCGACCACCATGTCCCATATCCCCCCGCTCAGGGCATGGACGGGGTGGTCGGCGATGCGGACTATATGATAATTGTGGCCGCCGCGGATCCGGGACATGTAGTTCTTCGTGGCGAAGAAGTGGTAGTTCAGCCGCGACAGGGTCTCGGTCAACTCCATCTCGACGGAAAAGGCGCCCTGCCCTGCCTCCCCGGCGATGATGACATTCATCTCCATGTATCCCCTCCGGTGTGATCCCCCTGAGTCTTCCGTTCAGTCAGTCCCGGACGCCTGCGGCACTGTATATCATATTTTTCGGCTGAGCGCTGCCCGCCAATTTCCTGCTTATACCGTTAGTGCGTATAGCTTCCTGAACTATCCCGGCTATTGGCGATCGCAGAGGATCGGCTCCAATCACTCAGTGACCGTAAAGGTCCGGTGTTTCCTGGCGCGTCTGTTCGCGGGATAAAGTTTTACTCCCCTCTGCCGATATTCTTTGTTGAGATTCCCGGTACATAGATGTGCCAGATCAGACCGCCATCTCAAAAAGCGAACCGATCTTCCGTGATAGTGTAGAGGTGGACGGCACGGAGATAGTCCACTCTGTGTACCGAATCCTTCATTTGTCTTAGCGTGGCCAGTAGTTGCTCCGTTCTGATAGCCAAGATTTGCTGGGATTCTCGTACCGAGGTGCCGTGATGATACACTACCCTTTCCTTATCGTCCTGTTTACTCTTATTCTCGTTCCCTCATCCGTATTCTCGGCACTGGCCCCCTTGCCGAAGAGCGGACGGATCGCCTTACCTTATGATGACAAACAATACCAGCATGAAACATCCCCTATGCGACTCGCAGACGATACAATGACGCGGGCGGTGACAGGCTCTCTTGCCCGCGGCATGCCGCTCACGGTCCGACCTCACCTGGACACCGATACCCAGCTAGTCTATGATCGCATTCGCTCTGAACAGGCTTGGCTCCTGGGGGTGGATGCCCTTGGCTCGGCCGCCAATGCCTTTGTCACTGTACCGATCAGTCAAGTTCAGGCTCGCTGGGTCGAGCTCTACGGCCTCGATGCCGGTCTACCCGCATGTATGGAGTGGGAGATGGCGGAGCGCAATAGTGCCGTGGCACATCGTGACTGGGAAGGTCTTGCAGCCTTTGCTGCCTCGGGTGGACTCCCTTGGGTGATGATTTCGTTGAATAACTTTACCGTTCCGTTCGGAGCCGGGACACCACCGGCAGGAGGGATGAACGATACACACAACCATGCGGCCGGAGTTCTCCCCGGCGGAAGCGGCCACGCAGCATTCACAACCTATATCAGGCAACTTGCGCATGAAATGAAAGCAGTCGGGAGGCCGATCGTCTTCCGTCCATTCCATGAAGGCAACGGCGGTTGGTTTTGGTGGGGCGGGAACGCCGACGACTACAAGGCATTGTGGAAAATGACCTTCGAGCTATTCCAGGCGGAGGGAGTATCAAATGTCATCTGGCTCTGGGCAATGGGTGATCTCTGCAGCGGTGCATCGTGCAGTGCGCCAGCCTTTTACCCAGGCGACGCATATGTAGACATGTTGGGAGTTGACCTCTATTTCGATGCGCCAGCACTTCCTGCAAGTGCGCTAAACACGCTCGCATCTATCGAGACAATCGGCCTCGACAAACCGATCTTCATCAGCGAACTTGGCCCTGTTGCTCGTTCGGACTTCTGGAATCAAGCAGCCGGTGCCTTCATGGATATCCAGCGATTTCGTGGGTTCAGCCTCTGGTTTGCTCGTGGATGGCGTGTTTGGGGGGGGACTTCCGGGGTAGGGTCGCTCATCGACGGAAGCTCTGCACCGGAAACCCGGGCAGCGTTCAGCACGTTTCTCAGCGACCAGAGAATCCTAACCCTCGCAAAGTGGAAAGAGTCATCATCCTCGGCATGTACCTATGAAATCGCCCCTGCCGGTATAGACGTTAATGCCTTCAGCGTCAGTGGTTCCATTAAAGTCCGCGCTTCGTCCTTCGCATGTAACTGGACAGCAGTCAGCAATGTGGAGTGGCTCACGATCACGGAGGGGAGTGCGGGTATGGGTGATGGAACGGTTTCCTATGTCGTCTCAGCCAATACACCGGGAATTTCGAGGACAGGATTCATCATCCTCGGAGGGAAGACCTTTACTGTTACTCAGACCGGTGCAGCACCCGCTGCGTCACTTTATTTTTCGCACGTAGACACGAACAACGGATGGCAGACCGAGATCGCCATCATAAACACGAGCGGGACCGAACGCGTAAGCGGCATCCTGAAGGGATACACCAACCAGGGTCAGCTGGTGGAGTCAAAATCGGTAACCCTGCCCGCCCATGGACGCAGACAGATCGACGTTGCAAGTGAATTTGCTGCCAACACGAGAATCGGTTACATCGTTCTTGAAGCCGACGCAGATACGATCCAAGGCTACATCAAATTTCTTATCAATGGTGTTTATCGGGTCGCTGTTCCCACGACGAAGGATATCAATACCAATGACATCTACCTCACCCACATAGACTCCAGCGACCAGTGGTGGACGGGAGTAAGCCTGGTGAATACCACAGCGACAGCGAAGATGTTGACCATTGCCTTCAGCGATGGCAGAACGCAACAGCTCTCGCTTGGGGCAAATGAGCACCGGGCATTCGCGATACGGGAGCTGTTCGGGAATCAACCTCAGCCGGGGATCAAATCGGCGGTGATCAGAAATGCCAGCGGAGTTGTCGGGTTGGAGCTCTTCGGCAGCCTAGACCTTCCCAGCGGCAGCCAGCTGGAAGGAATAACGCTTACGGATAAAACCACGTCGACGCTTTACTATCCTCACATCGCCGGCAGTGGATGGTGGACAGGCGTCGTGGCATATAATCCCGCGAGCACGCCTTGTACAATCACCATCAGCCCCTATAGCGCCCAGGGTGATCCGCTCACCATAAAAGTCCTTACTCTTGCGGGTAAAGAAAAATATATCGGCGCTGTCGCAGACCTAAACCTTCCTACCGAAACAGCGTGGTTCAAAATACAATCCACGAGCCCGCTCACCGGCTTTGAACTCCTTGGATCGAACGATTTAAATCTGCTCGCGGGTTATGGGGGTGGAGGGAGGGCCGCTGCAAGGGCAGGGGTTTTTTCGAAGATCGAGAAGGATGGGTGGACCGACCTCGTCCTCGTGAACACCGAAGCGTTGCCGGCTTCGGTAACGCTCACTGCGTATGATGACTCGGGCGCGGTCGTAACCACGCAGACGTTCACAGTGAATGGATTTGCAAAGGCGCATGATTTCGCGATGGGGTTCTTCAGTCAGAGCATAAATACTGCAACCTACATTACCTATTCCGCCGACCGGAATATGGTGGGGTTTCAGATGAACGGGAGTTCCGACTACCGGATGGTTGACGGACTGCCGGCAATGTAGCGATTCAAGAATCCTACGTTGCCGCGGAATCTATGAAAACGTAAACACAGTTTAACACACTAACATCAATAGCAAATAAAGAGATTATTTTCCGTATAGGTAGGTGAAGGAGAGATGCGTGCCCATCACCCGGATTAGGCGTATTCCCCGAGGATGATCCGGGCGTCGGCGACCACGCAGCGCCGTGCGGAGCAGATGAGGGGGTTGATGTCGATCGACGCGATCAGCCCCTCCAGGTCCATGGCCACTGCGGAGAAAGCGAGGATGGTCGCGATCAGTTTTTCCCGATTGACCGCCTCCGCCCCCCGGTACCCATCGAGGAGCCGCCGGGCCCTGAGTGCGGCGATCATCGCGGCGGCGTCCCTCTCCGCCAGGGGCGCCATCCTGAGGGCGATGTCCTGGTAGATCTCGACGCCCGTCCCTCCCATCCCCAGCAGGACCATCGGCCCGAACTGCACGTCGATCTTCGCGCCGAGGATCAGCTCCACCCCGGAGACCATCTCCTCGACGAGCATGCCGGCGAACCCGTCCAGTTTTCGGAAACGCCGGAAGGCCTCTTCCAGGCCGCCGGCCGCGGGGATCCCCACGGCAACACCGCCCGCGTCCGACTTGTGGAGGATGCGGGGCGAGATGACCTTGGCGGCCACGGGATAGCCGATCTCGCCGGCAAACCGGAGCGCCTCCTCCGCGGTCCGGGCAAGGGCAAAGCGGGGGAGATCGAACCCCGCCAGGCCGAACAGCCGCTTGGCCTCGGGCTCCAGCACCCACCCCCCGGAACGGGCCGCGGCGATGATCCGCCGGGCCTCGGCAGGGTAATCGTTCATTGTCTGTTCCTCCGCAGGGCTTCCACCATCAGCACGGCCCCCTCGATGGAGGGGGATACCGGTGCGCCGTTGAGATTGAACCCCTCGATGAGCATGGCGTATTTCTCCACATGGGGCACGTAGGCGATGAGCGGTTTGCCGCACTGCCGGGCCGCGTAGCTGAGCTTCGCGCCGAGGTCGGACGTGATCCCGGGGACGTAGGGAAGGAGCAATGCGAGCACGCAGTCGATCTCGTCGCGGCCGAAGAAGAACCGGGCGGCGGCGACGAAATCGTCATCGATTCCGCTCCCGGTCAGGTCCACAGGGTTCGTCAGGGAGGCGATCTCCCGGACGCTTGCGCTGAGGGATTTCCGCAGCGTCTCGCAGGCCTCTGCAGGCACCTCCGGGACGCGGATCCCGCGGGCCGTGCAGGCGTCGACGGCAATCGCCCCGTGCCCCCCGCTGACCGTGACGATTCCGACATTGCCGGCGATCGGTCTGGCGTACGCGCTGAGCGACTCGCAGAAGGAGACGAGCTCCAGTTCACTGGTCGCCTCCACGATCCCGTACTGGGCCAGGACCGCGGAAAAGCTCGCATAGTCCCCGGCCAGGGAGGCCGTATGGCTCGACACGGCCGCGCTCCCGCCGGGGCTCTTGCCGGATTTCAGCACAACCACCGGCTTGCCGCACCCGCCGGCCCGAAGGACGAACTGGCGCCCCTCCTTCGGCCCGAACCCTTCGATGTAGAAGGCGATCACCTGCGTTGCCGGGTCTTGGGCGAGGTACTCGAGGATCTCCAGCTCGCCGAGGAGCGCCTTGTTGCCGATGCTGATCGCCTTGGCGAGCCCCACCCCTTCGTTCGTGAAGTTGATCATCTGGTCCACGAGGATCCCCCCGCTCTGGCTCACGAAGGAGACGTTGCCCACGGCAGGGGTGACCATCCGTTCTCCCGGCAGGAAGAAGGTGTCGACGCGGGCCGGGGAGTAGATCCCCAGGCAGTTGGGGCCGATGAAGGGAAAGGAGGCCTCCTTGGCGACGGCCGCCAGCCGCCCCTGGAGGTCGAGTCTCCCTACCTCCCCGAACCCGCCTGAGATGACCACCGCGGAGCGGACCTTGGCCGCGATACAGGCGGTGAGAACGTCCGGGACGAGGTCGGCCCGGACCGCAATGACGGCAAGATCGACCGGCTCGGGCACCTCCGCGATGCTCCGGTGGATCTGCTCGCCGTTGATCGTCCCTCCCCGTGGGTTGACGCCGTAGACGCGAACCGGATAGCGCAGCAGGTTCTTGTTGAAGATTTCGTTGGCCGGGTGCCGGTCATTGCTCAGCGACACCCCGAACACGGCCATGCTCCGGGGCTCGAACAGCGGTTTCAGGTCCATCGGGGCTCCCTGGGAGGATTCCTTCGCTCGGCGGGGGCACGCGGCCCCCGCCGATTCGAGATTACTTGTTAAACAGCGTCACATACTTGCCATACCCCTCTTTTTCGAGGTCTTCCTTCGGGATGAAGCGCAGGGCGGCCGAGTTCATGCAGTACCGCAATCCTGTCGGCTTCGGGCCGTCCGGGAAGACATGCCCGAGGTGGGAATCGGCGTGGCGGCTCCGCACCTCGGTGCGCGTCGTGAACAGCCCGCGATCCTCCTTTTCCACGATGTTGCCCGGTTCGAGCGGCTTGGTGAAACTGGGCCATCCCGTCCCCGAATCGTACTTGTCCCGCGAGCTGAACAGCGGCTCGCCCGAAACGATGTCCACGTAAATCCCCGCCCGCTTGTTGTCGTGGTACTCGTTCTGGAAGGGCGGCTCGGTGCCGTCCCGCTGGGTGACCTGGTACTGCATCGGGGTGAGCTTCTTCCGCAGGGTCGCGTCGTCGGGCTTGCGGTAGGAATCCCCCGTCGGGGCCTGCCGCCCTTCGCGCTCCGCCCCCCATACCTTCTCCAGGAACTGGTCTCTGCCCGAACCATGGCGGTAGTACCGGTACCGGAGCGGATTCTTCTTGTAGTAGTCCTGATGGTACTCCTCGGCGGGGTAGAACCGGGTGAACCCGATGATCTCGGTCACGATCGGCTTTGCGAATTTGCTCGATTTCCCCAGCTCTTCCTTGGATTTCTCAGCGAGCCGCCGCTGCTCTTCGTTGTGGGTGAAGATGGCGCTGCGGTAATAGGGACCGCGGTCGACGAACTGTCCTTCCCTGTCCGTCGGATCGATGTGCCGCCAGAACACCTCGAGCAGCTGCGCGTAGCTTACCCTGGCCGGATCGTAGCTGATCTGGACGGCCTCGATGTGCCCCAACTTGCCGTACGTTTCATAGGTCGGATTTTCTCCCGTACCCCCGGTATAGCCCGAGACGACCTTCAGGACGCCCGGAATTTTTTCAAAATCGGACTCCACGCACCAAAAGCAGCCGCCGGCGAAGGTGGCTACCGCGCCGGATTGATTCGCTTCCGCCATGCTCTTTTGTACCTCCCTCTGGCTCGTCTGCCCGTTGTCGCAGCCAAGAATGGTGAACACGATCAGGCCGAGCAGCATCACTCTGTTCCTCATACCCGCCCCCCTTGTGTACAGTTATTGAGTTAACATAGCGACGTTGTCCGAATTGTCAAACAGCAGGCCGCTCCCGACCCTGCGGCGGCCGGGCTGGCAGAAGGAACGCCGCCGGCCTCCCCGGGGTTGAACTCCCTGACGGTTGCGGGCCCGGTCGCTGCGCTGCATCCGCATGTGCGCTCCGACCGGACGGATTCCGGCCGCGCCGGATTTTCGTCCGCTCGAATCGGATTCGCTGCCGGGGAATCCCCTCGCTCCCCAGGCCGGCAGACCGTGAATCGGGCACCTGCCTGTGCGCCGCCGGGATTACACCCCGTCATAGCAGTAATGAAGTGTGCTGGACCGGCCGGGCCTCGCTGACCATGCGCGGCGGTCGGAGGACAGCGGCGGCGGGAACGCGGTCCCGTCGCGCAACAGCGGATCAGGGGAGGCAACCGTTTATTTTGTTGGATAATTCATCGATCTTGTAGGGTTTCTGAATGAACCCCAGACAGCCGCGGTTCAGAATATCCTTGGCCTGGCCTTCCAGACTGTAGCCGCTGGACAGAAGGACGCGCACATCGGGGTTGATCAGTTTCAGCCGGTCGAACGTCTCTCCGCCGCCCATGCCGGGCATGATCATGTCGAGGATGACCAGGGTGATCTCTTCACCGTATTCCTGATAGACGGCTATTGCCTCATTGCCGTTGGCGGCAGTCTTGACGTTGAACCCGAGGATTTCGAGAATCTCCTTTGTGACGTCCATATTCGCCGGTTCATCATCCACGACGAGGATGGTTTTCTTGCTGCCGCCAGCCGTTCGGACTTCCCGTCTGTCCGGGTCGATCCGCGTCGGCCGGCTCGTCGCGGGGAGAAAAAACGTGAAGGTCGCACCCTGGCCGGGGGCGCTGTCCACCTGGATGAACCCCCCATGCCCCTTCACGATTCCGTACACCGTCGCCAGCCCGAGCCCGGTCCCCCGTCCCATCGCCTTTGTCGTAAAGAACGGGTCAAACACCCGCTGCTGCGTCTGTTCGTCCATTCCCATTCCGGTGTCCGAAACGGCCACCCGCACATAACGGCCCGGAGACACCTCGTAGGGCAGCGAATGGTCCTCCCCTATCTCCACGTTGCCCGTCGCGATCGTCAGTGTCCCGCCCCCGGGCATCGCCTGCCAGGCATTCATGAACAGGGTCGACAGAACCTTGTCGATCTGCCCCCCGTCCGCCTCCACCGCCCAGAGCCCCTGTTTCAGATTCCGCTGGAGCGTCAGTTCCTTCCGCGACCGGGCGAACAGCGTCGAACTCTTGCGCACCGCTTCGTTCAGGTTCAGGGGTTTCACCTCGTACCGGCCGCCGCGCGCGAACCCGAGCAGCTGCCGTGTCAGCTCCGCCCCCCTGCGAACCTGATCCTCGATGCTCCTGAGCCGTTCGTAGTGAGGCCCGGGTCCCATGCCCACCAGCATCAACGAGGCATAGCCTTGAATTCCCATGAGTAAATTATTGAAATCATGCGCGATACCTCCGGCCAGGGTTCCGATCGCCTCCATCTTTTGCGCCTGGCGCAGCCGGCCTTCCATCTTTGCCGCCCGCTCCTCCCGGAGCTTTCGTTCCGTCATATCGATGAACACGGCCAGCAGAGACGGTTCTCCCCCGTAGCGAGCAGCCCGGAAAGATCCGGTCAGCCACAGGATGCTCCCCTCGTTCCGTACGCAGCGGAATTCGAACAGACAGGGGCCTGTCGTCCCCCGGAGGCAGCCGCGAACCCGTTCCTGCAACTCCGCCCTGTCCTGCTCGTAGACCCAGCCTGCAGGCCCCCCCTCCGCCGGGGAGAGCAGCTCGTCGGGCCTGCGGCCCGTCAAGGCGGCCATGGCCGGGTTGGCGTACACGAGTCGCAAGGGATCGTCCCGGAGCACGGCGATACCCGCGGGACTTTCCTCTAGGATGATGCATCGGTCGGCCTCGGCCCGGCGAAGGGCCTCCAGCTCCGACTCCCGGGCAGGGACCCGCCTGCGGCGATCGCCGGTGCCCTCCGGATGCTTGTTGTGTGCTGTTTTTTTCATACCCGCTGATTTCATTACCACATATGGCCGGTTTTCGACAATGATTTGTCCGTACCGAAAGCGCGCCGCATCCCGCGCCGGCGGAGCGCCCGCCGCGGCCACACCCGCCCCGGGACCCGGTGGTCGACCGAGGCTCCCGGCAGGGAAGGAGGCTCTCAGTTTCGCTGCTGCGGGGGTTTCTTTGTCGGATAATTCTGATAATGGCGCGGGAGTTCAACCGGCGAGTCGTCGCCCGCGGGCATGTTCTTGAGCATCTCCACCGCGGTGATATCCAGTTTAATCCGCTTGATCTTCTTATCGTACACCGGGATGGCACTCTTGTATTTCTGCCGCATCTGAAAATTCATGAACGGTTTCTCTCTTAGCAGATTCTCCAGCGACTCCTTGACCGCTTTGGTCTCCTCCAACTGCTTCTTCAGCAACTCGATCCGCCCGTCGAGCGTCAATTCCGCCATCCCCGCCGGGGCGGCCAGCGAAGGCATCTCCGGCATCGCTTCTTCAGTCGCCGGCACAGCCGGAGCTACGGGGGTGACCCTTCCGTCCAAGGCAAACTTGCCCGGCCTTTTCGCCGTCTGCACCGTGGCTTCCGCAGCCCGCTTTACGGTGGACTTGATGCACACGTCCACGAAGAATGAACCGAATTTCGTGGAAAAGGGGATGACGATGCTGGGGCTCTGCAGGATGTGCTTCACCCGGTGCTCCTTGCCGAATACCACGGAAGGGATGCCCGCCCAAACGGTCAGGGAATCCTTTTCCAGATAGGTGCGGGAGGCCCCCGAAATCATGTTGGTGATCTCCCCCACGGCATCGAACACCTCCTGATTGGCGTTGGCAAAGGTTTCGCCGAGCATGCTCCCCGCTATCCCGCAGATGCAGGCCTCGCTGAAGCTGATCGCCAGCGAGCCGATCGCATCTCCCGTTAACCCGATGATGCCGCTTACGTCCCCGGTGGCCAGTGAGTCCCGCTTTACGTAGGGTTTCCCGATGTCCATCTCTACATACGCCATGGTCGACAACACGTCTTTTGCCCCGAGAAGAAAAGGATTGATGAGCTTTACATCCATGCCGCTTCCCGCACCTCCCTCAGCGATCCCCTTTCCCGGAGACCGATCCCGATTCTCCATGCAATTTTCATGACCACTTTGTGCCACTCGATAGGTTTGATTCTTGCAAGGAGATTGCTCTGCCGGAACGATGCCAGGTTCGGGTCGATCTCCGTGCAAAAAAGAGACAAGCAGGCGGAGGGAGGATGTTTTGCGCCTAAAGACGATCATCGAACAAAAAGAAAGCTTTCTGAACTATAACGAGGCCCGGAAGCGTACATTTCTAGATTTGAGCCCGAAGGATGCCGATACGATCCTCTTTCTCATCCCCTGGCTGCTGAGCGTCAATCATCCGTCATGCCCCGGCTATGTACAGGGTCTCAAGATCCCGATCCAGGTAGCCAACATTCAACGGGAGGAGGGGATCCTCCGCAGGGAAGACGCATTCAAACGCCGCTTCGGAGTCCCCGAGGGGGAATCGCTCCTGAAGTTCTGCCCCCAGGCAAACACCATCCTGGGGGTCTACACGATCGGCAGCTCCGGGACGATCGCCCAGACGGAGTACTCCGATTGCGATATCTGGCTGTGCATCGATAAGGGCAGTTACGACTCCCCGGGGCTCCAGCAGCTCTCCCAGAAGGTGAACCTGCTGAAGAATTGGCTCGACACCCAGCTGAAATTGCCCGTGTATTTCTTTGTCAGCGACGTGGCGGACATCAGAAATTGTCAATTCGGACAAGTGGATGAGGAGAGCTGCGGCACGGCGCAGAAAAACATTCTCAAGGAGGAATTCTACCGTACGATGATCGTGATTGCCGGGAGGATCCCCCTGTGGTGGGTCTGTAATGACACGGGGAATTCCGACGGCTATCGCGACGTCGCCAATACCTTGGCTCATGACGAGGCGGAGGGGCAGGATTTTGTCGATCTGGGCGACATCGAACCGATCAGCCAGGACGAATACTTCGGGGCCGCGCTGTGGCAGCTCAACAAATCGTTCACCTATCCGCTGAAATCGATCATCAAGATGCTGCTGCTCAAGATGCAGATCGACCGGCCCCCGGAGGAGCTGCTCTGTTCACGGTTTCGCAAGCTGATCCTGCAGAAGAGCGCCACCCCCGCGCAGTCCGACCCGAGTCTGTACACCGTGGAAGCCATCCTCGAGCACAATCAGCTCGCCAAGCCGGAGACGCTCGAGTTCATCAGACAGTGCGTCTATCTGCGTCTCGACCTCAAGATGTTCTCGAAACGGCAGGGGCTGAAGGAAGCGCTCGCCGCCGACCTCCTGACGATGCACCGGTTCGAGCGCAGCACCGTCTACCGCCTGAATGAATTCCGTACCTGGAGCTTCTCGGAGCAGGTGGCCTTCGGCGAGAAGATCTTCCGCTTTCTGCTGGACATCTACAAATCGATCAACGACTCTCCGGTGCCGTCATCCCTGTCGGCCACCGACATGTCCATCATCGGCCGCAAGATCGCCTCCTGCGTGGTGCACAAGACCGACAAGATCCCCGTCATCCACAAGCCGACCGGCCACATGACCCTGCCGGCGCTGACCTTCAAGAAGAACGGGAACAAATGGCAGATCTGCGACTCGGCAAATCCGGCCGACGTCATCATCTCCCACCGCGACATCGTGACCTGCCTTGCCTACCTGATCTGGAACGGCATCTCCGGACCCGGCCAGGCGCGGATGGAATACAACCCCACCGCGGTGACGATCCAGGAAATCATCAACCTCTCCAAGGTCATTCACGAAACCTTCGGCAGCCACGACGTAGCCGCGATCGACTTCACCAACTTCATCGAACCGGAACAGATCGTCAAAGGGTTGGTGGTCGTGAGTTTCGACGGCCCGCCGAACAAGAAGAGCATGGACGACCTGCACTTTCTGTATCAGAATCACTGGGGGGAACTGTTCGTGCGCAGGTTTCGCACCCAGGAAGAGCTGCAGTCCCTCGTGCGGGAGATCGCCACCGCCCAGACGGCGCCGCCGGAGATACGGTACTACATCCAGCGCAACAGCCACTACTTCGAAAAGAATATCGAACGGACCAAACGGACCGTGCTGCAGGCGATCAAGTTGGGCGTCATCGCGAGGCTGTAACCGAGGCACAGGCGGGCGGGGCAAAACACGGGCAGGCGACCGGAGGCGGGCTTTTTCCGAAGGGGCCGCTTGCGGCCGAGGCCTCAGGAAAGCATCAGGACGAACTTCTCGAACAGGTCCTTCTGGAAGTGGTGCATCATGTCGTCCTTCATCAACCGCAGGGCCTCGAAGGGCTGCATCCGCTTCCGGTACGGACGGTCCGACGTCAGGGCGTCGTAGACATCGGCGATCGAACAGATCCTGCCGTAGATATGGATCTCCTGACCGCGCAGCTGGTGAGGATACCCGGACCCGTCGTTCCGCTCGTGATGCTGCAGGACGATCGTCCGGCACTCCTCGGTCAGCTGCCGGCATTCGTTGAGTATCTTGAATCCCATCGCGGGGTGTTTCCGGACTTCCGCCATCTCCTCGCCGGACAGCCGTCCGGGTTTGTTGATTATCTCCGGGCCGATGCGCACCTTGCCGAGATCATGGAGGAAGAACCCCGCTCCGAGCTCGTGCATGTTGTGGTTATCCGAATCCTGCAGGATCGTCTTTGCCAGGCACACCGCCAGGAACCCCACGTTGACGGAGTGGGTGTAGGTGTAGAAATCGTGGCTCGTGATCCGGGCGAGGTAGTGCGACGTATCCCGGTCCGCGAGGATCATGTCGACGACCGCAGCGATGGCCTCCTTCGATGTCTTGATATTCTGCCTATCGGGCTGCTCAAGCACACTGTCGATCATCTCGACGGCCCGGCTGTAAACGACCTTCGCCTTCTCCTCCCGGGGGAGCGTGCGGTCCTCTGCGGCCTCCTTGACGGCATCTTTCAGGGTAGCGACTACTGCGCCGGCGTCTTTCTTTTCCGGCTGCGTCTCCGGCCGGCGGGACCCCGCCGGTGGCACGGCGGACGCCAGGCAGGGAACGCTGCTCCGTGCCGGATCGACCATCACCTCTTCGAGGCCGGCGTCCCTGATCTTCTGGATCTGCGCGGGGGAGGAGATGCGGAACCGACCTATCAGGAAGGGGTGCGACTTCCAGGAAACCGGCATGATGACGTACATGCCGACCTGCAGATTCCGGACGGGAATTTTTTGCAACCCCTCACCTGGTGACATCAGCATACCCACCTCCGGGACTGGGAAAAGGCTCGCCCGTGAGCCACTGCACAGAATCGATCCCTCCGCCGGAAATCGCGCCGGATCGTGTCGCGATCACGCCCACACATCGACGATCATTCCCTTGCGGGGGGGGCCCGCACCGACCGTCGCGGCAGAACTGCTCGGTTTGCGTGTGTATCCGCCGCTGGCTGCACCGTCGGTCGCGGCGAGGCTCTTCCCCTCGGGCCGCTCCGGCGATGGCCGCCTCGCGGCGACGTTTGCCCTCTGGACGATGTCGGAACGGCGGTAGACCGCCGGCAGCATCTTGTCGTCACGGGTATCAATAGGGGACAGACCGCTCATATGCCCTTCCACCGAAATTCACTGCGCGGACCGGGGCCGCGCTCACCTGTCATGCGGAACGATATTCCTCGGTAACTCGCCGGATGTAGTCACGCGTTTCCCGCGGCAGCCGGTCGGGATATTTTTCCACATTCCCCGCACCCCAATTGTACGCGGCCAGGGCCCGGGGGATGTTGCCCTGGTAGCGATCGAGCAGCCGCTTGAGGTACCGCGTCCCGCCCATCACATTCTCGAACGGGTCGTAGGGATCATTCACCCCCACTTCCCGGGCCGTTTCCGGCATCAGCTGCATCAGCCCCATTGCCCCTTTGGGAGAGGTGCTCTGCGGCTGGAAGTTGCTCTCCGCCTTGATCACCGCCCGGATGAGGCCGGGGTCCACCCCATACGTCTCCGCCGCCCGGCGGATGATCGGGGTCAATCCCTGCGGCGACGCCGGAGCGTCATTTTTTTGTACATCTTGCCTATTTTTTGACAACTCCTCGACCAGCGTGCGGCGCAGGGAGTCTGCCGCCAGGGTTTCGAGCGAACCGGCTGCGGGTTCTCCCCGGTCGCCCCGCCCTGTGAGACTGTCGAGCAGCCGGATGTTCATCTGGGTCTGCTGCGCGCGCAGAAACTGGCCGAGCCTCTCGTTCAACGGTGCCGCGGGGCGATCTCCCCCCTCGGTAGGTCGCTCCCTTCGGCTTTCTGCATCCGCGAGGGAGGCGATAAAGGACGGGGAAGGCCGCAGAACACCGACCGGTTTCTCCGGCGGTTCACCCGGTTCCTTCCTTGCGGAAGGCCCCGCGAACGGAATCCCCTGTATCGCTCCCAGCGACATCGTCCCGATATCTCCTGTCCCGGCGAACTGCCCGCAGCAACATGCGGTAGCTGCTGCTGTTTAGCGGAATGCCCCGCTTCGCCCGCCTCTGGATGCCCTCTGGCCGGAGCGGGCAAAGGCGATCGACGAGAGGCTCCTGGACATTGATGCTATCAATATCCATGCCACCGGCGGCGAAGGCGGCGGACGAGACCGTTCTGCTAGGATTCCTTGTGGGACAGGAGGGTGTCGAGGAAGCAGTCGATGATCCGGCCGTCGAACTGCTTGTACCGGTTGCGCGCCAGCTCATCCAAGGCGGTCTGCGCGGGCATTGCCTTGCTGTACGGGCGATCGGTCGTCATTGCATCGTATGAATCCGCGACAGCCAGGATCCTCGACAAGTAGGGGATGGCTTCCCCGGCAAGGCCGTGCGGATAGCCGGTCCCATCCCAGCGCTCGTGATGATGAATGATGATCTCCCGTTCGCGATCGAACAGCAGCATCGGCTTCAGAATCCGCTCACCGATGACCGGATGCTCCTGGATCACCCGGTATTCGGGGGACGATAAATGGGCCGGTTTCAGCAGGATCTGGTCGGGGATTGCGATCTTGCCGATGTCGTGCAGGGTGCCCGCGATCTTGAGCGATTCGATGTCCTGCTCGGGGCACTTCAGGCTGCGGGCAAGGGACACGGCCATCTTCGTGACCCGCAGCGAATGCTCCTCCGTATAGAAATCGCGCGCCTGGATGGAGGCGATCAACGATTTGAAGGTTTCCAGAATGTTGTTGAAGATGCTCTCGTACAGGATCTTGTTTTCGAGGTTCAACGAGGCCCGCTTCGTCAGACTCAGGATGTACTGCAGGTCCTTTTCGCTGAAGGGTTCCCGATTGCCGTTCTTCTGGATGTACAGTACACCGAAGACATGGTCTCTGATCATCAGCGGGGCGCAGATCAGGGAGGGCTCCTTGCGCGGATGCCCCGACGCCTGCACGATCAATCCTTCCTTGGTCGTCACTACATGCCTGCACGGCCCCAGCCACGCCTGATCGGCCCCCTTCTGCGGGACATGCGGCGCAGCGCCCCGCATGACGATTTGCGGCCGGAATTCCTCTTCCTCGGCGTCGTACAGCAGCAGCGCGCAGCTCTCCCCTTCCACGACGTTCATGGCCATATCGGCAATTTTTTCAAAGATGTCTTTGTTATCGCCGAAGGTATTCTCGATCGAATCGTAGATATACCCCTGCAGGGAGAGCTCGCGGGTCTTGTTTTTCAGGGTGGCGGCTGATTCCTTGCTCTCCTGCGATTCCGCGGCCAGGAGGGTTTTTTCGCGCAGATAGATGTTGACCTTGAACAGGAGGTCGTCGATCTTGAACGGTTTGGCCAGAAAATCGACCGCCCCCTTTTTCATCGCCGAAACGGTCAGCGTCGTTTCCGGGTACGCGGTGATCATGATCACCGCGGTGTCGGGGTTGATCTCCGCTATGCGCTTCAGCAGTTCCATTCCGCTCATGCCGGGCATCATGATATCGCTGATCACGAGATCAAAATGCTCCTGCTGAAACAGCTGCAACGCTTTGAAGCCGTCTTCCGCTTCGCGAATCTCGTAAGAACCGCTCTGCCCGAGCGCCTCGGAGATCATCTCCCGCGATGCGATGTAGTCGTCGACGACGAGAATCTTCTTCAGCCCAACCCCGGTCATCGCTGCCGCGGTTCCCGCTTGCCCCATCACTTACTCTCCGTACCCGTCGCCCCCGGTGCGAGACCACTGAATTTTCCGGTTGCCGAGACTGTCGTGCCGCCGGCACCGATTGGTACCCCGGCACGTCCGACCCGTCCGCTTCCCTGCCGGCGTGCGCGTTTGCGCGGTATCTGCGGGGTATCCCGCAACCCCGCAGCCGCACAACCCCGTAGCCGCAAACGATCGCTGACAGAAACCGGCATCAGCGTTCCTTCGCATTCAGGATGACATCAAGAAGATTGTAGGAAATTGCCTTGTACGCTGCCTCGTCGGGCGCCCTCCCGACCGACAGCGTCACCACATCGGTGTATTTATCAGCCTGATTACCGAAAGGAATAGACTGCTTCATCTTCAAGCGGCTTTGTTTGTTGTACGCCTTTATGATGCTGTCGACTTGATAGGATGAAATGGTCACTGGATCCTCCCCGCAAACTCCGCTTACACGTACCGTTAAACACACTATCGGCAGGGCGGCGCGAATACTTTAGGCCTCGGGGAAAAAAATAATCCCCGCTGCCCGCGAGAAAAAATGGTCCTGCATAAAGTTTTGTCACGCCGTTTGCATGTAACCAAGCGGAACAGGATGTCGTTGCCACTCCCGCGAGGAAGCAGGGGAACTATGTCAGAGGTCATCAGACGCGAAGATACGGCCGTCATTTTCAAGCGGCTGGACGAATGCCGGCGGCACCTTCAGAAGGGGAATATCTTTTCCTGCCTGATCAGTTTTCGCGAAAGCCTGAAAAAAATGAAGGTCACCCGGATGATCCCGACCGATGAGAAGGAGCTGAACAAGATCATCAACGAATTCCAGGAACAGCTCGCCACCAGCAAGACGTTCCGGGACGTGTACGGCCCGGTAACCTTTCGCGACAACGACATAGATACGGCGCTGGATTTCATGAACCAGCTGATCCTGATCAAGGAAGAAGAGATCAACCAGAGCCTCGCCGAGACCGAAACCGAAGAGGAGATGCGGGCCAAGCAGTTCGCCACCCTCCAGGAAAAGCTGGAGAAGATCAAGATGCTGATCAGCATCGGCGATCACGCCCTGGCCAGGGAGCTGATCGGGGAGGACGACGAGATCATCTCCCCGTTGATCGATTTCTACAACACCGAGGGGATTACCTATCGCCGCAACAAGGACAGCGAACGGGCCCTCCAGGAGTACAAGAAGGCCCTCGTCGTGTACCAGCAGGATGAAGGGATCTTCTACAATCTGGCCCGCGTGCACGTGGAACGGATGGAATGGACATCCGCTGAGGAGGCGATCCGTTCCGGTTTGGACATCAACCCCGAGTTTGCGGAGGGGAAAACCCTCCTGGCGCATATCCAGAAACACCTGTCTCCCGAACCGATCAGACCGGTTGACACGGGAAAGACGTCCTGAACCTTCGCGTTGCTTTTCAAATCTCCCGGTTGAAGATCATCCCGGCCAACTCGCTCATCTTGGCGTACAGCGCCTGGAGCTCCTTCGAGGGAATTTCCCGGATCAGTTCACCGGTTTCTTTGTTCACGACGGCAATGGCTATCTTTTCGCCATGATCTCCGTACGTGGAATACTGGAGAGAGACGTTCATGCTGTCGAACTGTTCCTGCATCTTCTCGACAACCTTCCGCACATCTTCCCGGGCGGTCTCGAAATCCGCGACCGGCGGCGATTGGTGCGGTGCGCTGACGCTCTCGACCTGTACCCGCGGCGTCGCCTGACCGGCGGCTTGGCCGGTCACTGAGCTGTTCATGTCCACGGCACTGATGTTCACTGTTTTTCACCCCCTCCCGCAGTCCCTTTCCTCCCCCAGCCCCTTTACTGTTATATTCGGCATGTCCCGGGAAAACTTGAATCCGCTTGCGACGGCATGCACCGCGGCTTACCGCCGGGAAGGTCCGACCACCTCATCCGTTCATGTCTGCACGTTGAGAAACTTCGGCGTCCCGGGCGCCCGTTGGGCATACCCGTGGAGCCCCACTCGTTGCTTGCGGATGGCCGCAAGTTCATTCCTGAACGCCGCCTGTCTCTGCGCCGCCAGAGCGGCGCAGTCTCGGTCGGCTGCAACGATCAGTTCGAGCTTCTCACCCAGTTCGCCGGACGCCTCCTCCACGACTCGGTTGATAGCCGCGCATTCATCCGCCGGGGCAGAACGTCGCTGGCGCGCGATGCGCCGATCCAGCCCTTCGACATCCCGCATCAGCGCTTCGCGCCGTTCGACGCACCGGCTCACCGTTTCCGTCTCATCGCTTTCCAGGGCGGCCCGAAGCTGTCCGGTAAGCGACCGGAATTCCTCGAAGGCCCGCAGTTTCCGCGCCAGCATGGCGGATATCTCTTCCCGGTGACGGCTCATCGCGGCATCCCTCCGGTGATCGCCCTCCTTCATCGTCGGCTCTACTATGCGCTCCATGCCTGGACCGCCGCAGCCGCGCTGATGCCGGGGGCCGGTATCGCGTAGGCCGCGGTCTCGGTCTCCACGACGGCCGCGCAGGCGATCTCCTTCCATCCGTCACCCAGTTCTTCCAGCATCCGGATGACGTCGTCGAATTTGGCGACATCCTTCTTGAGGTCGGCCTCGGTCAGTATCTGTATCATGTAGAGATACAGGGAGCGCAGGTTCCTCGCGATGTCACCCCCTTTATCCAGGTCGAGGGAAATGTTCATCTCGTGGATGATGTCGACTGCCCGTTGCAGCGCCTTGGCTTTGGCCTCATAATTCCGGCCCCGATAGAAATCCCGCGCATCCTTCAGGTAACCGATCGCTCCGTCGTAGCACATGATAACCAATTTCACCGGGTTCGCCGTCAAGAGGTTCGTCTGTTTGTAGGTCGTCGCCGCCTTCTGATACATGAATGTCACCCGCCCTTTCTCTGATTCGCCGTCTTTTCCGACCGCACGCCGCCGCGGCGGCCCGGTCCCTTTTCCCGTTTCTCGCCCCGGCCGTGCGCGGGATGCATCTCCGCTCCCCCGCGCCGCGCCGCCGGCTACGTCGTGCCGAACAGCCCCGTGATCTGACCGGCAAGCCAGTTGCTCTGGTTTTGCAGCTGGCTCAACGTCAGTTCCATGGCGATGAACCGATTGATCATCTGCTCCTGCTGCCGGTCGAGACGCGCCTCCATCTCCTCGATCTGATCGGCGAGATCGCTCACTTGATCCTGGAGTGATTCCTGTTTGAAGGCCACGTAGCCATCGTAGGTATCGGTAATCCCGAATAGCGTCCGGTCGAACAGTTCCGCCACTCCCAGGGTGAGGGTAACGCTTCCCACGTCTCCGGTTGCCGTTCCCGTGTATCTCACCACGAGGCCGTCGACGTTCGCCTCGCCGTCGTTTCCCGTCAGCACCTGTCCCGCGCCCGTGGCCGCCTCCCCGCCGATCGTTCCCGCCACGTCGACGCCGTTGTCGACGGTCTGGTCGCCGCCAGTCCACAGCAGGTTGTTCTGCTGGTGAATGGTGAAGCTGTGGCCTGTCCCGTAACTGTCATGGGTGAGGACCAGATGGTTCCCCGCGTCGGCCGACGCCGAGATGTCCATGGCGTAGCGCCCTTTTTGTCCGGCGGGGTTTGTCGTCAGGACCGACCCGAAATCCAGGTCGTGGGCATCCGCATAGTCGAAGGAGACCGCGACGCTGCTGCCCCCGGCGGTCTTGTCGGTCACGACGATGCGTCCCGAGGCATCGATCGCCGCCGTAACCTGCCCGCCGAAGGCGTCCGCAACGGCGGTAAGCAGACCCTGGACCGTACCGGTTGCCGTATCGGAGACGGCGTACGATCCGCTGACTGCAGCTCCGGTCCGCGAGGTCCCGGAGAAGGAGATCACGTCTCCGTTGAGCAGCCCGGCGGACTGCCCGGTGCTGTTGTAAACGCTGTTCCAGGTCGTCTCCGCGGTGATCTTCGCGGCCTGCAGGCCGTCGGCGTACAGTTGCTCGGCGCCGACCAGGGTCTGCGTATGCACCGTCGCCATCTCGCTGTTTATCGCGTTGACGATCTGGGCCATCGTCATCGAACTGGTGAGGCTGACCGCGGCCTGGCTGCTCCCCGCGGTGATGGTCAGCGTCTCATCTCCGCCCAGGCCCGTATTATCCGACGCGGCCGAAGCGCTCTGCGTGGCGGCAGTATCGATATGGACGGTGTACTGATCCTCACTCGTGTCGGTGCCGTGGCCGATGTACTCCAGGGTGCTCGTATCGGTAACGCCGTTGGCGGTGAACAGCTTCTGCACGTCGTTGAAGTTGGTGGCCAGGTAACCGCGCAGCGTGTCGCCGTCGACGGAGAGCTGACCTTCCTTATCCACGCTGACCCCGACGAGCCCGAGCGTGGAGTAGTCGGCGGACACCCCCCAGACGGTCTGGAGCAGCGTGGAAGTGAGCTGCGATTTCACGGACAGGAGCGTCGCATCCCCGAACAGAACGCCCCCCCCCTTCTGCTTCGTCGCGTCATAGGTCGTCTGGGTCTTGATGTAGGAGGCGACGCTGTTGTAGCTCGCTACGAAAGCGTCGACCTTTCCCATGACCGCATCGACATCCCTGCCGATCGTGAGGGTCACCGTAGTCGCCGGATCGGCTTTGCGGAGGTCGAGGGTGACGCCGTCGATGATGTCGTCGATGGAATTGGTGGAGCGCGTCACGGTTACGCCGTCCACAGTCACGGACGCATCGGCCCCGGCCACGATCTGCCTCTTCCGCGTCGTACTGGCCAGGATGCCGTTTGCATCGAACTTGAGGGTCGCGTCGTCCGTCCCGCCGGCATTCTTCACACCGATCGTCACTGCGAGCGGGCTTACGCCGGTGGTGTTGTCGATGACCGTCAGTTTTCCCTCGCCGGTGACGGAGGCGGTCACATCGCCATACGCCGACTCCAGCTTGGCCAGGAGATCCCCGACCGTGGTTGTGTCGGACAGAATCAGGGTGTCGTCGGATACGGGGGCAGAGTCCGTATCCGTTCCCTCGAGGTGGATGTAATCGCCTGCCGCATACCCTGTGTACCCGTCGATGTCCTTGAGCAGCGTGGCCGCGGTGATGACCGTCCCGCCGGCGGTGTTGGCGACGTCGCCGGCCACTCCCGACACATCCGATACGCCGGCCTTAATCAGGCCGAGCGTCTCGAGGATGTTGCTCTTATCGGTATAGGTGTTTGCGGCCCCGGACACCATCAGCCGGTAGTAGGTCTGGTTGTTCTCCGTCTCCGTCGTTATCGAAGCGCTCAGTCCGGCGGCGCCAAGCTTGGTCTGCAGGGTACTCAGGGTGTCCGTGTTGAGATCTATCGCGCCGACGGCCTGGCCGTTGATGACGATCTCCCCTCCCGCCGAGGTCTGGGCGGTCGTCAGAGCGAGCAGCGACTTGATCGACATGCTGGTGCTCGTAAACCGGTCCGTCCGGTCCCCGCCGGCGAGATGGTTCTTCGCGGTCCGGCCGGTATCGGTGAACCCGAAGGCATTGAGGATGTCCGACGCCCCGCCGTTGAGCAGGCCGATGCCGCTGCTTCCGGTCGCGTCGCTGGTGAGGATCAGCCGGTAGTCGCCCGCGCCGTAGCTGACAGTGCTGGCGGTCACCCCCGTGGGAGTGCCGCCCGAGTTGGCGTTGTTGATCTTGTCCCGCACGCTGGCGAGGGTGTCCGTCGCCGCAACGGTGACCACGGTGCCGTTGATCAGCATATCGCCTGCATACCCGGCGCCGAGCGCAGTGGTCAGATCGGCAAAGGAGCCGGATGATACCTTCTGCGCGGCGGCGAGGGAGTCAACGGTCAGCGTGTACGAGCCGATCGAGGCGGACGTCGAGGTGGCGACGGACAGCAGATCGGCCGCCTCGACCGTGGCGCTGTCGCTGGTCATGGTCGACTTGAACAGCCCGAAATCGACGGCATCCTTCAACGTGCCCGCAGCCGTTTTCAGCGCCAGGAGCTTGGTGTTGAAGGACTGCCACTCGGCGAGCTTCTTTTCCGAGGCCGTCTTCCGCGAGGTGACGAGGTCGACCCGGCGGTGCTCGACCGCCATCAACTGATCCACCATCGTCCGCCAGTCAAACCCGCTGGACAGTCCGGAGACCTGATTCGTGCTTGTCGCCATCTCTCCTCCGCCCCATCGATCGACACGGCCCGGCAAAAAATTCCGCGGCTCATATTCCCTATCGGAAAAAAATACCCGGAACTTGAGCAATCAGCCCGTCTGCCAGTAGGATGAGCAAAATGTCGGCCAACCCGTCCAACCGCCGCGGATCCTGCCGTTCGGGCCGGACCGCGGGTAAAAAAACCCCCGTTCCCGGGGATCCGGGAACGGGGGTTCGGTTGCTCTCCGGCCTCGGGCCGGGGAGGGGTTATTTGAGGAGCGACAGGACGCCCTGCGGAGCCATATTCGCCTGAGCCAGCATGGCCGTACCCGCCTGGAGCAGGATCTGGTTCTTGGTGAAGGTGGTCATTTCCGCCGCCATATCCACGTCGCGGATGACCGACTCGGCCGCCTGCACGTTCTCGATCGACGAGGCCAGGTTCGCCGCGGCGTACCCGAGGCGGTTCATGGCGGCGCCGATCTCGGCGCGGCTGCCTGCCAGCGTCTCGATGGCGGTGTTGATCGTGTCGAGGTCGGCCAACACCGTCCCGGTCACGCCCGTGAGGGACAGATCCGCCGAGGAGACCTTGTCGATCCCGACGTTAATGTAGTGGTTCGCGTCATTCTTGATGCCGGTGACGAAATTCCCGCCGGCCACGGTGAACACCAGGGTCTGGCCGTTCAGGGCGACCGCCGTCCTGACGAAGAGCGACCCCATGTTCAGGGTGATCCCCATGGACTGGAAATTGATCGTCTGGGCGCCGTCGCCGGTGAGCGTCTTGGACTCGGTAGCACTCGTAGTGCCGTTGGTAACCGTGATCACGTTCAAGGAGGTGGCGGTGATCGTGTAGGTGACGTTGTCGGTCACGCCGCTTGCCGAGATGCTCGTCAGACCCATCGCATCCCGCTCGGCAGTGGAGTCGATGCCGGCGCCATAGGCCTGCACCGCGGAGCCATAGCCGCGCAGAACGGTCTGGCCGCTGTACTCCGTGGCGTTGGCGATCCGGTCGAGTTCGGCCTTGAGGGCCGTGACTTCGTTGCTGATGTCGGCCGTGTTTCCCGAGGCGTTCGCCGAGGTGCCCTGGGTCGTCAGTTCCTTCAACCGGGTCAGGATATTGCTGATCTGGTCGTAGGCGCCTTCGGCCACCTGCAGCAGGGCGATGGCTTCGGAGGTGTTCCGCGACGCCACCTTATAGCTGGCGATGTCGGCCCGCATTCCCGAAGAAACGGCCAGGCCCGCCGCGTCATCCGACGCCTTGTTGATCCGGTAACCCGAAGAGAGTCTTTCCAGTGATTTGCTCATCCCGCCGTCCGCGATCGTCAGGTTCCGATGAGCGTTCATTGCCGCGATGTTGTTCTGAATTCTTAATCCCATGGTATGTCATCCTCCTTGATTTTGTGTGTGAGTGTCGCCGGTCATTCGGCGAACAGCATGCGGGCTTCCCTGCCCGCCGGCCCGTGATCCCCGGTGCGGCCCGTTTTGCTCATCCCCTCCTTCCCCCGCGTATTGGATCGTTCCGGCCTTTGAACACATTATCGGCAGGCAGGGGGGTTTGCTTTAATTTCTTTTCGGAGGGGAAAGCGGAATGTGGTTCCCGAGGGAGAAACGGGAAGCGCCGTGGCAGGCCCCCCCGTTCCCGGGTGGACTCCCGGACCTTGTGTCCGGTCAAGAGGATTCGGCTCCGGGAGTCGTCAGGCGCACTTCAACCGGTGGAGGCTGACCTGGTTGTCCAGGTGGTAGGCCTTGAAGCATCCGCCCAGACATCGCTCCAGATGGCGGCAGTGCTGGCATTCGCCGTCGGCGGCCAGAAGTTCCCGTTTGGCGGCCCGCCCCCGCAGATAGAAGGAGGCCAGGTCGGCGCGGCTGGTTTCCGCCGTGATTCTACCGCATTGGATCGGGAACTGATTGCAGTGCCGCACGGTTCCGTCGATCCCGATCCAGCTCGCGCAGGCGGGCGACATGCAGGCGGTGGTGGCGTTGTGGCTGAGGTGACGGTCCAAGTAGGTCCGCATCCCTTCCTCGGTCCAGAAACAGACCGGGATGTTGTGGTCGCGGGTGACGTTCCGGAACCCCCAGAGCTTCGCTCTGCGCACCACATCGTACAGGATCCTCTGCAACTCCTGTCTGTGAAGGAAGATGTTTTCCTGGGTGTCCAGGCTTACTGCCAGCCCCGAACGGGCCCGCACCCCTTCCGGCTGTTTCCGGAGGACGCCGGCGAGCGCCCGCAATTTCCGGTACAGCCGTGAAAAATCGGTCTGGGTATTGACGACAACGTGGAAGGTGCGGCTGATATCCCGCTGCCAGAGATAATTCTGGTTGGTCAGCGTCTTGTTCGCCACGAAGAAATTGTAGGTGACCGTGTCGCCCGGCCGCCAGTCGAGGCCGGCGAGCACCTCCTGCTGCAGGCCGTTGGTGAACAGCCGCACCTGGGAAACGACGGTGTGACAGGCGGAAAATATCTCGGGCAGGTCTGGATGGAGCGTCGGCTCCCCCCCCATCAGCTTGATCGCCGGGGCGCTGACCAGCGCAAGGGCCCGGCGGAAGGTCTCCATCGACATGTGGTTGCCCACGCGCATGTTGGCATTGAAGCAGTGGGGGCAGGTTGCATTGCAGTCTTCGGTAAGAATCAGCCTGCACACCTGTTCCGACGCGGACGGAAATCCGCACTCGTCTATCTTCATCTCTCCCTCGTATCAATCGGCCTGCCTGAGGAGGCCGTCCCGCTCCACGCCGCGTCCAGGGTGGCGTACTCATCCCGCCAGAGTTCCTCGGGTATCCTCCGGGGGTCTGCCGCATGCGCCCCCCCGTTCAGGCGATGGAGCCAGACACGCGCCGCCTCCGTCTCCACCGTTTCCCCCCGCAACAGGTACGGTGCCCTTGTCAGCGCCCCCCGGTCTCCCCGGAAGAAATCGATCTTGAACAGAAGGTACTCGAAGCGGTCGTCTCCCAGCAGCTCCCCCTGCAGCCGCACGGCCCAATCCTCTGCCTTCGCGAAGTCCGCGGCTATCAGCGCGCTCTCCGCCGCGGCGAGGAGGAGGGCCGGGTCCGGTCCCAGCCGTTCGAGGACCGCCGCCAGATACTGTTCCGCCCCGCCCACGTTTCCCTTCAGGATCTCCGTCTCGATCATGCCGATGTGGGCCGGAATCCACGCCGGGTTGTCCGCGAGTGCGGAGGCAAAGAAGTCCTGCGCCGCCTCCTGACAGCCCTGGCTCTGCCGGAGTTCTCCCAGGGCCGTATCCTTCCGATAAGTTGTGAGGCCCGGACATTCCAGCTCCGCGGAGGGGTCCGCGCTCCCTTCGGCCAGCTCGTGCAGCACCGATTCCGCGGCGGCAAACCGGCAGAGACGGATCAGACATTCGCCATACCCGAGACGCAGCTCGCCGGCACGGGGAAACAGCTCGATTCCCTCGCGGTACAGGTCGGCGGCCGCCGACACCTCTCCGGTCCTGATGCTGTTTTCGGCAGCGAGCCGGAACACTGCCGCCAGGAAAGGAATCGCCTGGCGCTCCCCAGGGGCGAGTGCGCGGACTACGTCCAACAGCGGCCCCAGCAGCCGTCGACATTTCTCCTGCTCGCCCTGCCCGGCGAGAAGCGATAAGTAGGCGGTGAAGACGGAGATATCCTCCGGTCTCACCGGCAGAACCGCCGCCCCGGACTCTTCGCGCCCAATGTGCTGCATACGCCCTCCTTCCTGAGATGGTCCGGCAACCTGCGTCATGCGCACCCCGCCTCCGCCATTGCGGCCGACCGTGCCCGTTCGATGGCAAACCGTGTCGACAGGATGAGCTGGCCGACCGTGGCGAACCATTCCTTCAGCAGCAGAAAGGACTTCGACTCGGCGAACTCCCGCCGGCGAAACTGCTCATGGGCCATGTTGCGGCGCATCTCGAGGTCGAAGTGGTAGCCCTGGATGACCATCTCGAACACCGCAAACGAGGGGAGGGCGATCACCCGTCCGCGTATCTCATTCAGTTCTCCGGTGAGCGCGCGGATCGCCGCCGCCACATTCGGGTCGGGTCCGTCGCCCGAGGTGAGAGGATTGCTGCGCAGAAAGGCGTCGATCATATCCAGCCCCCTCCGGCAATCGTCCAGCGCCGCGTCCATCTCGGCAAGCGATTGATCGATGAGCGCACCTGCTCGCCTCAGCTCGCCGGATACGTCCTGCTGACACGACTTCTCGGCAGTCCAGATCCGTTTCAGGATACTCACGGCGTCGACCCCGACCCGGCAATAGGCGTCGATCGACCGCCTCAGGCTCACGAAGCGGCACCCGTTGATCCTGGCGCCGCCTTCGGTGGCATTGATGCAGACACCCGGATAGTGCCGCACCTGAACTTCCAGCGATTTTCTGCCCTCCTCGAAGGATGGCGTTGTCAGAAGCCGTTCCTGATAGTTGCCTTCGACCTCCCGGGTATCTCTCTTGTACTCGTCGATCTGTCCGAACACGTTGCCGCTGGCGTGCGTCGCCCCGCTGGGGGTGAACGACAGATCCTGTCCGACCAGGATGATCGGATCGCACCCCAGGTACTGAGCCATATCGAAGGCAAAGTTGCAGACGAGCGGGCCGCCGGTGAGCGCTCCTTTGGGTAGGGCGAGCCACTGCATCAGCTTCTCGTACCGGTGGGCGATGATCTTCGGCCCGTCGAAGGCGGCGTACGTCCCGGGGGCCGCTACGGGGGAGAAGACGAAGAAGATCTCCTCCTGTCGACCCAGGTTCAAGAAGAAGGCGTTCACGCCGGCGGTCCGTTCGATATTCGTGACCAGATGGGGCCGAACTCCGGCGTTCAGCAGCGGCTTCAGGGCCGCGTCCACCGCGATCAGGACCGCCTTGTCGGCCGCCTCCCTGAGCAGGTGGATATTCTTGTTCAGCGAGGGACCGGCGCCGATCACGATGCCGGGCTTTGCCCGGAAGCAGCCGCGGAAGGCGGCAATCCCCGGGTCTTCGATCAGCGGGCGGAGGTTTGCGACCGTCTGGCGGATCCCGAGGAGGGCGTCGTAGGGATCGTTTCCCATGTGCTGGAGAATGTGGAGCGTGGCGTCCTTTACGCACCGATATGCCTCGCCGTAATAGGAGGGCTCGAACCGGTGTAGGGCCGGCAGGGCGATGAATTTCAGATTCCGCGCATACTCCAGCACCGACGGGTGGTTCACGAAATGGGTCCGGAGCGCGAAGAACAGCTCGCTGGCCGAACAGCCGACGAACAGATGGATTGCCGGATGCGTGATGATCCGGCTGAAATCGTGGTACTGCAATGCGGCGCGAAAGACGGTGAGATCCTTTTCTATGATGACGATATGCTGGATGCAAAGCTGCTGCGAAAAATCCTGCAGGGCACTCTGGACCTGGTACCCGAGGCCGAAACCCAAAAAAATGACGACCGGGGCGTACCCGAGGTCGAGGGAACGAATATACCGGCGGCAGTAGCCCAGCGGGTCCTCGTTGTCATACCAGAGGCAGCCCCCCCGATCATCCGGAGAGAGGAGATTCACTGCGGCATCCGCGGCCCCAGTGCGGACGATGGTCGCCGGACCTGCAGCGCCCGTTGTGCAGACCTGCCGGAAAAGCTCGGGATATCGAGTCTCCAGGGCCTGCATGTTCTTTTCGAACACCGATGATCGCATGGTCTCTCCCTGTATCATTCAGCTCACCTGGGCGATCGTTCCGGCGAAGTAGTGCGCGGATCGGTTCAGGATCCGGGCGGCGTCGAGCGAACCGTACCGGGCGATGACCTCCGCACATTCGGCGATGACGCGAAGCAGGTCGGTGAAATCGTTGATGGTGCCCCGGATCGGCATGTTTCGTTCCCGGACCCATGCATCCAGAAGGGCGAGCGCCTCGTCGAGGTCCCGCGTCCTGATCGCCCGGGAGAACGACACCGCGCGAACCGCGTCGGACCCCTCCCGGTCCGCTCCCAGCAGCGCGATCATGGCATCGCAGGTCGCAATGTCTCCCCGCTCCAGACTCGCCGCGGCCAGCTTCACGCGGTTATCCCGGAGGGCATCGGTCTCCGGCCGGTCGGCGAACCCGCCGCCCGCTCCCGCCGCCAACCGCCGGAGCAGGATTGCAGCCCCGTCGTACTCACCGAGCCCGTACAGATGGTCGGCCAGAAGAGTGACCACCCGATAGGAAGTGCCGTAGGTGGACAGAAGCTTCCCGAATATCCGGGGGTTGGTGCGCATGAGCCCCTTCTGCCGGCATTCATCAAACAGCTTGCAGATCGTCGGCAGGTGCCTGTCCTCTCCGGCTGCCGCCCCGAGGGCGCGCTCGAACCATTCCCCAGCCCGCTCGAGATCGCCCCCCTCCATCCAGAAGAGCACCCCCGCGAGCAACCCCTCTGCGGTCAAATCCCCCGCACTTCCGCTCATTGCCCCGATCTTGCGGATCCGCCGTGCAGCCTCGTCATCGTGGTGGTGCCGGATGGCGATGCTTTCGGCGAACAGCAGAGGGATGCGCAGGGTCTGGAGCGCCGAATCGACGCTCTCGAAGACGCGCCCCTGAAACCGTACCGGCGGCGAATGGGGAAACAGCGCGACCCGCTTTCCGATCATCCGGGGCGGGATCCCCCAGGCGTCGATCCCGTAGTCCCCGTCGAGTGTACGCACGTCGAAGACGACGCCGACCGCAGCGCTCCGGGGCAGGAGATTCTTGAACACCAGGAACGACAGCCGGTCCTTGTCGGCGAGGAATTCGTCCGCATCCATCCAGAAGACGTAATCGCAGCTGACCTGGGCGAGGCCGTGATTCCGCGCCGCGGCAAAGTCGTCGGTCCAGGGGAACGGAACCACGCGTGCGCCGTATTCCCGCAGGATGTCCCGTGTCCGGTCCTGCGATCCCGTATCGACGGCTACGATCTCGTCGACGAGCGAGCGAACCGACCGTAGCGCCCGAGCGACGTACCGTTCCTCGTCGCGACACAACAAGAGCAGGGAGACGGTCACCGGCCGCTCCGACCGCCTGTCGAGCGCTTGCCTGATGTATTCGTTTGCCGGCATGCGGCCGTGATGGGCGATCGCTGAGTCCAGCACCTCCCGCGCCCGGGACAAATCCCCGGAAACGATGTGCACCCGTACCAGATCGGAAAGGGTGTTGAAATCCGTCCCATTGAGCTCCAGCGCCCTGCGCATCGCCTGCGCGGCGCCCGCTAGGTCCAGTTGGTGGAAGAGGGCGATTCCTTTGAGGTGCCAGATCTCGAACAACTCGCGGCTCGGCGGCAGGCGGTCGATCGCCTGTTGCGCGAGAGAAACGGCCTTCCGGTATTCCCCCGTTTCGATCACGTTATGGATCGCCCATTTCAGTATCTCGACGCGCCCGAACCCCCGCGCAAGGCCGGCCTCGAGCGACGGCAGGTCCTCTTCCGAAATCAGCGGATAGCCGATCTCGCCGGGACCGACGATCTCGCCGGATTCGGGAAGCCGGTCCGGCGGGGCGGTGCCTTGCAGGAAGGCCTCCCGCTCCCTTCTCCGGCGCCCCTCCTCCCCCCCGACGGACGCGGAGATTTCATCTGCGCCGCCATCGCCTTGCAGCCCGATGTCGCACCGGGTCAAGACCCGCGCCGAGGCGCAAACGTCGACCTGAAGTCCTCCCGCGGGAAGGGAGCGAACCGCTTTGACCGCCTCTTTCCGAAATAGCCGTATGCCCACGGAAGGCACATATCCCGCCGCATCGACCCGGGGGGGCGCATCTGCCGCCCAGGCGCCCATCCAGGCGTACGCCCCGAGCGCTCCGGCCTCGATCCCCGCGGGAAAGAGGAGCCGGTACGCATCGGCGGCGCCGGCGCGGCACAACTCCTTGAGGCGTTCGCATCCCGCGGCGGAAACCGACTCGCCCGCTTCGACGATCAACACCCACTCCTCCCGCGCCTCTGCGATCCCGCAAGCGACGGCGTCGTCCGGGAACGCAGCGGAAGGCTCGACGCATCTGCACCGCGCATCGGTCACGAGGCCGGCGGGGAGGCCCGACCCGGAGGCATTCGTCACGATCGTCTCGGCAAAGCGATCGCGCAGTTCGGCCATGCTCCGGAGCAGCCGGCGCTCGTCACCCCGGTAGATGATGCAGGCGCTGATGCCCGCTTGCCGCTGCGCAGTCTGCCCGCCGTTCCGATCCTGCGTCTCCCACTTACGCACCGTTTTCGCCCCTCATCCCTTCTTCGTCCTGCGCGGCCCCGGCCGTTTTTCGCGCCGCTGCCCGCCCTGAGGCGCGGCCCCGGCATCGCCGCCGTTGACCAAGCCGAGCAGGATGTCGTCGATGTATCGCCCCGCGGAGTACCGCTGCTCCCGCCGAACCCCCTCTTCCGTGAAACCGGCCTTTGCGAAGGCGCTGAGCGAACCGACGTTGTCCCGGTAGGCACAGGCGGTCAGCTTGTGGAGGTTCAGGGTTTCGAACGCATACCCGACGACCAGCCCGATCGCCTCCGCTCCCAGCCCCCTCCCCCACCAGTCCCTTTCTCCGATCAGGAGCGAAACATCGGCAAACCGGTGAATCCAGTCGATCGGACCGATCTTGATATTCCCGATATGGACTCCCCCCTCGTTCAGGCAGATCGCCAGGAACAGGTAATCGGCGGCGTCGCCCATCTTTTTCACATAGGCCAGGATGGTTTCCCGCGACGACGGTTGGAAGCGCGATTCCAAGAATTGCACCACTTCCGGATCATTCATCCACCGGCAATACCGGTCGGTCACATCGGCCGGGACAACGGCCCGCAGATGAATCCGCGCACCCTCGATGAGTTGCCGGCTCCCCCGTTCCTGATCCGCCATTCCCCTCACCTGCCTTCCCTCGTTCGCGGGGCATTCGGCCCGTTGCCGATGCCATCGCCATCCCCTCCGCGGCGCCTGTCTCTCGTCCCCGCCGGCATCTCAGCACACCTTCCGGATCAGTTCGAACACCTCCGCCGCGTGGACCCCTGCTACGCTCCCCCAGCGGCGGGCGATCGCCGTTACCGCGTCGTTCGACCGCGGGTGGGGAAAGGGGCGCACCTCGCCGTCATACAGCGCAAGGGCGGCGAGCTTTGCCGGCAACGTAGCGCCGATATCGACGAATACCGTGGGGTTGAACCGTTGCCCTCCCCCAAACGACCACTCCGTCGACGACGGGGTTTCGAAGGTGTACAGTTCCCGGACCGCGCAGCCCGGAACGGGCCGGGCGGCGGTCAAGGCGGCACGGAAGGTGACGCAATGATCCACGTTCAGGTCGCCGGGGTGGTGCGTATATAGGACCCGCGGCCGCAGCCGGGCGATCAGGGCTTCCACGATCTTCACCACCTCGAGCAGCGGGAGCGTATCGAACCGGTTGTCGGGCAGATCGTACAGGAACAGGTCCCGCGCCCCGATCGTGCTTGCCGCCGCACGGCATTGCTGCCGCAGGGCCTCGACCATCGCCCGGTCCGCCTGCCGGCGCTTCGCGTACCGCGAGGTGACCCCCTCGCCGAGGATCGCGATGTACGGATCGTGGCCCTCCGCTGCCAGCCGGGCCACGGTCCCGCCGCACCCGAGGACCTCGTCGTCGGGATGGGCCGCCACGATCAGGACGGTGTCCCCCCCGCCTCTGCGCCCCTCCCCCGCTGGGCGCCGCGCGCCCCTTCCGCGGGGCGCGGCCCGGTCTCCCCCGCTCATCGGCAGCCTCCGTTCTTCCGGAATACCGCGATGAACGTCGAGCACATGAACATCCCCAGCCAGGAAAAACTCAGGGTTTCATCCATCCGTGCGCCGATCTCGGAAAAATTGGGGAATTGCTCCTGGAGGAGCGGCGGGAGGGGATGAAACTTGTAGTAGCCGTTCACCAGGTGCGTCATGCCGAATGGCTCGAGATCCGCGGCGATAGTCAGGGGGTTGTGGTTGATCCGGGTCAGCCGATAGAATTCCCGATGGGGGCTGTCGGGGCTCTCCCCGGGCCGGTCGGGAAAGGCCAGCAGGCCGGCGATCCCGCGTAGGGCGCGATCCCGCTCCTCCGGGGTGAAGGGAACTGCCGGCAGAAGCCGGTCGGCGAAGAATTCCACCGTGAAGCGGTTGAAGGTGAACAGGTCGAACAGGTCGTTGCGAAACGACAGGATCAGGATCCCCCCCGGTCGGGTGATGCGCACCAGCTCCCCGACTGCCCGGTCCATACGGTCGATGTGCGGCAGGACGCCGAGGCACAGGACGGTGTCATGGGCGCCGTCCGGTTCGGCAAGGTTCGTTACATCCCCGACTTCGCACAGGCGGGGGTCAAACCCCTGCTTTTCGAGAAGCGATTTGCCGCGGTTCACCAGCACCTCGGAGAAATCGACCCCGCGGACCGTCTTGCCCCGGCGCAGCAGCTCCGCAACGACCGGCGCGTCCCCGCAGCCGGCATCGAAGATGTTGTCGCACCCGTACCGCTCGATCAGTTTGATCACGACGCGAAGCCGCAGGACCGCGGGATCGGGTGCCTTCTCGTCGGGGGCCTGGTACCGGTTCCCCCAATCCGCCCCGACCGTATTGTAGAACTTCCGTACCTCCTCGAGCGACGACCGGGATACGACCGTTCCCCCGACGAAACCGGCCTGTTCGTCAATTTCCATGGCATTTCCTCCTGTCGTCGTCCGGGAGCGGGGTTTCCAGCAATCCCCGCTCCGCGAGCGTCGCTGCGAAGCTTCGCACGTACGCGAATTCGATACCGGCCGCCGCGGCGATGTCCAGCAGCGAACGGCCGTCGCGCAGTCCGTACAGAATCGTCCGGTTCTTCTCGAAATCCGCGGACTGGTACACGGAATCGGAATAGAGGCCGTACCGCGTCAAGTACACGGGGACGCGCTGACCGAGGCGGAGCACCCGGTTCTCCTCCATCATCCGGCAGAGGCTAAAGACGATGTCGGCGGCCCGCTCGACATTTGCCGGTTCGATCAGCTCCGGCCGATCGAGCGAGCTGTGGTATTCGTCGCATTCGCTCATCTGCACGGACAGGGACGGTATCCCCGCGAAGTCGAACACGGCCTCATCATTGCCGAACCCGTCCGCCAGGCCGTCGCACCGCACATCCCGGTACGCGAGCGCGATCTGACGGCCGAGCTTCCCGCTCAGGCCGTTTGCGTCCCCGCCGGCAAGGACCTTCCAGTTTCGCCCCCAGCCGACGAATTCGCTGAAGATGGCCAGACGGGTGTCTGCCGCATAGTCGGGGCGGGCGTGGAGCAGCACGCAGGAGCCGATCGTCTCGGGAAAGAAGAACAGCCGGTACGTATACCGCCGGTTTTCCATTACCTTCAGCCGTTCGAACACGTCCAGCATGGCCAGAATCCCGGTAAAGGAATCGTTCACCTGTCCCGGATGGCAGTAGTCGGTCAACAGCGCGATACACTCCCCGGTCGCGCCGGGAAGGCAGAGCTCCCCGACGAGCATCTCCCCGTCCGCGATGTCGTAGTCGAGATGCACCGTATACTCGCCCGCCCTGAGCCGGTTGAACAGGGTGCGCGGCAGGGTGATCGCCCAGTCCGTCAAGCGCTTGCGATAGTCGTAGGCGAACCGGTGCTCGTAGAAGAAGGCGTCGTCCTGCGTGGGGTGAAGCAGGACGTGCCGTTTCAGCGTTTCGTGATCGACCCTGCCGCTAAAGGGCTGCGTGTAGGGTATCGAGAACAGCGGATGGTCCGCGTACGAGGCGATGAGAGCGCCGTCGGGCCCTTTCAGCCAGGCCTCTTTCACATCCCACCGGGGGGGGACGATCCAGGTGCCGATATCCGACCCGCTCGGGTACCGGTGGACCACGAGTTCATGCCCGGCCGTCGCGGCGACATCCTCCAGCAGCGGGCCGATATCGGAAGACACGATAGTCCGGTTGCGCAGGTAATTGCGCTCCACGAGTCCGGAATGTCGAAGCGGTGCGTGTCGCGTCATAGGGATCGTCTTGTGCCTGTCATCGTCGGCACCTCCCGATGGGCGTGCCGGAGAAAACGATGCGCCCGCATCAACCTTCGCACCTTTCTGGCGTTGACGCCCCCAGGAGGAGTTCCCACGTCAAGGGGGTCCCCCTGCGGATGGGGCGGTTCGCCTTCTTCCCCACCAGCGTGGGAAAAAATCCGGGCGGAAGTCCATCCCCGGGCCGGATAGAACGGATGTTTTCCCCGGTGAATTCCTCCCCCGCCGCGATGTCCCGGATGGCAAACAGGGATTTCATGAACCTCCGATTCCTGCGGACCCCTTCCGGTATCTCGTAGGACACCGCGCCCAGGGCCTGCTCCACCTCCCGGATCGATTGCACCATCTGGCGGAACTCCTGGGGCTCCATCGAAAAGGCGGCGTCGGGCCCCCCCAGCGCCCTCTCCAGGATGAAATGCTTCTCCACCACCTTCGCCCCCAGGGCGACCGCCGCGACCGCCACCGACGTGCCCAGGCTGTGGTCGGACAGCCCCACGACGGTGCCGCACAGGCTCCGCAGGTGGGGGATGGTCCGCAGGTTGATCTCCCGGAAGGGGGTCGGATAGGCCGAGGTCGCCTTGAGCAGCGCGATGCGGTGGTTGCCCGCCTTCCGGCAGGCGTGCACCGCCGCTTCGATATCGGACAGTGTCGCCACGCCGGTGGAAATGATCATCGGCTTTCCCTTCGCAGCCGCGTACTCGATCAACGGCAGATCATTGATCTCGAAGGAGGCGATCTTATAACAGGGGATGTCGATACCCTCCAGGAAGTCGACGGCCGTGGTGTCGGTGGCGGTGGAAAAACAGACCATCCCGAGCTCCTCGATCAGGGACTTCAGCTTCGGTTGCCATTCCCAGGGGGTAAAGGCCTCCTCGTACAGCTCGAACAGGGTCTTCCCGTCCCAGATCGTCCCCTCGCCGATACGGAAGTACCGGTTGTCGCAATCGATGGTTATCCCGCCGTCGTTCCAGTCGGTCGAGAGCTTTACCGCATCGGCCCCGGCCTCCTTCATCGCCCGGATCGTCTTCACCGCCAGGGAGAAGTCCTGCTGATGGTTGCAGGAGAGCTCGGCGACGATGAAGACGGGGGCGTCCCCCCCGATCGGTCTCTGTGCGATTTCGAATTTCACGCTGCCGATACCTCCCGCTCCGACCGGGCGATGCTGGGCATCAGACGGCCGTATTTCCGAAACATCTCCGCCGAGCGCGCATCCCTGCGGACGAGCTCATCCAGTTTCCGCCGGACCTCCGCTGCCTTTTGCCGATCCCGCAGCCCGGCGTGGCATTCCATGATGCAGTACCACGCGACGATGTGGAAGGGGTACAGCCGGACGATATCGCTGAAGATCCCCAGGGCCTTGGAGTAATTCCCGTTCGCCATGTTGACGTTGCCGAAGAAATTCACCTCGAGGTTCGCCCCATAGGAAAGTTCGGTCAGCTCCGCCGCCGAGATCTCGGGGGTATCGAAGCAGCGCTGGCCGAAGGACGCCCGCACCCAGTAATCGATGTTGTCCTCGATCAGCCCCGCCGCGAGCATCTGGCGATGCATCTCCGTGCCGATCAGCGGGGTGGCGATGCTGAACAGGCACCAGTCCGCCCCGGTCCCCTTGGCAAAGTCGATCGTCGTCCGCATCTGCTGTTTCGTCTCGCCGAAGAACCCCAGGATGAAATAGCACCGGACGATCGCCTCGCTGTTCCGGGACCGGATGTAGTCGATGATCTCCCGGACGCGGTGCAGCCGGACGTTCTTCTTGATCAGGCGGGTCTGCACGTCCTCGGACCCGGACTCCACGGCGAGATTGAACAGGCGGACCCCCGCGCCCAGCATCGCGTCGATGACGTCGTTGTCCAGGGTGTTGACGGAAAGGCCGTCCTGATTCTGCATCTCGAACCCGGGGATGTTCAGGTCCCGGAGGGCCTTCATCAGGGCGATGAACCGCTTCTTGGGGACGGTGAACATGTCGTCCTCGGGGATGAACAAGGTTATCCCGAAGGTTCGATGGAGCTCCCGCACCTCGTCCACGACGTTCGCCACCGACCGGTACCGCACCTTCCTGCCGTGAACGAGGTGGGCGGCGCAGAAGGTGCATTTGTTCGGACATCCCCTGGTCGTGACGATCGTACCGACCTTGCGCGGTTCCCGATCGCCGAACTCCCGCTGGCTCCCCTTTTTCACCGAATAGGCCGGCATGTCCACGAGCTGCCAGTCCGGGTAGGGGAGGAGGTCGAGGTCGGCGGGGGCATCGGTCGTTTCCAGCACTCCCGCCGCGGGGGCATCGTGCCGGGAGTATACCCCTTTGATCGCGATGCGCTCCCCCCGTGCATACCCGGTCACGAAATCGGAGAAGGCGATCTCCCCCTCTCCCCGGATCACGTAGTCGACCTGATCGTTCTGCAGGATCGGGAGGGCGGCCGCGGTGGCGTGCGTCCCCCCCACGACGACACAGGCATCGGGCCAGAGGGATTTCAGGATGCCGAGGGTGATGGCGAACACCGTATGCGACGTGGAAAAGATCAGCGAGAAGGCCAGGATGTCCGGCCGGAAGTGCACCGACTTGACGGCGATGTCGCGGATGAACTCTTCGACGCTCCGGTACGCGGACAGTCCCTCCATGGCGAGGATGTAATCCAGGATGCCGATTTCGCCCCGCACGGGGTTGTGCTGCCGGAGGTATGCCGAAAGGTACAGGATCCCCATCGGCAGCGCCAGCACCTGGGAAACGTACTGCTCCTCCCGGAGGCCTTTGACCATCTCGTCGAAGGGAACGGTGGGTAGGTTGACGAACAGCACATTCGGTTCAGTTCGCATGGGATACCCCTGCCGCCTGTACTCCCGCGCCTGGCTCGGCGCAGAGCTGCCCCAGCTCGGCTTTGCCGATGTTATTCATCATGATGATATCGCGCGCCCGGGCCGCCCCTTCGTTGAACAGCAGGTCGATGACCGAGAGATAGGGGACGAAATCGCCCCAGCGCTGGTTGTAGGTGGGATGGACGTAGTCCTGGAAATGGATCGCGATTGCGTTCTGGGCAAAGTCCTCCGGCACCGCGTAATTTCTCCCCTGGGCGCCGAAGATGAAACAATCGGCGTGCAGCTTCTTGCACATGTCGAGCACCTGGTCGGACTTTCTCCCCTCGAAGCGGTAATCCGAGGCCTTGAAGATGCGGACCTCGATCCCCAGCACCTGAAGAAAGTACCGCAGCATGTGTTCGTTCAGATCGACCAGGTATTGCCAGTCCCGTTTATAGGTATCCGCGAAGAAATCGGCATACTGGCTGAAATAGGGCGTCTTTTTGTAGTACAGCATGAGGGTGTTCCAGTGCTTCTTCCGCCAGTCATACTCGTTGTCGATTTCGATATCCTTGATCTGCTTGTCCACGTACCCCTTCTTGTACACCGGAACCGTCAGCCACAGGGCGCCGTTGGCCGTCTTGATCTGATTCCGGTTGTTCCAGTCCTTCAGCAGGAACTGGGCGATGTCGAAAAAGCAATAGGCATCGGCCAGGGCTATCTTGTGGAACAGCCCCAGCCAGGGAAGGTATACCGGCTGGTGGGATGTGAGAATCATCACTGCCCCCTTTCGTCGCTCACGCCGCTCGACCGGCGCTTCGTATCGTGTTGTTCTTCACCATCTGCCGGAGGATGAGCGCCTCCACGTCCCGGATGGGAAAGTCGTCAAAATCGCGTTCTTTCCACTTCTTCTCCGCGAGCGCCAAATACGGCTCGATCAGCTTCCAGTCGTCGCCGCGAAAATTCTTCCGGGTGTTGTCCTTCCGGAAGCAGAGACCGGCAATCCAGTACAGCGGGCTCTTCATGAACGGCAGGGAGGCCCACCCTTTCATCGTCGTCGGCGGGACGAAGGGGGGATAGCCCGCCGCCCCCTCCACGGCGTCGCGGTACATCCTGCTCCCGGGAAAGGGGGCATAGGTGAAGATTGACACCCGCGCATCCCGGTCGACACCCACAATCCAGTCGATCAGGTCGAAGGTATCCATCAGCATGGCCTTCGTTTCCCGCGGCATATGGGCGATGAAGCTGTACATCACCGAGATGCCGGAGCCCTTGACCGCACGGGCCGCCTTCCTGATCGCCTCCACGCCGTGCCCCTTCCTGATCACCTTCCGCAAGAACTGGTCGTTCCCCGACTCGCAGCCGATCTCCAGGGAATAGCAGTTGGATTCGGCCAACGCCTCCACCATGGCCGGGGAGAGATAGGGAGAGCGCATGTTGCCGTCCCAGCGCACCTTCAGCTTCCGCATGATGCGTCCGATCCCCCGGATCCGTTCGAGCCGCTCGCGCTCGCTCCTCCCGAAGGCAATATTCGGATCGGAAAAGGAGATCTCGTGAAACCCGACATCCCCGTGGATGATCGTCAGTTCCCGCTCCAGATCCCCTATTGCCTTCGGCTGCCACGGGGAGCTGAGGCAGCAGAAGGAGCAGGTGTGCGGGCAGCCGCGGGAGGCGAAGTACTGCATGTCGGAGCGGGCGAAAAATTTCTTGGTGCGTTCGTTATAGGGGAACAGATCCTCGCCGTACGACGGCTCGGTCCACACCTTGTCCACGAAGGGCTCCGCCAGCACCTGCTCGGGCAGGATCCGGGCGTGATGCCCTCCCACGCCGGTGATGATCGACGGGTTGATCTGCTTGGCCTTGATCAGGATGTCGGCCGCACGGCCCGCCTGCGGTCCCGTGAAGGCGCTGACGCCGATCTCCCGCGATTCCCGGATCAGTTGGGCGAGCAGTTCTTCGGAATCATACCGTTCGTCGAAATACGCCACCCTCATCCCCTGCCGCTCGAACAGCGCGCCCGGGAACAGAATCGACAGGGGCACCAGGTTGACCGGCGAGTCGAGCGTCGGAATCGGATACACCAGCACAATGTCGTTCTGAACCATCGAAACTCCTCACGCCCTGCGGTTTGCGGTGCCGGCCGCTTAGCGGCTGCCCGGCATTCGCGACAGATAGTATCCCTTCTTGACCTTCATGGGATTGCCGTACACGAGCGAGTAGGGCGGGATCGCCCCGGCATCCACGATCGTTCCCGCCGCCACCACCGAATGGTGGCCGATATGGGCTCCCCCTTTGACCAGGCAATGGGAGCCGATGAACACGTTTTCCTCGATGAGGATATCCTGCGCGTCGATCCGCGGCGACATTCCGAGACATTTGCGGTGCGAGTCGGCGCAATTGATCGCCACGAACGAGGCGATGTCGCAGTTCTCCTTGATCACCACCCGGGCCCCCTTGGCGTTGATCTCCGACATCCCGCCCACATAGACATTTTCGCCGATCTCCGGTTCACCGTTTATCCACACGAGGGGATGAAACCGATTCGCGCGAAAATTCGTCAGCGAACTGAACAGCTCCTGAAATTCCTTCAGCGTCATCCGGGCTTCATCCGTGCCCGCCGGTTTCCGCTCGGTCATGCGACTGCTCCGTCATTTTTCCACCAGCCAGTCGAACATGTGGGTCGACTGCCAGAGATTCCCGTTGATCGCGCACTCGACGGATTTGCCAAACCCGACCTCGCGGGAGATCCGGTAAAACTCCTCCTTGTCGACCCACAGGCGGCGCTCTTCCATCTCCAGTGCCCGGTCCACCCTCTCCTTCTCCCAGGACAGGCGGCCGTAGGACTCGATGTGAGCGGCCTTTTTCGCGAGGTCCGGGTTGTGCGTGTACAGCGCCCTTCCCCCGCTAGCGAGCACGCGAAAGGTCTGCGCAAGCACCTGCCGGACCTCATCCATATCATCCAGGTACTGTAAGACCGAACCGACCAGTACTTTGGAATACGCCCCTGCCCCGGCCAGCGACCCGAAAACGCGGACATCATCGCTCAGGACATCGATGTTCCTGAAAAAACTCGTTTCTTCACGGGCCTTGGCCACTATGTCGTCGCCGAAGTCGAACAGGGTTATCCGCTTTACGAACGGCGCAAGCGCGATTGCCATGGCGCCCGTGCCGCCGCCGGCGTCCAGGAGAACGTCATCCTTATTCAAATCCAGTGCCATAACCACATCAGTGATCAGCAGATAGAATTCCCGGAACGACCAGGTATCCCGGCCGTACATGCGGTCGGTGGCGGCATGGGTGTTCCAAAAATTCTTCCAGTAATCCCTGTTGCTTCCCGTTGCGTCAGCGGACATATCCCCTCTTATGTCGTACATATGATATATTATTCAACTTTTTATCCGCACCGCGGCGCAGCCCCGGCACCTGCCACCGTGCGCTCCGGCAATGCCGCGGCGCCTGTCATTCAGCACGACATGGCCATGGCAGACAGGACCCTCGCCGCGCCGTACCCGTCCACCAGGTCGTATCCCCGCTCGACAATTGTTTGACGCTTCTGCGGGTCGCCGATCAGCCCTTCCAGGGCGATGCGCAGTGAACCGTCGCCCGGTGCAGGCGCCCGGCAGGTCAGCGCCGCCCCTGCCTGTTCCAGGCCGGCGGCGATCGGATCCTGGTTGGCGGCCAACGCCAACAGGACGCCCGGCAGACCCATGAGCAGGAGTTCCCAGGAGGTGCTTCCCCCGGACGATACGGCGATGTCAGCCCCGGCCATGACCCCGGCCATATCTTCCACGTCCTTCAGGAGGCGCATCGGGCAGGGGGCGGCCGTGACGGCCTCTTCCAGAACGGCCAGGTGGGGGTTTCCGTGGCCCACGACGATTCTGACGTCGAGCCGCGCGTTGTTCAGAGCGGTCAAGGCGTCGATGACGCCCAGCGTGACGTTGCCGGGGTCGCTCCCGCCCATCGTCACCAGGACGGTCCGCGCCTCCGGTGCGACCCTCCTGCGGCCCCCCCGCCACGGCCAGAACTCCCGCCTCAGCAAGACGTACCGCGTCCCCAACAGCAGGTGCGTTTCGGGCGCCCGCTCCTGGTACAGCCCCGGCGCGGCGCAGATATTCTGGTTCAGCACCAGGTCGGACACATACCTGCGCGCGTGGCCGTAATCGTCGATGCTCAGCAGCTTGAACCCCGCCCCTTTCATCGCCTCCTGGGAGTCCGGTCCGAACTGATATCCGTCCAGCACCACCCATTCCGCGTCCATTTCCCGGGCGAGTGCCGCCGTCCGCGCCATATCGCCGGGACCGGCGGCCGGAGGAGGCACCGCCGTCGGGTCCATCCCCTCGCTCCGCAGCCGCGCCTCCAGCGCCGGGGGGATTTCGGCGCAGGCAAACCGCACCCGCCCCCCCTGCCCCCGGCACGCCTGCGCCAGGGCCAGGCAGCGCATGACATGCCCCGACCCCATCCGGGTCGAGGCGTCCGCACGGATGAGCAGGTTCATCAGTTCAGCCTCTTGAACCCGGCCACCGCCTGCTCTCCCCGCAGGCACTCCTCGGGCCTCCCCGTCTCGAGGGCGGCGCGTATCGAGCCGAATGCCGCGTCGGCCGCGGCCGCATAGGCCCGGACATGGGCCTCCCGGTGGGCATACATGGCATAGAACCCTGTGGTCGCCAGAAACCCCCGCTCCAGCATCCCCTGGATGAACAGCGTCTTCAGGAGGAGCGCATTGTCTCCCGTAAAGGCAAAAGAGCCGAGCGGCGGAATGCCGCCCAGGGAGATCGGCAGGCCATGGGTTTGCGACGCGGCTCGCCAGCACTCCTGCACGAGCTGGCCGATCCGCACGAGATGGTCGGCAACGTTGCACCGGCGGTGTTTGCGGATCGTCGCAATCGCCGCGACCGGCCCTACCCGTTCGGTCCAGGCCGTGGAGCTGATGAAGGTCTTCTGCGCGGCGTCCATCACCTCGGCCTTGCCGATGACGGCGGCGATGGGATATCCGTTGCCCAGGGCCTTCGAAAAGACCGCAACATCCGGCTCCAGCCCCAGGGAAAGGTGCGCCCCGCCGCTGTTCAGCCGAAACCCCGCGGATATTTCGTCGACGATCAGCACGGCGCCATGCTCCTGCGCCAGTTTTCTGACGGTGGCGAAAAACCCCGGCTCCGGCTGCTGATTGCGGATCGGCTCCATGACGACCGCCGCGATCTCCCCGGGGTTGTCGCAGAGTATCGCGGCGAGTTCGTCGCTGCGGTTGTACCGGAAGGGAAGGGATGTGCCGGCAAGCCCCAGGGGGACGCCAGCCGGGTCCAGCCCGGAAATCAGATGCTCCCCCAGGGCGTTTTGCGTTCCCAGGTTCGCCGCCAGGTACCAGTCGTGCCAGCCGTGATACCCGCAGAAGGCAACCTTGTCCCGGCCGGTGCAGGCCCGGGCGATGCGCACGGCCACGGACATCGATTCACCGCCGGTGCGGGCAAAGCGGACCTTCCGGGCCCAGGGGTGTAATTCGCACAGCAGGTCCGCCAGCTCCACCTCCTCGGGGCAGTTCAGCGAACAGCTGGTTCCCCGGTCTATCGCCTCCTTCACCGCGGAATCCACGTCGGGGTCCGCATACCCCAGGACATTGGCCCCCACGCCGCCAATGCTCATATCTACGTACCGGTTGCCGTCCAGGTCCCAGACCTCGGCCCCCCGTGCGGCGCTGAAATACCCCGGCCAGAGGCCGTAGGAAAACAGGTCGGGCCGCTTGGACAGGAGCTGACTCAGCCCGGGTATGCGCTCCTTGGCATGCTGCTGCATGGCGAAGGATTTTTCGATGTTCCGGCTGCGCACCGCGGTTGCCCTCCGGTCCTCCGCCAGAGACTTTGCGTACCCTTCGTTCCTTCCGATCCCCCGATTGATCGCCATGGCCTCGGGATTCCGCTCGAGATACGCCAGGATATCCGCGGTCGCGAAATCGTGCTTCCCGGGATACAATTCCCGGTAGATCAGCGATACGAAATCGAAGTCACGGGGCTCGTCGACGGTCCAGCGGTGGACGGAGAGATCCCGATCGTTGCGGAGACTGCCGATACGAAACAACTCGGGATGGTTGCGGATGAAGGGGGTGACATGCTCCCGTTCCGAGGGGAGCCGTGCGGTCGCCCATGCCCTCCGCAGGGCGGAAAAAGAGAAGACCTCCACATCGAGCCCGTCGGGAAAGGTCTCCTCCAGACTGTTCGTGGCGTAATCGTAGTTACCCTCCAGGTAGAATTCGATCACCCGGTCCACGACCGCCGGGTCCAGGAGCGGACAATCGCCGGTCAACCGCACGATGTGCTGCGGGTTGAAGGGCAGCGCGGCCTGGTAGGTACGGTCGAGCACATCGTCCAGATCGCCCCGATGGCAGGGCAGGCTGATCGCCCCGCACAGCGCTTCGAGACCGTCATCGGACCTATCCGCGCTGGTCGCCACGACGAGCCGGTCGATCCTGCGCGAACGGAGGACCCGCTCGATCTGATGCTGGAGCATCGGCTTGCCCTGGAGGGGTTTCAACACCTTACCGGCGAGTCTCGTGGAAGAGACGCGCGCCTGCAGGATCGCCAGTATCATCGTCACACCATCCTCCTGTTCGCCTGAAGGTCACTGCCACCGGCGCGGATCGATGATCCGCTCGTCGTCCACGGCAAACTCCGCAAAATCGAGCGGTGTCGCGCCCCGGTCTCGACGACCGGCCGCGCACAGCTCATCCAGCTGCCGGGCATTGTTCACGCCGACGATTACCGCGTCGATTTCCCCGACGCCGTTCACGTAGGCCAGGGCCGCTTCGAGCGGCGTCAGGCCCCGGTCCCGCGCCAGCCCGCGATACCGCGTCAGTACCTCCCGCGCGCGGGCAAGGGGCCCGGCAAGGGCGCCCGGATCCATCAGCAGCAGCCCCTGCAGAAAGATCGACCGTGCGTGCACCTCCACCCCCGCCTGCTTGAGCCGCTTCAGACGGCCGCTGCGGACCAGGCGCTGATCCAGGACGTTGACCGGCACCTGAACCAGATCGACGGGGAACGAGGCGACGACCGCATCGAGCTGCTCGGGCGTATACAGCGACACGCCGATCTTCTCCACGCCCCCCGCGGCCTTGAGATTCTGCATTGCCCGCCAGAGCACAACGCCGTTCTCGGCCAGCAGATCCTCGGCATGGTGGATCATCAGCCCGTACAGGGTGCGCTGCCCCAGGTACCGGAGCGAGGCGCGGAACTGGGCATCCAGACGGAGGGCGTCCCCGTCGTCCAGCGCCGCCTTTTCGTAGGTGGGGGTCTTCGTGACGATGCGGAACCGATGCCCGGCGGGAAGGCACCGTCCGATGACCGCCTCGCTCGTCCCGTACTGTGCCGCCGTATCGATCAGCGTGAATCCCCGGGTCGCAGCGCCGGAAAGGATGCCCCGCGCTTCTGTCTCCGGCGTCTGTCCGTCCCGGTTGGATATGCCGTACGCGAGCCCGAACTGCGCCGTCCCCAACCCCATATTCATCGCCGCGCCCCCTTCAGGGCCGCGATCACCGCCCCCTGCTCGGAGTCCTTCATACCGGCGTACAGCGGGAGGCTGAGGATCCGCTCGTAGGCCGCCTCCGCCACCGGACAGAGACCAGGGCCGGTGCCGAACCGCTCCCGATAGAAGGGGTGGAGGTGCACTGGGATGTAATGGACATTGACGCCGATCCCGGCGTCCCGCAGCAGGCCAAACAGCTGCGCGCGGCTCAGGGGGCGGGCGGCGGGGGTGAGTTCGACGACATACAGATGGTAGGCGTGCACCACCTCCGGCCGCAGGGACAGGGGCCGCAGCCAGGGGACATCGGCCAGGGCCGCGGCGTAGCTTGCGGCAAGCTCCCGGCGGCGCGCGAGCCACGCCGGCAGTCTGCGCAACTGGCTGATGCCCAGGGCGCACTGGAAGTCGGTGATGCGATAGTTGTATCCGAGGGAACGGATCTCGTAATACCAGGACCCCTGGTCGTTCCGCTGCCGATGATCGGCGGTCATCCCATGGTTGCGGAATGTACGCATGCTCGCCGCCAGGGCCGGGTCTTCGGTGACGACCATGCCCCCCTCCCCGGTAGTGATGTGCTTGACCGGATGAAAGCTGAACACCGTGAGGTCGGCAAGGGCGCCGACCGGTCTTCCCCGGTATTTTGCCCCCAGCGCATGACAGGCGTCGGCGACCAGGGCGAGGCGGCGACGGGCTGCAATATCCCGCAGGGCATCCCAATCGCAGGGGTGTCCGGCATAGTCCACGCCGATGATGGCCCGGGTTCTCGGGGTGATCTTCGCTTCCGCCCGGGCAGGGTCGATCAGCAGGGTGTCGGGCTCCACATCCGCGAATACCGGCCGGGCTCCCGTGTAGACAACGGAATTGGCGGTCGCCGCGAAGGTGAGCGGCGGCACGATCACTTCGTCGCCCGGCCCGATGCCGAGGGCGTTCATGGCGCTGTGCAGGCCGGCCGTGCCGCTGTTGACCGCGACCCCGCAGGTCGCCCCCACGAACCGGGAAACGGCCGCTTCAAATTCCGCTATCCGGGGCCCCGTCGTCAGCCAGTCCGAGCGCAGTACCTCGTCCACGGCGCGGATATCATCCTCCTCGATCGTCTGCCTGCCGTAGGGTATGCAGGCGCGGTCGGCGGCGGAATGCCGTGCGGTCACGGTCTCCTGTTCAACAGCGTCGTTCATCGAGCTCTGCCCTTCATCCCGCGAGGATCGTCACCGGTCGGCACCCCCGGCCCTGCCGAGGGACCGCTCCCCGGGCTCCGGGATGACCTCCTCCGAGTCGAGCATGCTGATGATCACCCGTTCGTTCAGCCGGTGAATGGTGGCAGCCAGCAGAGACGCCGGATCGCTCGCCCCGGGCGAACCGTCCGCGATGATCCGTCTCAGGTCTTCGACGCTCAACCATTCATCGTTGGTGTTGCTGGCGTAGGTGTAATTCCCGGACAGGCGGCGGCCGGTCTTGTAGTTCTCCCGCTCCCACCAGCTGTAGCTCGGCATGATCACGAACATCCCGTTGTACAGCAGGGCGTTTCTTCCGTCCTCCTCGGTAAACAGCACCTCGTGGAGTTTCTCCCCCGGCCGGATGCCGATGACTTCGATCTCGCATTCCGGGGCGATCGCCTTGGCCAGATCGACAATCTTCATGCTGGGAATCTTGGGGACGAATATCTCCCCCCCCTGCATGTGCTCGAGGGCATTGACGACCAGGTCGACGGCCTGATCGAGGGTCAGCCAGAACCGGGTCATATGCATGTCGGTAATGGTGACCCTGCCGGTCTTCTTCTGGTCCTTGAACAGCGGAATGACGCTTCCCCGACTGCCGATGACGTTCCCGTACCGTACGCAGCTGAAACGGGTCCCCCGCCCCCCGCGGTAGGAATTTCCCTGAATGAAGATCTTTTCTGCGCACAGTTTGGTAGCGCCATAGAGATTGACGGGATTGACCGCTTTGTCCGTGCTGAGGGCGATTACCTTCTTGACACCCGTGTCGATCGCCGCATCGATCACGTTCTGGGCGCCGTGGATGTTGGTCTTCACCGCCTCGAGGGGGTTGTATTCGCAGGCGGGAACCTGCTTGAGGGCAGCGGCATGTACCACGATATCTGCCCCCTCCATCGACCTGCGCAGACGGTCGGCATCGCGGATATCGCCGATGAAATACCGCAGGGATTCTTCGCCATACTTTTGACGCATCTCGTGCTGTTTCAATTCATCACGGCTGTACACCCGCACCGCCTTCGGGTGGTATTTCCGGATCATCACCTCACAGAAATGCTTGCCAAATGAGCCCGTTCCCCCGGTCAGCAGGATGGTCTGCTGGCTCCAGTCGATGGCCCCGTCGCCCGTCTTTCCCTGCCGGAGGATACGCTTCGTCTCCTGAATGCTCCGATTGTGCTGGTGCACGTGATCCTTAATCATCCGCAGGTACTCCACATCCTTAACGGAATACCGTCTCTGTCCCCCCTTGGTCATGTGCGGCCGTATCAGCTCCGCAAACTGCGCCTCCCAGAATCTGATGGTCGACTTGGGCACCTGCAATTTCTGGCTGATCTCGTTGATTCGTAGTTCCATTCTCTCACCCATATCGTTTCCGACTCTCTGTGTCGCGGACACCCGGCAACGAGCGAATACCCTCTGCTGAAGGGAAAAGTGAACTTTCAGATTAACTTTGAATAAGCAATATGCATACCACCCCTGCGCTTCAGGGACGGCACGCGGTACCGATCATGCTCCGGCAGGAGGGTGCACCAGATATGCGCCGGAGGAAAGGGAAGATCGGGGCGAGACAGCGGCGGAACGGATCAATCCTATGCGTAAACGCTGGTAATCGCCTCGGCCTCGCGGAGCTGCCCGATCAGGGATTTATCCGCGATCAGCTGAGACAGGGTATGCCGGTCTATCAAGGCGTGGTAGGAGGGATGCAGCCGGTCCACCCGGACTGCGGCACCGCCGCCGGCAAAAAGGCGGGCTGCCTGATCGGCAAGAAACAGCACCAGCAGGTAGGACTGCACTTCCCGGTCCACGCCCACGGCATCGGCACTGAGCGATGGGGGGGCATGATGCAGGGCGATCGTCTGCACAATCAGCGGGGAAAGTCCCCAGTGTCGCACCGCCAGCTGGCCCACGAGGGCATGATTGATACCGTAAATCCGCTCCTCCTCCGCGAGTGTCCAGTCGGAGGAGTAGACGGGCGGCGGTTCGCCGTCGCCTGCGGAAAGGGGCGGCAGCTTCATCAGGATGAATTTGCCGATGTCGTGGAGCAGCCCCAGGGTAAACAGGGTACCCATGTTGAGGTCGCCGAACAGATACTGCAGGTACGATGAGCAGATAGACGCATAATTGGCGTGCTGCCAGACGGTCTGCATCGTCGGATTGTTGCGGAAATTTTGTTCGTTCAGTACCTGGAGGACCCCTTCGTGGTAGATGATCGCCTTGATATTCACCATCCCGATGATCATGATGGCGTGACTGATGGAATTGAGCTTTTGCTCCATGCCGTAATAGGCGGAGTTGGCAACCTGGAGAATCTTGGCGGACAGGAGGGGGTTACTGGTGATCATTACGGAAAGATCCTTCATGCTCGTCTTGGGATCACCCATCATCCGCTGCAGCCGGTGCACGTAATCGACATTCTTCAACGAGGCGATGTGGGACAGCACGTGCTGACGGACATCGTCGCGAACTCCCTCAATCTTGAGCAGCGCTCCCCCCTGTTCAGCCGGAAGGGGCGGGTCCGCAAAAATCAGGGCTATCCCATCCCTGAGATAGGCCTGGGAATCATGGGGATTTTCCTCGCCGCCGTCCGGGACAGGAGCGGCACGGAGGGGTGGGCTGTCGCCGGGGTTGGCGACGCCTTCCGGAGGACGCTGTTCCCGGCACGACGGGCCGCTCGCCCTGAGCTCCTTGACGGCGGCAGAGCCGGTCTTCTGATTCCTGTCGAGACCCTGATCCCGGGAGAGCGCATACCAGATTATGGCAATCACGATAACGGTCAGTGCGATTATCGACAAGTGGATAGCCATCATGCACGTATTCTTCGCATTTCTCGTGCCGATTTCAGCGGACGACCGTTTTTTTATTCTATTTTTCTCACCGATCCTGCGGGGGGGCATAGCCCCGCAGGACGGCTCCCCCCTGAACGGCGGGAGGTTTTTTCCGCGAAAACGGAAAATTATTCCGGCCACCAACGGGGTCAGGGCCGCATAATCCCTGCCGTCAGCGGACCGGCTTTCAGCCGCCGAAGAACTCTTTTCATATTTTAATAATATTATCTGTATGTTATATAAATAAAGCCTGTCCGGCAACGCCCTTCCTTGCGGGAGCGTGTATCGCCGCTCAGGATAGGGGACGGAAAATCGGACATGGCATAGTGATTGCTTTCAGGCAGTGCATAGGGGCCGCACGATGAAGCATCGGTCCTCGGTGTCAACACCACCAGAACAGGGGGAAGAAAGGAACCGGCCATGAAGATCTACACCCAGGACACAGCAGGCATCGTCCAACCGCCAAGAAAGCACCAACAGGGCAAGTCCGCTGTCGGCGGATTTGACGAATTGCTGGAAAAGGCGATGACCCCGCAGGGCGGACAAGCGGTGTCAGCCAACGCACTGGCGCCTCTGCAGGGCCTCTCCGGCCTGAACCTGACCGTTCCGTCCGGGGTGGACCGCGCGCAGACGGTGGAGAGCATCGACAAGTTTCTGCACCTCATGGAGGCGTACGAGCGGAAAATGGCCGATCCGCGGGCTTCGCTCAAGGAGGCCTATCCGCTGCTCCGGCAGATGGAGGCGAAAGCGACGGAACTCATCCCGACGCTGGAATCATTGCCCGAGGGGGATAAACTGAAAGATATCCTCAACCGCACCCTTGTCGCCTCGACGGTGGAGGTCATAAAATTCAACCGGGGCGATTACGTCTGAGAAATCGGTCGTTGAGTACGCCCGCAGATACGAAGCGGCCGGCGCCGTTCTTTGAACGGTTCGCCGCCCGCGGATGGATCTCCACGCATCTCCCGCCTCTGCGGACCGCTAACGGTCCGCGGTCATCCCGATCCAACTGAAAGACTACGCGCAGGCGTTGCAGCGCGAAAAGCAGCGGCAGTTCCCCGCAGGGGAAAACCGCTGCCCCGGCAGGGAAGAAAAACGGGGCGGAGAGCCGGCTACGGGCCGGCAACGCATACCGCGGCCAGCCCCCGTTCCGCTGCGGTGGGCGGGATGATCTCCTGACGGACCTGGTACGTTTCGTCATCGAGAACGACCTGCCCCCCGACACGGGTTTCCGCATTGATGACCAGCGGCGCCCTCAGGTTTGCCGTCACCCGAAAGGGTTGGGAGCGGATCGTCACGATGGCCAGCAGGGACAGCGCTCCCTCCTGCATGATATCCAGAAAGGCCAGGGCCGCCCTGGGGATCTCCGGACGATAGTCTGCCCGGATGACCAGCGGATCCGTCACGACGAAGGCGAGGCCGTCGTCCTCCAGAGACTGCAGCCACCACAACGGATTGTGCGGGTCCTGGATCAGGAGGGTATAGGTCAGCAGATGCTCGAACCCTAAGATACCCCCTTTCATCCTGATCACCCGGGTTTCATCCACGTCGATAGCGCCGAAGCGCTTCGTTTGGAACTTCATACCGTTCGCCTCACTGATTCCCGCTCAATCTGTCCCAGACGCCCGCCAGATTCTCCGTCTCCGCAACGGCCAGCGCAAAGTGCGCAGCCTGCAGATTCTGCTCCTGGATCATCCGGTAGACCTCTTCCCGATGAACCATCACTTCCCGCGGCGCCTCGATCCCGATTCGAATCTGCTTGCCCTTGATATCCAGCAAGGTAACCCGGATGTCATCGCCGATCTGAATCGATTCTCCCAACTTCCGTGTCAGGATCAGCATCGTTGCTCTCCTCTATTTGAGAAAATTGAGTATCGACGTCTCCTGAGTCAGCTTCGACGTCACCAGGTACGACGACTGCAGCGCCAGCTGCGTCGTCGCCATATCCGTCACCAGCTTCGTCATGTCCGCGTCCTCGATCTTCGACAGCATGTCGGCCGCCCGTTGATCGTACTCGGACTGGAAGTTCCGGGCGACCTCCATCCGGTCCATCCGGACGCCGGAGGTGGTGATGCCGAGCTGCACTTGGTCGTTGGCATCCTTCAGCTTATCGATCTGCTCCCGGATGCTCTCCACATCGTTCGTCTCCAGGGCCTTCTTCAGGTCGGTCATCACCTCGAACACATCCGTTTCCACCTCCCCGCGGTCGGTGAATACCGCCTCCCCGGAGATACTGTATGCAAACGGCGAACCCTCCCCGATATCGGTGGCCAGCTCCTGGCCGTCGCCGTCGTAATACCCCGGCGTCGACGCCCGCACCGTGAAGATGTCGTTCGCCGAAAACACCCCGGCGCTGAACGTCATCGTCACCCCGTCGCCGATCTCCACAACCCCTGCATCCAAATCGGTCATCTCCGCAGACCAGGTCCTGCCCCCGTCTTGGGAGACCGCATAGGTCGCATCCGCCAGCGTCCCCCCGCTCAGGATCTTCAGCACGGAGGTTCGGTTCGCCGCCCCGGCAAAGGAAGAAAAATGGGCGCGATTATTCGTGCTGAGGGAGGTCACTTCGGCGGTATTGAGCGAACTGAACAGGAGGTTCGTCGGATTGCCCGGTAGGGAAACCCGGTACTCGGGCCCCCCGTTGTCCGCCGTAATCGTCAAATGGTACGGATTGACCCCGCTGCCGTCATCGACGATCGCCGCGGTAACGGCCCGCGGTCCTGCGTTGTCGGGGCTGGCATTGATCAGGTCGCGCAACTGTTCAAGGGTTGTTGCGGCTCCGATGGCCCCATCCGCGATCGTGATCGTCCCCTGGCTCCCCACCTGGATCACCAAATCCCCGCCCGCATCCCCGACGGGGGTAAGCGCGGTATCCGCCCACCCCTGGGCGGATACCTGATGGTTCTTGGTGATCGCGATGGTGTCGGTTCCGGCGCCGCCGAGGGTGTAGACGCCGGGCTGCGCCGCCGCTACGGCCGTCCGCAGGCCGTCCGCCGTCTGCGCATCCGTGGCGCCGACGTTGAACTGCCCCACCGCGGGGGCGGCGCCGCTTTCGATGGCCGTGTACACAGTCCCCTCCAGGGTGATCGTGTCGCCGACCTTCACGTTTGTCACCCGCAACGAACGAATCACCGTCGAGGCGGTTCCGCCGAACCCGTTGTTCGCACCGGAGGCCATGGTCATCGCCAGATCGACACCCCCCCCCAGAAAACCGTCCCGGGAAAAGGGCGGCTGATCGCTCCGCGAACCGGCGAAGATATAGCGGTCCCGGTACCGAGAATTGGCGAGGCTGAACATCTGTTCGGCCAGTTGATCCACACTGGCGGCCGCAACGCGCCGGGTTTCCGCCGTCGCGGTCGCGGTCGCCTGCGCGATGGCGAGTTCCCGGGCGTTCACCAGCAGATCGTTCAGGTCCGTAAGCTTGGCTTCCGTCATCATCAGCCAGGAATCGGCGCCGTCGATATTCCGCCGGTACTGTTCGTTCATCTGTTGAACGTGCCGGATGTCGAGGATCTTGCCCACACCCGTCGGATCGTCGGAGGGCCGATTGACCTTCTTCTGGCTGCTCATCTGATCCATGATCGTCTTGCTGGCGGACTGCAGGGTGTTCAGATTATACAGGCTGCTCTTGAACTTCATGCCCTCGGTGACACGCATCGACATGACCGGTTTCCCCCGCTACTTGCCCAGGTTAATGAGCGTTTCCATCAGTTCGTCGGCCACGGTCACCAGCCGTCCCGCAGCGTTGTACCCCATCTGGTACTTGATCAGGTTCATCATCTCCTCGTCGACGGAAACACCGGAGACCGACTCCCATTTTTCCTCAAGCTGGTTCATGATGATATCCCGGTGTTCCTTCCGGCTGATCGCGTTCTTCACGTCCTGTCCCACCCGGGCAGACAGGGCGCCGTAATACCCGTTGGCAGTCGTTATCGATGTGCCCCAGTTGATGGAGAGATCGGAGATGGCGCCGATCTCCCGTGCGTTGTCGCCGTTGCCGTCCACCGTCGTTGACGCGGCAATCCGATTGGGATCGGCGACGATGTCGGCGCTCACGGACATGTTCCGGGCAGCGGTGTCCAGGGCCCCGACCGGGACGAAGAAATTGCCCCCCACTTCGCCTCCGGCCGTATACCCGGCGGCATGCCGGTCGTTCACCGCCCCGACGATCCCTGCGGCAAGCGTGTTGAGGGAATCCAGATACCCCGCCACGACGCGATCCCGTACCTCGAGCATCGCCCCCAGCTTCCCCGTGGTAATGCCCGCGGTGAGCGATTCCGTCGTACCGGCGATCCGGATATCGTCGACGACCATCTCCAACTGGCGGGCGTTCCCCCCCGCAACCAGGGAGCTGCCGCTCGCCAGGTAGATGGCGATACCGCCGTTGCTGTCCTCGATGTAGTTGATCCCGATCTTCTCCGCCAGCGACATCAGGAGAGTCGACCGCTCGTTGAGGAGCAGGTTGGCGTTCCCGTTTTCCCCTCCCTCGGCCATGATCGCATCGTTCAGCTCGGCAATTTTTCGCGCATCGCTGTTGATATCCGCCACCATCGTCCTGATCTTGTCGCGGGCATCCATTCTGATCGAGGTCAGATCGTTGCTGAATTCGCGAAAACGGTTGGCGAGATCCTGCGCCGCCGCCAGGACCACGGTGCGCTCGGCCCCGCCCTGCGGGTTCGTGCTGAGATTCTGCCAGGCAGACCAGAAGGCGCCGAGCAGTTCGCTGACGCCCCCCCCGTTCGTCTCGTTGAACAGCCCCTCAACCCGCTGCAGGTAGTCCTGCATCGTTGCGCCGTACCCCTGCTCCATCTGGCCTTCGGCAATCTGAAACTCCAGGTATCGGTCGAATACCCGTTTGACCATCGGGACATCGACGCCGACCTGGAAACTCTTTGCTCCCACGTCGACGACGCCGGTCGCCTCGAACTCGGGGCGTTGCCGCACGTAGCCGGGGGTGTTGACGTTCGTCACATTCGACGCGGTCACGTCGATCGCAAACTGGCTGACAGCCAACCCCAGTCGCGCCGCATTCAGAGTGGCATTGACCCCCATCTTCCTATCCTTTCATGCACACAACGGCTCCCGTCATCCGGGGAGAAATCCGCTGCCCCGAACCGACATAGTCGGAATCGGCGGACATCAGGTTCGTGATGACCCGCATCGAATTGTTCACCAGGCGCAGCAGCATCGCCAGCAGGTCTCGGTTGCTCTCGTTCAGCTCCCGGTTGTTCATCACCAGCGAAGCAAGCAATTTTCTACAGTGCTGCAGTTCCGCCTGCAGGGGAGGGGCCGCATAGGCCGAAAGGTCGGACAGGGTGACCTGCGGTGCTGCGATGTTTGCCGTCCGGGAGATCTGCCGCACCATGTCGGCGATGACTTCGTCCAGCATCATCGCCTTGAGCAGTATGCCCTCTTTCTTCTGATTGCTCTGGGAAAGCTGATTCGTGTCAGGGTGTTTCAGGGCGCGCCGTTCCTCCTCGAGGGAGCGCTGGAGCTCCTTCTGGAGATCGATTTCGGTCTTCAACACGCCCAGCAACGATTCGATAAGCGGCTGGACCTGCCGTTCGCCGCTGAAATCGTGGCCTGTGGGAATTGACTGGGACGCCATACGCACCTCCCCGGGAGGCCGGGTGGCCCCCCCGCTGCACCGTGGGCGCGTCCTTCCCGCCGGCAACCCGCTTCACCGGATTACACGGGAGAAGAACGTACCGCTTGATCGACAAATTCCGGGAGGTGATCCGTGGCTCAGACAAGCAAATCGAGGATCGATTCTCCCACCATTTTTCCGGCAATCTGATCGGCACTGACGTTATAGGTGCCGTCCTCCAGCTTCTTCCGCACTTCCTGGATCTTCTCTTCCCGGACATCGGGAAGCTTGGACAGTGCATCTTTCAGTTGCTGGATGTCCTTGGCCGTGGTGGAAAGATCGACTCGCTCGGAAGGAGAAGAAGAAACCGCCCCGTCGTTCGCTTGCCGTTCCGAGTCCGCCCGTACCTGCTCGTTGCGCAGGTATGTCTGTTGAATCGTCCGGGCGTTTCCGTCTTGGATTCGCGATACTGACATGTCACAATTCTCCTTTGCAGTGATCTTACCACACGTATCGGCATGTTGGAAATGAAACTTTAGCGGCTTCAGACGCAGATGCCGTCCCGTCGCCGCACCTACCGGCGGCGGAGCTGTTCGCACAGCATCTTCTGCAGCCCGATTCCCTCACCCCGACTCGACAGCTCCTCCGCGACCCGTTGATCGAACATCATCTGAAAGGTCTCCCTTCCCGGCGCTGAGGGCAGCAACCCCGAGCGGGGGACAGTCTGCCGCATCTCTTTAAAAAGTTTGAACAAAAACAGCGCCTCGAAGTCCTGGCAGGCCTTCCGCAGCTTCGCATCCCGCCGTGCGTCGTCCGCGGGGGTCTGCGACGATTTCGTCGCTCCCTGCGCCTGTTCCCCTTTTCCGATACCCGAGAGTTCCATCCCGTTCCTCGAATCGGCCGCCCACCCAACCGGGCCTGGGTCGTCAGATGATCTTCAACGACGCCTGGAGGGCCCCTGCCTCCTTGATCGTCTGCATGATCGTGATCAGATCCCGGGGGGTCACCCCGATGGCGTTCAGCGCCTTGACGAGATCCTGGATCGTCACCCCATGGGGAACGATCACCAGCTGGCTCTTCTCTTCCTGGGCGCCCACGTTCGTATCCGTCGTGACCACCGTCTGGCCTCCGGGGGCGACGATGGTCCCGCCCTTTGCCTTGACCGGAGGAGTTCCCTGCGGCGGCTGGGGGGCAAAGGGAAGCGGCTGCGAGACGTTGGCGGTCTCCTTGATCTGAATGGTCAGGCTCCCATGGGCGACGGCGACCGTCGAAATCCGGACGCTCTCGCCCATGACGACCGTGCCGGTCTTCTCGTTCATCACCACCACTGCGGGTGCATCGACGGGCAGGTCCAGGTTCTCGATGAGCGAAACGATCTCCATGACCCTTCCCGGCTGGGGAGCGATGATCCGCACGTTGACGGAGCAGGAATCCACCTGTTGCGCCTGGACATCCTTGACGCCGGCGTTGATGACCGCCTCCAGTTTCCGGGCCGTGGTGAAGTCATCCCGGTAGAGATTGACGGTCAGCGCCCGTTTCTGGGCGAAATCCTGCTGCAACTCCCTCTCCACCGCCGCTCCGTTGGGGATCCGGCCGACGCTGGGGTGATTCTTCGTCACGGAGCCGGACTGCCCCCCCGCCGAGAAGCCGCCCAGTACGACCGCCCCCTGGGCAACGGCGTAGACCTGCCCGTCCGCCCCCCGCAGGGGGGTCATCAGCAGGGTCCCCCCCTGCAGGCTCTTGGCATTGCCGACCGATGAGACGGTGATATCGATCTTGGCGCCGATCTTCGCGAAGGGGGGGAGATTGGCCGTAACCATGACGGCGGCAACGTTATCCGCCTTGATGTCCTTGTCCCGCATCGACAACCCCTGCCGGCTCAGCAGGTTGGCCAGGGACTCCTTGGTGAACCCGTTTTTCACGTCGTCACCCGTCCCGGCCAGGCCGACAACCATGCCGTATCCGAGCAGGTAATTGTCACGAACCCCGCTGATCGATGCGATATCCTTGATGCGCGCTGCCTGCGCCTCGGCGGCACCCATACCCGCCGCAACGGCCGCGACGGCCAGAATCGTCAGGGTGAACATTCGCCGCATCGCCTGTGTTTTCATCGCCTTCTCCCCAGCAATCAGAACGGCCATACCCAGTCAACCACCCGGGTCAGCCACCCGGGCCGCATCTTGTCGTTGATCACCCCATCGCCCGTGTAGATGATCCGTGCATCGGCTATGTATTGAGAATAAACGTAGTTATCCGATGTTATGTCCTCGGGCCGGATGATGCCGCTCATGAAGATGAACTGGTCCTCGGAATTGACCGTGACCTGACGCCGCCCCTCGATCACGAGATTCCCGTTGCTCATCACCCGGGTGATCCGCGCCGTCAGGCGGGCGACGAGGTTGCCCCCGCGGGTCGTGTCTCCCGTCCCCTTCAGGGCGTTCGTCGACGACCCGCCCAGTTCGATCTTCCCCCCCATGTTCGCGTTGTTGTTGGTGATCGACTTGTCCACCCCCATCAGCGCCGTGATTTCCGCCCCGGTCGTCGTGTCCCGGCTGGTGTTCGTGGTGGCCTTGTTGCCTCCCGATGCCTGCTCGCTGACGATGATCGTGACGATGTCGTTCACGTACCGGGCCTTGCGGTCGCCGTACAGCAGGTTATGGGTGTTTTCCCCCGCCCATATCGAACCGGGGGCCGGCGCCGCTGCCGGCATCGGCTCCTCGCTGATCGTCGGCCGCGTCTTCAGCTCCGCCATCCCGGCGGAACACCCGCAGAGGAGCAGTGCCAACAGCCATGCCCCCCCGTTGTACCTCCTGCCCCCTGTCTGACCCTGTTTCATCATGGCACCTGCCTAAAAATCTACCTGTACGAGGGATTCGCCGATCACGCGGGCATAGACGACCCGTTGGGAACCCATGTTCTTGACCCGCACGGAAGAGCCCATGCCCCCGTCTTCCTGGATCTGTCCGAGGGTTGTGATGGTGATGGCCCCGTTGTTCAGGACCATCTTCACCATCCCCCCCTTCTTCACCAGCGGGACATCCCTGAGCATGGTGCGGGTGATCTCGTGGTTGGGGCGGATCGCGCTGACGACCCGCTTTTCCAGCGCCTCCTCCGGAGAGGCGATGGTCCGCTGCGGTTCGCGGGTGAGCCAGCGCTTTATGACCCGCACATCGTCGGGGCCGATCACGGCGCCCACGGGCAGCGCCCGGGAGCTTACCAATACGTCGAAGGCGACCTCTATCTTCACGTGAACGGGGCGCTCCAGCAGAAACACGCCGCCGCGGTACAGCTTCAGCGTGACGAAGGAATCCCCGATGTAGGGCTCGTTGGGGCGCGCCTGGGTATCGATGGTGTACTCCGGCGCGGGAACGGCGATATCGCTGCCCCCGCCGACAAAGGTGAGGCGCACGTTCTCGGGGTCCCAGGGCATATGGCGCTGGATGTGCTCGGCGACGATCTTCTTGATCATCCCCTCCTTCAGGACGGCGGCCGAACCGTCGGACGCGGCCCCCCACAGCCCCCAGCCCAGGAAAAAGGACAACAACCCAAGGACGATGCGGATGCGGCGATTCATGGCTACCTCTTCAAGTTCGCGACAAGCGACAGGATCGAATCAGCGGTCTGGATGGCCTTGGTGTTGATTTCGTAAGCCCGCTGTCCCATGATCATCTGGACCATCTCATCGACGACGTTCACATTGGACATCTCGACGGCGTTCTGCGTCAGGGTGCCGTATCCGGTGTCGCCGGGGTTTCCCGTCACCGCCGTTCCGGAACTGTCGCTCACCCCGTACAGGTTTCGCCCGAGACTCTTGAGCCCTGCGGGATTCACGAACCGTGCCAGCTCTATCCGGCCGCTCGCCAGGACCGCGGAATTCTTGTCCCGCGCCTGCCATGATCCGTCGGGCAGGACCTGGAAATTGGACGTCTCGATCGGTATCGTGACGTTCGGAACAAGCTTCAACCCTTCGGGATTGCACAGGTAGCCTTCCCGATTCGTGGTAAAGCTGCCCGAGCGGCTGTAGGCGTTCGTACCGTTATTATCGAGCTGAAAGAAACCGTCCCCCTCGACGACGATGTCGTAGGGGCTGTCGGTGGTCTTGAAATCCCCCTGGCTGAACATCTTTTTCGTGGCCGTGATCTTGGCCCCCATGCCCACCTCGACGCCTACGGGGATCTGGCTTCCCGATGCGGTCTCACTGCCCGCCTTCTTGGTTTCCTGATACAGGAGGTCCTGGAATTCCGCCCGGGCCTTCTTGAACCCGGTGGTGTTTATGTTGGCGAGGTTGTTGGATATCACGTCCAGGTTCATCTGCTGCGTTGCCATCCCGGTGGCCGCGGTCCATAACGCTCTTATCATATGCGAATCTCCTTCCTGATTCCTGAATAACCGCTAACTGTACAGCCTGCCGACGCGATTGTTCGACACTTTGTCCAGCTCGCTGATCGCCTGCATGTTCTTCTGGTAGAACTCGACCATGCGCTGCATATTGATCAACTGCGTCATTTCGATGACTACGTTGACGTTCGATCCCTCCAGATGCTCGGCATGAATCTCCGGTTTTTTCTCCTCCGCCGGGCCCGCCGTGCCCGGGTCCTGGAACAGGCACCCCGGCAGGCGCACCAGCTTGGTCCTATCCTTGAAGGTGACCACCTTCAGCGTATCGACCTTCCGGCCGTCCACCAGGATGTCCCCTTCGCCGGTAATCTCGGCCCTGCCGCCGGAGACGCTGATCTTCCCGCCCGCCCTGTTGAGGATGTTCTCCCCGGTGTCGGTGACCAGCTCCCCGTTTCTGCTCACGTTGAAACTGCCCCGGCGCGTGTAGGCCACCCCGGAGGCCGTCTGAACGGCAAAGAATCCCTCCCCTTCGATGGCCGCATCCAGGGGGTTGCCCGTGGTCTGCAACGGTCCCCGGTCGAAATCAGTAGCAACGAGGGGACCCGCGGTACCCTGCTGACCGGACGCCGCAGCAGCCTCGAGGGACTTGTTGAAATGGAGCCGGAAGGATTTGTACCCTGCCGAGCCTGAGTTCGCCAGATTATGCGTCGTGTTGTCCAGCTGATCGAGCCGTTGGTGCCACTGTTCGACAACCGCCTGCATGATGTTTTCCATAGCGCACTCCCTTCCGTTTACCCCCTAGTAAGCAATGGCTGTGCCACTGCCCCGCAAGTCCGGGGAGAAATAAATTTATACATCAATATCGTATGGTTACAATCTAACGAAGCACGCGGAGGAGACGCGGCAGGGGGAGCAAAACGGAAGGAAAAAATTTCCTTACCTGGAAGAAGATGCCTGCCGCCGCTGTTCGTTCATCCGGTACACGAAGGCAAGGACTTCGGCGACGGCCTGGTACAGTTCCTGGGGAATCGTCTCGTCGATTTCCAGCCGGCTCAACACCTGTACCAGGGCCGGATCTTTTCTGATGGGGATCCCGTGCCGCAGGGCGAGCTCGATGATCTTTTCCGCAATCGTCCCCCGCCCCCTTGGCAGCCAGCTGCGGCGCCCGGTCTTTCTTGGCGTCGTACTTCAGCACGGCCGCCAGTCTTTGCCCTGCGTCCCTGTTCATCGCACCCTCTCCCGGGGTCGGCACCGGAGGCGGCCCATACCCGGCCTCAGGCGAAAATATTTATGCACTCTGCTGAATATAAAAGAGAATTATTCTTCCGCGCGGCCCGTTGGGTCCGCAGGTCCTCTGCCAGGTGGCACGCCAGCCGTTCAACCCGGTATCCCGCCGCGGACAGCTGTTCCCGCAGCTCCGCCAGGTGTGACGAGACAAACTCGCGCGCCGCGGTCTCCTGGCACGTAGACACACACCGCACGGCCCTGTCGTTCAGGTGCAGCTCAACGAGGACGGGCCCCAGGGCATCCAGTTCGAAGAACAGCTCGACGCTGAAGGAGCGGCGGCCATTCGACGACGAGTCGGCCCGTTGCTCCTCCCGGATGAGGATATCGACCGGCTTCATACCGTTCGGAAACAGCAAGGGGATCTGCAGCATAAACGCGCGTTCCGCCTCCTGCAGCATCACATTCACCGCCTGCTGCGTTTCGATCGCCTTTGCGGTCTTCTCGGCGGTGGAGAGCGTCTCCTGCAGGGTATGCCGGAGTTCCTCCGGCAGAGAGGCATCCCCCAGCGCCCCGGCCATCCTCCCGGGCAGGCCCAGCAGCAGCTCCTTCACCCCCCCCGGGACACGGCCGTCCCCTGCGGCCCGCTCCCCTTTTGCCGGCAGGCTCTTTTTCAGGCCGCTTTCCATCAGCAGGCCCAGGTCGGCGGGATAACCGCGCAGGTAGCTTCCATCCTGTGCGGCCCCTCCGGAATACCGGAGCGCCTGGAGCAGCCGCAGGACGGCCCGGATATGCTGCCGCAGGGGCGGGGGAAGCCGCGGGTGTCCCAGGGCCTGCAGGAGGAGGGTTTCGGTTCTCGCGAGATTGTCGGGGAGCTCCGCCTGGTTGGCACGGAACAGCCGGAGGTTCTCCGTCAGGATTTCCCTGCTGACGGCATCGTCGCTCACAACCCTGAGCACAAGCTGGGGGTGGTTCTGGTCGACGCGCACCCGCAGCGTATCGCCGGGCTTCAGCGGGGTGGCCGAATCGGCCAGGATCATCCGGCCCTTGCACGCCACCACGTATTGATCGGCGGAATTCCGTTGGACAACGGCCACGTCCAGCTCTTCCCCGAGGCTCAGCAGGGACGGTCCCGCCGTCTCGCCGCAGACCAGCGAGGGGGCTTGGGATTTCGCGAGCGGACCGGGAGCGGAAAGGGGCGAGGATATCAACGGTTCTTATCCCGCGAACGGGCCAAATCGATGATCAATTGCACCTCCCCCTCTGTCAGCCCGGTCTCCCGGCCGATCTCCTGCAGCGGGGCGCCTTCGCCCGCCATCCGTAGCACCTGCTCCCGATCGACGAAGGGGACAGGTTTGCCCCCGTCCGGTTTCGGTTCGAGGCGCTGCGTGAGAGCTTCCGCGCGCAGCGCCGCGCTCTGGAGACGGGCCTCCCGCTCTTCAAGGGTATAGGTAAGTTCTTTCAGTGATTTACGGCCTTCCGCCAGGGCGTCGAGGAATTGCTGGGCGGACTGTTGCGATTCCGCGATCAGACGCTGCAATTCCCGCCGGTCCGCTTCGTGTCGGGGCCCTTGGACGGCGGTCATTTTTCCGACGCGCCACAGAAAATACAGGATCAGGCAGCACATCAGGGCATCGATGCCGAGCTGTATGTAGAATAGCGTTTGGGGGGTCATTCCTTCATACCCGAATGTCGATGTGCTCGCCCTGCTCGTCCGGGTCCGCGCCGGCGGCCTCTTCCCTGCTGCCCGACTCTTGCGGAGGGTGCTGCTCCGCCTCCGCCTGTCTCCGCCGGCGTCGTTCTTCCCTGTCCCTCAGCATCACCCGTTCGGTCTCTTCGGCATGGGCGACCTGCTCCTGCGACAGTCTTCGCTCCTCGGTCAGCTGCATGGCGAGGTACTTCTGTTGCATCTCCGGATGCTGGTGCTGGAGCTGCTGAACCTTTTCGACGGCGGTCGATTGCAGAAAGAGCTGTTGGACATCCACGCTGCGCAACATGGTTCGTCCCCCTTTCCGGCAGGATTGCCTTTCCTGTGGAGAATCGCACAGACCCCACCGATACAGATATCGTCATCCCGGGGAAGAATCTTTATTCGCCGCCGGGACCGCAACCCCATCTCCCGGTCCGAAATCGCCGCTCCCGCTCTCCGGACGGGAGCCCGGCAATCATCCGCGGGTGCGACTATTGTTCGCTCGCCCGCTTGGCCGCGCGGGGAATCTGCACCGTCATCCTGTTCCAATCCCCCTCGCGCGTGCGGCGCACCCTCCCCCCGCACTCCTCCAGCAGGGCGATGATATCGTGCAGCTCCTGGTCGGCGTCATCCCCGCCGGCAGTGTCATTCGGCGGCAGAACGCCCTCCCTCCCCTGGCCCGCGTCGACGGCGGATTCACCCGTATCCCCGATCTCGACGATGACATGGCGCTCATCGTGTCGCGTGGCGATCGAAAAGGACCTCGTCGGTGACGCCCGCATGACCCGCATCGCCCTGCGCAGGAGGCCCGAGAGGCACAGCGAGTAGATGGCATACACCCCCGTTATCTCTGGTAATTGCTCCTCAAGGTCGATCGTCTTGTCAACCTCGTGTTTGAAATCGAGGTAGAAATCGGCGAAGCGCATCTCTCCCGCGATCAGTTGGGAAAGGTTTATCCTCTCCTCCTCCCGCGGGGCGATGGCGGAAAATTTCTCGGTGAGATCCCGAAACAGGGAAAAGAACCGATCCGCCTCCCGGACGATGGAATCGGCGTCCTGAACGATCTTCTTCAAACCCGCCGCCATGTCGGTGGACAGCTCGGGGTAGAATTCCTGCATCTTCTTCACATGGTCAGCCGTCCGGCGTTGCATCAGCGTTGCACGCCCCATGATTCCGTTGAGCGGATTGGCGAGGTTATGGATGATCCCCGGGAAAAGTTCCGTGATCAACGTTGCATCGAACCCTGTCGCGATTTTTCTGAGAAGCTTCTCGCGCTGTTCCGCTGCTCTCGGTTTCATGCATCCCCCTGTGCGTTCCGGCCCGTATGCCCCGCCCGCTTCACATCAGACCGCTGCCGTAGGGCGTCAGATCGGTCGGCAATTCCACGAAAAAGGTGCTCCCCTTGCCCGGCGTGCTCTGCACCCAAATCTTTCCCCCGTGCTGTTCCGTCGCCAGCCGACAGAATGCGAGGCCGAGGCCGACGCTCCCCGGCGCTCGAATCCCCCGGTTCTTCATCCCCTGCCAGGATTCCCCCTGGGCGTACAGGTCGAAAATCGCCTCCTGGTACTCGGGAGGAATACCGATCCCCGTGTCGGACACGGCCAGCCTGATCTTCCCCTCCCCTGCCCCGTCCAGCGTGGAGAGGACCACTTCTCCCTCCGGTTTTGAATAAGCCAGGGCGTTGAGGACCAGGTTGTGGATGATCCGTTCCAGCAGGTGTGCATCCACCGGCAGCGAGCGCACGTCGCTGCGGCACTCGATTCTAAGCCGGATCCCCTTTTGCTCGGACAGGCGCGCCATCTTCTTTACGACCTCCCGGAAGAGCTGTTCGGGATCCACGATACTCAGGTTAAGCTCCACCTGCCCCTGCTCCATCTTACCGATTTCGAGGAGGTTCTGAACCATATGGAAGAGGTCCTGGCATCCCATCAGGGCCGTTTCCACGCACTCGCGCTCCTGGGCCCGCAGACGGCTCTTCTCGAGCAGATCGAGGTTTGCCATGATGCTGCTGAGGGGTCCCTTCATATCATGGACCATCATCCGGACGAGCGTGGTCTTCCGTTCCAGCAGCCTCTGGAGGGAGGCGATCTGCTCCGGCTCGCCGGCGACGCCGTTCGGACATGCTCCCCGTCGGTTTCCCAGCGCGCGCCCCCGCATGCTGCCCTTCCGGGCGAGCCTTGCCGGAGCGGCGGCCGGTGCTTTCCCCGCGCTCATAGGATGTAAAACGTGGTAAATAATACCGCCTTCACGCTCCCCGCTCCTAACCGTTTTTCCAGCTCCGCCGCGATTTCATTCTTCAACGCCCCCCGCTCGGCGGAAGAGCGCAGCGAGTCGACGGACCTTTTCTTCGACAGGGCATAGATTTCGCCCCGCAGTCCCGGCAGATTCTCGACGGCCTGCGTCGTTACCGATTCGCTCAGTTCCACGGCAAGAGCAAAAACCGCAATCCGGACCGTATCCCCCCGGTCCCGGTAATCGATGACAAAATCGTCGAAGGTTACCACATGTTGCCGCACCGCGGCAAGGACTGCCGGGGAACTCCGCTTCTCCGCCGGCACCACGGCGGCCTGATTCCCCGTTCGCAGCCAGAAATACGCGCCGCCGCCCAGGATCGAGCACCCGATGATCGCGAGCGCAGATAGCACCACCAGCTTCTTATGCAGTCGGGACCTCGGCGGCGGCTGCGGACTCTCCGGCTCGCTCTCCGGGGGCGGGACCGGCTCCGGGTCCGCCGGCCGCTCCTCGGCATGGATCTCGAGGATGTCGAGTTTAGCTTTTCTGGCCATCGCCTTGATTCACCACGGAGGTCACCATCTCATCAACCCGCTCCGCCGGCCTGCTTCGCTTCGATCTCCCGCAGGATCTCCAACACCTCCGGGAACTCGGGGTTCAGCTCCAGGGCCTTCCGGAACTGGGCCTTCGCGTCGGCGACCCGCCCCGCCTCCAGATACGCCCGCCCCAGGTTGTAGTGGAGATGCTCATCCTGCGGGTCGACCCGCAGGGCCTTGGTGTACTCGGCAATCGCTTCCTGAAATTTCCCCTGCTTCCGGTAGGCGATACCGAGGCGGTTGTAGACATGCACATCCTCGGGGTTGACCTGGGAAACCGCCGCGAACAATTCGGCCGCCTCATGGTCCATGTTCTGGGCAAGGAAGATTTCCGCAATCTCCAGCTGCGCCGCGGTATTCTGCGGCTCGGAGCTCACCGCGTATTTGAACGCCTTCCGCGCCTCTCCCGCCATGTCGCTCCCCAGGAGCGCCTTGCCGAGCCTGACCTGACGGGCCGCATTCTTGGGGCTGACGGCAACCGCCTCCTTCAGAGCGGCGATGATCTTCTTCTCGTCCCCTTTCTTTATCAGGACCGCCGCCAGGCTGTCATGGGCTTTCATGTATTTCGGCTCGATGATCAGGGCCTTCTTGTACGCCTTCTCGGCGTCGTCCAGCATGCCCCGCTGCTGATACAGATCGCCGAAGGCGGTATACACGCGGGGGCTGTTGGGTTGCACGATCAGGGCGGTCTTCAATTCGCTCGTGGCCTTGTTGAACTGGCCGGCGTGGGCGTAGATCGAAGCGAGCCGGAGATGGGTGTCGAGCGGGGACGGATTCGACCTCCGTTCCAGGACCAGGTCGATCTTCTCCTCCAGGGTCTTGGCAACGAAGGGCTTGATGATGTAGGCGTCGACGTCCGTCTCCGCCGCCTCGGCGATCGTCTCCTCGGCCACCTCTGCCGTCACCATGATGAAGGGGATGTCGGCAAGACGGTCTTCCTGCCGCGTCTTTTTCAGGAGCGTGATCCCGTTCATATTCGGCATGTTCCAATCCACGATGGCGATGTCGGGTCGATCGATGCACAGCTTGTTCCAGGCGCTGACGCCGTCCTCGCATTCGGTGATCCGTTCATATCCCAACTGTCGCAGCATGTTGCGAATGGTGCGGCGCATGTTGATCATGTCGTCCACCACGAGAAATTTCATTGCGCCCTTTTCCTTTGTCTTCTTTGCGCCGTTCGTTTCGTTCATCCTGTCTCCTTATCCCCCCCTACCCGTTTTCCCGCTGCTTGATGCGTGTCCGTAGCCGGATGATCGCCTGGGAATGAAGCTGGCACACCCGGGATTCGGTCAATTCCATCACCCCGCCGATCTCTTTCATCGTCAGCTCGTCATAGTAGTACAGGGACAACACCAGCCGCTCCTTCGGAGGCAGTTCATCGATCCCTTGTCTCAACTGGCGCCTCAACTCCTCGGAGCTGAGCAGATTGAGCGGATTGCCGTGCTCCATCAGCTCCAGTACCGAAGTCTGCCGGCAATTATCCAGGTAGTCCGGGGGGAGGTCCTCGCTGCTGATGAGCGATATGCCCTGCGCCTTGTCGAGCAGTTTATAGTACTCCTCGAGGGAGATGCCCAGATACTTCGCCGCCTCCTCCTCCCGGGGTGGACGGCCGAGCGTCTTCTTCAAGGCCGAGAAGGTCTTCTCCAGTTTGCTGTCCTTGTCCCGCGTCGACCGGGGCACCCAGTCCCGGGCGCGCAACTCATCCAGCACCGCCCCGCGGATCCGAAAACAGGCGTAGGTCTCGAACTTGACGTTTCGCTGCTTGTCGAACTTGTCGATGGCCGACATCAGGCCGATTATGCCGACATTGACCATCTCCTCCTTATCCATGGCGTTCAGGGGAAGCTTCGCCGTAACCCTTCCCACCACGCTCTTGACAAGGGGCGCATACTGCAAGACAAGTTCATCGCGCTGCTTCTTATCCACAATTCTTCTCTATGATCCTCTCCCAGAAAAGCCCTATTCCTCCGGGATCCCCTCCCACCGGTTGTTCGTGGCACAGCTTCTCGGCCAGCGAGGCCAGGCATTTGCTCGCCGGGGAGTGGGGATACAGGGCAGTGAACGCCTTCTGCTGCTTCACGGCCTCGGGCAATCGCTCGTCACGGAGGATGTACCCGAAATATTCGATATGCAGATTGAGAAAGCGGTCCGTGGCCTGATTGAGCCGCTGGTATACCTCTTTTCCCTCCTGCGGATCCCGCGCCATATTCACGATGAGTCGAAACCGGTTCTTGGCGTGCTTCTGATGGAGGACCTTGATGATGGCGTATGCGTCCGTCAACGAGGTCGGCTCCGATGAGGCCACGACGATGATCTCCTGGGCCGCCATGTTGAAATACATGACATTGCCCGCGATGCCAGCCGCGGTATCGATCAGCAGGAAATCCATCTCCCGGCTGAGGCTCCGCAATTCATCCAGCAGCGTCAATTTTTGGCCCTTGGAAAGATCGCTCATCTCCTGGATCCCCGAGGCGGAGGGAAGGATCATGATCCCGCCCGGCCCCTCGATCATGGCCTCCTGCATGCTCTTCCTGCCGTCGAGCACGTGGAAGAGATTTACCTTGGGCGTCAGCCCCAGGGCAACATCGATGTTGGCCAGCCCCATATCCGCATCCACGACCAGGATCTTCTTGTTCATCTTGCTCAACAGATAGGCCAGGTTGATCGTGATGTTGGTCTTGCCGACACCGCCCTTGCCGCTGGTGACGGAAATGACGCGCACCGTATTTTGGCTCTTCTTCCCCTCCCCGGGGGTCGGAAGCGCCCTGCCCTCTCCGGCCGACGCCGATTGCGTTTCACCCTTTGTCATCGCCCTGAGCACAACAGCTTGATCCAATTGCTCTCCCCCACTACCCGGTCTGATTGTCCCTGCTCCCCGTCCATCCCCCCTGCCGGAAGGAACCGCAAGCCCGCTGATGAAAAACCGCCGCTCCCCCCTGCGGGGGAGCGCGTTGCCCGTTTCCCGTTCAATGCACCGCGTTCCTCACGATCAGCCGCGCCATCGTCGCCGGCGACGCCGTCTCGATGTCGAACGGAACGTTCTGCCCGTTGGTCATGTAGGAAACCGGCTTTGCCAGCTGGTCGATGACGTTGTACACAACCCCTGCCCGGGGGCACTCATCGACCTTCGTCAGGATGATCCGATCGTACGCAAGCGCGCCGAACCGCTTCCCGAGCTCCTTCAGGCTCTCCTCGCTCGCCGTCAGGCTGAGCAGCAGGTTCGCCTCGAACGGCAGGTCGAGGTCAAAACACTCCCTGAGGCCCTGGAGGTACCGCTCGTCGCGACAATTCTTCCCCGGGGTGTCGATGAAGATCACATCCTTTGCCGCCAGACGCTGCAGCGACTTCTTCAGCCCCGCGTTATCCGACGCGACCTCCAGGGGAACCCCGATGATGCGCGCATAGGTCTTCAATTGCTCGACCGCGGCAATCCGGTACGTGTCGACCGTGACCAGCCCCACCGCGACCTTTTTCTCCAGAGCGTACAGAGAGGCGAGTTTGGCGATGGTGGTCGTCTTTCCGACGCCGGTCGGTCCGAAGAACGCCTTTATCCGCCTCCCCTTGTCCGCCTGCGTATAGGCGGCGAGCCGCTGCGAGATGCATTGTTCGATCCTCGCCAGCCCCGCTTCACAGGAGGTGATCTCCTTCGCCCCCTCCCGCCGCAGGGCCGCAACGAGATTCGCTGCCCGATCCTTCGAGATGCCGCAGGCCGTCAAGTGCCGGTACACCTGATTCAGCGGGTGCTGGGAATCGGTGCCTTTGCGCAGTCCGAACATGTCGAACAGCGACTCCAGCATCTCCCTGAACTCGCCCCATTCGCCACGGCTGCGCCCCGCTTCGTTCATCTCCCGGAGCATTGCCTTCAGCGAAACGATCTCCCGCGTCAACTCGCCGATTCCCGTCTCCCCTGCCGGCTCCGCCGCCGGCGGCTCCGCGGGCGGGCGGCCCGCCGAACCGCCGGCCCGGCCGTCGTCCCTGCCGGCGAGCACCTCGACCCGGGTCCCCTTCCCGTCCTGGATTCTCTTGGTGGAGAGGATGACGGCTTCCGGACCCAGATCGTGCTTGATCATCGCCGATGCCTCTCGGATGGTCGCCACTTCGTATCGTTTTACCTGCATCTTACAACTCCACGACCCCGAATGATTTGATGTTCACGTCCCGGGTGATCTCGTTGTGCGCCAGGACCACCACGTTGGGGATGAATTTCTCCAGAATCTTCCGCAGGTGGCACCGCACCAGCGGGGAACAGAGGATCACCGGGCTGAGTCCGGTCGCTTCAAAATTGGCGATCAGCCTCTGCAGGCTGCCGATCAGCTTCTTGACCATGTTCGGGTCGGGAGAGACGAACGATTCGAGTTCCGTGTGCTGAATCGACTGACTGATCGTATCCTCGATGTTCGGTGACAGCATGACGACGTTTACGTTCCCCTCCTGGTCCTGATACTGCCGGGTGATGGTCCGCGAGAGGGCCTGACGGACATAGCCCGTCAGAATATCGACATTCCGGGTTATCGACACATAGTCGGCCAGGGTCTCCAGGACCGCAAGCAGATCGCGGATCGAAACCCGTTCCCTGAGCAGACGCTGCAACACACGCTGCAGGATGCTGATCGAAACCGCCTTCGGGACCAGTTCCTCGACGACCTTCGGGTAATGCAGCGCCAGATTATCCACCAGGGCCTGGACCTCCTGCCGCCCCAGCAGTTCATCGGCCTGGGCCTTGATCACTTCCGTCAGATGCGTGGTGATGACCGTTGCCGGATCGACGACGACATACCCCTTGGCCTGGGCATCCTCCTTTTGCGCCTCGGGAACCCAAACGGCCGGTAATCCGAAGGCCGGTTCGGTGGTTTTCACCCCCATGACCTTCCCCCCCTGGTCATCATGGGTGATGGCCAGGTAATGCCCCATCATCAGCTCGCCCGAGGCGATTTCCACCCCCTTCAGATACACGGCATAGCGGTTGGGTTTCAATTGCAGATTGTCCCGGATATGGACCGAGGGAATGATAAAGCCCATCTCGGCAGCCAACTGCTTGCGCAGCGTCTTGATCCGCTGGAGCAGCTCCCCGCCCTGCTGGACATCGACGAGCGATATCAACCCGTACCCGACCTCCAGCCCCATCTTATCCAGGGGGGTCAAGTTCTCCTCCGTCTCCGCCACCGGCGCGGCCGGGAGTTCTTCCACCTCTTCCGTCTTGACCTTTGTCCGCTGGAACACATTGTAGGCCAGCACCCCGATGAGCGCGGAGACGAGGACGAAGGATACCTTCGGCATGCCGGGGATGAGTGCAAAGACGAACAGGAGCGCCGACGCAGTCGCGATGGCGCGCGGCTGCGTGAAGATCTGCTTCTGCACATCCTGGCCCAAATCGGCCGTCGACGTGGTCCGCGTAACCAGCATGCCGGCGGCAGTCGAAACGATCAGCGCCGGTACCTGCGTCACCAAGCCGTCACCCACCGTCAGAAGGATATACGTCTTTGCCGCCTGGGTGACCTCCATCCCCTGCTGGACGACGCCGATGATCAGCCCCCCGATGATGTTGACGAGCACGATGATGATGCCGGCGACGGCATCGCCGCGCACGAACTTGCTGGCGCCGTCCATCGCGCCGTAAAAGTTGGCCTCGCGTTCGATCTCGCTTCGCCTGAGCCGCGCCTCCTTGTCGCTGATCAGACCGGCATTCAAGTCGGCGTCGATACTCATCTGTTTGCCCGGCATCGCATCCAGGGTAAAGCGGGCCGACACCTCCGCGACCCGGGTAGAACCTTTCGTGATGACCACGAAATTTATCAGGACCAGAACGGCAAACACGATCAGGCCGACGACGTAGTTGCCGCCGACCACGAAGGTGCCGAAGGCCTTGATCACCTGGCCGGCAGCCCCGGTGCCCTCGCTTCCGTGGAGGAGGATGAGCCGCGTCGAGGCCACGTTCAGCGACAGGCGCATGAGTGTAACGATCAGCAGAACCGAGGGAAAAGCGGAAAAATCCAGCGGTTTGAGAATGTACATGGACATCAGCATGATGATGATCGACAGGGCGATGCTGAAGGACAGGAGGATGTCCAGGATAAAGGGCGGCAGGGGGATCATCATCACCAGCAGAATGCCGATCACGCCGAGGGCCATCATGGCGCTGCTGTTGCGGAATAGCCCTCCTTGCGCGGCTTGCGGTCCCTGTCCCATCGCTGCTGTTCTCCTCTAGTGAAATGGCTGGTTGCTCTTCAACCGGTACACATAGGCCAGGACTTCGGCAACGGCCTGGTAGAGGTTGTCCGGTATCGCCTCCATTATATCGACCATTCTATACAATACCTGTGCCAGCGGCTTGTTCTCCACGACGGCAACCCCGTTTTTCTTGGCGATCTCCTTGATCCGCTGGGCCACGAGGTCCACCCCCTTGGCGACGACGACCGGGGCGGCCATCCGCTCTTGATCGTACCGAAGCGCCACGGCAAAATGGGTCGGGTTGGTGATCACCACGTCGGCCGTCGGTACCTTGGCCATCATCCTCCGCATGGCCATTTCCCGCTGGAGGCGTCTGATTCTTGACTTGATCAGCGGATCGCCCTCCGTATCCTTGAACTCGTCCCGCAGTTCCTGCTTGGTCATGCGCAGGCTGCGGCCGTGCTCCCAGTGCTGGTACAGATAATCCATGAGTCCGAGCACGACCAGCACCCAGCAGGTGGTGAAGAGGATCTTGAAGGAGACACGGCCGATGTACGTCATGATCTCCCAGGGGTTCTGTTCCATCAGGGGAAGGATTTCGTACGCTTCACCGTGAATCGTCAGATAGGCGATGACGCCGACCAGGGATATCTTGGCCAGGCTCTTCAGCAGCTCGGCAACCGACTTGAGGGAAAACAGGTTCTTCAAGCCGCTGAATGGACTGATCTTCGACAGTTTGGGCTGTAGTGGCTCGGCGGAAAACAGCAGGCCCACCTGCATCACATTCGCCACCACCCCGGCCGCCATCAGCGTCAACAGCAGCGGCAGGACGATCGCCATGGTCTTGAGCAGGAGCGTCATCACGAGCAATTGAATCGAATCGGCGTCCAGTTCGCTGCGATGGAGGTCCGCGAGGGAGCCCTTCATCATATCCATCAGCCGGCCGACGATTTCTCCGGTCCCGAAATAGAAATAGGTGAGGCAGGCAATCATGATCAGCGCCGAAGGTACCTCGCGGCTCTTGGCGACCTGCCCTTTCTTCCGCGCGTCCTGCGTGCGCTTGGGGGTTGCTTGTTCGGTCTTGTTGTCTGTTTCAGCCATCGAGGCTTACCCCTCTGCCGCCGAGTCGCTCCGGCAATGGCGCTTCCCTAGTGCACGATCCGCAGTAACCCATGGATATCGCCCGCCAGCTTCTGCAGCAGCAGGACAACCACCTTCACAAAAATCGGAGCTGTCACCCCGAGGAAGATCAGCCCGACGGCGATCTGCAGGGGAATCCCGATGATGAACACGTTGATCTGGGGGACCGTGCGGGCGATGACCCCCAGCCCCACGTTGACGAACAGCAGCACCGCCACGATCGGAGCGCTGATCTTGATCGCGATCACGAACACATTCCCGGACAGCAGCACCAGACCGCGGAAAAATTCCTGCGCGGGCTGAAAGTCCTGGAGACGCACGATCCGGAAGCTGTCGACCAGCGCGGTAAGGAAGATATGATGGGCGTCGACGAACAGAAAGACGATCATTACCAGCATGAATTGGAATTCGGATACGATCGACACCTGCTGGCTCGTCAGTGGATCGAACACACTGGCGATCGAGAACCCCATCTGGAATCCGATCATGTCCCCGGCAAACTGGATGCCGGCGAAAACGAACCGGGCCGTGAATCCGATCACGATACCGATAAACACCTCCGCCGCCATCCGCAGCAGCAGCGGCAGAAAATCGTACACGACGGAGGTGAGATCGTGTTGCACAAAGGGAAAGATCGCGATCGTCATCAGCAGTGTGAGTCCGCCTTTGACCTGCGCCGGCACGATGGTGTTCCCCACGATCGGCATGGTTGTCAGGACAGCGCTCACCCGAAGAAGCGTGAAGAGAAACAGCTGTACCTGTTCAGGGGTGATACCGAGCACATTCATCGTTCATTCGGCCGGCGCCGCCGGCTTTCGACCTCCGGGAGAATCTCCGCACCCGCACAGGCGCCGCGCATCGCCCCGCACCCGGGAAAAGCCCGCCCGGGGCCGCAGCGGTACCGCTACCGGATGTACAGGGGGATGTTGGCGAACAGGTTGTGGGTGAACGACACGAGAAGATTGATCATCCACGGCAGGAAGATGACTACGGTGATCATTACCCCCACGATCTTCGGCACGAACACCAGCGTCATCTCCTGAATCTGGGTGATGGCCTGAAACAGACTCACCACCACACCGATCACCAGCCCGACCAGCAGGGCCGGTGCGGATATCAGCAGGGTGACCTTGATGGTTTCGGCCATGATTCCGACGATGAAATCCGCTGTCATCCCCGTTTACTCCTTTCGGGAAAAACCTCGCCCGGGGCAGGGATCCGCTGCCGCTCCGGGAGAGGGGTGGTGATGGTTCAGTGAAAACTCTGGACCAGGGATCCGACGATCAGATTCCATCCGTCAACCAGTACGAACAGCAGCAGTTTGAACGGGAGGCTCATCATGACCGGCGGGAGCATCATCATGCCCATCGACAGCAGGATGCTCGATACGACGATGTCGATGATGAAAAACGGCATGTACAGCAAAAACCCGATCTGAAAAGCGGTCTTCAACTCGCTGATCACAAAGGCGGGTATCACGACGGTCAGCGGGATCTCCTCCGCCTTCTCCGGACGTTTTTCCTTGGCGATCCTCACGAACAGGGCAAGGTCCTTCTCCCGCGTCTGCTTCAGCATGAACGCCTTGATCGGCGCGGCGGCCAGGCTCATGGCCTCTTCCCCGCTGATCTGATCTTCATAGTAGGGGGTAAGCGCATCCCGGTTGATCGTCTGCCAGACCGGGGTCATGATGAACACCGTCAGGAACAGGGCCAACCCGATGATGATCTGGTTGGGAGGCATCTGCTGCGTACCGATGGCGTGGCGCAGCAGGGAGAGGACGATGACGATCCGCGTAAACGAGGTCAGCATCAGCAGAATCGCAGGAGCCAGCGACAGCACCGTCAGGGCGAACAGCAGCTGCATGGCTACGGACACTTTGTCGCCCCCCCCGCCGCCGCCGATACTCAGCGTGATGTTGGGGAAGGAAGGCGCCGCCGCCTGGGCCTCGGGGATGACGCAGACCAGGGGTGCCGCAAGCGCCAAGCCGATCACCACGCGCAGGCAGGCGATTCTTTCCGAACGGGTCATCATCGTCGCGGTCCGCCTTTCTGCGCGCCGGGCAGGATGCCGAACTTTTCGGTGTACCGCTTCAGGACATCCGACAGGACGGGAGCGGGGGGGGCATTCTGCCGGAGCGTTTGTACCTGTGCCAACGCTTCCCGATCGTCGATTGCCGCCAAGAGCGTCATCTGACCGCTCGACAGCCCCACCACGATCCCCTTCCCGAGAACGTCGAGCAGCAGGATGCTGGCTTTGGGGCCGATGTACCGTGAGGAGACGACCTGGATCAGGGAGCCGTCCCGGTGGCCGACGGAGGAAGGATTCATGAACTTCCTGAACAGGTACACCGCAGCGACCATCAGCCCCAGCACAATCGCCAGGGCAAAGATCAGCTTGAGAAACGAAGGGAAAAAACTGATTTCATTCATGGGTAGCTCGCATTGAAGCTCCCCGCAGCACCCTGCGGCGAGCCGTCGTTCCTTAAAAGAATCCGCTTCTGCCGGTCAGCGCAGCTTTTCCACCCGCTCCGACGGGGAGACGATATCGGTCAACCGGACCCCGAATTTCTCGTTGACGACGACCACCTCGCCCCGGGCGATCAGCCGCTGATTCACGAAGACATCCATCGGCTCTCCCGCCAGCTTGGTGAGCTCGATAACGGAACCCTGCCCCAGTTGGAGGAGCTCATTGATCAACAGCTGACTCCTCCCCAGTTCCACGTTCAGCGTGAGCGGGATGTCGAGGATGAAGTCCAGCGCCAGCGCCCCCTTGCCGCTGTCCCGCTGCTGCAGTTCCGGGAAATTGACTGCGCTGACCGCCACCTGCGGGGCGCCCTTCTGGGATTCCCGCAGCTCCTGCGCCACGTCATCCCAGCCGAGGGCCGCATTCGCATCCCCCGCATCGGCGGCCGGCGGGTCCTCGAGGTTGGTCCCCTTCAGCAATTCATCGATCTCATTCTGCTCCATATTCGTCACCCTCTTTTCCTGTCGTGATCCCCACCACCTGGATCGCGCGATTCCCGCGGTACACCCCGGCACAGCCGGTGAATTTCCTGATCCCTTCCACATAAATGGCCAGGGGCTCCCGCGCGTACTGCTCCAGAGGGATCACGTCCCCCTTTTTCAGCTGGACGACGTCGCTGCCGCTGATCTCCGCGCTTCCCAACTCGACGACCAGATTGACCTTGGCCTGCATCAGCCCCTTGCGGAAGCGGTTCATCCAGGTCCGGTCCACCTCCATCTGTTCGCTCTGGAATCCGGCGTGCAGTTTTTCCCGCACCGGCTCCAGCATCGCGTAGGGTATGCAGATCGACAGAATGCCCGTGGTGTATTCCACTTCGACTTCAAAATTGATCACGACGACGATATCGGTGGGGGGGACGATCTGGACGAACTGGGGATTCACCTCCGCCCGCTGATACGACACCTTCAGCTCGATAACGGATTTCCATGCCTTCTCGATGTCCCCCATGGCACTCAGGACAACCCGCTTGATCAGATTGTTTTCGATGGCCGTAAACTCCCGTCCTTCTACCTTGTAGGAGTCCCTGCCCGTTCCTCCGAACAGGATGTCCACCAGCGTGAAGATCAGTTTGGACTCCAGCACGATGATGGCGTTCCCCCGGAGGGGTTCCATCCGGATGAGATGCAGACTCGTCGGCACGGGAATGGTCTTCAGGAATTCGCCGAACTTGATCATATCCACCGCGAGGGTGCTGACACTGACGACCTTCCGCATCAGCGCCGACAGCGTCGTCCTGAACATCCGGACGAACTTCTCGTTGGTCATCTCCAGGGTCGGCATGCGCCCGCGGATGATCCTGTCCTGACTCGTCAGGTCATAGGTAACCACATCCGAGGGGTCGTTGATCTCCTCTTGCTCGGTCTCTACCTGACCGCCGGAAATCCCCCTGAGGAGGGCATCAACCTCGTCTTGGGATAGTATCTGCGCCATCGCCGGCCCTTACTGAATCACGAAATCGGTGAAATAGATGCGCACGATCTTGCCGCTGGTGAGGAAGCTGTTGAGCCGGATCATGATATCCTCGCGCAGCTTCTGCTTGCCGCTGAACTCCTGCAGCTCCACGTAGGTCTTCGACGACAGCAGATCCAGCGTGCTGTCCCGTAGTTTCGGCTTCAGGAGGTTGAGTTCCGCGACGAGTTCCGGGGCGGACATCTCCAGCTGCAGGACCGCCTTGAGGTACCTCTCGCCGTTGTTGTCCCGGAGATTGACGATGAACGGCTCCATCGGCCAGAGGCCCCCGATGATGGGCGCCGCCGGGGGCTTCTTCTGCGCGGTTTCCGTTCCCCGGAAAAAGTAGAGCCCCCCGCCCACAGCCGCCGCTACAACGACCAGGAGCACCACCCCGATGATGATCCATTTCAGCATGACCCCGCTGCTCTTGACGGGTTTCTCCTGCGGTTCCTGTACCTCGTCCTCTTTGTCGTCTTTTGCCATGGATACCCCTCACTGTTCCCGGCGGCCGAGATTTCACTGCCGTCTCCGCTCACTGCGATCCCCGCGGACGCACCGGGCAGCCTTTTTCCGGCACAACCCGACCGCCCCGGGGGGTACGGGGAGCAAAGCAGCCATTCATCCCCGCATCTAATCACCCCTTCAGCAACCGTCATGCCAAAATTCCCCGCTCGCGGGTTATGGGCATTCCCGGCGCTCCGCGGGGCCTTGCCGAAGGCAGCGATGCGGCGCCGGACCCGCGGCAGCAAGACCGCTGAACCCGCAGTCGCAGCCGCTTCCGGCCCGGCCGTTCCGCTCGTCGGGGCGTTCCCGCTCCGCCGGCCGCGCGGGGATCCTTCGCGACGCCAGGCGTGGCTCCGGACAACCGCCCCGGCCGCGCCGCCCCCCGGGGAAACCACTTTTTGACAAATCGTCAAACATTTGACTCTGCATTTTCGGGCGCAGTGCGGCGGGACCGACGACAGGGCGGACAGAGCACTCCGTAGCGCTTCGGGCGGGGGAGGGGAAAAAGGGTGCGGCAGTGCCGGCTGGCGGGGAAGGACTCCCGAACCGCAGCGGCACCTCCGGCGTGCCGCGCACGGGAGGACCGCGTACCGGGACAGAGGTTTCGTTCCTTCCCTGCCGCGCGGCAGGGAAGGAACGAGGCTAAGAAGAAATCTACCGTTTGATGCTGATCAACTGCTGGAAGTTCTGGTCGTCGGCGGTGATGACGCGGGCGTTGGCCTGGTAGGCGCGCTGCGCCGTCATCATGTTGATGAACTCCACCGTCACGTCCGTATTGGAGATCTCCAGGGCGTTCGAGCGGATGTCGCCCGTTCCGCCCGATCCCGCGTAGTTTCGGGTCGGGGTGCCGGAGAGTTCCGTCATCGTGAAGTAGTTCCCCACCTTCTTCAGGCCAGCGGGGTTGGTGAACCGCGCCAACTGGATCTGGCCGAGGCTCTTTGTCTGGCCGTTCGTGAAATACCCGGTGATCCTGCCGTCGGAATCGAAGGAGAGGCTCTTGAGCGTCCCCTGGGTCCAGCCGTCCACCGAGAAGGCCCGGGTCTCGGAGGTGGACGCGAAGGAGGTGATGCCCGAGGTGTCGATCATGTCCGAGGCCATGTCCCACTTGAGGACGTTCTTATCCGCGCCGGTGCCGCCGATGTACACCGGGTCGTTGGGTAGGTTGTTGTACCTGATGGCAAGGTTCTGCTTCGCCGTCGGCGTTTCGTAGTTGACGTTGCTGAAGGTAATCGTGTTGCCCGACGTCCAGTTGATGCCCGCGGCGTTGGTGGTCGTCAGCGTGACATCAGTATTGCTGTCCCCGTCCACGTCCAGCTTGATCAGTCCGTTTCCCGCCAGCGCGCCCGGGGCAGCGTCGGGGGTGAAGGAGATGGCCATCGCGTTGTAGCCGCCGCTTTCGGCGATCGACCAGGTGGTCCCGTCGAAGGCGAGGGTGATGGGGCTGGTCGTCTCCTGGTACAGCTTTCCGTAGTGGACGCTGTCGAGGCTTACCGACCCGGCGGCGTAGTTGGCCGCCGCTTCCCAGGAATCGCCGTCCCACTGCCAGATCGCGGTGGCTCCCGCGGCAAGGGCGACGCCGTTGACCGTGATCGGATCCGTGGACGCCGCGTCGTTCACCACCCGGAACAGCTTGCCCGCCGTCACGTCGGTGGGGTCGTCGATCGTCTGGGCGTTGCCGGCAGCGGTCGTGGTGATCACCACGCCGTCGTTGGCGTCAACCATGGCGGTGGAAGTCGCCGCATCCGCCGCCGGGTCGGTGACCGCGGCAAAGCCGTACGTGCCGGCGCCGGGCGTCGTGGTCAGGTCTTCGACCTTGTACAGCCCGGAGAGGCTCCCGTCGGCGCTGAAGACCAGACCGTCGACCCGTCCCAACCCGCCGGTAATCGACGCGTAATTGGTGGTGTCGAGCCGGGACTCCAGCCCCCAGTACCCCAGCGTGCCGGTCTTGGTGAAGGCCAGGGCCGCGGAATGGATGCCGCCCAGGGAGTCGTAGATCGACTGGGACAGACCGAAGGCCCCCCCGGTGATTGTATCCGAGTCGAGGTTGAACCCGGCGCTGAGGATGTTCGCGGTCGGCCGCGCGCCCGAGATCGGCGTCCCGAACCCGATGCCGGTCACGGTGTTGGCGATCGGGTTGTAGCCCTGGACGAAATACCCGTTCGCGTCCACGAGGTTGTTGTTCTTGTCGGTGTGGAAGGCGCCGGCGCGGGTAAAGTACTCCGCCCCGGTGCCGTCCTTGACGCAGAAGAACCCGTCGCCGTCGATCGCCAGGTCGGTGGCGTTGCCCGTGGTCTGCATCGCTCCGGCGGCAAACTGCGTCGAGACGCTCGACACCCGCACCCCCTGGCCGATGGACATGGAGTTTCCCCCCGTGGCCAGACTCTGGGTCAACAGACTGGAGAAGTACATGTTGTCCGCCTTATACCCCGGCGTATTGCTGTTGGCTAAGTTGTTACCGATCACGTCGATCTGCATCGAACTGGCATTCAGCCCCGTAGTTCCTATCCATAGTGCACTACCCATACTCCCCTACCTCCCTTTCTCTGCGAGAATCGTTTGCTCAGGATCTTGCATCCGTGACGGACAGGAGCTGCCCGACCGCCACTTCTTTATTGTTCACCATCACGTACACTTGGCCGTCGCGGAAATTGACCCGGGAGACGACCCCCTCGATCAGCGTCGTTGCGTTCAGATTGTTCCCCTGCCCGTCGAACGCGGCGACAACGAACGTGAACTTCCCCGTCTTGGCCGCGCTGTTTTCCCACACCGCCTGGTAATACCCGCCGGACTGGTCGGTCTTCTCGATCATATCCACGGCGCGTCCCTGCTCGTCATAGATGGTGATGAACACCTGCTTTGCGTCCGCAGGAAGTTCATACCCCAGTCCGACCGGTTTGCCGGCGGCGGTGAAGGTGTCGGACTGGCTGCCTTTGGCGACGACATACTTGCCCGCCAGCTGAGCCGACCCCATCTGGTTGTACAGCTCCTGCTGTCCGAGGAGCTTCGTCAGCGTGGAATTGACGTTCTCCAGCTTCTCCAGGCTGGAAAACTGCGCCAGCTGGGCGGTAAACCCGGTGGCATCGAGCGGTTTCATCGGGTCCTGATTCTTCAACTGCGCGATCAGCAGCTTGAAGAAGTCGTCCTTGCTCACGATGTTCTTTACCTGGCTCGCCGAAGCCGATGAACCCGTGTTTACTGCACTGATAGTCGACATCATCACACCTCGCTATATGAATACGTTAATGCCCCCGAGAGCTGACTGGTAGGAACCGGGCCGCCGGAGAGCGGGCGTATCGTCGCTTGCCCGCCCGTCCTGTGGCTCCCGCCGATACCCCCGCTCGCCACGCGCCTCCCCCTGCCAGCCGGGCGCGCCGTCCTGCCGGGGGTCGCGTCCCTGCTGAGAGTCGGAACGGTCCCCCACGACTACCTGAAACCGTTCCATATTCAACCCCTGGTCGACAAGCGCCTTCCGGAGTTGATCGATATGGGAGCAGAGGGTCTGCTGGACGTCCTGATTGTTCGCAACCACGAACAACTCGACGGTATCGCGTTTCACCCGGACATCGATGTCGAGCGAGCCCAGGCTCGGGGGGGTCAAGCTGATCACGATCCGGCCGCCGCCCTGCTGGAGCAGCGGCTGGGAAGCCTCGACGACCTGCCTCAGCAGGGGAGCCTCCTCCACCGCCTCGCCTCCCGCCGTCGTGACCGCTGCCGCATCGGCAACGGCGGCCGCAAAGGCGCCCGGCAGCGGCGCTGCATCGGCTGTCATGTGCGGGTGCACACGCCCCGCCGGGACCGTCCCGAAGGGTGACCCGGAATGAGCCCCCTTCCCCCCGCTCTCCGGCCGGGATTCACCGCCCCGGCCTGAAGGTGCAATGCCGATCTCTCTGACAGCCTCAGCGGCGCTGTTTCCCGCCGGCTCGACTGCCGCCCCCTGTCCGCCGGGACGCGCCCCTGCCACCGCGCTGAACACCTCGGTGCCCGGCTGCCGCCGCTGCACCGGGAGCGCTCCCTCCTTCGCGGAAGAGGGGGCATGCGGCCCACCTGCGCCGGCGTTCTCTCCCGCAGCGGACACCCCGCCTCCCGGTACGCCGTCGGTGGTCTGCGCCTCCGACGCCTTCGTCAGCGGGGACGCCTTCTCGTCCGCCAGGGGGCGCCGCCCCCCTCCCGGCGCGTCCGTTCCGACAGGAGCGGGAGATGGGCCATCCGCCATTCCCGCGTCCCCCTCCGGCCCGCTCGCCTCTGCGCGGAGTGCGAACCGCAGATCAGCGCCGTTCGCGATGCCCCTTGCGCCGTCATCGGCCGTACCGACAGGCGCCGCGGCTCCGCTGGATTTCGTCTTGTTCGTCGTCAGCCCTGCCTCGGCACCGATCCGTATCTGCCGGACGCGGAGCGTCGCCATTGTCTGGTCCGGGTCCGGCCGCTCCCCGGGAGCGGGGTTCTCCCCCCGGCTGCCGAAGGGCGCCACGCCCGGGTGGGTCCCCTGGGGCCCCGGTTCTGTCGCCGGAGATGATGCCCGCTCCGCGGGCGCCGCTCTCCGGCCGCCCCTATCGGCAGGAGGGGTCATCTCGGCGGAGAGGGGGCCTTCCTGGGCGGTGCTTCCCCTGCTCGGTCGCGGCGACGCGGCACTGCGGGCGCTCTCGGGCAACGATATGCGGATCCTCCCCTCCGGCCCGCCGGAGGAGTCGCCCCCGACCATCTTGGCTCTCGTCTCCCCGGGCAGCGCGGTGCCAGCCTGCGCCGGTCGATCCTTCCGTCCCCCGCGGATGGAGGGGAGCTCTGCCGCAGCGGTCCCCGCCCCCGCCGGTGCGGCCTCCGCCGCGCGCATCTCGGGAGCTGCCGCACGGGGTATCGCCTTCCCCGCGCCGAGAGCCGCCCGAAGGTCGAGGCCGCCCTCCGACCGTCGCTGTGGTGAAGCCACGGTGGCCGGTGCTTCCTTCGCCCTCCCCTCGCTGCCCGACAGCGAACCTCGGCCTACGGGAGATTGCTCGGGAGTCCGATTCCGCTGGGCATGAACCACCAGGGGGTGAGAGGCGCCAGTGTGCGCAACTGATTCGTCGCCGAGCGGCCCGCCCGGCGAATGTTCTCCCCCTTCGGCGGCGCGAGCTTCCGGGGATGTCCCGGGAGTCGCATCCCGATAGGCATGAGCCAACAGGGGACACCCGACGGAAATCAGGGCAGTCGTTTCGGCGCCGGGAGGCTCCCCCGACGAATTCTCTTCCTGTTTTGTCCCCGGAGCTTCGGACGCCAGCGGCGAGCCTCTCCCGTCGCGCGGTCTCGCACCTGCCGGAACCACTGCCGCGGTTTCCCCCTCGGTGCGCTTCGCCCGCGCCGGAGAGGCATCCTGATTGTCCGCCGGCCGATCACCCGCGGAGGGATCCTCCTGATCCCGTGTCCGCCCCCGGTCGTGCAGGCTCTTTTGGAACACCCGCTGAAATGGTTCGGGTGCATCGTGCTGCGCCGCAGAGGCCAAACGGTCATGCAGGTCGCCGGAGATCGGCAGCAGGCTCTCCTGCGGCACCCGCCGTCCCGCAGCGGGACGAGCACCCGTCATCGGCATCTGGCTCTTCATAACTGGGGGCATGTTCTTCATGAGATGAACCCTTTCCGTTTAGACACCCTTTGAGCAAGAGGTATGCCACGACGTGGATAAGAAATATAGCAAGTATTATCGAGATGTTAAAATGATAGCCGGGATGTGCCGCCCAGGGCTGGGAAATAATTGCCGGGCAGAGTGCGACAGGACGGAAAAAAATCCTCCCCCCGGACGGAGGCGGTTCTGCGGTCGGTAAGGGGATGCGGTGCGGGTGCCCGGGAGGGCGTTCGGGTGAGACGCGTCGACGGTGAACAACTCCACCGCAGTGGGGCGCGGGAGGCGGCCTGATACAGCCGCCTCCACGCAGAGGACTGGACCGCCGGGGGGCTTATGATTTCTTTTCTCCCGCGGCTTTCAGGACACGGGTGATCTCTTTCGTGATTTCCGCTGCCTTCTTCTGGCTGAGGTACCCCCAGATCGTTCCCGCCTTGTCCCGTTTCATGTTCATCGTGATTCCCGCAGCGGTCGGCGTGTCGAGCGTTTCGAGCATGGCCCCGGCCTTTGCCGGCGGCATCGCCTCGTATACCCGCGCCAGGTCTTTCAACCGCTTGCCCTCCTCGGTCTTGACCGACTCGGTAGCGGCGGTGATCTGCTGCTGCAGGGTGCGCAGGGTATCGATCTTTTCGGCAAGCTCGAGTTTCAACGCCAGGAGGCGCTGCGCCTCTTTCTTCAGGACCTCTTCCCGTTGTTCCAGGTCCCGGATCTTGGCCTGCAGGGCCTCCTCCAGGGTTCGTTCCTTGGTCAGCGGTTCGCTCAGCACGTCCCGGACGGGAGGCTGACCATCACGGGAGGGCGATTGCGCGGCGGGGGCAGCAGGCGTCTGCGCCAGTGCCTCGCCCGGCGATGCCATCTGCCCGTAGCTGCCGGCAAATCTCCTGAACCCGTCTGCCGTGGTGACGACCTTGGCCAGAAAGACGGCCAGAACTAGAACCTGCAGTGCGATGACGACCCGTTTCAAGACTCCTCCCATTTGAACTTAAGGATGGATACCTCATCCAGATTTTTTTGCTCCCGCCCGGCGACCCAGTTCTCATAGGCAAGGCGCTGCTTCTCCCTGAACGTTTCGAGCATCTTTCGCTCTTTGACGACGGCCAGCAGGGCGCTCCGTTTCCGTTCGGCCGCTTCTTCCGCCGTACGGACAACTGCGGCCTGCGCGCGGATGGACTGCTGAACCCGCTTGATGTAATCGGCATACAGGCCGAAATCCGGGGCCTTTGCCGGCTGCACGGCCAGGTTCCGCCATTGGGCGCCCAAGAGGATCTCTTCGTCCTGCAGGGCGGTCAGGGTCGTTTGCTCGGTCCTGAGCTTCAGCGTCGCCGCGGAGAACTCGCACTGGGCCTTCTCCTCCATGTTCTTGCGATGCTCCAGCACCGGCTGCAATCGAAAAACGAACACTCTCACCCCTGAAACAGTTGCTGCAATTCCTCCCGGGTCTGCCGATAACTCACCTTCTCATCCATCCCCTGCTGGAGAAACGCGTTTACCCGCGGCATCATCTTTATGGCGTAATCGATATCCGGATTGCTGCCGGCCACATAGGCGCCGATGTTGATCAGATCCTCCGCCTTCCGGTAGGTGGCCATGATCTGGATGCATTCGTTGGCCAGCTTCCGATGCTCTTCATCGACGATATCGACCATCACCCGGCTGATGCTCTCCAGGATGTCCACGGCCGGATAGTGATTCTGGTTGGCCAAGTGGCGGGAAAGGGCGATGTGGCCGTCCAGAATGGATCGCGCCGAATCCGATATGGGTTCGTTGAAATCGTCTCCCTCCACGAGGATCGTATACAGGCCGGTGATGCTCCCCCCTCCCTCGATGATCCCCGCCCTCTCCAGTAATTTGGGCAGGACGCTGAACACCGACGGGGTATATCCCTTGGTGGTCGGCGGTTCGCCCACGGACAGGCCGATCTCCCGGAGGGCCATCGCGAAGCGGGTCAGCGAATCGATCATCAGGAGCACATCCTGCCCCTGGTCCCGGAAGTACTCCGCTACCGCGGTCGCCAGAAAGGCCGCCCGGGTCCGGATCAGGGGATGCATATCCGAGGCCGCCACGATGATCACCGATTTCTGGAGCCCCGCTTCTCCCAGATTCTTCTCGAGAAATTCCCGTACTTCGCGGCCGCGCTCGCCGATGAGGCCGATGACGTTTACCTGGGCATCGGTATTTTTTGCCATCATCCCCATCAGGACGCTCTTCCCCACGCCCGAGCCCGCAAACACCCCCATCCGTTGCCCCCTGCCGCAGGAGAACAGGCCGTTGAGGACCCGCACCCCCAGATCGACCGGCTCCTTGATGCGCCCCCGTTGCAGCGGGTTGATGTGGTCGGCATACAGGGGGTACTGCTCCGTGCACGCCACAGGCCCTTTGTTGTCGATCGGCTTGCCCAGCCCGTCTATCACCCGCCCCAGGAGACCCGGGCCGACCCCGGAGGTTGCCCGTTTCCCCACGGAGAGGATCCGGCAGCCCGGAGACAACCCCCGGTTCGTCTCCAGCGGCATCAGCAGTACCCTTCCCTTTTTGAACCCCACTACTTCCGCGGGAACCGGTTTTGCCTGGTCGTTGGCGTAGATGTCGCACACCTCCCCGATCGAGGCAGGCGGTCCTTCCCCCTCGACGAGCAGACCGATGATCTCACACACCCGTCCGCTTACCCGGATCGGATTCGCGGCCGCCAGGCGGCGATGATACGTCGTGAAATCCACGTCTGCGCTTCCCCCGCTCACTGACCGGACAGTGCCCCCTTCAATTCGCTCAGTTGCTGTTCCAGCCGGGCATCCACCTCTCCGAATGCGGACTCGATAACGGCGCCCCCCCGGCGGATTGTCGCATCCGCTTCCAGCAGGGCGCTCTTTATCCCCTCCAGCCCCGGAAAGGCGCCGGCCCTGACCTCCGTCAGGTATCGGTAGTCGTCGGGATGAAGATGAATCCGGATCCCCTCACGGTTGACGCATTTTTTCAGGGCGCCCGTCAGAACGTGGCCGATGGCGTCCCGGTCGGTCTCGATTTGATGGTTGAGGATCTTCTCCGCGATCGCGAAGGCAAGCCGCAGAGCCTCTTTCTCCATCCGGTCGAGGGATTCCTTTCTCTCCCGCGTCAACTCGGCGATCAGTCCCGAGAGCGTATTCGCGAGCTTGGCGAACTCCTGCTTCTGCTGCGCCACGCCCCGCTTCAGCCCCTCGGCCATCCCCAGATCATAGGCCTCCTGGCGGATAGCTGTTGCCTTTTCCGCCTTCTCGGAGGGTGACGGCTCCGCCGCAGGACGAGCGGATTGCGGGTCGCTTCCCTCCGTTCGGCCCTCCTGCGTGAGGTGGCGCAGGGAATGATCCCGATCGATCTTGACGGCCGCGGCCTTTATCACTTTGCTAGACGAACGCATCTTCTTCCGAATCGCTCCGGGAGATCATGATCCTCCCCTCGGCCTCCAGCCGTTTGGCGATGTCGATGATCGTCCGCTGGCTGGCTTCCACCTCGGACAGCCGCGTCGGAGGCATCAGTTCAATGTCCTCTTTGAGCATCTCGGCGCCCCGCTTCGACATATTCCGGTAGAATTTTTCCCGCAGCGCCTCATCCACCAGCTTCATGGCCCGCGACAGGTCTTCCGACTTCACCTCCCGCAGGATCTCCTGCAGGCTCCGGTCGTCCAGCCGCACGATGTCGTCGAAGGTGAACATCAGATTGCGGATGGCGGCCGCCAGCTCGGGTTCCGCGTCTTCCATCGCCTGCATGATCGCGCTCTCGCTGGCCCGCCCCATCTTGTTCAGCACTTCGGCGATCATCCGCACGCCGCCGATCTCCTGGCCCGTCGTCACGCCGACCACGATCTCGTTTTCCAGGGTCTTGGCGATCACCTCGAGTAGCTCATGGGGGACGCTCTTGAGCGTGGCCATCCGGCGCGTGATCTCGTACTGCATCTCCGGCGAAAAATTATCGAGGATCTGCGCGGCCTGTTCCGGGCTGAGATGGGCCAGGATCAGGGCAATCGTCTGCGGGTGCTCCGTCCGCGTGAAATCGACGAGCAGCTTCGGGTCCACGTCCCGCAATTTTTCGATGATCGGGTTGTCTCCCGCGGCGCTGTTGGCCACCTCCTGGAGCAGTTCGTCGGCCCCTTTCTCGCCCAGCGCCTTGGTGACGATGTTCTTTATGCTGTCCTCGGCCACCGCGATCATCCCCCCCTTTTCGCGCGAAAAAGAGCAGAACTCCCTGGCCACGCTGTTGAGGGTTTCGCCCGGGATGGAGGTGATCCGGCTCATGTATTTCCCCAGCCGGCGGATCTCCGACGGACGCAGATTGCTCATCACCGCGGCGGCAACATCCTCGTCGAAGGACAGCAGAATGATGGCGGCCTTTTCTTCATTCGTCATGGCTGCTGGTACCCGCTTACTTTATCCAGTTTCTGAGTAATTCCGCAAACTTCTTTGAATCAGCCATTGCCAGCTGCCGGACCATCTCGCCGTCCGTCAGCGTCTTCTGATCCGGCTCCGTGTACGTAAGCGGGGGGAGTTCCCGCCGCCGCTCCCCCTCCGCGACGGACAGCTGCGGAACCGGGACCGGCTCCTCGGCCCGCTGTCCAAGGACGGCGATCAGTCCGCGGACGGCGGGACGGAGGATGAACAGCACCACCAGCGCGAGGATGAGCAGCGTGCCTGCGTACTTCATCAGCGGTGCGAACACGAGCAGCTTTTCCCACCAGGGCGCGGGCTCCGCCAGCCCCTCATCGGGCAGCCTCTTGAAGGGCATGCTGCTTACCGCCACCTGGTCGCCGCGCGCCGCGTTGACCCCGATCGACTTCCGCACCAGGTCCTCCAGCGCCTCGACTTCCTTCTTATCGCGGGGCTGATAGGCCTCCTTGCCCTGCGCGTCCTTCTGGTAGATCCCGTCGACGAGCACGGCGATCGACAGTTTTTTCACCTCGCCGACGGGCAGCACCGTCTTGTTGACGACCTTATTGATCTCGTAGTTGACCACCTCATTGACTTTTTCCCGCTCCTGCGGCGCCGGGGAACCCGCCCCTTTCGCCCCCTCCGGGACGCCGGACTTCTCCGACTGCCGTTGGAGGCTCCTGACCACCGGCGCCTCCGAGTCGTAGGTCTCCTCCACCTTTTCGGTCACGCGGAAATCGAGGTCGGCGGCCACTCGGACGACCGCCTTGCCCTGACCGACCACGTTCTCCAGCATGGATTGGATGCGGCCGGCGAACTCCTTTTCCAGGTTCTGCTGGTATTCCATCTGCGAGGCCGTCGCCCGCATGAACTTCGGGTCGCCTGTCGGCCGGGACAGAATCGTCCCCCGGTTGTCGACGACGATGACGTTCTCGGGGCTGAGCCCCTCGACGCTGCTGGCCACGAGATGGGCGATTCCGTCTATCTGCGGGGGACGCAGAGACCGGCCAGACTTCAGCTTCAGCGTGACGGATGCGGTGGTCTTCCTCTGCTCTTCCACGAACAGCGAGTCCTTGGGGAGCGCGATGTGGACCCGCACCTGCTGAACCTCTTCCATGCTCCCGATCGTCCGCGCCAGCTCCCCCTGCAGTGCGCGCCGATAGTTGAGCTGCTGTTCGAACTCGGTGGCGCCGAATTTCATCTTCTGGTCGAAGATTTCAAACCCCACCCCGCCCCCGCGGGGCAGACCGGCCGTCGCCATCTCCAGGCGGAGCTCCGCCACCTTTTCCTCAGGGACCGAAATGGCATCGCCCGCCCGGTTGATCTCAAAGGGGACTTTGCTTTCCTTCAGCCGGTCGACGATGCTGCCGGCATCCTCGGCGGACAGGTGGGCGAACAGGACGCGGTACTCGGCGCGATTGGAAAGGGCCACCATCCCCCAGATGCCGGCGAGGGTCAGACAGGTCGCAACGATCAGGGAAACCTTCCTGGCCGCTGTCAACCCGCCGAAGGCCCGTCCGATATTCGCTAACAGTTGACGTGGCTCCATCCTACACCTGCAATCTCATCACTTCCTGATAGGCTTCCAGCAGTTTGTTCCGCACCTGCATCATCGTGCGGAATGCGATATCCGCCTTCTCCATGGCGATCATCGCTTCGTGAATACTCCCCGATTCCGCCGTCTGCACCTTCGTGATCGCTTGATTCGCCTGGCCATGCAGATTGTCGACGTCCTTGATCATCCCCTGGAGGATCGTCCCGAACCCCCCCGGTGCAGTCTTCGGCGCCGCCAGACCCCGCCCGGACGGAACGGACAACGGCTGCCCCGCCCTTCCTCCGATTATGAGATCGCCCATACCTTCATCCTCCCGCACGGCTCAGCCGATTTCTACTTGCCAAGGTCGATCGCTTTTAACGCCATATTCTTGGTGGCATCGAAGGCGGTGGCGCAGGCCTCGTAGGACCGGTTCACGTTGATCATCTCGGCCATTTCGAGCACCACGTTGACGTTCGGCATGGCTACGAACCCTTTTTCGTCGGCATCGGGATGCGACGGGTCGTAGATCAACTTCACGCCGTTCTTGTCCTCGGCGATTTCCTTGACCTCGACCGTCTGCAGCACCCCCTGCAGGCGATCGCTGAATTCGGTCACCGCATTCTCCGATCCCAGCACGACCTCTTTGCGCTTGTAGGGCCCCCCTTCGGGGGTTCTCGTAGTGCCCACGTTCGCCAGGTTGCTGGTGATGACGTCCATCCTGGCGCGCTGCGCCGCCAGACCGGAGGAGCAGATTTTGAACGGTACGGAAAAGTCCATGTTACTTCGCCTCCTTCAGAACAGTGCTCAGCCCGCGAAATTTTCTCGCCAGCATTTCGATCGTCATGGAATACATCAGCTGATTCTCCGCCAGGTTACCCATCTCGCGGTCGAGCTTCACCCGCTCCGCCGTGTCCACGACCTCGTGGTTCCCGGTACCGGCCGAGCCGGCAAGGTGCCGACCGTCGGTCCTGGCGAGCCCCTTCCCCCCGCCCAGGGCGTCGTCCAGCGCGCCGGGGAAATTCAACTCCTTGGCCCGATACTGCGGGACATCGATATTGGTAACGTTCGAAACGATGACCTTATGGCGCTGCGCACGAAAGTCCGCCATGGCCGACAACCGCTGTATGGTCCGATCAAACAGTTCCATGACACCCCGTCCTCCCTCTTGCAGGCGATGGCATGCAAGGCATGTACCGTTTCACCACAAATTCTCCATCTGGTACTCGTTGAGCTTGTTGCGGATCGTGCGCACACTGACCCCCAACATCTGGGAAGCACGGGTCTTATTCCCGTTGACCGATTGCAGCGTCTCGAAGATGAGATTCTTTTCCATTGCCCGGAGGGTCATCCCCTGCCCGGCTGCCGGTTCCTGATCCTCGGACGATTGGTCCTGCCGAGGCTCCGGCGGGGTGACCTCTTCCAGGCAGAGGTCAGCCGGCGTGATGCTGCCGCCGACGCACAGCAGCACAGCCCGCTCGATGACGTTCTCCAGTTCGCGGACGTTTCCGGGCCAGGTGTGCGCCCTCAGCAAGGCGAGCGCATCGGCGGACAGACGCGGCTTAGGGCAGCGGTTTTGGCGGCTGAATTTTGTCAGGAAGAACTCGCTCAGCAGATCCACATCGCCGTTTCGCTCGCGCAGGGGGGGCACCCTGATCGGGACGACATTCAGCCGGTAGTACAGATCGCTCCGGAATCGCTTCTCCTCGATGCCCTGCAGGAGGTCGGCGTTGGTCGTGGCGATGATCCGCACGTCCACGGGGACAGGCTCGTGGCCGCCGACCCGGTCGACCTCCCCTTCCTGGATGACCCGCAGCAGCTTCGCCTGCAGCTGGATATCCATCTCTCCGATCTCATCCAGCAGCAGCGTCCCTGAATCGGCCAGTTCGAATTTGCCGAGTTTCCGCTGGCTGGCCCCGGTGAACGCGCCTTTCTCATACCCGAACATCTCGCTCTCGAGCAGGTGGTGCGGGATGGCGGCGCAGTTCACGGCGACAAAGGGGAGGGAACTTCGATTGCTCAGCCGATGGACATGGCGGGCAAAGAGCTCCTTTCCCGTGCCGCTTTCCCCCTGGATCAGGATGCTCGACTTGCTCTGCGCCACCCGTTCGAGCATTGCCAGAATGGCCAGAACCTTCTTGTCGCGGGTGACGATTCGTCCTCCCCCCGGCTCCGTCAATTTTTCGGCGGGGGGGGCCTCCCCCCGTTCCGGGAGCGACGGCGGAACGACGCTCCGCACCGCCATCTCCATCTGCTCCAGGGCGAACGGTTTCATCAGGAAGTCCGCCGCCCCTTCCTTCATCGCTTCGACCGCCGTGTTCACGGTCCCGAAGGCGGTGATCACGATGACCGGGGTCTGCGGGGATATCTTCTTCACCCCCTTGAGGACCTCCAGCCCCGTCGTCTTCGGCATCCGCACGTCGGTGATCACGGCCGCATACCCTCCCGCGGGGAACTTGCGCAGGGCTTCGGTTCCGCTTTCCGCCGTCTCGATCTCGTAGCCGCACCCGGACAGGCTGTCCGCCAGCACCGAGCGCATGGCCGGTTCATCATCGACGAGCAGAATCTTCGTCCTCTCCATCACACCTCACGCCCTGTCACCGGGCCGATCCTTCTCCGGCCCCCCGGCTCGGCAGTGTCTCGCCGCCGCCGTATGCGGGCCTCTTAGCACCGTTACTCCACCAACCCCTTGTTCTGTTCGTACCAGAGGGCATCCGCCTTCCAGGCATCGATCATCTTCACGGCGAAGGTATCGCTCGCGGCGGCAGCGGCCTTCACCGCGTCAAAGGTCTTCCCGCCCAGCTCGGGATTGTTGAGCCGGGTGTACCCCTGTCCGATCCGCAGGTCCACCCACCACTGGTCTCTCTTTTCCTGCAGGCCTGCACGGGCCTGCTGATACATCTGCACCCCGTCGGAGAAGTTGTTCTCCCGATACAGACTGTCGCCCATGCCGATGTACGCCTCGGAGACCAGCTGGGGCGAAGAGTGCCCCGCAGTATCCTGAGCCATCTTGGCTGACAGGCGGTAATTGTTCAATGCCTGCGCATAGTTCTTAGAGATATGGAGCGCCCGGGCATACCGCTGGTAGTCGAGCACCGTCATCGCGGCGCGTCCCGCAGGGCCGATATCGCCGTAGGCGCGGACCGCTTTTTCCCAGTCACCCCTCCGGTAATAGATGCCCGCCAGATCCCGCCGGATCCTCGCCGCCAGGTCCCGGCTCTTCGCATCGCCCCGTTCCGTCAATCCCACCAGGATCGCTTCCGCATCCTGGTCGCGCCCCTCGCGGCGGTTGATTTCCGCCATGAACAGGCGCAGATGGTCGCGGCGGTCGGGGTCCTTTTCCCGGGGGACGAGTTCCTTCAGCAGCACCAGGGCGTCGGCATACAGGCCGAGCTCCACGAGGCTTCTGGCCATGCGGTAACAGGTGCGATAGTCGTCCCCTACCGACAGATGACGGCCATAGCTGCGATAGTACAGATCCGCAACGGCGAGGTGGTTGCCGTCCTTCGCGTGGGTATCGGCAACCAGCGCCACCGCCTCTTTCAGGTAGCGTCGCCCGAGGTCGCTGTACCTGCTTTTCGGGTTGAGCGACAGCAGGCGGTCGAAGGCAGGAATCGACTCTCCGGATCTATTCCCCTTGAAGAGCGTGACTCCCTTCCGGTACAGTAGGTACTCCGTCAGTTCACCCTGCGGGTACTGGGTCAGCAGGAGATTGTACTCCGTCAGAGGGTCGCGGTAGCTGTCATAACCCAGGAACGCAACCGGCGCCTTCGCCTTAATCCGTGCCCGTTCCACTTCCAGGTCGATCATCGAAACAGCGCTGTCCCGTGCTGCGCGTGTACCGGGGTACTGGTCGATCGTCTTCCGAAAGACGTTCAACGCCGAACCGATCTGTCCTTTCTCCGCAAAGGCATGACCGAGGCTGTACATCACGTAGGGGCCGTCGCCGTCTTTCGGGTAGAGACTCAGGAACAGGGCGAACAGCGAAATCGCTTCCGGGTAGTGTTTCATCTGGTAGGTATGGAACCCGAGATCGCGCAGCACTTTTGCCGGGAGATCCCGCACGTCGGGCCATTTTCTCAGGGAGCCGCGGAACCAGAGCTCCGCATTCACCGTCTGGCCCAGCCAGTAATAGCAATCGCCGATCATGTACGAGACGATCTTCGCGTGCTTTCCGTCGGTAGTATCCCGCAAGTAGGAACGGTACTCGTACAGCGCCTGCTCTAACCGCCCCCCCTTCTCGGCCATGTCCCCGATGCCGAAAATGGCCTCCGGCGCGTACGGCGATGACGGATACTTGGCGACTACCTCCCGGTACTGTTCCGCGGCGGCCTGATGGTACTTGATCTGCTGATAACTCTTTGCCAGCCGGTAATGCACATGGTCATTCCCCGACCGCGGGTCGGGATACAGGGCAAGGACGCGATTGTAGTACTCCACCGCTTTATGGTAGGGAGGGGTCACCGCGTCGCTCCCCTGGAGATAGGCGCAATCCGCGTATTTTCTCAAGGCGTCCTCCCTGATTTCCGCAGGCAGGTCCCGTTGGCCCGCGATCTGCTCGAAGAGCGCCTCGGCCTTCCCGTAGTCTCCGCGGGCGAAGACTCCCAAGGCCTTGTTGTACAGCGGATACTCCTCCGCGCGAGCGGCCGGATCGGCAGCGTCCCGGGAGGGCGGATCAGTGCTTCTCAGCGGAGACCCGACGGCCGCGGGCTGGCTTTCCGCGAGGGAACCGAATCGGAGCCCCCCCGCAAGAAGCACGAGCAGCGTCGCGACGGCGATGATTCGTTTCCTGTTCTGTTGCATGATCTTTCCAGTCTGCGCGGGAATTGGGAAATAATTTTTCACACCTACTTTTGCACCTACTTTTGCAAAGAACATACCATGGGCCCCTCCGGAACCGTTCGTGCGGGATGTACGGTCTGGCAGCACAGGGAATACGGGAGTCGACACGCCCGGGACCAGGCCCGGCGGACAGACGGGGCACAGAAAATGCTGTCAAGGAGCAAGCGAAATTGCCAAATTATTGACGACCCCGTGGGTCGCAGGGTGCCTGCGCCGCAGTGTGGTCGCGGTCTTCCGCGGCGGCAGTCCGCCGGAAGCGCATTGAACCGCTCTCGCAAAATGGCATCTCCCTTGCATTATATCCGGGAGAAAATGATCGGGCAGAAGATTGCCGGCGGCACGCAGGGCCGGCGGCAACGGATCGCGGCCCCGCAGCGTTCCGCAGGACCGACGCAGGCGACCGAGGAGATTGCCATGTCCATGGACGACGAAACACCGGGGGAAAATCGGCGGGAGTATTGCCGCGTCGAGGTCTGCATACCCTTCGCATGCCGGCTCGTCCCGCCGGATGAACAGAAAAAAGTCCGGTCGCACCTATCCGGTTCGGCGGCATACGCGAACCACGAACCTCTGCCGGAAGTCAAGGACCCGGCAATCGCCGCCTGGCTGACACTCCTGAACGGAAAGCTGGATACGCTCATCCGGATCCTGACGCTCGATCGGGAAGGAATCGCCGACCTGCCGTGCGAGTGCATCAACATAGGCGGAGGGGGGCTCCGGTTTTCGTCCCGTCAACGGTACCAGCAGGGCGACATGCTGGAGATCAGGATGGTGCTTTTCCCGCTTCATGCCGGCGCCTTCTGCGTGTACGCGACGGTGTCCGGCGTAGCCGAGCAGGGCCCGGACGGCACCTACAGTACGGCGGTACAGTTCATCCGGATGGATGAGACGATTCAAGAGGAGGTAATCCGTTTCGTCTTCGAACAGGAGCGGGAAATCCTCCGCGGCAGGAAGGGGCAGTGGGAATAGATGTTCACGATCGTCGGTAGCTGCATCGTCGCTGTGTGCGTTGTCGGAGGGTATCTGCTGGAGCACGGGAACCTCTCCGTCCTGTTCCAGCCGGTCGAACTGCTGATCATCGGCGGGTCAGCGGTCGGCGGGTTCATCATCGCCAATCCGCCCAAAGTGATAAAACTCGTTCTGGCCGCCTTCGTCAAGATGCTCAGCGCGAAAACCTTCAGTAAGGAAGACTATGTCGAGGTCCTGGGTCTGCTCACCGGCATGTTCAACAAGATCCGCCAGCAGGGGCTCGTGTCGATCGAATCCGACGTGGACCAGCCGAACGAAAGCAGCCTGTTCAAGACGTACCCGAAGGTGCTGAACAACCCCCGGGCGATCAACCTGATAACGGATACGCTGCGAACCGTCATGAGCACCACGATTGCCCAGCACGAACTGGAAGCCCTGATCGACAGCGAGTTGGAGGCCCATGAGAACGAACTCCTGATCCCCTCCAAGGCCATCAACATGGTGGCGGACTCCCTCCCCGGACTGGGGATCGTCGCCGCCGTACTGGGGGTAGTGTTGACGATGGGCAAACTCAGCGAGCCGCCGGAGGTCCTCGGGATGAGCATCGGCGCCGCGCTCGTCGGCACCTTTCTGGGGGTCCTTCTCTGCTACGGGTTCGTCGGCCCGATGGCCAGAAACTGCGAACACCTGGCCATGGACGAGCTCGAGTATTTGAACGTCCTGAAGGTTTCGCTGCTTGCATTCATCGGCGGGGCAGCCCCCAAGGTGGCCGTCGAATTCGGCCGGAGGGTCATCCCCGCGCACGAGAAGCCCACGTTCCTCGAGCTGGAAGAGGTGTTCCGAAAGGGCAAGAAATAACCGATGGAAGGATCACAGGCAAAACCGATCATCGTCAAGAAGAAGAAAAAGAAACACGGCGAGCATCACGGCGGGTCCTGGAAGGTGGCCTACGCAGATTTCGTCACCGCGATGATGGCCTTCTTCCTGTTGATGTGGCTGTTATCCATGGCCTCTCCCGAAAAACGGGCCGCCGTTTCCATGTACTTCAAGACCTTCGACGTCTTCAACGTCGGGACGTCGCTTTCGGGGCATTCGTTCATGAGCGGGTCGAATCAGGCCATCGACAGCGGGGAGAGCATGACCAAGGCGAGCAGGAAACGGGCCGCCGAGGCCATGGTAAAGTCGCTCTCCGCCGAGGACCTGTCCAAGCGGTTGAAAACTGCCGTGCAGGAACGACTGGGCTCTGCGCGCAATCAGGTCCTGGTCGATATCACCGATGAGGGGGTTCGGATCCAGATCGTAGACGCCGAGGGAAGCCAGATGTTTCTCTCGGGAAGCGCGTCCCCGACGGACAAAGCCCTGGAGATTTTGCGGCTGGTCGCCGAAAACGTCGCCGACATTCCGAACCGGGTCGTGATCGAAGGTCACACCGATGCCTCCCCGTTTCGCAGCAGCCGGACCACCAACTGGGAGCTATCGACGGACCGGGCCTCTTCGGCGCGGCGGATCCTGGAGGCGAACGGGATCGGGCCGGAACGCATTGCCCGTGTCGTGGGGTACGCCGATCAGGAGCTGTTCATCAAGCTCGACCCCAAGGATCCCCGGAACCGCCGGATCAGCATCATCCTCCAGCGGCCGTCCGGGAACCTGGAATGAACCGCGCGACTGCTACGCCTTCGCGTCGCTGATGCAGATATCCACGACGAAGGGGCCGTAATCAGTCTCGAAGGGGATGATGATGCTCGGCCCGCCCATGACATGGATGATCGAATGCCCCGACCCGAACACCACCGTCGGTATCGCCGCGGTGATGTTGAACCCTTTCGCTTCGAGATTCTTCCGCGCCGCCCCCGAAATCATGTTGGTGATCTCTCCCACGGCATCCTGGATGTCCGCATTGAGGTCGGTGATCTCCTCACCCAGCATGTTCGACACAACCCGGAGGATGCAGCTCCCGCTGAAACTCAGTGCCAGCGACCCTCGTGCCGCGCCGGTCATTCCGATGATCCCCGATATGTCGCCCACGGCGATGTTGTCCTGCTTCAGATAGGGTTTTCCCGGCCTCGGTTCGATAAAGGCCATCGTCTTGAGTACGTTGAGCGTTCCTTCCAAAAAGGCGTTGACAAACCTGACGTCCATGCGTTGTCCTTTCCCAACGGATTCACCGCGTTATATTTTTTCCATGATCTTCTGGATTTTCCCGTTCAGCGTCTCTGCGGTGAAGGGTTTGACGATGTAGTTGCTGACCCCGGCCCGGACCGCCGCCACAACATTATCCTGCAGCGCTTCCGCGGTCACCATCAGAAAGGGGGTTGCGCTCAATTCGCTGTCCGCCCGAACTGCCTTGAGGAGATCCAGGCCCGTCATGTTCGGCATGTTCCAGTCGGATACGATGAAGTCGACCTTCTGGGACTTCAGGAGCTTGAGGGCGGATACCCCGTCCTCGGCCTCGACGATGTTTTCGTAGCCGATCTGCTTCAACAGATTCCGCACGACTTTTCGCATCGTCGCGAAATCATCCACCACCAAAATCTTTATTGCCTTGTTCTCCATTCTCCCCTCTCCTCGCTGTTGATTATGCCGGGCGTATACCAGGGTTGCCCTGATCATTCCGGGCCCCGTACCCTTGACCGGGGCTCCCTCTGCCGGAAACTGCCTGCGGCGTTTTCTGACTATGCTTCGCTCAATTCGAACAATCCGTCCGGGTCGAGGATCAACCCGATCTGGCCGTCACCGAGGATCGCGCCGCCGGAGATCCCCTTGAGCTCCTTCAGCCCCTCACCGAGGCCTTTGATCACCACTTCCGCCTTGCCGATGATCTGATCGACGAGCAGGCATTTGGCGCGATCCCCCCCGTCGACGACGACAACGATGGCCTCCCAGGGGTTGCGCCGCTCCGGCTCGATGCCGAACAACTCATACAGCCGCACCAGCGGGAACAGGTGGCCCATGACGTTCATCACCTCGCCCCTGCCGGCGATGCTCGTGTACGCCGCTTCGACGGGCCGCATCACCTGGCGAATGGCCGTGATCGGAAGGATGAACCGTTCGGGCCCCACCTTAACGATCATCCCATCGATGATCGCCATGGTCAAGGGGAAGCGCAGGACGAAGGTTGTGCCTTGGCCGTTGGTGCTTTCGATGTCGATCTTGCCGCGCAGCTTTTCTACGGCGCACCGCACGATGTCCATCCCCACGCCCCGCCCCGAGATGTCCGTCACCTTCTCGGCGGTGGAAAGACCCGGATGGAAGATCAACCGCCAGACTTCCTGATCCGTCATGCCGTCCCCGCTCTGGATGACCCCATTCTGGATGGCCTTGGCCAGGATCCGCTCACGGTTCAGCCCCCGGCCGTCGTCGCTGATCTCGATCATGATGCACCCGCCGCGGTGATAGGCCTTCAGCGAGAGCGTTCCCTTCTCCGGCTTGCCGAGGCCGATCCGCTCATCCGGCCGCTCGAGGCCATGATCGAGCGAATTGCGCACCATATGGACCATGGGGTTGTAGATCTCGTCGACCATGTTCCGGTCGATCTCCGTTTCCTCGCCCTGCAGTTCGATGGCGACGAGTTTCCCGGAATTCTTCGCCAGATCCCGCACCAGCCGGGACATGCGCTGGAACGTCTGTTTGATCGGGACCATCCGCAGGCTCATCGACGTCTGCTGCAGCCCCGAGGTGATGTTAGTAAGCTGCGCGATACTGCGCATCAGGTTGCGATCGACCTGCCCCTGGCCGGTGAAGTTCTGCTGGATCATGGAATGGGTGATGACCAGTTCCCCTACCATGTCGATGAGGTCGTCCAATTTCCGGACATCGACCCGCACGGTCGTTTTGTCGGCCGTGGTTTCTTCTTGCTTCCGCAGGGCCTGGGCGACCTGCTTGGGCGTCGCCTTCCCGTCGTTGATCAGGACTTCGCCGAGTTTCCTCTCCGGTGGCGTCTTGGCCTTTTCCAACCCCTCGTTCAGGACCTCTTCGTTGATCACCCCGTCCTGGACGAGGATTTCCCCGATCTTCTTGACTTGGCCCGCGTCGGCGCCGGAATCCACCCCCTTGATGCGCCGGACCAGATCGGTCACGTTGACCCGCGCGAGTTCCCTCTTGCGCACCTCTGCCGGCTTCGTCAACAGGCCGATCATCGTCTTGAGGGTATCGGCCCCGTCCAGGACCACGTCGATGAGCGCCCTGGTCACCGCCTGCTCGTCGTTCCTGACCCTGTCGAGCAGATTTTCCAGGTTGTGGGCCAGATCGCGGATGTCCGTGAGATTCAGGAACCCCGCCACGCCTTTGATGGAGTGGAACGGCCGGAAGACGGCATTGACATACTCCTTGTCCTCCGGGTTCTGTTCCATATTCAGCACGTTCAGCTCGATCTCGTCGATATACTCGAGTGCTTCGGTGATGAAATCCTTGAGCAGCGCCTCGTCGGGAATCTCCGCCAAGCCGGTCTTTTCCTCGGCCGCAGCGGCCGGCTCCGGTTGCGGCGGCGCCCCCGCCTCTTCCACCGGAGGCGAGATCCCGGTGACCGCGGCGATCTCGGCGAGCACGTCGGTTATGTCCCCCGCGAACGTCCCGCTGTTCCGCTGGTGATCGAGAATCTCCTGCATGACCGAGATCCCCCGGGTAAAAATCTGCAACGCCCGCGGCTTGTCCTCGAGCTTGTCGAGGACTATCTTTTCCAGGATGTTGTTCAGGCTCACCGCGATCGCCTTCACGGGCGCCGCCTTCGCCTGTTCGGCCTCCTTCGTGATGGCGTCGAGCTTGTTCATGAACTTTCCCGCAGTCGGCACATCCACGTCATCGGGGTTGAGAAACAGAAAATCGGAGGTAATATCGTTGAGCAGGGCGACAATCTGGTCCATACTACACCATCCTCACAATCTGGGAAGCGATCTGATCAATCGGCAGCACGTAATCTACGGCGTTGAGTTTGATGGCCTCTTTGGGCATCCCGAACACCACACAGCTCTTTTCATCCTGGGCGATCGTGGCGGCACCCGTTTTTTTCATCTCGAGCATTCCCTCCGCACCGTCGGCCCCCATGCCGGTCAGGATGACGCCGATCGAATTGGCGCCGGCGTACTTGGCCGTGGACTTGAACAGCACGTCGACCGCCGGCCGCTGATGGTGCACCATCGGACCAGTCTTGATTTCCACGTAGTACCGGGCGCCGCTGCGCCGAAGGATCATGTGATAATTGCCGGGGGCAAGCAGGGCCGTTCCCGCGGTGACGGAATCGTTGTCCGCGGCCTCCCGCACCGTGATCTGACAGAGGTTGTTCAGGCGCTCGGCAAAGGCGGTCGTGAAATTGGCGGGCATGTGCTGAACGATGATGATGCCGGGGGAATTCGGCGGCATCTTCGTGAGGACCACTTTCAGCGCCTCGGTTCCTCCCGTGGAAGCGCCGATCGCGATCACCTTGTTCGATGTCTGGGCCAGGGCCTTGATCGGTTCCGCGTCCACGCGGCGGGCCGCCTCCGGATTCTCCCGTTTGGTCAATTTTACCCGGGAGGCGACCCGGATCTTTTCCACCAGGGTGGTGCTCATATCGCCGACGGTATAGGCCGCCCCCGGTTTGGCGATGACGTCCACCGCTCCGATGTCGAGCGCCTCCAGGGTCAACTTCCCGCCCTTGGGTGTCAGTGAACTTACGATGATGGTCGGCAGAGGGTAGTAGGTCATCAATTTCCGCAGGAACGTCAGACCGTCCATCCGCGGCATTTCTATGTCGAGGGTAAGCACGTCCGGTTTCAGGGTGACGATTTTATCCCGGGCGACGAACGGATCCGGCGCCACCCCCACGACCTCGATGTCCGGATACTTCGCCAGTTCCTCGGAAAGGATCTTTCTGACGATTGCCGAATCATCGACTATGAGCACCCGTATTTTTCCCACGCCTCACGTCCTATGGATAGTGGAGTACCCCACCGGTTTCTTCACTCCGCCGGCATTCGCCCCCCGGCCGCAACCCCGCTGCGCGCGGAGCGGCTCCGGGAGCTTTCCGCCCTCGCGGCACGCCTACGGCCGACCCGCGCTCGTCCCGGGATCTTCGGACCGCAGCCTGAGCCGGATACGGAGGCACCCCTTTTCGCATTCAAAGTTCAGGCACTGGGCGATTGCCTGACCCTGGCCCGCCTGCTGATCGGCCGCCGCGTCGGTCGAACAGACCGGCGTTGACATGTTGAAGACCTTGCTCGCATCGAAGGTGCGGAGGAACTGTCCGCCGATCATGTTGACCGCCTCCTTCGCGCAATCCTCCGTCATGGCCCGGGTGACCTCCTCCCGTTTCACCCCCAGCATATTTTCCACCATCGCGCGCGCCAGCGATTCGGAAAAACCGAGGCTGATCTCCCCGGAGGCGGGTCCGGAAAAGCTGATCGAGGTTACCAGGTCGCACTGCTGCCCCCCCTTGTCGGATAACTCCAGGAAGATGAAGAACATCTTCTCGAAGACATCAAAAGTCGAGGTCGTTAGAACCTTTCTGATCGTCTGCATAGTTTCCATCGGCATCAACTCCCAGCACATCGTGTAATGTTCTTTTCAAATCCTCGGGGAGGAACGGCTTCTTGATGAACCCCTTCGCTCCGTTGCAGAATGCTTCATTCACCCGCTCCTCGCTGCCCTCAGTCGAGATTACGATCACGGGGATATTCTGATACACGGGGTTCTGCTTCATCCTGCTCAGCATCTCCAGACCGTTCATCTCCGGCATGTTGATGTCCGAAAGGATGATGTCCACCCACTCCTTCTCCAAGACCGCCAAGCCTTCGCGGCCGTTGCCCGCATCGAAGCATCGGTCCATGCGGAATCCCGAGAGGGAAAGGACCTTCTTGATGACGGACCGCATCGAGAATGAATCGTCGACTATCAGAACATTGAATGACATGGCTTTACCCTTTTTTCATCGAATATGAGTTCAGACGATGGCCATCAGCTCCCTGGCTTTCTCCATATCTTCGAACAACTGGACCATACAGACCTCGATGTCCTTATCCCGCAGGTCGAATCGTTCCGCCACTTCACTGACGGCCCGGTAGGCAAGGCCGTCCTGTCCCCCGCCGACCCCCATCATCGAACTTATCTGGTCCGCCAGGTAGACGAGCCAGGGGAAGACTGCCGCGTGGTCTGCGAGGAGATCGGGGCGATGATGCGACCCGATCGCACTGCTGATTTCCTCGGGGAAATTCCATTGTTCGGCAATCTTCTCCCCAATTATTGCATGATTTATGCCAAATAGTTTTTCTTCCGCTTCCAGGAAAGAACACCCCTCCCGGCCAACTAAGTCCATGATTTCATCGAATGATTTATGGACATACTCGCCGAGGATCACCTTACCCACGTCATGCAGAAGCGCCGCGGTGTACAGAACCGGCTGCTCCTGTTGATAGATCTTCTTGTAGAGGATCTGCGACATCAGCCCCACGGATACCGAATGGGTCCACAGGTCGCTCGCCCGCGGCACATACCCTTCGGCAGCTTTCTTGTAGAAGCGCGATACCCCGGACGTCTGTACGGCGCGGATGATGTTGTCTTTTCCGAGGTACATCACGGCGTCGTTGAGCGTTCCGATCCGGGAGCGGACGCCGAAATACGCCGAGTTGCACGTGCGCAGGATGTTCGCCGTTATCGCCTGGTCGTACCGGATGACCTGGGTGACCTCTTGGACGGAATAATCCTCATCCCGCAGAAGCTCCGTTACCTTCTGAATCGTCATCGGGAATGCAGGAACGCGCTGAATGGATCGCAAGATTTTCTCTAGCATTACAGCTCCTTTATCGTTCCGCCCAAACCCTTGACCAGAAATTTGCCGCTCGCTACCTCCAAGCGGACCGTCCGATTGAAGTTCTCCCCGGTATCCTCCGCGTCGATCAGGACGTTGTTCTTCCAGAAGATCTTGCGCAGCGCCGTCAGATTCTTCTGTCCGATCCGGAAATAGTTCATGTCGTCCATGATCCTGGCGCCGCCGGCAATCTTGACGATCATCCGTTTTTTCTCCGCGCCGAGCTTGTAACAGGATTTGAACAGCAGCGGAATGCCGGTATCGGCGAACATCCCGGGGTGCTGCCTGGCCTTTTCCGCATCCAACGTTGAATCGGGAAGCATGTAATGGAGCAGCCCGCCCACCTTCACGACCGGATCATAAACTGCCACGGCGATGCAAGACCCCAGCGCATAGGTCACCAGGCAATCCTGCTCCCCGCTGCTGACCTTCAAATCGGAAATCCCGACAACGACGTCACTCATAACTCACTTCCGATACACGCTTGGTTCGATGTACTTGAAGGCATGATTCAACCCTGTCAGGCTTTCCGAATGGCCGATAAAAAAGTATCCACCCTTCTGCAGACAGTGATAGAATCGGTTGACCAGCACGCCCTGCGTCCGTTTATCGAAATAGATCATGACGTTCCGGCAGAAGATCACGTCAAACGAAAAATCCGGCGGCGGTTGATCCATCAGATTGAAGCGCATGAAATCCACGCTCTCCCGGAGGTCCTTCTTCACCCGGAAACTCCCCGCCCAGCGACCGGATCCGATCTGGAAGAATTTCTTCATCAACGGCAGGGGAAGATTCTTGATCTTCTCTTCCGCGTAGATGCCGTTCATCGCCGTCTTGAGAACCCGGGTCGAGATATCGGTAGCCAGGACCTTTACCCGGTCTGTCCCGTTGAGGCACTCCTTGGCGGTCATCGCCAATGAATAGGGCTCCTCTCCCGTAGAACAGCCCGCAGACCAAATCCTGAACAGCTTCGGCGAACCGCTCCTGTCACGATCCGTACCGATACCGGCGAGGATGCTGCGGAGTCTGTGAAAATGGCTCTCCTCCCGGAAAAAGTAGGTGAGGTTCGTGGAGATGGAATCGATCATCGCCACCAGTTCATCGGTCCCCGCTTCGGAGGTGATGAACTGGTGATAATCGGAGAACGATTCGAAGTTGCCCTCCCGCAGCCTCTTTCCCAGACGGGCCTTCACCAGTTCCTTCTTGCCGTCATGCAGATTGATGCCGCAGTGTTCATACACGAGCTTGCTGATGCGCTCGAAATCGAGCGGTTTTAGCTCATAATTGGGCATTGTTCACACACGTCCTCTTGCTGAAGGTCAGGGTACGGTCGATCACTGATCTTTCGGCATACTGCTCAAAAACTTTACTGTTTTTCTTTTTTTCCGCTTCGAACCCGAGCGGACACGGGCCCGGCCGGCCCCCCCAGACTTCGCATGGATGCCCCCCGGGAAGACCCGTCCCGACGCCGCCCACCGGGGCGAGTGTCGCATCCGCGCGGAGAAAATCCAAATATCGCTTTTCAATTTCTATGCCAGCAGATGAATTATTCCGCTGCCAGCCGGCGAGATATTTAACCTGAATCAAATACGGCGGTTGCAAAGTGGTTGCGGTTTGTGGTATGGAGCGACAGTCATTAATTTGACAGAAGCGGCATTTCAATGATAGGTTAACCGTCACGACTTAAGCGGTATCTGTTGCGTCGGTCGAGCCATTTCATCCATTGATGGGGTCGAACATGAATCGTGGCAGGATATTGATCGCGGAAGATGACGATGTAAGCAGGGAAAACCTCGCGGAACTCCTGGGCGCATACGATGTCCGCTCCGTCAGCGACGGCGCGCAGGCGCTGAAGACCTACCATGAAGACAAATTCGACCTGATCATCACGGACCTGCGGATGCCCAATATGGATGGCCTGCTTCTGCTGAAGCATATCCGGGAGGACGATCCCCGGGCAACGGTCATCATCATCACCGGGTACGGAACGGTCAACACCGCTGTGGAGGCCATGAAGCTGGGGGCCTTCGACTACATCACCAAGCCGCTGAAGGATGATCTCGTCAAGCTGACCGTCGAGCGGGCGCTGTCGTTTGTCAAGCTGCGGGAGGAGAACATCTCCCTGAAGGGCCATCTGAAGGGAAAGTCCGAATTCGGCAGGATGATCGGCTACAGCGACCAGATGAAGAAGATCTTCCAGACCATCGAAAAGGTGTCCGCTTCGGACAGCACCGTGATCATCTATGGCGAAAGCGGCACCGGAAAAGAGCTGGTGGCCCGTTCGATTCATTTCAACTCCGACCGCCGGGATCAACCCCTGATCCCCGTCAATTGCGGCGCCATTCCCGAGGAACTGCTCGAAAGTGAACTGTTCGGACACGAGAAAGGGGCCTTTACCGGGGCAATCCGCACCCGGATCGGACGGTTCGAGCTCGCCCAGGGGGGGACGATTTTTCTGGATGAGATCGGCGATATGAGTCCCTCGCTGCAGGTGAAGGTGCTCAGGGTCATCCAGGAAAAGCAGTTTGAGCGCATCGGCGGAATACGGACGATCCAGGCCGATGTGCGGATCATCACGGCCACCCACCAGAACCTCGAACAGGCCGTGGCCGACCGGCGGTTCCGCGAGGACCTCTACTATCGCATCAACGTGATCCCCGTCCGCCTGCCCCCCCTCCGGGAGCGGGGGATGGACATCCCCATCCTGACCAACCACTTTCTTGCCCATTTCAACAAGCTGAAGAAGAAGCAGGTGCACGGCATAACGCCCGCAGCCATGTCGCACATCCGGCAGTATCAATGGCCGGGAAACGTGCGGGAACTGGAAAACCTGATGGAAATGCTGGTGGTGATGAAGGAGGCCGGCGAAATCGATGTGGACGACCTGCCGGAAAAGCTCGCCCGGAATGCGACGCCGCTCGATTCCGTTACCCTACCCGAATGGACCGGCGACGGCATCGATTTCAACCAGCTGGTGGCCGACTTCGAAAAGAATCTGCTGCTGAAGGCGCTGAGGATGAGCGGCGGGGTGAAAAACCGCGCCGCCAAGATGCTCCTCCTCAACCGGACCACCCTGGTGGAAAAATTGAAACGCCTGCAGATCGCCGATACGCTTGCGGAGCGGGTCCCGTGACGGCCGGCCGAGCCGGTACTGGCCGGCAGCGCCCGCGACGCCGCCGACTGCGGCCCGCAGGCTGAGCGATTGAGCGCAGAGTGTCCGCGGCAAGGATAGAACCGTATGGATCGTAAAATTCTGGTGGTCGATGATGAGGCGGCCATTCGTGAATGGCTCGCCGAGGCGTTCGAGACGGAGGGGTACGCCCCGTACGTCGCGGAGAATGGCCAGGAGGCCATGGAAATCATCCAGCGGGAGGACATCTACGTCGTCGTCCTGGACCTGAAACTGTTCGGCATGAATGGGATCGAGCTGTGCAGAAAGATACGGCAGAGCCGGCCGCTGGCCATCATCTACGCCATGACCGGCTGGGGCGCCCTGTTCGAGGTCGAAGAATGCCGGGAGGCGGGGTTCGACGATTACTTCACCAAGCCGATGGATACGGAAATGATCCTGCGCGCGGCCGCCGACGCCTTCGCCAAGCTCGAACGCTGGCGAAAGAAGCCCTTCGCTACCGCCGGGCAGAACCGGGGAGGGCAGCGATGAAGGCGCTGATCCGTTTCCTCTGGATGGCCCTCGGATTCGGGTGCCTGTTCGTGAGCATACCCTCGGCATCTGCCCTGACCCCGGAACAGGTCATCGCCCTGAAGAACGCCGGGGTGAGCGACCAGACGATTCAGATGATGCTCCGCCAGGAGCAGGATGCCGCCGCAGGAGGCCAGGCCGATGGTGCGGGCCGGAGGGAAATCACGGACAGGGACGGGAAACCCGTCGTCGTCTATTCCACCGGCCGCCCCGCGGCCACCGGCCGGCAAGCGGAAGAGAAGCAGACGGAACGAGCCTGGGAGATGTTGAAAAACATCATCATCGACACCCGGAAATCCCGGTGACGACGGTTCCCCGGCCTGCGGCCACGGTTCAGCGAATGTCCCGGTGGTACGCCTGAAGCGATTTTACCCCCGCCCTGCCCGACCGGTATTCCCCGATCCCCACCACCGAGGCGTGTGCGGCCGCAGTAGTCGTGACGTAGGGGATCCGGTACTTGATGGCCGTCTTGCGGATGTAGGCATCGTCGTGGGCGCTCTGCTTGCCGATCGGGGTGTTGATGACGAGCTGGATTTCGTTGCTCTTGATCTCGTCGACGATGTTCGGGCGCTGGAGTTCGTGGATCTTGTAGCTCACCTCCGCCTTGACGCCGTTCTGCCTGAGGTAGGCGCAGGTGCCGGCCGTGGCCTTGATGCGGAAGCCGAGCCCCTGGAACGTCCGCGCCGTCTCGAGGATGGCCGGTTTGTCGCCGTCGTTCACCGAGATGAAGATCGTGCCCTCGAGGGGCAGCGGTGACTGCGCCGCCACCTGGGACTTGAAGTACGCCAGGCCGAACGTCGGCGCCATGCCCAGCACCTCGCCGGTGGAGCGCATCTCCGGTCCGAGGACGGGATCGACCTCGGGGAACATGTTGAACGGCAGCACGACCTCCTTCACGCCCACATGCGGGATGGTCCGCGGCCGCAGGTTCAGGTCGGTGAGCTTCTTCCCCAGCATCAGCTCGGTGGCGATACGGGCCATCGGCACGTTGCACACCTTCGACACCAAGGGCACGGTGCGCGAGGCGCGCGGGTTCGCCTCCAGGACGTACACCTTGTCCTGACAGATCGCGTACTGGATGTTCATCACGCCGCAGACCTTCAACTCGCGGCCGATGCGCAGCGAGTATTCCTCGATCGTCTTGATGTGCCGCTCAGCCAGCGTGACCGGCGGTATCGCACAGGCCGAATCGCCGGAATGGATCCCCGCCAGTTCGATGTGTTCCATCACGGCCGGCACGAAGGCATCGACGCCGTCGGCGAGCGCGTCGGCCTCGGCCTCGACGGCGTTGGCGAGGAAGCGGTCGATCAGGATCGGCCGCTCCGGCGTCACGTCGACGGCGGCGCTGACGTACTGCTTCAGCATCTCGTCGTCATGGACGACCTCCATCCCCCGGCCGCCCAGGACGAACGACGGCCGCACCATCACCGGATACCCGATCCGCGCGGCGATCTCCCGGGCCTCGGCGAAACTCGCCGCCATCCCCGATTCGGGCATGGCGATCCCCATTGCATCCATCATCCTGCGGAACCGGTCGCGGTCCTCGGCCAGATCGATCGTATCGGGCGAGGTGCCGAGGATCCGCACGCCGGCGGCCTCGAGTTCGGCCGCGATGTTGAGCGGCGTCTGGCCCCCGAACTGGACGACAACCCCCTCGGGCTTCTCCTTTTCATAGATCGCCAGCACGTCCTCGACGGTCAACGGTTCGAAGTACAGCTTATCGGAGGTGTCGTAGTCGGTAGAGACGGTCTCGGGATTGCAGTTGACCATGATCGTCTCGTAGCCGGCCTCGCGCAGGGCAAAGGCGGCATGGACGCAGCAGTAGTCGAATTCGATCCCCTGACCGATGCGGTTCGGCCCGCCCCCGAGCACCATGACCTTCCTCCGGGTGCTCGAGGAGACCCGGTCGGGGCGGTTGTAGGTGGAATAGTAGTAGGCCGCGTTTTCCACCCCGCTGACGGGGAGGGCGTCCCAGCCCTCGCAAATGCCGATCCTCCGGCGCTGCTCGCGGATCAGCGCCTCGTCGATGCCGAGCAGACGGCCGAGATACCGGTCGGCGAACCCGTCCCTCTTCGCCTGCACGAGCAGGGCGTCGGGGAGCGCCTTTCCTTTGAAGGTCAGGATCCGCTCCTCCAGGTCGACCAATTCCTTCATCTGCTGGATGAACCACGGTTTGATGTAGGTCTTGGCGAACAGCTCTTCCACGGTGGCGCCCTTGCGGAGCGCCTCGTACATGATCCACTGTCGCTCGCTGGAGGGTTCGTTCAGCATCGTCATCAATTCGGGCAGCGATCTGCGGTTGAAGTCCTTGGCGAACCCGAGTCCGTGGCGGCCGTTTTCGAGCGAGCGGATGGCCTTCTGGAAGGCCTCCTTGTAGGTCTTGCCGATGCTCATCACCTCGCCGACGGCGCGCATCTGGGTCCCGAGCTTGTCTTCGGCCCCCTTGAACTTCTCGAAGGCCCAGCGGGAGAACTTCACGACCACATAGTCCCCCGAGGGGGTATACTTCTCGAGGCTTCCGTCGCGCCAGTAGGGGATCTCGTCGAGGGTGAGGCCGCCGGCCAGTTTGGCCGACACGAGGGCGATCGGGAACCCCGTCGCCTTGGAGGCGAGGGCGGACGACCGCGAGGTGCGCGGGTTGATCTCGATGATCACGACGCGGCCCGTCCGGGGGTCGTGGGCGAACTGGATGTTGGTGCCGCCGATCACCCCGATCGCCTCGACGATGCGGTAGGAATACTCCTGCAGCCGGGCCTGCAGTTTCGGGTCGATCGTCAGCATCGGCGCGACGCAGTAGGAGTCCCCGGTATGCACCCCCATAGCATCCACGTTCTCGATGAAGCAGACGGTGATCAGCTGATTCTTGGCATCGCGCACCACCTCCAGCTCCAGCTCTTCCCAGCCGAGCACCGACTCCTCGATCAGGATCTGGCCGACGAAGCTGGCGGAGAGGCCGCGGCTGGCGATGACGCGGAGTTCCTCGACGTTGTACACGAACCCGCCCCCGGTACCGCCCATGGTATAGGCCGGGCGGACGACCACGGGGTAGCCGATTTCGGCCGCCACCCTCTCGGCCTCCTCGACGCTGAAGGCCGGGGCGCTCTTCGGCATGTCGATCCCGAGCCGTTTCATGGTTTCCTTGAAAATGATCCGGTCCTCGCCCTTTTCGATAGCCTCGGCTTCGACGCCGATGATGCGAACGCCGTATTTTGCCAGCACACCGGCCTTGGCAAGCTGCGAGGAGAGGTTGAGGCCGGTCTGCCCGCCCAGGTTGGGCAGGAGGGCGTCGGGCCGCTCCTTTTCGATGATCTCGGTCAGAGACTGCACCGTCAGCGGCTCGATGTAGGTGGCGTCCGCCATCCCGGGGTCGGTCATGATCGTGGCCGGGTTGGAGTTGACCAGGACGATCTGGTACCCGAGGCCCCGCAGCGCCTTGCAGGCCTGCGTCCCGGAATAGTCGAATTCGCAGGCCTGGCCGATGATGATCGGACCGGAGCCGATGATCAGGACTTTCTTGATGTCGTTGCGTCGGGGCATGGATGATTCCTCATTCTTTCGTATGGCAGTGAGCGGGGGATGGGCGCCCGCCGCAGCGGGCCGCACGACTCTCCGCGCGGGTGATCGGCAATCATTTGCCGACCGCGGGGAATCTATCTTGGGGCGGGGCGAGAATACGGGGGATTGACTCGCCTGTCAACCATTTTCTACCGGAACACTTTCCCCGGATTCAGGATGCCGTTGGGGTCGAACAGCCGCTTGATCTCCCCCTGGAGACGGATGCTTTCCGGAGAGAGTTCGAGCGGCAGGAAGCGCTGCTTGGCGATCCCGACCCCGTGCTCGCCGGACATCGTTCCGCCCATCGCAAGGACTTTCTCGACGATTTGGCGCACACCCGCTTCGACGCGCGGGGCCGCAGCGGGGCTGTCGGCCGTGATGTTCAGGTGGATGTTCCCGTCGCCGGCGTGGCCGAAGGAATAGACGACCATGCCGTGGGCGGCCTCGTATTCGGGCAGGCACGCCACGAGCTCGGCGATCCGCCCCAGCGGAACCACGACGTCCTCATGCACGTCCAGCGGATATCGCTCCTCGATCCGCTGCGTCACCTCCTTCCGAACGGCCCACATCCGGCTGCGGCGCTGTGCGTCGGGGGCCAGCAGGACATCGGCGGCGCCCCCGTCCAGACAGATCTCCCCGATCTGCTCGATCTCCCGCTGGATCCGCTCCGGATCACCGTCCGCCTCGATCAGGAGCATCGCCCCGGCCTCCCTCACCCCCGGGAACGGGAGGAGATCGCCGACCAGCTCCAGGCAGCGGCGGTCGAGAAACTCCAGTGCCGACGGCGTATGGCCGTTCAGCAGGATCTTCGTGACCGCCTCCATGGCGGGGACGAGCCGCGGAAACAGCGCCACGAGCGTCGTCACGGCGGCGGGGCGCGGGATAAGCCGGAGGATGAGCCTGGTGATCACGCCGAGGGTCCCCTCAGACCCGACGATCAGCCGCGTCAGGTCGTACCCGACGACCCCTTTGCGGGTCTGCACGCCCGCGGCGAGCAACTCCCCGTTCGGGAGGACGGCTTCGAGACCCAGGATGTAGTCGCGCGTCGTCCCGTACTTGACGCACGCCGGTCCTCCCGCGTTCGTGGCGGCGTTTCCGCCGAGCGAGCAGGTATCCAGGCTCGCCGGATCGGGCGGATAGAACAGCCCCTGTGCAGCCACCGCGTTCTTGAGGTCCAGGTTCACCACCCCCGGCTCGACCACGGCGATCATGTTGCGCGGTTCGATGGCGATGATCCGGTTCATGCGGGCCAGCGACAGGACGACCCCGCCCCGGACCGGAAGCGCCCCGCCGGCGAGCCCGCTTCCCAGCCCCCGCGGCGTCACCGGAAATCTGCGTTCGTTGGCCAGGCGCAGCAGCGCCTGCACGGCCGCCGCCTCGGTGGCCTCGACGGCGATCTCCGGCCGGTGACTAAGGCCGGGAGTGCCGTCCCGGCTGAAGTCCTCCAGCTTCTCGGGGTCATCGATCAGGCGCAGGCAGGGAATCTCGGCGATGCGGGCGCGGACTGCGGCAGTGAGGGGGGAATACTCCGGCATGACTTCAGCCCCGATACTGCTCGAAACCGGGAAGACGGAGCCGACCCTCCAGACGGCCGAGGAGCACGCCCGCCGCCGAGGTCATCACCAGGTAGCACGCCCCGATGATCAGAAAGATCTCCGTGTATCTGAAGGAGTTCGAGGCCAGGATCTTTCCCTGCCCGGTGAGCTCGACGCAGGTGATCATGTAGGCCAGCGAGGAGTACTTGATCAGGTAGATGAGCTCGTTGCCGCACCCGGGGAGGGCACGCCGGAGCGCCTGCGGCAGGACGATCGAGACGATCATCCGGGTGGTGCTGAACCCGAGCGACTGGGCGGCGAGCATCTGCCCCCGCTTGATCGACAGGAGCGCGCCCCGGATGTACTCGGAGTGGTAGGCCCCGCCGCAGAGCGAGAACCCCAGCACGGCGGCGGTGAAGGGGTTCAGGTAGATCTTCAGGTAGGGAAGCCCGAAATACCAGACGAACAGCTGCACGACGAGGGGGATCCCCCGAAACAGGGCCACGAACCCATCGGCGGCCGCCATGACCGGCCGGCTCCCGTACACCCTCAGCACGCCCAAGACGATCCCGATGGCGATCCCGAACAGGGCGGAGGGGACGATCAGGGCCAGGCTGACCCAGAACCCCTTGAGGAGGGCCGGATACACCTCGGTGCTGATGTACAGCCACTCCTCCATCGTCAGCGCGTCTCCCCGTACAGTTCGGTGATCTTCGAGCAGAACTCCCGCGTGCGGGCGTTCTCGGCATGGCAGAAGATCCTGTCCGGCGCGCCCTGCTCCACGATCCGGCCGTCCTCCATGAAGATGATCTCGCTGGCGAGCGAGCGGGCAAACCCGATCTGGTGCGTGGCCATGATCATCGTCATGCCGCCCTGCCCCATCTCGCGGATGACCGAGTGGACCTCCCCGATCAGTTCGGGGTCGAGCGCCGAGGTCGGCTCGTCCAGGAGCATCACCTTCGGGTCCATTGCCAGCGCCCGGGCGATCGATACCCGCTGCTTCTGCCCTCCCGAGAGCTGGGCCGGGTATTTCTGCAGGTGGTCCCGGAGGCCGACCCGCGTCAGCTCCCGGACCGCCCGCTCGCCGGCCTCGTCCCTGGCGATCCCCTTCACGCGGACCAGGCCGATCCGGACGTTCTCCAGGGCGTTCAGGTGGTCGAAGAGGTTGAAGTCCTGGAAGATCATTCCCACCTTCTGGCGGTAGGTGCAGAGGGCGCGCCGGTGTCCGGGGCGGACCTCTTCCCCGTCCAGCCAGATGCGCCCCTCGTCGGGCTGGACGAGGAAGTTGATGCACTGCAGGAGCGTGCTCTTGCCGGCGCCCGAGGGACCGATCAGGATCTTCAAGTCCCCCTTGTTCACGCTGAACGAAGCCCCGGTGAGGACAGCCCGGCTGCCGTAGCGCTTCGACAGATTTTCGATCCGTAAGACGGGGGTCGTCATGCCGTGCCTATCCTCCCTGCGGGGAATACCCCGGGATCCGGACCTTTTCCTCCAGGACGCGGAGCCCCTTCGTTCCCAGGTAGGTGAGGACCAGGAAGATCACCCCGGCCGCGAGGTACAGCGGCAGCTGCTGGTAGGTCCGCGTAGCCACGAAATGGGCCCGCGCCATGATCTCGGGGACCCCCAGGGCATAGGCGACCGCGGAGTCCTTGAGGATGATCGAATACTCGTTGGACCAGCCGGGAACCGAAAGCCGAAGCGCCTGGGGAAGGATGATGGAGGCAATCGCCCGGCGATCGCTCATCCCCAGCGCCCGGGCCGCCTTGAGCTGCCCCTCCGGGAGGGAGAGGATCGCCCCGCGGAAAATCTGGGACTGATAGGCGGAGCTGATCAGGCCGAGCACGATGATCGCCACGGTGAAGGCGGAGAGGTTGATGTCCAGCGCCGTGCAGAGACCGAAGTAGAACAGGAACAGCAGGACCAACAGCGGGATGCCGCGGAAGAACCAGACATACACCCCGATAGCGCGGCGGATCGCCGGCTGACCATAGAGCTGCCCCACGGCCAGCGGCACCCCCAGGCAGAGTCCCAGGCACATCGCCCCGACCACGACGATCAGGGTCACTGCCGACCCCGCCAGCAGGTAGGGGAGCGCGTCGATCACGGCGTTCAGGCTTTCCGGCATCTTCGCTGCGCTCCCTTCCGGGCCGACAGACGGGAAGGCCTCATGCCCGAGGTCTTCCCGTCATCAGGGGTACTGCTTACCGCCCGTCCGCCGTCATTTGTCGATGTAGGTCTTCTTCAATTCGGCCCAGGCGGGAGACTTCATCAGCCTCTTGAGCCCTTCGTTGACCTTCTTGAGGAATTCGGCATCCTCTTTCCGGATCGCATACCCGAAGAATTCATCCGCCATGCCGAACCCGCCGAGGAGCTTCACCGGTTTCTTCTTCGCGGCGTCCAGCGCCGGGGCGTCGTCCATCGCGGCGGCGATGATCCGACCGTTGAGAACGTCTTCGACGGCAAGCGGCGCAGAGTCATACTGAATCAGTTCGAATTTCTTCCCGGCCTTCTTGATCAGATTCTCTTCGATCCACTTCGCCTCGGTCGTGCCCCGCTGGACGCCGATCTTGTTCCCGTCGGCAAGGGCCTGCTCCGCCGTCACCTTCGCATCCTTCTTGGCGACCAGCACCTGCTTGATCTTCCAGTAGGGTGTGGTGAAATTGACCTGTTTCTTCCGCTCCTCGGTGATGCTCATTCCCGAGGCCACGATATCGATCTTCTTGGCCTTGAGGCTCGGGATGATGCCGTCCCAGTCCATCGGCTGGTGCTTCACCTTGAACCCCATCTCCTTGGCAATCCAATCGAGGGACTTCACGTCGAAGCCGTCGGGATTACCGGATTTGTCCACATAGGCAAAGGGGGGGAAATTGGCGTCGATCCCGTTGATGTAGACCTTCTCCGCTGCCAGAGCCGCCGGCGAAGAGAGGAAGCACAGCGCCGTCAGCGCCCAGACTCCGTACCAGAACCGTTTGCACCGCATACCACTCGATCTCCTTTCTCCTCGTGAGTTACGCCCGGACCGCGCGGCCCCGGACGTGCCCCGGGACTCCCTCCCCGCTCATCCCGGGGCTCGCACCGGCGATCGTTTGCGGGAGAAACGATACTCAAATTCTCCCTGTCTGTCAAGGCGATACGGGAGGCGATACGGGGGGGCGGACAGAGGCTGCTGCGGAGTCGCGGACGGGGCGGCTCCCGCTCAGGGGCGGGGGCGGGCGGTCCGCATCAATTCCTTGCGGACCGCCATACCGATGGTCCGGATCAGGTAGGGTTTCCTCACATACGCACCGGCGCCCAGCCGCTGTGCCTCCCGCACCCGCTCCGTCTCCGAATAGCCGCTCACGATGAGCGCCTTCTGATCGGGCCTGATCCGCAGGATCCTCCGGTACGTTTCCAATCCGTCCGGCCCGGGCTCCATGATCATGTCGAGCAGCAGCAGATCCACCGCCTGCTGCCGCAGGTAGGTGACGGCCTCCTCGCCGCTGACGACGGTCGCCACCTCATACCCCAGGTTTCGCAGGATCAGGGCCGCGATGTCGCGCTGCTCCGGGATATCGTCCACGACCAGGATCCGCTCTCCCGCTCCCATCCATTCCGCCATGTCGGGGGCGGTTTCGCTCGGGATCAACTCTCGGCGACACACGGGGAAGTGGAGGACGAAGGTGCTTCCCTTGCCCACCGTGCTCCGCAGATCGATAAACCCCTTATGGTCCTTGACCGTACCCCACACGACGGCCAGCCCGAGGCCGGTCCCGCTCCTTCCCATGATCTTCTTCGTGTAGAACGGCTCGAATATCCGCTCCCGGTCTTCGCTCGAGATGCCCAGGCCGGTGTCGGAAACGGCGAGGGTTACATAGTCGCCCTCCCTGAGCTCCTCGTACCTCCGCACGGGCATGTCGATGTACCGGTTGCGCGTCGTGATCGTAACCGATCCGCCCTCGGGCATGGCCTCGGTCGCATTCAACACGAGGTTCATCACGGTCTTGGAGAGGTGAACGGGTGAGCCCATGACGTTCAGCAGGTTGTCCTCGAGGTCGCATTCGAAGGTTACGCGGGGATGCGCAGCCGACAGCTTCTCATGCTCGGGCGTCGCCAGGTAATCAATCACGATCTGGTTCAGGTTCACGACCTCTCCCTCGGCAACGCCCCGCCTCGCCAGCGTGAGGAGATCCTGGACGATCGCCGCCGCCTTTTCGCCCGACTTCTGGATAGTCCGGACGTACCTCCTGAGCGGGCTGCCTTCGGGAAGCCGCATGTACAGAAGTTCCGGATAGCTGATCAATCCGCCGAGGATGTTGTTCAGATCATGAGCGACGCCGCCGGCGAGGGTTCCGATCACCTCCATGTTCTTGGCCCGCTGGAGGTGAGTCTCGAGTTCCCGTTTCTCTTCCTCGGCCTTCTTGGCCAGGGAGAGGTCGCGGTTGTAGATCACCCATCCGACCAGCCCTCCCGCGTCGTTGCAGATGGCCTTCCCCTTCCTCCAGACGGGGATGACCCCCCCGTCGCGGCGGGCCATTCCCACCTCGCCCTCCACGTAATCGGTATCCGGCGGGAGCGACGCCATATCGGCAAACCGTCCGTCGCTCTGCACCGCCAGGAATTGCCCCGCGGGGCTGCCGACCATCTCCTCCCGCCGGTACCCCAGCATGACCTCCTGGGTCCTGTTGCAGTCGATGATCGTTCCCCGGGCATCCAGGACCTCGACTCCATCGGGCGCCGCCTCGAACAGAATCCGATAGTTCTCCCGTCGTTCGAGCGATTCGGTGATCTCCCGGATCGTCTTGTACAGTTCGAAGCTCTCCAGGGCGTTGGAGCTGTTCAGCAGGATGATGGAGAGCAGCGAGCGGAAGATGTCGGAGACGGAGTCGACCTCCTCGTTCAGGCAGCCGATGAACATCCCCCGGATCCGCGAACTGGTTGCCATGACATGCAGGATCAGCTTGCACGCGGAGTGCTCCGCGGCGAGCATGACCGGCCGCCGCTCCCGCAGGATCCAGGAAAAGATCCCCTTCTCGATCAGCGAATCGACCTCCCGCTGCAGGCCGGCACTGTACTCGTCGGGGCGGGAAAAGGCGGGGCGGAAGTCGTGCGTCGTCTCATCGACGAGGAGGAAGGAGACCCCGACAAAGGGGATGAGCGAAAGGATGCGGACCGCAGTCTCATCCAGGATGACTTCGGTGCTGCGCAGCTTGTTGATGCTGGGCTGAAAATCACCGAGCGAGGCCGCCATCTCCAGCGCGTCGGGCATGAAGCGGTTGATCTCCTCCGTCTGCCGGAGCCGCCGCTCCAGATGCCGGATTCGGTCTCCGTCCTCAGCCGCCTTACGCTTCATCGAAAAAGAGATGGAACGTCTCCTCGAGCTGACGCTCCGCCTGCGCCGTGATCGGTTCGAGTGCATTGCTCGACAGGCCGATCAGCCTCCAGGCGGCCGGGTCGAGCGTGGGAACGTACTGATCGCCGCTCGACCCGATCCCGAGGGCCTTGGCGGTCACATCGGCCACATGGACGATCGCCGGTTCCAGCCCGTTGGGCGATTCGGCGGGCTGGTGGTGATAGCGAACCGCATTCTCCAGGGAGAGGGGAAGGCTCCAGACCTGCAGGAGCAGCCCGCCGATCTCGGCGTGATCTCCCCCCAGATACCCCGCCTCCAGCCGGCAGAGGGGCTCCTCGGAATCGCGGGCCTTCTCCAGGATGTCGAGCGCGTCGTGCGGCAGGCAGTGGTACACCACGAGCCGCCCGATATCGTGGAGCATCCCCGCCACGAAGAGCCGTTCCGTGTTCTGGATGTTCTTCGTCGCCGCGATCAGCCGCGCCACGATCCCGCAGGCGATGCTGTGCCTCCAGAACAGGTCCATGTTGATGTATCCGCCGGGGATGCCCTTGAACTCGGAAATGACGTCGATCCCCAGGGCGAGCATGCTGAGCTGGTTCGTCCCCACGATGGAGACCGCCTGCGGGAGGGAATCGATCTGGGAGGGATAGCCGTAGAAGGCGCTGTTGACGACCTTCAGGAGACGCGCCGACAGTCCGGTATCGCGGCTGATCAGGTCGGCTATCTCGCGCGACGAGCTGCTGGGCCTCATGATCGCCTCGTTGATCCGCGTGAACACGTCCGGCAGCGTAGTCAGCTTGACGTCTTTCCGGAGCATCTCTTCGATCTCCCCCAGCCGCCGCTCTCCGAGCTCCAGGCTCAGGGCACTGCGGATCCCCCCCCGTCTTCGCCCCGAGCGCCGGCGGGTCGCAGACGGCGGCTTCGCCGGTCCGGTCCGCGTCATCCGCAGCGCCTCGCGCAGGTCTGCGATGCGCAGCAGCTCCGCCACTGCCGCATCGTCCGGATCGGCGTGCCGGAAGCGCGCCCGAACCGCATCTGCGGCGGCCGCGGCGATCGCCGGGTCGATGGCAGCGGGGAAGGGAGGCGTCTCTCCTGCCTGCGCATTCTCTTCCACCTCCGCCTCCACGACCCCCCATATCTTGAGGACCCGGATGTGGTTGTCGGTCAGGGCGGCGCCGGCGGCAACGAGCAGACGTCCGTTGCAGTCCTTCACGTCGCGGCCGACAACCATCCCGGGCCGCAGTTGGCCAATTTTGACGATTCCCATGCTTCGTTCGCTCCTCCGCGCGGATGCGCCGTTTCCATCTCCTATCTTATTCGGCATTTCAAGGAAAAACTTTACCGCGCGGCCGGCGTTACCGTCACGTTCCGAGGCCGCTTTGCCGCGGCGGACGGAGCCGCACCTCCCCCGCCCCTCTTTCAAATTGCATTTTGGGGGCGATCTGTCTTATGATGAGAATCACCCGGACGCGCTCGCGGGGTCGCGTACCGTCCGGCTCTCGCCAGATCGACGGGGGCCGGGGTGGCGTCGCGATCGCCGCGGCCCGCCCCTCCCTACCCGCGGGAAAGAACGGCCAGAGCCATGCGGAAACGGACCGCCCGGTACATACTGCTTGCGTCATGCATCCTGATCGCTGCGGCAGGAGGATCGTTCACGCTGCTGGGAGCGGCTCAACCGTTCCCTGCCCCCCGGGGCGCAGTCAACGACTTCGCCGGGGTCATCTCCGCCGGGTACGCGGCCCCTATGGAGAGCCTCGCTCGGGAAGTCCTGGAAAAGACGGGAACCGCGATCGTCGTCGCCACGGTGGAGACAGTCGGCGACGACGACCCGAACGACTACGCAAACCGGCTGTACCGGGCCTGGGGGATCGGGAAGAAGGGCGAAGACAAGGGGGTTCTGATCTTCCTCGCCGTGAAGGAACGGCGGGTGCGCATCGAAACCGGGTACGGCGTGGAAGGGATCCTTCCCGACGGTCTGGCCGGCGAGATCCTCGACCGCTCCGCGATCCCCCGTTTCCGGGAAGGGCAGTACGGTCAGGGCCTTGCCGATGCCATGGCCGCGGTCGCCTCCGTCGTGGCGAAGGCCGCGGGGGTGACCCTCACCGGCGCCCCACCGCCGGAGCGACGGCAGACACGGAGGGACCAACCGGAGAGGGGTATCGGCGCCTTCCAACTGCTCCTCTTCGCCGCGGCGGCCTTCTTCCTGCTGGGCACCCGCCGGGGCAGGGAACTGCTGCCGTGGATCCTCCTGCTGCTGATGCAGGGATCGGGCGGCCGGCGCGGCGGGGGCGGGTTCGGGGGATTCGGCGGCGGCTTCGGGGGGTTCGGCGGCGGGATGAGCGGCGGCGGCGGGGCGAGCCGCGAATTCTGAAGGGGGGAGGATAATGGCGAAGGCACCCAGCAGACCGGCGGAGATATTCGGGTTGTTCGACGCCGAGTACCGGCGGATTTTCGGAGTGGATCTGCTCTCGATCATCCTGTACGGGAGCGGCGCCGGGGATGACTACCTGCCCGGCAGGTCGGACCTCAATTTTCTGATCACGCTCACCGAGGAAGGAATCGGGCGGCTCGACCTCGCCCTCGACGCGATTGCCCGGTGGCGGAAACGCAGCGTGGCGGTCCCCCTGTTCATGACCCGCAGGGACCTCGCGGGATCGCAGGACGCCTACCCCGTCGAGCTGATAAGCATGAAGCGTCAGTACATCGTCGTCTCCGGCGAAGACGTCCTTGCCGGGCTGTCGTTCGATCCCTGCCATATCCGCCTGCAGCTCGAGCGGGAACTCCGGGGGAAACTCCTCCACCTCCGCAGCGGCTATCTCGCAACGGGAGGGAGCGTCCGCAAGATCCGCGAACTGATCGCCCTGTCGCTCACGGCCTTCGTTTCGCTGTTCGGCGCCCTGCTCACCCTGAAGAACCTTGCCATCCCTGCCGGCAAACGCGCCGTCATCACTGCGGCGGGGACGGCCTTCGGCTTTCCCGCCGCCGTGTTTCTCGACTGCGAGGAGATCAGGCGGAAGACCGACCGTTTCTCTTCGGCCCAGGTGCGGGAGGTCTTCCGGCGCTACCTGCAGGAAGTCAGCCGTCTCTGCGATCAGATCGAGCAGATGGAGGTGTGAATCGGACCGCGTGCACATTCTCCGCGTTCGCTGCGGAGAGCTTCACTTTTACCATTCAGGAGGTACAGCATGACCAACGCAAAACGTAACCTACTCATCGCCGTCGTCGTCATCCTGGTATTGGCCGGGGCCGTTTACTCCTTCTTCAAGGGGACCTACAATCAGTTCGTGGCCCTGCAGGAGGCCCTCAACTCCTCCTGGGCGCAGGTGGAAAATCAGCTCCAGCGCCGGTACGACCTGATTCCGAACCTTGTAGAGACGGTCAAGGGCTACGCGAAGCAGGAGCAGAACGTGCTCGTGGAGGTGACCAACGCCCGCGCCCGGGTGGGCGGAGCGACGACGGTCCCCGACAAGATAACCGCCAACAACGAACTGTCGGGCGCCCTCAGCCGGCTGCTCGTCGTGGTGGAACGGTACCCGGACCTCAAGTCGAACCAGAACTTCCTCCGGCTCCAGGATGAGCTGGCGGGAACGGAAAACCGGATCGCCGTGGAGCGGAGACGGTACAACGAGGCGGTCCAGGCCTACAACGTGGCCATCCGCAGCTTCCCGGCGAACCTCCTGGCGGGCATGTTCGGGTTTACGAAAGCGGCGTTCTTCGAGGCCCCGGCCGCCGCCAAGGCCGCCCCGCAGGTCAAGTTCTGACCCCGGAAACGGCATGCGCACCGGAGCGGGAGACCACTGCTCGCGGCAGCGGGGAGGCCCCGCTCCGGAGGCCGCCGGGGGCGTTCCGTACCCGCCCGAGGCGCCCCTCCTGCCGATGACGAGAAATATGTTGACAGCCGGGAGCATCCTTCGTATTTTCCTCTCGTGAAAGCAGCGGGGTCCTTTCAACCGACGGACCCGGCCAATAACGTCAGTAAGGAGCATGGTATGGCTAAGTATGTGTACACCTTCGGCGGCGGTTCCGCCGAGGGCGCGGCAACCGACAAGAACCTGCTGGGCGGCAAGGGCGCCAACCTGGCGGAGATGTGTTCCCTGGGCATCCCCGTGCCCGCCGGCTTCACCATCAGCACCGAATGTTGCACCGCCTACTATGCTGCGGGCTGCAAACTCCCGCCGGAGTTGACCGGCCAGGTGCTCGCCAGCCTGAAGAAGACCGAAACGATCATGGGGATGACCTATGGCGACGCGGCCAACCCGCTGCTGCTCTCCTGCCGTTCGGGGGCCCGTTCGTCCATGCCCGGCATGATGGACACGGTCCTCAATATCGGCCTGTCGACCGCCACGATCCCGGGGATGATCGCCAAGACCGGCAACCCGCGCTTCGTCTGGGATTCCTACCGCCGGCTGATCATGATGTACGCCGACGTGGTGATGGAGAAGGCCGAAGGCCTCGAACCTGCCCAGGGCAAGGGGATCCGCAAGATCCTCGACGACCGGCTCGACGAGATGAAGCGTGCCAAAGGGTGCGCGGCAGACACCGACCTAGACGCCGAAGACCTCAAGGTCCTGGCGGAGTCGTTCAAGGCCCTGGTCGCCGAGCACCTCGGCAAGCCTTTCCCCGACGACCCGCTGGCGCAGCTCTGGGGCGGCATCGCCGCGGTGTTCAAGAGCTGGAACGGCAAGAAGGCGATCTCCTACCGCCGCATCGAAGGGATCCCCGACGACTGGGGCACCGCCGTCAACGTCCAGACCATGGTGTTCGGCAACATGGGCGACTCCTCCGCCACCGGCGTCGCCTTCACGCGCGATCCGGCCACCGGCGACAACAAGTTCTACGGCGAGTGGCTCGTGAACGCCCAGGGAGAGGACGTGGTGGCCGGCATCCGCACGCCGAGCCCGATCAACGACGACACCAAGAACGAACAGAACCGGCACCTGGTGAGCATGGAGCACGCCATGCCCGGCACCTACCACGAGCTCGACGCGATCCGCACGAACCTCGAGAAGCACTTCACCGACATGCTCGACATCGAGTTCACCATCCAGGAGGGGAAGCTCTGGATGCTCCAGTGCCGCGTCGGCAAACGCACGGGCACCGCGGCCCTGAACATGGCGCTCGACATGCTCGCGGAGAAGCTGATCGACGAGAAGACCGCCGTGATGCGGGTCCAGCCCAAGCAGCTCGAGGAGCTCCTGTACCCGATCATCGACCCGAAGACCGAGAAGGACGCGACGCCGGTAGTCAAAGGGCTCCCCGCCGGCCCCGGCGCCGCCTGCGGCAGCCTCGTGTTCACCGCCGAGGACGCCGTCGCTGCGCATCGCGCCGGCCGGCCCTGCATCCTGCTCCGCGAAGAGACCAACCCCGAAGACGTGGAGGGGATGCGCGCGGCCGTGGGCATCCTCACGGCCCGCGGCGGCATGACCTCCCATGCGGCGCTCGTGGCCCGCGGCTGGGGCAAGTGCTGCATCGTCGGCGCCGGCGCCCTGCACGTAGACGCCCGGGCCAGGACGGCGAAGATCACCGGCTCCGATCTCGTCCTGAAGGAAGGCGACGTGGTCACCCTGAACGGCACCAAGGGCCATGTCTACGTGGGCCGCCTGCCGATGATGGACGCGACCGAGAATCCGCGTCTCCAGCGGTTCATGACCCTAGCCGACAGCTTCCGGACGATGGGCGTGCGCACCAACGCCGACACGCCTGCCGACGCCCGGGTAGCCCGGGCCTTCGGGGCCGAGGGGATCGGGCTGGTCCGCACGGAACATATGTTCTACGGCGAGGGCTCCGACCAGCCGCTGTTCTACCTGCGGAAGATGATCCTGAGCAACACCGTCCAGGAGCGCACCGCGGCCCTGAACGAGCTGTACCCCTTCGTCAAGGCGTCGCTGAAGGGCACGCTCGAGGCGATGGACGGCCTGCCGGTCACCATCCGCCTCCTCGACCCGCCGCTGCACGAGTTCGTGCCCCAGGGCGCCGAGAAGCAGGCCGAGCTGGCCCGGTCGCTGGGCATCCCGGTGGCGGACGTCCAGAAGCGCGGCGAGGACCTGCATGAGACCAACCCGATGATGGGCCACCGCGGCGTCCGGCTCGGCATCACCTATCCGGAGGTGACCGAGATGCAGATACGCGCCATCTTCGAGGCGAGCGCCGAGCTGCTCACGGCCGGCAAACGCTGCGTCCCGGAGATCATGGTCCCGGTGACCTGCGACGTCTCCGAGATCGATGTCACGAAGAGGATCGTGGATCGCGTCCACGCCGAGACCCTCGGCAAGTTCGGCATCGCCGCGCTGGAGTACAAGTACGGCACGATGATCGAGATCCCCCGTGCCGCACTGCTGGCCGACCGGATGGCGGCCTCCTGCGAATTCTTCTCCTTCGGCACCAACGACCTGACCCAGATGTGCTTCGGGTTCAGCCGTGACGACATCGGCGGGTTCATGAACGAGTACCTCGACCAGAAGCTGCTGGCCGCCGACCCCTTCCAGACGATCGACCGCGACGGCGTGGGCATGCTCATCCGGATGTCCGTCGAGAAGGGCCGAGCCGCGCGCCCCGGCCTGAAGATCGGGATCTGCGGGGAGCAGGGAGGGGATCCCGCCTCGGTCGATTTTTGCTATGAAACCGGCCTGACCTATGTGAGTTGCTCGCCCTTCCGCGTGCCGATCGCGCGGCTCGCAGCCGCCCAGGCGGCGATCAAGTCCGGGGCGAAGGGGTAACGCCGGGCGGACCCGGCGCTCCCTGCGGGTGAACGGCAGGGGGCGCTGCCCGGCGACGTACCCAGGGGAACCGCTCGGGAAGCGGGACAGGGGACGGACGGTGTCAGGAAGGGTGCCCGCATCAATCCACCGGGCCCCCTTCCCGGACACTCTCCGGCAATACCGGGCAATCACCGGCTGGGACGAACCGATGAGCAAACAGCGCCGTAACCTGATCGGAGGGGTCGTTCTCCTGCTCGTCGCGGTCACCCTCGCCTACAGCAATACCTTTTCCGGCCCGTTTATTTTTGATGACACGATCAACATCGTCGAAAATAGCTCCATCCGGAATCTCTGGTCGCCCGAAGCCGCCGGAATCGTAAGCCGCCCGGTTGTGAATTTCTCCCTGGCGGTGAACTACGCCATCAGCGGCTTGGAGGTCTGGAGTTATCATCTGTTCAATCTCCTCGTCCACCTGCTGGCGGCAGTGACGCTTCTGGGAATCGTCGGACGAACGTTCCGGTACAGAGGAGGCGACATCTCGGCGGAAGACGCCTTCTTGTTTTCGCTGGTCTGTGCCTTCCTCTGGGCCCTCCACCCGCTGCAGACGCAGGCCGTGACGTACGTGATCCAGCGGTGCGAATCGCTGATGGCCCTCTTCTGCATGCTGACCCTGTATTGCGCCTTGCGGGGCTGGCAGGCGAATCCGCCCGGGCCGTGGCACCTCCTTGCCGTTCTCGCATTCCTCCTGGCTGCCGGCTCCAAAGAGGCGGCGGTGGTCGCGCCTCTGCTCCTGTTTTCCTACGAGTGGGTATTCAGGGGATACCGTCCTTTTCAGGCGGTGCGTCAATCTCCGCTGCTCTATGCGGGGCTCGCCCTGGGAGCGGTCATGATGGTCGCGCTGGCAGGCATGGGCAATACGCTGCTCTCGGCGACGGAGGAAACACCGATTTCCGCCTTCGCCTATTGGATAACCCAGTGCGAGGTGATTCTCCACTATCTGCGTCTTACCCTCTGGCCCTCCGGGTTGACGATCGATTACGCGTGGCCGGCGGCAACGCTCCGGGAAGTCTGGCCGGCTGTCGCCGCAGTCCTGATGCTGCTCGGCCTCTCCTGCTGGGCGGTGGCGAGGCGCCGGCCCGCCGGTTTTCTGGGGCTTTCGTTTTTCCTCCTGCTCGCCCCCACCTCGCTGATTCCCCTCCCCGACCTCGCGTTTGAACACCGCATGTACCTGCCGCTTGCCCCCCTGATCGTGCTGCTGGTCGGCGCGGTGGTCCAGGGGTACCGGTGGGGGACAGGACGATTGCATCTGCCGCCGATGCCCAGCGGCAGTCCCGCCCGGCGCGCGTCGCTGGCCTTGATCGCCTGTCTGGCGCTGGGGCTGGGATTCCTCACCTTTGAGCGGAACGGCGATTACCGGTCGGAAAAGACGATCTGGGCGGACACGCTGCAGAAACGGCCCGCGAATTTCCGCGGGCACCACGGACTCGGTCTCGCCCTGAGCCGGGAAGGGCGCCGAGAGGAAGCCCTGGGTAGTCTGCTGCGCGCCGTCGAACTGAATCCCCGGAACGCCTATGCGCAAAATGATGCGGGTTATCTGCTCGTCCTCCTGCAGCGGCCGGAGGAGGCGATCCCCTTCTTCCGGGAGTCCATACGAATCAAACCGCGTCTTGCCAAGGCCCACAACAATCTCGGTGCCGCACTGGCGCAGACCAACAGGCTGGAAGAGGCGATCGCGCATTTTGTCCTGTCACTGCAGATCAAACCGGACTACGCCTCCGCCCGCGACAACCTGCGGCGGGCTTCGGCTGCCCTCGAACAGCGAGCGGGAAGTCGGCGCTGAACCCAATTCCCGGCTTGAGTCCTTCTGCCCTTTGCCCCTTCCCCGTAACGCAATCCGCCTTGACATTCCCGGATCTCTTTTCTATCATCCTATCCAGTGGCCGTCCGCACAGGGTGTCACCCAGCACCCCCGGGAGAGGCATCGACCGGAAATCCCGCTGTCCACCGCAGGCAGGGCGAAGATGAAAAAAGGTCTCGTGATCTTCCTGTTCGCTTTTCTGCTGGGCTCGTGCGTCCTGTTTTATGCGCTGCTCTACGAGGAAGCCGAACAGGAAGCCATCCGCAACCTGAACGTCCAGCAGCGGCTCATGGCCCGGCAGGCCGCCCGGGGAATCGAAGACTTTTTCACTACCTGGACACGCAACCTGACCGCCCTCGCGGAAATGGCTGCCGTTGCCGAGCTGGACCGCACCGGCAGGGAAACCATCGCTCGCTTCTACCAGACCAGCCGCGAACATATCCGGGGAATCGCCCGCGTCGGCGCCGACGGGAGGATTGCCTTCACCTCCCCCGTCCTCCCCGCCCTCGTCGGCAGGGACCTCTCCTCCCAGGGCCATGTCCGGGAGGTCATACGCACCCATAGACCGGTCGTCAGCGAAGTATTCCGGGCCGTACAGGGCTACGACACAATTGCGATCCACGTGCCGGTGTTCCGCAAGGGGGTGTTTAACGGCACGATCGCCGTGACGGTCGACTTTCAGTCACTGGCCCGGCGGTACATCGAGACGATCAAGGTCGGCAAGACGGGATACGCCTGGGTGACGAGCCGCGACGGGACGGAACTGTACTGTCCCGTCCCCGGACACGTCGGGAAATCGGTCTTCAAGACGAGCATGGCCTCCCCCTCCATCCTGGCCATGGCGCGGGAGATGCTCCAGGGACGGGAGGGAACCACGACCTACGTGTTCGACAGGGTCGTCGCGGAGAAGACGGAACCGGTCTTGAAGCATGCCGTCTACATGCCGATCGCCGTCGGGAATACCTTCTGGGCGCTGGTCGTCGCCACGCCGGAGGACGAGGTTCTGGCGACGCTGACCGATTTCCGCAACCGCCTGCTGCTGGTGGTCCTCGCAAGCCTCCTGTGCGGCAGCCTGTTCGTCTACTACGGACTGCGGGCATGGCTCATCATCCGCCAGGACAAGGAACGCCAGCAGGCAGAGACGGCGCTCCGGGAGAGCGAGGGAAGATTCCGGTCCCTGATCGAGCACGCGCCGGAGGCGATCTACGTCCACGCCGACGGGAAGTTCGTGTACCTGAATCAGATGGCCGCCGACCTGCTCGGCGTCCGGAGCGGCGCGGAGTTGATCGGGACGTCCATCCTCGACCGGATGCACCCCCGCTATCATGACGCGGTCCAGGAAGCCCTGCGGCAGCTCTCCGAGGGATGGAGCCCCGTCGCCCTGGGCGAGAGGAGCTACCTCCACTCCGACGGCTCGGAAGTCCCCGTCGAGGCTCACTCGGTCCCGATCCGCTACGGCAGCCAGCGGGCGGTGCTGACCTTTGCCCGCGACATCACCGAACGACGCAAGGCGGAGGGGGCCCTGCGCGAGAGCGAAGAGAAATTCCGCAAGGCCTTCACCACCAGCCCCGACTCCATCAACATCAACCGTCTGGCCGACGGCAGGTATGTCACGATCAACGACGGCTTCACCCGGATAACAGGGTACGCCGAAAGCGACGTCATCGGCAAGACCTCCCTCGACGCAAGTATCTGGGCCGATCCGGAAGACCGTCAACGGCTGATCGAGGGGCTGCAGAAGGCGGGGGAGGTGAAGAACCTGGAAGCCGCCTTTCGGATGAAGGACGGCAGCATCCGCTACGGGCTGATGTCCGCCTGCGTGATCACCCTCGGCGGAGCGCCCCACATCCTCAGCGTCACCCGGGACATCACCGAGCGCCGGCTGGAGGAGGAGAAGCTGCGGGAGAGCACGGAGCTGTTCACCGCCGTATTCGAACACGTGCAGGCCGGCATCGTCCTGATCGATGCGCAGACCCACCGGATCGTCAACATCAACCGGATGGCGGCCGGGATGTGCGGCCTAACCAAGGAGGGGCTGACCGGGCAGACCTGCCACGGACGCATCTGCGGGGCCCGGGCGGGCAATTGTCCGATCACCGACGGACACGCGTCCCGAGACAACGACGAGGACACCCTGATCACGGCGGAGGGGCGGGAGATTCCGGTGCTCAAGACCGTGGTCCCGGTGAGGATCGCGGACCGGGATTACCTCCTGGAGAGTTTCATCGACATGACCGAGCGCAAGCGCCTGACCGCGCAGCTGCTTCAGGCCCAGAAGATGGAGTCCGTCGGCACCCTGGCGGGGGGGATCGCCCACGACTTCAACAACCTCCTGATGGGCATCCAGGGGATCACCTCGCTCATGATGCTGGATTTCGGCTCCTCCCATCCCCTTCAGGAACGGCTGAAGATGATTCAGGACCAGGTGGTGAGCGGGGCGGACCTGACGCGGCAGCTGCTCGGGTTTGCCCGGGGCGGACGCTACGAGATAAAACCGACGAACATCAACGAGATCATCCAGAAGACCGCGGAGATCTTCGCCCGGACCCGGAAGGAAATCGCCGTCTACCGGAAGTTCGAACGGGACCTGTGGACGATCGAGGTGGACCAGGGCCAGATGGAGCAGGTGTTCATGAATCTCTACGTGAATGCATGGCAGGCCATGCCGAAGGGCGGATCGATCACGATCGAAACCCAGAATTGCGTTCTGGACGCGCACGACCGTCTGGCGCAGCTGGAGAAACCGGGACGGTACGTGAAGGTCTCGGTCATCGATACGGGTATCGGAATGGACGAGAAGACGCGGGAACGGATATTCGACCCCTTCTTCACGACGAAAGCCATCGGGCGGCGGACCGGCCTGGGGTTGGCGATGGTCTACGGGATCGTCAAGGGACACCGCGGGATCATCCACGTCAATTCCGAGCCCGGCCAGGGGACGGAGTTCCACCTCTGGCTTCCGGCCTCGGATAAGGACGTCGCCGAGGAAACGGCGTCTTTCGACGCACTCCTGACGGGTACGGAAACGATCCTCCTGGTGGATGACGAGCAGATGGTGCTGGAGGTGAGCAAGGAGATGCTGGAGTCTCTCGGGTACCGGGTCTATGCGGCCGGGAGCGGTCAGGAGGCGATCGCCGTTTACCTGGAGAAGCAAGCCGAGATCGACCTGGTCGTCCTGGATATGATCATGTCGGGAATTTCGGGCGGAGAGACCTTCGACCGCCTCAGGGCGATCAATCCCGGCGTCGGCGTCCTCCTCTCCAGCGGATACAGCATCAACGGCCAGGCCCAGGAGATCATGGACCGGGGTTGCCGGGGATTTCTTCAGAAGCCGTTCAACCTGGCGGGACTTTCCCGCAAGGTGCGCGAGGCATTCGCTCCGTGATGCCCGCGTAGCGCGCAACCCCGTGCGGAGCAAGGAGACGGCAGGCATGGCCGCGGAGATCGAGAGGAAGTTCCTGGTGACTGGCGAGCTGTGGAAGGCGCCGGGCGCGGGAACTCGCTACCGTCAGGGGTACCTCAGCAGCGTCAAGGAGCGAACCGTCCGGGTCCGGAGGGTCGGCAACAAGGGGTATCTGACGGTGAAGGGCATCACGGCAGGGGCGGTGCGTTCCGAATTCGAGTACGAGATCCCGGTCGCGGACGCCGACGCGCTGTTGAACGGCCTCTGCGAAAAACCGCTCATCGAGAAGGACCGCTACAGGGTCCGCGTGGGGGGGCATACCTGGGAGATCGACGAATTCCGCGGCGAGAACCAGGGACTGGTGGTGGCCGAGGTGGAGCTGCAACGCGAGGATGAACCTTTCGAGAAACCCGGCTGGATCGCCGCGGAGGTAACGGACGATCCCCGGTATTTCAACGCAAATCTCGGCAAACATCCCTATGCGACCTGGTAGCGCTTCGTCAGGCCTGGGCTGACGGCCGCTCTTTCCGCTTGACGCTCAGCATCAGCGCTACGGAGACCGAGGAGGTGATGGCGAGGCCGATCCAGGCCGCATAGTAGCTTCCCGTGGTGTCGAACACGAACCCTGCCAGCGTCGGGCCGACCATCCCCCCGATCGCCCCGATGCCCATGATCAGTCCGATCAGGCGGCCGAAGGAGGCCCTGCCGAAGTATTCCCCCAGCAGCACCCCCCGGACGGAGGTCCCCCCGCCGTATCCGGTCGGGAACAGGAACAGGAACAGGAGCATCACCCACCCGATGTCCACGTACACCAGGGCAAACATCCCCAGGGTCATCATGGTCAGGGAGAAGGCGAGGGTGTACCGCCGGTCGAAGTAATCGGCGAGCCAGCCGAACCCGAACCGCCCCAGGATGCTGATCGCGGAAACCCCGGCGGCGATCAGACCGGCCGTGGCGCGCGGGACGTGGAGGAGATTCAGGTACGGCATGATGTGGGTGATGACGGCGGCCACGGCCATCATCCGGATCACCTCGGTGAGGGCGAGGCAGATGAAGGCCCGGTGTCGCAGGGCATCCCAGAGATCCACCTTCTCCGGCTCCTGCCGGCCGCCCCCCGCTGCCGGTCCCGCCGGGGCAAGGTCGTCCGTCGCGATCCCGTCGGGCCTCAGCCCGCACTCCTCCGGGGTGTTGCGGACGACCAGGACGAGGGGAATCCCGATCAGCCAGGTCCCGGCCCCCATGATGACCACCGCCGTCCGCCAGCCGAAGTCGTCGATCAGCCAGACGATGGCCGGGATGAGGAAGCCGCTCGCGCCGAACCCGGAGGTCAGGATCCCCAGCGCCAGCCCCGCCTTTTTCTGGAACCAGTGGACGACGACGTTCATCAGGACGACGCCGGTGCAGCCGCCGCCCCCGAAGGCGATCAGGGCGATGCTCCCGTAGAACATCCACAGCGCCCGGGTGAAGGTGAGCAGAATGAACCCGAGGCCGACGGTGAACACGCCCCACAGGGCAAGCCGCCGCGACCCGTACCGGTCGACCAGAAATCCCACGACCGGGGAAAGGAGGCTCATCTCGATGCCCCTGAGGCTCAGGGCAAAGGAGACCTGGGTGTAGCTCCAGCCGAACTCCTTGACCAGGGGATCGAAGAAGGCGGTGAACCCGAAGAAGGTGAAGGCGCCGGTGATGACACCGACGATGAAACAGGCGAGGATGATCCACCATCCGTAGAAGACCCTGCTCAGGTCGGGGAAACGCAGCAGTGGCGATGAGGCGCTCATGAATCGGGCAGTTAATCAGAGCGGCAGGGCACTGTCAAGGCGAAATTGCCCGGGGTTCGTATGGGTAGGTTTCCCTTACCGCAATGCCCCCATTCGCTCCACATTGTTATATCTCCCGAAAGGAGGATGATTGAATCACCCCCGTGTGCGCTTGCCGGACGGGCCGGTGAGCGTACTGCGGGAATCGGGCGCGCAAGGAGGATCGCCATGAGTGACGCCATCGGAAAGAGCTGTCCGCCGGCCGAAGCGGGCAGGGTACTCGGCGGGCTGCTGCTCGTCCTGTCGATCGCCGCGTGCGGCGGCGGGGGCGGCGGTGCCGCGACGGGAACGCCGCCGCCGTTCCCCCCCGCGATTTCCTTGACGCGCGTTGCCGGTGGCCTGGCGCAGCCGGTCACCATCACCCACGCCGGCGACGGCAGCGCCAGGCTTTTCGTGGGCGAGCACGGCGGCCGCGTACGGATCATCCGCGACGGCGCCGTGGCCCCGGTCCCCTTCCTCGACATCGCGAACCTCGTCACCCCCGCCGGGGGAGAACAGGGGCTCCTGGGGCTGGCCTTTCCGCCCGGGTTCGCGGCCCGCCGCAGCCTTTACGTCAACTACACCGATCGGACGGGCGTGGGCAATACGGTCATCGCCCGCTTCGGCCTCAGCGCCGACGCCGACCGTGCCGATCCCCTCTCCCGGCAGGAGCTGCTGACCATCGTCCAGCCCTTTGCCAACCACAACGGCGGACAGCTTGCCTTCGGACCCGACGGCCTCCTGTACATCGGCACCGGCGACGGCGGCAGCGGCGGCGATCCGCTGGGGAACGGGCAGAACCCCGCGGCACTCCTCGGCAAGCTCCTGCGGATCGACATCCTCTCCGGGGCAGCCCCGTACGGGATTCCCCCCGGCAACCCCTTCGGCAGCGCCGTGTGGTCCCTGGGGCTCAGGAACCCCTGGCGCTTCTCCTTCGACCGCCTGACCGGCGATCTGTACGTGGCCGATGTGGGCCAGAACCTCGTCGAGGAGGTCAACTTCCAGCCCGCGGGCAGCGGCGCCGGCGCCAACTACGGCTGGAACATCATGGAGGGGAGCCGCTGCTTCGGCTCGGCGACCTGCGCCACCGCCGGCCTCACCCTCCCGGTCGCGGAATACCTCCACGGAAACGGCGATTGCTCGGTCACCGGCGGGTACGTCTACCGGGGAGCCGCGGCGGCGCTCCGCGGGATCTACTTCTACGGCGATTTTTGCAGCGGCCGGATCTGGGGCCTGCGGCGCAACGGCGCCGTGTTCGAGTCGGCACTCCTGATCGACACGACGCTTTCGATCTCGACCTTCGGCGAGGACGAGGCCGGGGAGCTGTACGTAGCCGACTACGCAACGGGTGAGATTTTCCGCATCGGTACGCCCTGACCGAACCGTTGCGGATTGTGCGGCAGGACGAATATGGAACAGCTTCACCGTTTCCGGCTATTGTCGCGGAAAGCGCAGAAGGATGTCCTGGTCCGGTACATCCTGGTGCAGATTCCCGATCTGCTGCTCCTGATCCTGGCCCTCGCGGTCCTGCGGGAATGGACGAGTGTACCCTCATGGCTGGCCTGGGGTGCGATCCTCTGCTGGGTCCTCAAGGACGTCGTCCTGTTTCCCTTCCTCTGGAGCGCCTTCGAAGCGGTTTCCGTGGACGCCCGCCAGGCCCTCGTCGGCGCCGCAGGTATTGCCGCCGAGGAGCTCGCCCCTTCCGGGTATGTCCGGGTGCATGGGGTACTCTGGCAGGCACGGGTGATCGAGCCGGGAACGGTCGTTCACAAAAACGATCCTGTCGTGGTCCAGGGGGTTGACGGGCTTGTGATCACAGTTCTCCCTACCCCCTCCTCCCCAGCCCCCTCCAGCCGGCGACGAGCGCCGCGGCGGCAAGCGGGCAGAGGATCGCGAACGTCCAGGTGAAGGAGCCGAGCTCGTCCTTTGACCAGCCGAACAGCAGCGTGATGGCCACCGCCCCCAGATTTGCCAGGAAATTGATGAACCCGAGCACCGCGCCCAGCGATTCGGCCGGGGCGGACCGGTTCGCGAGCTGGAACAGCGACCCGAACACGAAGGACCCGAACCAGGCGCCCAAGAGCGCCAGGGCCAGGACCACCGCCGGGCCGGGGATGACCGCCAGTCCGCCGAACAGCAGGCAGAGCCCGAGGATCGAGCCGTGGGCGACTACGTACGGCGAGATCCGGAAGATGACGAACCCCCCGGAGATCCTGCCCAGCCCGCTGACGAGCATCACCAGCGCCCCCCCCCAGGCGAGCTGCGTGGCGGTGCGGCCGGGCAGGGCCTCGGCCAGGAGCGAGGGGACCCAGTTCCCGAAGCTGAGCATCGATCCGTACGACACGGCATGGTAGAGCCCCAGAAGCCACGCCGCCTTCATCCCCACGATGCTCCGGAGCGGCAGGTGCGCCTGCACGGCCGCGGCGGGGACGTCCTTCTTCAGGACCGGCACGAAGAACAGCTGCAGCAGACAGAGGATCGCCGGCGTCAGGTACACCCACTGCCACCCCGCTGCCGCGATCGTCGGGATGTACAGAAAGGCGAGGATGCTCCCCAGCGAGAACAGGCCGGCGAAGAAGGCCTGGTAGGCGCCTCCCCGCCCTTGGGGCGCCGACACCGCCAGCATCTTCAGGGTCGCCAGCCATCCGAGCCCGGTCCCCAGGCCGGTGACGATCCGGCCGGCGATTGCCCAGGACAGGACAGGGCTTGCCACCGGCATCGCGCTCCCGATGCACATGCAGAGGTAACTGAGAAACTGGGTGCGGCGGACCCCCAGCCGGTCCACGATCAGCCCGGCCGGGAGCTGCATGACGGTGTGCGTCCAGAGGAGCGAGCTGATCAGGACGGAGATCCGGGTATAGGAAGCCCCGTAGAGTTCCATGAACTCGCCGAGCACCGGCGGGATGTTCATCATGATGATCCCGAAGTTGAACCCGGTCACCAGCGCAAAGACGATCTCGACATTCATCTGGGTTCCACAGCCTTATTGTTTCGTGATTTCCGCTTTCTGTGCCCGCTTCCGGGCGCGCTACGGTAAGGGAAGGGGGGCCCCCTGTCAAGGAGATTCTGCGCGATCATCCCCTTTTGAAAGCCCGGGCAACGTGGTATGAAGATACCACAGGGAGGCGGGAAATGAAACTGCTCAGGGTCCGGATGGACAGTCTTGAGACGTCCTGCGCGAGTCTGCCGGAGAAATGGCGATACCTCGGCGGGAGCGCCCTGATCGCCAAGCTCATCACCGCAGAGGTCGCGCCCTTGGCCGATCCGCTGGGCCCGGCGAATCGCCTGATCGTGGCCGCCGGTCCGCTGGCCGGGACGAAGGCCCCGCAGCTCGGTCGGCTTTCCGTCGGCGCCAAGAGCCCGCTCACCTTCGGCATCAAAGAGGCCAACTCCGGCGGGACTGCGGCCCAGCTCCTCGACCGGCTGGGGATCCGGGCCGTCGTCGTTGAAGGGGCGCCCGCAGCGGGCCGGCTGTTGATCCTGCTGATCTCCGCAGACAAAGCGGAACTCATCCCGGCCGAGGAATACCACGGCCTGAAGAACTACGCGCTCGCCGCCCGGCTGCGGGAACGGTTCGGGGAAAAGGCCGCCCTGATCGCCACCGGCCCGGCAGGCGAGCGGCAGTACCGCGGGGCATCCGTCTCGGTGACGGACCTCTTCGGCGACCCGTCGCGGAACGCGGCCCGGGGCGGTCTGGGGGCCGTGATGGGGGCGAAGGGGCTCAAGGCGATCGTCCTCGACCCCACCGGGACTGCGGCCCCCGAACTCGCCCGGCCCGAAGAATTCCGCGCCGCCTGCCGGTCCTGGGCGGAGACCCTCAAACACGACATCGCCTGCAGCCTCTTTTCCCGGTTCGGCACCCCCTTTGCCGTCGCGAACTCCGCGAGCCAGGGCACCCTGCCCACCCTGAACTACCGCTCCGGCCGGCCGGAGAACTTCACCGCCGTGAGCGGCAACGCCATCCAGAAGATCCTGTACGAACGCCACGGCAGGATGCACGGCTGCATGCCCGGCTGCGTGGTCCAGTGCTCGATCGTCTACCCCGGCCCGGACGGCAGCCGCATCTGCGGGGCCTACGAGTACGAGACGATCGCCATGCTGGGGACCAACCTGGGGATCGCCGACAACGACGCCATCGCGAAGCTGAAATTCCTCTGCGACGACCTGGGGCTCGACGCCGTGGAGACGGGCAGCGCCCTGGGGCTGGCCGCCGAGGCGGGGCGGATGGCCTGGGGAGATCCCGAGGGAGCGATCCGCCTCTTGGGCGAGGTCGAAGCGGGAACGCCGCTGGGGGCCGCCCTCGCCAACGGCGTGGTCGCCGCCGCAGCCCACCTCGGCATCGACCGCGTGCCCGCCTTCAAGGGCCAGGCCATCCCGGCCCACGACCCGCGCAGCGTCAAGGGAACGGGAATGACCTACTTCACGAGCCCGATGGGGGCCGACCACACGGCCGGGCTCACCTACCGCATCCCCCGGGACAAGGGCAGGCAGGCGGAAAATTCGCTCCGCTCCCAGGTCCGGGCCGCCACCTGCGACGCCTTCGGCTACTGCCTGAACGCCGTCCCGGGAAGCCGCCCGGTGTATCCCTTCTTTGCCGAGCTGATGAACGCCCGCTACGGCCTGAACCTCACACCCGACGATGTCCTGGCGATCGGCAAACAGACCCTTCGGGACCAGCTCGCCTTCAACGAACAGGCCGAGTTCGCCAAGCTCGACCCCGCGATCCCGGCGTTCCTCCGCGCAGAGACGGTCGCACCGACCGGTTCCGTCTTTGACTGCGATGACGCAGATGTGCAGAACCTCTGGAAGGGGCTCGACTCGTTCCGGGAGAAGGACACCGTCCGGGAGGTCCGCATCCCGCCGCTCCCGGAGGTGATGCTGGGCGCCGGCGTCGTCCGGAACATGGGCCAACGGGTGCGCCAGCTCGGGGTGACCCGGGCCTTCCTCGCCACCGACCCATTCCTGTTCAAGAGCGGGAAGGCCGGGGAGGTCCGGACGATCCTGGAGGCAAGCGGCGTCGAGACGGTCCTCTTCCCCGAGGTGGAGCCCGACCCGCCGGTCGAGCTGATCGAACGGGCGGGCAGGCTCTACCGGGAGCAGGGGTGCGACGGCATCGTGGGGCTCGGCGGCGGAAGCTCGCTCGACACGGCCAAGACCCTGGGGCTCCGGGTCAGCCACGGGGGCGACCTGCGCGAATACGAGAGCATCGTGGGCGGCGGCGCCAAGATCAAGCCGGTCTTCCCGCCGGTCGTATGCATCCCCACCACCTCCGGCACGGGGAGCGAGGCGAACCCCTGCGCGGTCCTCACCGATCGCGAGCGGGACCTGAAGTTCATCGTGATGAGCAACCACCTCATCCCGAAGCTCGCCGTGATCGACCCGCTGCTTACGGCCTCCATGCCGCCGGGACTCACCGTGGAGTCGGGCATCGACGCCCTGGCCCACTGCGTCGAGGGCTACGTCTCCCTGGCAACCCCCTACCATCCCTACTTCGAGTCGATGGCGCTGTACGGGGTCAAGCTGATCGGCCGGAGCCTGGCTGCGGCATACCGGGACGGGAACAACATCCCGGCCCGCACGGACCTGTGCATGGCAGCCCTCTGCGGAGGCCTCGCCTTCCTGAAGGGGCTGGGCTTGGGCCACGCCCTGACCCACACCCTGGGCGCCCATTACCACCTGCCCCACGGCCGGGCAGCCGTCTTCGGGTTGATGGGGTTCGTGAAGGCGAACAGGGAAACCTGCAAGGAGCCGTTCACGGATCTGGCCTTCCTGATCGACCGCTCGGAAGACCTGGAGAAAAGCCTCCGCTCGCTGTACGGCCGGCTCGGCATCTCCCTCAGCCTCAAGGCCCAGGGCATTCCCCGCGAGGCCTTACCCGAGATCGCCTTCTTCGCCTCCCGCGACGCGGTGAACATGGCCACCGACCCGACGTCGCCGAATCAGAACCGGATACTGGATTTGTTGAACCAGATGTACGAATAGTGCGCCGCTCAGCTCCGCAACAGGCATGCAAACACATTGCTCAGCCGTGCGGTCCTGGTCCCGTTCGGTGACCGGGTTCAGCGGATCGGCAGCCGTGGGGTTAGGCATGTCGAGCCCTGTCCGGTGAATGTGCTCTTGTGGATGCAAGCACCACTATGCCGGTCGGCTGATCTGCGACCTACCGGGCCAGCCACCCCCACTTTACGAAGATCTCTTGTCCGTCGGCAGACTGCAGGAAATCCGAGAACTCCTTTGCGATCGCCTTGTTCTCAGAGCGACTTGTCGTGGCAACGCCGCAAGACCGGTAAACCGTGTTCTCCTTCTCGGTGTGTATGAGATCGGCGGCGGCAGGATCCTCCTTTTGCCAAATCGTCCAGATGAACCACACATCATAGCTCAGATCGCTATTCCAAAGCTTCTTGGCCTCGCCGCTATTCGCGGCGAAGAAGCCAATGTTCCGCCGTATGCCATCGACAAGCCTCACATCGCCTGTTCTCCCTGCGACGTCCTCCCACATTCCAACTTGCCCGGCACCCTCAACTACGAGAATCTTGATGCCGGGTTTGGCAAGATCTCTCACCCCTCCGAGCTTCTTGGGATTGCCTGGACGGACAAGAATTGCCGAGGGCCGCAGGTACAGGGTGCGGATCGTCGCTACGTCAATCAGGCCGGGCAGATCCCTGCGGACAAAATCCGTCATCATATACTCGGAACCGCTGAAAATGAGGTCCGCATCTTTCATGGCCTGATCTTTCCACGTTGGTGTTGGGCCGGCGGTAATCGCGACGGAAATCCCCTTCTTGCCTCCGAATACCTTCGCCGCTTCGCGCATGGCCGGAGCCGGACCACCCGGCCCGTAGGCTTTCAATGTCAGTCCTTGGCTGCCCGCTGGGGCCGTCTGTTGAGCGAATGCCATCGTGTGCAAAACAAGCATCGCGAAGACTGCAACGGCTACTCCAAAAGTAAGCTTACTCTCGTTCGGTTTCATAGCATCTCCTTTTCCAGTGAGCCAGTTTTGTGGCCTGACATGGAGCTAACCCGGAGTGGCCCGACAGGGCCACGATCGGGTTCAGCGCCTCGTTGGGTGTTCGCCTTTATTTCGGGAACGCTTTGTATGCATCCTTCAAGAACTCAACAAATGTCTTTGACTTAACGTCGAAATCTTCCTTTGCGCGCAACCTTATGCGGTCTGATGTAGGGTTTCTGTTTTTCACAAACACAGTGCTGGGCATGCCGAGCTTCTCAGCGAGGCTCTCGTCAGTATCGAACTTCTCCACAGCGAGACGTTCGGCCAGTTCCTCTGTCTTGAAAGCTCCTGCCTTGACGAGAAAGTCAAGTACCAGAAAACGAGGCTTTGTGTGTACGGATAGCCAGTTGAAGTCATTCACAGGATAGGCGACATAGTATTTCTGACTCCATCGAGGACCCTCTATACCGAATTCCTCTTGCACTACTTGGTCGAGGAGCAAAAGCATTTCTTTGGTTTTGGGACTACATCGCTTTTCAAGGTGCCACGCCTTGCCATCCGCGAGCCAAGGCTGTCCCTCCGGCCCTGTTTTTCCCACGGAATCGAAACGCCCAACCGCGACCGGCACAATGGTTGACGGCTCTATAAAAAGGTCGCTTCCCTCTTTGTATGCCTGCACCTCGATGAGCTTGATATCGATGTTGTGCGCTCGCAACCATAGGGCAACGCTTCCCAGCTTTTCCCGCACAGCGGAGCCCACAATGATAATCCTCTGGTCTCTATTAATGTCTGGGATGTCGTCTATTCCGGCTTCAGAACAGAAGGATTCAAACAACTCGTTGAAATTGAACTCCGCGTCACCTACTTTCCCAAAGTAATTTCTGGCAGTATTCTCAAAATCTTGGAAATCCCATTTGGATACGTAGCTCGCATATCTCAGGCTCTGGATGTCCACGGGGTCTTTCATTTGACCGCGCTTAAGTTCAATAACGGTAATCGATCCGTTGGGGTCAACTGCAAGGAGATCGAGGCGATCTTTTGTGTCTGGAATGGTTACTTGCCGCCCGAATACGAGCAGGGATTCCCCGAGGATCGATGAGTCCTGTGTTATCCACTCTTCCAGATGTTCTTCAAGAAGTTTCTCCTCTTTGAGCTTCGTCTCCTTTACCTTCGATGGACCATTACTCGTGATCTTCCATAGTCCCATTTCTCGTTCTCTCGTTCACCCAACAATTAATATACGCGCTTGGCTTTTTCCGATATTCTCATTATCACCTTGATGCAGCCAAATTTCTTCGTCTCGGATAATAAATAATTAAAACAGATGATTAGGATCTATAATCACTTCGTATATCCTGGTAATACGGACATAAAACCAGCTTGGTAAGATCTGGTAAATTTGTCCCGACGGTTCGGTGACGTTCATGCAGGCAAAAGAAAAACCCCGTTTCTGCCATTGGGAAACGGGGTCTTTTCTGCCAGTCCATATTCCCCTCCAGCATTGTCATACGGGATGGAACATTCAACTGATCTTACTATGTGTGGGTCACTCTTAGCACCATTTCCGATTGCAGTCCAGTACCTGTATCGAAAATTGCGCCCTGGCAAGCAGAAAGCAAACCATCGGAAGACAAGATGCGTTGCAGCTCCGCCGGCAACCGAGGCTCGCCTTGCCCAGGGGAAAGCTCGCCTGTCAGTCGGTCTCGTAGCAGGCCAGGATCTCGCCGAAGTACAGGGTGTGGTAATCCTTCCGGGGGTACAGGGAGGCATCGAAATCCCCATCCAGATGGGCCGGGTCCATGGCCGACTTGTAGACGATCCGGCACTCGTAGTGGCGGCCGCGGGTCTTGATGATCGGCGAGGCGACGTGGCGGCCGGCGGCTGTTTCCAGGTTGCAGGCCTTGAACTTGTCCACGGTCCGGCCGGATTCCGAGCCGCAGAGGGCGGTCTCCTTGCGCATGTCCCCGGCGGGAACGGTGACGGTGAAATCCTTCGCTGCCTCGATGATCCCGAAGGTGTGCCGGCTCAACCGCACCGCTACCATCATGATCGGCTTGCGCCAGACCACCCCGAATGTGGCCCAGCCGATGGTCATGGTGTTGAGCGCATTGCCGGATTTCACGGTGAGGAACGCCCCCTCCCGGATCTTGGCCATACTGTCTTCGGCGACACCCATGTAGTCTACATCTTTCATCGTAACCCACCTCCTGGATAAAGAGTCCCCGCTACTATCCGCTTCCTGCCCGATTCATAGGGGATACCGTGGCGCCTGTCAATGACGGACAGGCATCGCCGGGGCAGCGAGGCGCCTGATCGGCTCGTACGACTGCCCCTACCCGAGGAACCAGCCGAAGGCCGCGCCGAAGAGGATCGCGGGCAGCAGGTTTCCCACGGGAAGCCGCTTGATGCCCGTGAGGTCGAACCCGATCGCCAGGATGAGCGCCCCGCCGGTTGCCCGGATCGTGTCGATCACGGCCTTGGTCATGAACGGCTCCACCGAGGAGGCCGCAAGAGCAATGGCTCCCTGGAGGAGCAGGATCGGGATGCTGGAGAGCCCGACGCCGACCCCGAGGGTCGAGGCGAGCGCGATCGACGCGAACCCGTCGAGGAGCGCCTTCAGGTACAGCGTGGAAGGGTCGCCGAGGCCGCTCTGGATCGAGCCGAGCACAGCCATCGCCCCCACGCAGTACAGCAGGCTCGCCGTGACGAACCCCTCGACCAGGGTGTGCCCCTTCTCGCCCGCGCCGTTCGCCTTGGCGGGTCCGAGCAAGGGGATGCGCCCCGCCCCACTCTGCAGCCAGCGCCCCACCCGCTCCAGCGCCGCCTCGATGCCGAGCAGCTCGCCTGCGATGGCGCCCAGGACGAGGCTCCCCACCAGCACGAGCGGCGCGTAGGCGCCCAGGCGCGACCCGGCAAGGTCGGTGAGCCCGCCGATTGCCATCATCGCGCCGATGACGGTCGTGGCCAGGCCGATGCCGCTGAAGGCCGTGGAGCGCAGGCGCTGCGGGATGATTCCGCCGAACAGCAGGCCGACAACGGTCCCCGCCAGAATCGCGACTACGTTGACGATGACTCCGTTCATCTCGGTTCCGTATCCTGCGATGCCTGCCGGGGCCTTTCGCCCCCGCGGCCCGTCAACCTCGTTTGAACCTTCATGGCCCGTCCCTCCCGCGACTTCACCTCGCACCGGCACCGCAGGGGCCCGCCGTCCCTACCGCTGGATCAGGTCCGCGACGGCCTTCCCGACTTCAGCCAGGATCTGGTCGGAGACCCCTTCGACCTTGCTCGGGTACCGGTTGATGAGGACGATGATCGTCGCGCCGTTTCCCCCGGGATGGGTGTAGGCGGAGCTGTTGTACCCGGTGATCTCGCCGGAGTGGCCGAGCATGTTCCCGCCGTTCATGACGCCCAGACCGTAGTAGGGCGTGTTGGGAGACCCGAACGTCATCCGCTCCTTCTGCATCTCCGGGCTCACGAGCGAGCCGCTCGCCAGAGCCTGCAGCCAGGTCTTCAGGTCCATGAGGTCGGAGATCATCCCGCCCGCGGTGTAGAAGGGGGTGGGCGACTCGACCGACATGTCGATCACCGCCGGCCCGCCCGTATCGCCCCCGATGCCTGCCTCCGGCATGTAGCCGTGCATGAACGGCGCCGGCATCGCGGCCGTGGTGGGGAAGCTGGTGTTCCTCAGGCCGAGCTCGTCGATGATCCTGCGGGTGATCTCCGCAGCCGCGGTGTTGCCCGTGACCTTCTCGATGATCATGCCGAGCAGCACGTAATTCGTGTTGTTGTAGGCATAGGCCTGGCCCGGCGGCGACACCGCCCCCTTGGCCGCGGCCATCTCCACGAGCCGCTTCGGCGTCCAGACCGCCGTGGGGGCGGCGAGGAACTGCTGCCAGAAATTCTCGTCGTCGGTGTAGTTGAAAAGCCCGGAGGTCATGTTCAGCAGGTTGCGGATGGTTATCCGGTCGCTGTTGGGCACGGTCACCCCCAGGTCGTACTGGTTCAGGGTATCGCTCAGACTGAGCCGCTTCTCGTCGGCGAGCTGGAGGATCACCGTGGCGGCGAAGGTCTTGGTTATGCTAGCGATGCGGACGCGGTCCTGGACTCTCGGCGCCGCGCCGGTCCGGATATCCGCCACCCCTTTGCAGGCGATCCACTCGCCCTTGCCGGGAACCCAGACGCCGACGATCGCACCCGGCACCCCGAACTCCGCCATCTTGGCGTCCACGGCGCGGTTCAGCCGGTCCTGGACGTCCTGGCTGAAGGGCTGGCCGCTGTGCGTGCCCGCGCATGACGCGGCTCCCAAAAGCGTCATCGTCCCCAGCAGCACCGCCTGCACTGCACGAACCAAGTGATTTTTCATCCCCTCCCTCCCTCCCTCGTCTCAGAAGACCGCATTCTCCAGGTACCACTGATAGGCGGCATTGCTCGCCGCGGAAAAGTAACCGGGCATCTCCTTCGCCGCGAACGCGCTCCCGGTCGGCTGGACCGCCGCATCCAGGACCCCGGTGAGCTCCGCCTTGTTCGCAGCGGCTTCCCGCACCCCCCACCAGAGCGCGGACGGCACGGCCCGGTTGGTAAGGAGGCGCGAGGCGTCCAGGCGCAGGGTCCACGAGTACCTGAACAGGGGCAGCGACAGTTCGGACCCCTTCACCAGGGCGCTCAGCGTCTCGCCGGTCCGGGCCAGCAGATAGCCGCGGCTCGTGGCGTTCATGGCCGCCAGCAAGCCCTCCCCCGCCGCTCCGTCCACCACGTCGATTTTGGCGGTCGCTGCGGAGAGCAACTTGACATCCTCCGCCGCCAGTGCGGGGATGAGGTCGGTGAAAAAGGTGCGGGCAATGTTCCTGAGCTGCTCCCGTTCGGCCGGGGTGAAGGTGATGCTCTTCCCGTCCGCATCGACGATGTGAAAGAACGCGGGGTCTTCGGTGAGCCGTTCGAAGCGCTCGATCCAGGCGTCCTTCCAGGCGGGATTGATTGGCTGGAACATGTCGCCAACCGTCCGCTGGCCGAAGGAATTCTTCCGGAACCACGCGTCGAGGTCGGTTCGCACGACCGGGATGACCGCCTTGCGGAGCTCCGTCTGGTCGGCATTTTTCAGGAGCGTGCCGGGGTAATACCGCTTGAGGGTCCGGCTGTAGAACCCCTGTTGGGTAAAGGCAGCAAAGAGCAGGGCCTTTCCCCTCAGCAGGGCCTCCGCCTTCCGGGAAGGTGAGGGGTGCAGGCTACCGATCGCAGTCCCTCCCATGACCGCGGCCGCCAGCTCCAGATAGAGGGAAGCGGGCAGGATCTCCACGCTCAGATTCGACTTCAGGGTCAATGCCGCGTACTCCAACGGCGAGTTGCCGTAGTCGAAGCGCCGGCAGTCGATCATTTCCGGGTCCGTGTCCGTATCGGTGCAGAAGGGGATGGTCCTGTCCAGCGGCGCGTTCAGGTACAGGAAGCGCATGGCGCTGCTGTCGTGCGGTAGGGGAAGCTGCTCCGTGTTGTACCGATCGACGACCAGGCCCGATTCGATGGCGTCGTGATAGTCCATGACGCTGCTGGAGGGGAGCACCCTGCGGTAGGGGCCGCCCGTGAGGTAGTTCTCGTACAGCTCCTCGCGGGTGTAGCCACCGTGGTCGGCGTACAGGGTGCCGGCAAAGTTATGGCGCAGCCCCAGGGTATGGCCGACCTCGTGGGTGAGCGATTCCTGGACGTACGCCCGGGAGGCCTTCAGGATCATCTCATCGGTGGCGTCGGCAGCCAGGAGGGCGCTGACGTTCTTCACCATCTGCGCGTGCGCGGGAAAATCGCAGACTTGCGGACTGTACAGGTGCCGCAGCGAAAACAGGCCGGCGGCGGAATTCCCGGAGGACTGGTAGGCAAGCTTGAGGAACCGCCATGCCGTCTTCCGGCTGCCGACCGCGAAAGAACTGGGCAGAAAGATCTGGGCGTGGAGGATCTCGCCGGTCCGGGGATCGGCCTGGACGTCGGCGTACGCGGAGCCGGAAGTCGCATTATCCACCCACTGGATGATGTTCCGTTCCATGTCCGGCGCGGTGATCCCGGCGGGGGCGTCGGCCACGGCGAAGATCTCCTGGCCGAGCGTCCTGTTCCAGTACAGCACACCGTCCCGGATCGCCTGGCGGTATTCCGGCGGGGTGTTGGCGGAGAGGTGATAGGTGATCGGCTTCCGATTCAGGTTCCATTTCGTGGCCAGGACCTTGGTCGCGCCGCCGCCTTCCAGCTGGGGCATGACCGTGAAATAGCCGGCATGGTCGAATCCCGGCGATTCGGTGGGCGTGAACGTGGGATCGGGCAGGTAGGGGGTGAGGTAGTAGCGCACCTCCACATTCTGCAAGACGCCGTTCACCCCCTCGACCTGAGCCGCCTGGCGCAGGGAAAGCCGGTTCAGCCGCCCGGCGTCCGCTTCCCTCAGAAAACAGCTCCGCACCTTGGCGATCGTAAAAGAAGGCTGATACCCGGTGCCGTCTCTGTCGGGGGCGTACATCTCCGCGGTGACGAAGATCTGGGACATCCCCTGGTTGAAATCGAAGAAGATCCAGCCGTCCTCCGCGGCGATGATGGGGAATTCGGCAAGAATCAGGGCAAAGGGGCTGTCGGGCATGACGGTGTGCCCGATCTGGGATTCTAGCATGAAGAGCTTGCCCGCCTGCCTCTGGAAGACCACGACCCTGCTCTTCAGCCCGCTGAACTGCTGCGCGCCGTCGAGGGTGATCATGTTCCCCTGAAGCAGAAACTCCCGGTTCAGCGCCTCGGCCCGGATCGCCACGTTCCGGTTGGCGTCCGTCCGGAAGGAATCGGCGAGCACGGGCGACGCCGGCGAGGCGCCGCCTCCGCCGCAGCCTCCCAGTAGAGACATCGCCAGCAGGGCGATGAAATTCGCGGTCACTTTGCACGCTGCACGACGAACGACAGGGTTCATGTTTCCTCCTGGCTGATTGATCTGCGCACCGGATCCATGCCTTGGGCGGCATGGTGCGCATGCCGCCAGCCCCTGCCGTCCCCGCCCCGCCAAAGCTCCGGGAGTCCGTGCCCCGGAACCCATGGATCTCCGTTCCGCCAGCGCGGGCGCCGGTATGTCCTCTCGCCGCGTTCGGTTGGGAGCGAAAAGTCGCAGGGCTTCACCCCTCGCCCTTGTTCCCCTTCAGCAAATCGATAAAGGAGTCCCGTACCTCGCAGGCAAATCCCGTGAGGCTGGAAAACATCCCCCCCACCTTGCCTTTCGAGGCTCCCCACAGGGCCCGCGAGATCCGAGCGGTGCCGTTCTTCACGATGGCCCCGAGGAGTTTCGCCGCCTCGGCGGTGGCGGATTTCCGCAAGGCGCCGCGGTCGGAAACGACGAGGCTCCCGCAGTAGCGCCGCGCGATGACCCCCACGCGCAGCGTGAAAAAAGCGTTCGCCGCCCCGGTGAGGATCGAAGTGACGACGAGGGAGGCGGCGACCTGGACGCCCGGAACGGACATGCTCACGGCGCCGAGGGCCGACGAGAGGATGGGCTCGATCTGCTCGCTGATCTCGGCATCGTCCAGCTCGCCCGCGACAAAGGCCGTGGCAGCCACGTTGGCATACAGGTTGATCAGGTCCCGCAGCGCCGGTCTTTGCGCGTAGACGTGGGCGATCCGCCAGACCATCCGCAGGTGGGCCGTCAGGACGAACAGGGTATCCAGGCGGCCGCTCTGGGAGACGGCCGTGCTGATGAACACGGCCGTGGCGGTGTCGCCGATGACGACGTCGCAGTCGCGGCCGAGCTCCTCCAGGGCCTTCTCGACCCCGGCGCGGCCTGCGAGGTCGCGTCCCCCCAGGCGGGGGTTCACCGCCAGCCGGCTCCGCAGGGCGTCGAGGTACCGGGAGAACTCCGGCTCCGTTTCGCTTTCCGGCTGCGCGAGCGGCCTCGGCAGCCGCAGGAAGAACACCGCAGCCGAAACCGCAGCGGCGGCGTACAGCCCGAGCAGCAGCCACAGGATGATCGTGCCGGCGGCCGGACTCAGGCGCGAGGCAAGCTCCACCACCTGCGCCGTCTGGTTGACGACAAACAGAATGAAGAAGAAAAGGATGAGGCCGCTCGCTCCGAGCGCCGCGCTTTTGATCGATCGGTACATGGTAAACCTGTCCCCGTAACTGCGGAGCTTCTTAACACGCAGCGGACAAAACGGAAAGCGGTTTTGAGCGGGGAACTACCCCCAGAGGTCCTTAGCCGCCCGGTCAAGCCCCAGTTCGAGCAGTTTCCCCTTCTCCGGTTTGCCCGTTTCCCAGTCCCACCCGCTCACCGCGTAGAACTCCTTCAGCATGGTCTCCATGTCGGGCTCGATCCCCGCTGTCGCCCCCTCCTTCAGCGCCTGCCGGACGATCCGCGGCAGTCTGTCGTCTTGCCGCGTGACGCCCAGCCGGTTGTTGATGGCCCGTTTGAGGTTCAGCGACCGTTCGCCGAAGGCGAGCAGGTCCATCGCGCCCGTCGGGACGCCGGTGATGGCCGCCAGCGTCCGGGCGATCATCGCGGCCGGCATGGGCGAGAATTGACACAGGGTGAAGCTGTTGTACAGCTCGCAGAAATGGAGCATCTTCGCCGTGAGCGCCCCCTTCTGCGCGGGGTCGTTCTTGTTGCTGAAGGTTATCCCGAGATCCAGGCCGGATTCGTTTCCCGGGGCGTCGAGGTTGTAGAAGCTGCCCTTCAGATGGCAGGCGCCCCGGGGACCGACGGCGTAGGCCAGCGCCGCCCCCTGATAGGCGCGGGAATCGTGCATCGGGAATTCCAGCCCCTTCACCTGCGCCGCTTCTTCGGGGTCCGCCCCGAACGCGGCGGCCATTTCCCGGACACCCCTGGACAGGACTGCGCCGATCCCCTGCTGGCTGATGATCAGCTCCAGGAGATCGAGGATGACCGCCCCGTCTCCCCACCTGATCTCTCTGCCCGCCCGTTCCCTGGTGAGGATCCCTTTCTCGTACAGGTGCATCGCGAAGGCGATCGACACGCCGCAGGACATGGAATCGATCCCGTGGAGATTGCAGAAATGGTTCGCCCGGACGATCGAGTCGATGTCGAAGTTCATACACAGCGGCCCGAAGGCGGCCACGGTTTCGTATTCGGGCCCGTCGACCCGCTTGATCTCGGCGCTGAAGTCCTTGATGACGCGGCCGCATCCGATCAGGCAGCCGCTGCAGGCGTAATTCGTCATGGTGTAGCGCGTCCGGAAGGCAGGGCCGTGAACCTTCTCCACCGGGAAAATGCTCTTGGTGAAATACTTGGCAGGCACGTCCCCCAGGCGCATCCCCAGGTCCATGTACATGTTCGTACCGAAGAGCTTGTACCCGTTGGTGTTCGGGTAGCTCCTGATGCACTCCCGCGCCTCCTCGACCAGGGTCTTGAGTTTTTCCGCGTCCGCAACCTCGGCCTTCCGGTTCCCGGATACGGCCACGGCCTTGAGATTCTTCGCCCCCATCAGCGCCCCCAGGCCGCACCTGCCCGCGGCCCTGCCCTCGTCGTTCATGATCCCGGCATACCGGATCAACCGCTCCCCTGCCGCGCCGATGCAGGCGGTGGAGGCCTTTCCCCCGGCCTCCCGGTCGATCAGCTCCTGCGTCCGATAGGTGTCCCTGCCCCAGAGATCGCCGGCGTCCCTGATCTCCGCCTTGCCCCCCTCGACGAGAAGCCAGACCGGCTTGGCGGCCCTGCCGGTGATCAGGATCCCGTCATACCCGGAGCCTTTCAGGCGAACGGGGAAGGTCCCGCCCGTGGTCGCCTCGCCCCAGAGGCCGCTCGCCGGGGCGATGCCGCAAACCGCCGCGCGGCTGACCATGGGGATGTTGGAACCGATGAACGGGCCCGCGGCAAACACCAGGGGGTTCTCCGGCGCCAGCGGGTCCATCCCGGGCGTTACATAGTCGTAGATGATCCGGGCCGCCAGGGTCGAGCCGCCGACGTAGCGCCGCAGGTCGTCGTCGCCGAGCGGAAGGTCTTCCGCGTTCCCGGTCGTCAGGTCCACCTTCAGGAGTCTGCCGAAATATCCTTTCATGGGGTCACCTCCAGAGCTCTGAATTCATGTCGAGCAGTCTGCCCTCGTAGGCGCACATAAACAGGTCCTCCAGCTGCTCGCGGGTCAGGTCGAACCAGCCGAAATAGAAGGCCGGGTCGGTCGGGGCCTGGTCGAGGATGGTGCCGAGATTCCCTGCAAAGTCGCTCCGGGAGATGCCGGCGTCCTGCAGACTCACGGGGAGGTTCACCTCCGCCATCAGGCCGCGGATCTTTGCGATGAGGTTGGAGAGGCTTTGCGCGGCCGAGCCGCTGTCCCGGATGCCCAGGACGTCGCAGATTTCCAGGTACCGGTCGGTCGCCTTCGCATAGACCTGCAGTTCATAGGGGATAAACAGCAGGACCATGGCGCCGTGATGGATGTGATACAGGCCGCCGATGGTGTGGCCGAGGGCGTGCGAGATCCCGGAGCCCGCGTTGCATAAGGGGATTCCCGCCATCATCGCCGCCTGCTGCATCTTGATCCTGGGCATCAGGTCGGTGCCGTCCTTGTACGCCCTGGGCAGCCATTCGAACACCATCCGGATCGCCTTGAGCGCGATCGCCTGGTTCAATTCATCCGCCCGGGGGACCAGGAAACCGTCGATGGCGTGGGCCAGGGCGTCGCCCCCGGTCCCGGCGGTGAGCTGCGGCGGCATCCCCACGGTCAGCGTCGGGTCGAGCAGGGCAAAGTCGGGGACGAACTCCGGCAATGCGCCGCCCGTGCCGAGCTTGACGCCGTCGGGAAAGGAGATCACGGCGATCCCGGTGACCTCCGAACCGGTCCCGCTCGTGGTCGGGACGGCAACCAGCTTGGCCTTATTCCGCAGGTTCAGGGGGACGAGGGGGCTCAGGATCTCGATATCGGCGTCGGGATGCTCGTACAGCAGCCATGCCCCTTTGGCGGTATCCATCGACGAGCCGCCGCCGATGGCGAAGATCAGGTCGGGGCCAAACTGCCGCATCATCCGGGCGCAGTCCTTTACCGTATCGATCGGGGCGTCCGGCTTTGCCTTGGCCCAGACCTCGAATTTGATCCCATGCCGCTTTTCGTAGGGACCCATCACCTTCGGGGCGTACCGGACGGCGTACTCGTCGGTCACGATGAACGCCCGTTTCGTCTTGCACTCCTTCGCCACCAGGTCGACCGCATCGGGCAGCAGACCGGCCTTGTCGAGAAAGAGATTGAGCCCGGAAAAAATGCGGGGCACGAAGAACGGTTTCTGGACCTCCTTCAGGAACTCGGCCTGCACCATCGGGCCGCCCCATGTCCGCAGCAGATATTCATGCGACCAGTAACTCATACTCCCTCCTTGCCTACACTGTCGGGTGCGGCGCCGGCAACGCGGCCCCGCTATCCGCACGCCGCCGAACGGTTCTACGCCGTGACGAACTTGATGGCGGCGCCAAACCAGGTGAAGGAGTGGACGCTGCCGTCGATCCCGACGAGATGGTTCTGGAGCGCGGCCTTGATCCCCTCTTCTCCGGCCTTGAGGGACCGAAACGCGGTCTTGGGGTCGCTCCAGATCATCGCCGCATCGTACTCGTCCAGCACCCGGTCCGACGAAAACGCGCCGTCCCTGAAGATGAACCGTTTCCCCCGGGTGCCGTCCTTCGTCTTGATCACGACCCTGCATTCGTGACCCATCAGGAATTTCCTGAAGTCCTTGTTCGTCTTCGACACCTTCTTGAACTTCAGGGCCAGTACGGTGAGAAGCAGTGAAAATCCCATATCCCCCTCCTTGTATCGAAATTCACAACTCGGTGGTCAGATAGTCGAGCGTCATCGGCAGGCTCAGTCTCAGCTCCGGCACGACCTGGATGGCGATGCACGCCTTGCTCAGCCCGCAGCGAAACAGATGCCCTCCCTGCCTTCTGTCGGCGGACAGAAAATGGAGGTGGTATCCCGGCATGCTGAGCGACGCGATGAAGGGGGGCGTGTAGAAGCCGACCAGGGTGCCTTCGATGTCCCGGAAGTCGTGGCCCGTGGGCCGCACCTCGGCGATCGGCCGGTGGTTGTCCTGCCGGGGCACGGACCAGACCTGCACGGCGGGGAATCGGCCGTCGATGCGGATGGCGGTGAACACGTTCCGCGAGGGGAGGAGACGGTCGAGAAGGCTCCGGAACCCCGCGTCGTCGAGGTCCTGCTCCACGCTCTCCACAGTGGTCGGGGCGAAGAAGGTCACGCAGGCGAAGGGCAGCTTGCGGGCATCGTCGACGGGGTGGACGAGGCCGTCGGTCCTCAACTGATAGGCAGCCCCGTCCAGCAGCGCCATCTCCCCGTCGAGGTCGTTGAAGGTGCCGAGCCCGAAGTCGCCCTGTTTCTTGAGGTACGCCAGCGTGGTGTCTTCTTCGTACAGCCCTTTCATCAGCGCGGAAACCGGCGCAGAGAGATAGACGGGGTTCATGTGCAGCCCTCTCCGAAATGACGTTCCGATCGTGCGGTGCCGATGCGCCCCCTGCGGCTTCGTGGTGAATTCGTCCCCCGGGCTCGTTGCGTGCGGGAGCTACTTCACCCAGACGACAGTTTCCTCCAGCGGGGCCCGCTCGCGGGCGAAGCCGTTGATCGGCGCATCCCTCTCCGGATAGCCAACGGCGATTCCGACGGCCAGCAGTTTGTCTTCCGTATCGGGCAGGACGGCCCGCAGCGCGGAGGGATAGAAGACAGCGCAGGCCATGATGCAGGTGCCCAGGCCGCGGTCGTGGGCGAGCAGGCAGATGGTCTGGGTGATCAGCCCCACGTCGAGCATGGCATACTCGAGGGACGAGGAACGCTTGTCGATGCAGGCCGCGATAAGACAGGGTGCATCGAAGAGACGAAACATCGTCCGGGTCTGCTCGGTCCTGCCCTTTGTATCGTCCCGGGCAATCCCCAGAGCGGCGAGTACGCCCTTTCCGACGGCGCCGTACCGCTTCTTGAGCGGTTCTGTCCACTGCTCAGGCATTCTGATATCCGGTGCCGCCGCGCTTCCTTCGTCCAACCTGGCGCAATTGGCGGTCTTGAACCTGTCGAGCGGCTCGCCGCTGAGAACGTACAATTCCCAGGGCTGCGTGTTTCCCCAGGAGGGCGACCAGCGCGCTGCCGCCAGAATCTCCCGCAGCAGCCCCTCGGGGACCGGGTCGGGTTTGAACTTGCGGATGCTTCTGCGTTCCCTGACGACCTCTGCGATGTCCATGGCGCCTCCTTCCTATCGGGTTGTCTGCATTTCGCGCGGTGCGAGGTCGGCCCAGCAGGCGAGGCCGCAGAGGGGTTCGGCGTTTTTGACCGCGGCGACGACCGCCCGCTCCATCGCCCGGCTGGCGAGGAGCCCGATGACGCTGAGGTCCGCCTCCACGGGGCCCGTCGACATGGCAAAGATCGTATCCCCGTCGACCATCGAGTGGGCCGGCCGCATCGTCCTGGCGTATCCGTCATGGGCCATCGAGGCGAGCTTGGTCGCCTGGGCCTTGGTGAGGGCGGCGTTGGTGACGACCAGGCCGATCGTGGTATTGCCCGTGAACAGGTTCTTCCTGTCGGCGTATGCCTCGACCATGATCGCTTCGGTGTCGGCCAGGCTCCGCCGGTCGTCGTTCAGCGGCCCCGCGAGTTTCCTGCCCGCAAGCGGATCGACCACGTCTCCCAGGCAGTTCACCGCGACCAGCGCGCCGACTTTCAGCTCCCCTACCTGAAGGGCATGGCACCCCAGGCCGCTCTTCATAGCCCGGTCCATGCCGAGGATCTTCCCGACGGTCGCACCGGCGCCTGCGCCGACGGAGCCCTGCCGACATTCCGCGGCGCCGGCGTTCAGGCAGGCGCGATAGCCCATCTCCCTGTCCGGCCGGACGCGGTGATCCCCGATCGTCAGATCGAACAGCACCGCCGCGCACACGATCGGCACCCGGGTCACCCCGACGTCGAACCCGATCTTGCGCTCCTCGAGGTACTGCATCACCCCCGCGGCAGCGTCGAGCCCGAAGGCGCTCCCTCCGGCGAGCAGCACGGCGTGCACCCGGTCCACCAGGTTGACCGGGTCCAGGAGGTCGGTCTCCCGCGTCCCCGGGGCGCCGCCCCGCACGTCCACACCGACTGTCGCCCCCTGCTCGCAGATGACGACCGTGGCCCCGGTGGCCGCCTTCCGGTCTTCGGCATGCCCGATCCTGATTCCGCCGATCGCAGCAAACTCTATCTCGCGCATAGGCGTCCCATCCTTCATCTTGTCACCCTGCAATCCGCTGAAAATCCGGTCCGGCGCCGCAGCCGGACTCGGCCTTCACGTCCCGTCAGCCCTGCAGCTTGGTCTTCGGCACAACAAGGGTCCGGCCGGCGCCCTTGCCCGCCAGGATCGTCCCGATCGCCCCGTCCAGGTCGTCGAGGGTGATCGTCCGCACCAGCCGTTCGAGTCGGGCGGGTTTCCAGGGACCGGCGAGATTCTCCCAGACGTCGCGGCGCACGTCCGTCGGACACTGGACCGAATCGGTGCCCAGAAGCTTGACCCCCCGGAGGATGAAGGGGAAGACCGTGGTCGAGATCGCCCCGCCCCCCACCATCCCGCAGTTGGCGATGACCCCCAGGTAGCGCATCGATTTGATCACGTTCTCCAGGGTCTTCCCGCCTACCGTGTCGTACGCCCCGGCCCATTGCTCCTTGAGCATCGCCTTGGGGGATTCGGCGGCGAGGGTCTCCCGGGAGATCACCTCGGCGGCCCCGATCTCCCTGAGGTAGTCGGCGTTGGCGGGGTCGCTGGCCGCGGTAACCGCAAACCCGAGCTTCGCGAGGATCGAGACCGCCACGCTCCCCACGCCGCCGGCCGCGCCGGTGACCAGGACCGGCCCCTTGTCGGGGGCAAGGCCGTCGTGGAGCATGTGCCGGATCCCGAGCGCGGCGGTAAACCCGGCGGTCCCCAGGATCATCGACTCCCGCAGGTCGAGCCCCGGGGGGAGCGGGACCACCCACCCTGCCGGGACGCGGCAGTATTCGGCGTATCCGCCGTCCGTGTCCATCCCCAGGTCGTAGCCGGTCACCAGGACCGGGTCCCCGGGCTTGAAGGACGCTGCCGCGGACTCGACCACTGTCCCGGCCGCATCGATCCCGGGGGTGTGGGGATACTTCCGGGTCACCCCGGGGTTCCCCGTGGCGGACAGGGCATCCTTGTAGTTGAGCGACGAATATGCCACCTTGATCAGGACGTCGCCCGGCGGCAGCGCCTCGCAGGGAAGCCGCACCACGCTCCCCCGGAATCCCTCTCCCTCACGGACGACCCGATAGGCCAAAAACGCTCCTTCCATGATCCGCTCCTCTCACCCGCACCCGAATACGGTCTCCTCCGCCCTCCGCTGCGGGAGGCACCTCTCGCGGCGCGACCGCAGGTCCGCCCCGGGACGGGAGACTCACTTCAGTCTGTTCAGCCGGGAAATCATCCGCCCCTTTTCCTGCAGCTGTTCCATCAGCACTTCCCGCATCAGGATGCAGGCCTCGATGATCCTGGGGCTCGCGATCCGGTAATACACGGTCACCCCTTCCCGCCTGCTCAGGATGACCCCCTTGGACTTGAGAACCGCCATATGCTGGGGAGAGGTTGGTCTTGTTGAGGCTCGTCTTGCTGATCAATTCGCCGGCCGACAGCTCCTTTTCCTTGAGATGGTTGATGATTTCGAGACGTCTGGAATTCGCGAAGACCTTGCACACATCCGCCTGAAGTTCGTATATCTCCTGCACGGCACCGTCTCCTTTCCTATTGATCCTATCGTCCTCCTATAGAAGTGAGGCGACGGGCTGTTGTCAAGTTTTTTTATCACCCGTGGCCCCCTCCGGCCCCCGCAAGAGGCGGCCGGATGAATTCTCCTTGACACCGGCCGGGGCGTATACTAGAAATAGGCCATAATTCCCTGCGGGTCGCCCGCGCGGGCGACAGGGAAGACGGTGCGAGTCCGTCGCGGTCCCGCCGCTGTTACCGGGGACAAAGGCCGCTGAATGTCACTGTTCCGATGAACGGGAAGACGCGGCCGGAGGAGGATCCGGAAGCCAGAAGACCTAGCCGCAGGCTGTCCTGAGTGGTATGACCCTCGCGGAGAGGGGTCGCGGATCGGAAACGGGTTGAGGATGAAATACGGCATCCCCACGTCGACAGGCGTGGGGATTTTTTTGTTTTCGGAGGCACGGTGACCAAGCGGGTGATCCTCGTCCGTCACGGCGATCTGGGGGAAAGGTACCGCGGCCGGTACGTAGGCAGCACCGACCTCCCCCTCAGCGCGGAGGGGGAACTCCAGGCAACGGCACTGGCCGGGGAGATCGGCCGCATCGAGAGGGCACGCATCCTCTGCAGTCCCCTCCTGCGGGCCCGCCGGACCGCCGAACTCGCCCTGGGAACGGGGACGTCCTTCACCGTCGACGAGGACCTCCGGGAGATCGACTTCGGCCGCTGGGAGCTGATGAGCTTCCCGGAGATCGCCGCCGCCGACCCGGCTGCGGTCGACCGCTGGGCGCTGCTGGAGGACGACTTCGCCTTCCCCGGCGGGGAGAGCATCGGCGCCTTTCGCGGGCGGGTCGGTGCGCTGGCCGGCCGGATCGCGGCCGATCCCGCCGCGACCGTCATCGCCTTCGCCCATGGGGGGGTCATCCGGATGCTCGTCTGCCGGTTCCTGGGGCTGGAATACCGGCGGTATCTCCTCTTCGACATCCGCCCGGGCTCCCTGTCCGAGTTTGCGATCGACGGGGACCGGGGGGTCCTCATCCGTCTGAACGAACGCTGCCGCCGCGAGGAGATGCAATGAGAGAACAGCGGGACCGCACCGGGCGCGAAGTGCGGCGCCCCCGGGGGGCTGAACCATGGCGGGGCTGATCCTCGTCACCGGCGGCAGCCGGAGCGGAAAGAGCGCCCATGCCCAGCGGCTCGCCGAGTCCCTCCCCGGGCCGCGCGCCTACCTGGCGACCTGCCCCGTCATAGACGCGGAGACGGCCGGCCGGGTGAGGTTGCACCGGGAGGCGCGGGACGCGGCCCTCTGGGAGACGATCGAAGAGCCCCTCGACCTCGATGGCGCCATCGGCCGGGCCGCGGGATACCGGGTGCTGCTCGTGGACTGCCTCACCCTCTGGGTCAACAACCTCCTGTACGAGGCGGAGCAGCGGGGGGAGAGGTTTACCGAAGAGGCGGCGGCAGTTCGCTGCCGCGGGCTGATCGCCGCCTGCGCGGCCTTCGCCGGAACGGTCATCTTCGTCACAAACGAGGTGGGCATGGGGATCGTCCCGGACAATGCCGCGGCGCGGCTGTTTCGCGACTGCGCCGGGCGGTGCAACCAGTTGATCGCGGCCGCGGCAGGGGAGGTCACGCTCGTCGTCTCCGGGATCCCCCTCCGGTTGAAGGGTGGAATCGCCGGCTGACCCGAACGGAAAGGCTGCTGTCCGGCCGCGGCCGGGGGTGAAGCGGAGAAACGCACCTCCCCAGAAACGGTAAGAAGACGACCAGAGAAACCGCGGCGCGAAAAAGGCGGCGCGAACAAACCGAGCAAGGAGCTGACATGACGCTGCTGAAGGAAACCATCACCGCCATCGTCCCCCAGGACGCCGCGGTCCGGGCCCAGGCGCACCGCCGCCTGGAAGCGCTGACCATGCCCCACTGGGCCCTCGGGCGTCTGCTCGACCTCGCCGAGGACCTCGCCGGGATCACCCGCTCGCTGCACCCGCCGATCAGCCGCAAGGCGATCTTCACGATGGCCGGCGACCACGGGGTCGTGGCCGAAGGGGTGAGCAAGTACCCCCAGGAGGTGACGCCCCAGATGGTGTACAACTTCGTCGCCGGCGGGGCAGGGATCAACGCCCTGGCCCGCCAGGCGGGCGCTTCGGTAACCGTGGTGGACATGGGGGTCGCCGCCGACCTCTGCGCGCTCGCCGACGCGGGAAAGATCGTCTCCCGGCGGATCGGCCCGGGGACGAAGAACATCGCCCACGGTCCCGCCATGAGCCGGCAGGAGGCGATCCGGGCCGTGGAGGCCGGGATCGATGTGGCCCGCAAGGCCGACTCCGCGGTCGACGTGTTCGGCACCGGGGACATGGGGATCGGCAACACCACCCCCAGCAGCGCCATCGTCGCCGCCTTCAGCGGTGAACCGGTTGCCAAGGTGACCGGCCACGGGACCGGGATCGACGCCGGCCAGTTCGCCCACAAGGTCGCGGTGATCGAGCGGGCATTGGCGATCAACGCCCCTGATCGGTCGGACGGTCTGGATGTCCTGGCCAAGGTGGGCGGGTTCGAGATCGGCGGGATCGCCGGTCTCTGCCTGGGCGCAGCCGCGCTCAAGAAGCCAGTGGTGGTGGACGGGTTCATCTCCACCGCCGGGGCGCTGATCGCCCACAGCCTCTGCCCGGCGGCCGCCGAGTACATGATCGCCGCCCACCGGAGCGTGGAGAAGGGTCACCGCATCGCCGTGGAAATCCTCGGGAAGCACCCGCTGATCGACCTCGACTTCCGCCTCGGCGAGGGGACCGGGGCGGCGCTGGCGATGAACTTCATCGAGGCCGCCGTACGGGTCCTGACCGAGGTGGCCACCTTCGACGAGGCCGGCGTTTCAAAGGCGGATTCATGAAACGGTTCCTGGCCGCCGTCCAGTTCCTGACGATCATTCCGCTCGCGGGAGGAAGCCCCCCCGGCGAAGGGGTCCTCGGGGGCTCCCTCCCCTTCTTCCCTGTCGTGGGCCTGCTGATCGGCGCGGCGATCAGCCTGGCGGATTGGGGGTTGGGGCTGCTCTTCCCGATCGGGGTCACGAGCGTCGTTACGGTCATCCTGCTGATCGCCGCCTCGGGCGGCCTCCACATCGACGGGCTCGCCGACACGGCGGACGGGCTGTTCAGCGGCCGCCCCCGCGAGCGGGTCCTGGAGATCATGCGGGACAGCCGCACCGGCCCGATGGGGGTCGCGGCGGTGGTTGCGCTGGTCCTGCTCAAGGCCAGCCTTCTCGTCTCGCTCGCCGGCCCCTGGCGCTGGTGGGTCCTGGTCATGACGCCGCTCGCCGGCAGGTGTGCGCTGATCGTCCACATGGCGCTGCTCCCCTACGTCCGCCCCGAAGGGGGACTCGCCGGGATCTTTCACCGGAATCGTTCGCAGGGGCATGCCCTCTGGGCGTTCGCGGCGCTCCTGGCCGCCGGTTTTCTCATGGGCCGCCTGCCCGGCCTGATCGCCGGCGCCGTTTCCTTTCTTGCCGCGCTCCTGCTGGCAGCCTATTTCTTCCGCCGGATCGGCGGGCTCACCGGCGACACCCTCGGGGCCGCCTGCGAGCTGGCCGAACTCGGCCCGGCGCTCGCCGCGGCAGCGATGCTCCACGGAGGGGCAGTATGACGGAGAGGCACGGCGGAAACATCGCAAAGCTGGCCGCGGCCGCGGGAAAGGGGGCGGCGGAGATCCTGGACTTCTCGGCGAGCATCAACCCCCTGGGACCGCCGGAATGGCTTCGCCCGCTGATCAGCAGCTCCGTGAGCTCACTGGTCCACTACCCCGACCCGGAGTGCACCGAGCTGGTCCGGGCCTTTACCGGGCGTTTCGGCTGTGCCGCCGGCGAGGTCCTGATGGGAAACGGGGAGACCGAACTCCTCCACCTCCTGCCCCGGGTCCTGGGCAAGCGGCGCGCCCTGATCCCGGTCCCCTCGTACAGCGACTATGCGGCCGCCTGCAGCCTCGCGGGGCTCAGCGTGGAACCCCTTCCGCTTAGGGAAGAGCGGGGATTCGCCCCGGACCTGGCCGAGATCGAAGGGGCGCTGAAAGGGGACGAGGTCCTCATCCTGGGGCAGCCGAACAACCCCACCGGCGCGCTCGTTCCCGCCGCGGGGCTCCGGCAGCTCGCCCGGCGCCGCCCCACGACCATCGTGATCGCCGACGAGGCCTTCGTCGATCTTACCGACGGGGAGAGCCTGCTGGACGGGGAGCGGCCGGCCAACCTCGTCGTGCTCAGGTCGTTCACCAAGATGTACGCGATCCCGGGCCTCCGCCTGGGCGCCGTCGTGGCCGAGCGGGAGGTCATCCGGCGGCTCCGCAGCCTGGCCCCCCCCTGGTCGGTCAACACCATCGCCCAGGCCGTGGGTGCGGCGGCGCTGGCCGACGCCGCCTTCGCCGAAGCGACGCGCCGGTTCGTGCGCGAACGGCGCGCCGAGCTTTCCGCCGCGCTCGGGGCGATCCCCGGGCTTTTCGTCTACCCGGGGACGGCGAACTTTCTGCTCTGCCGGCTCGACCGCGGCGACGTCACCGCCCCCGAGCTCGCCGCCCGCCTCCTCAGCGGCGGGATCGCCGTCCGCGTCTGCGACAACTTCGCCGGCCTGGACGGGCGCTTCTTCCGCGTGGCCGTCCGGACCGCCGCAGAGAACGAACGCCTCTGCGATTCCCTCCGGGATGCGCTCGGCTGCCCCGGCCGGGCCGCGGCGCGGCCGAAGCCCCGGATCATGTTCCAGGGGACCGGGTCAAACGCGGGCAAGAGCGTGCTGGCCGCGGCCCTCTGCCGGATCCTGCTCCAGGACGGACTGCGGGTCGCGCCGTTCAAGGCGCAGAACATGTCGCTCAACTCCTACGTCACCCGCGCCGGCGGCGAGATGGGGCGGGCGCAGGTGGTCCAGGCCCAGGCCTGCCGGATCGACCCGGACGTCCGGATGAACCCGGTCCTGCTCAAGCCCAACAGCGACACGGGATCGCAGGTGATCGTCCTGGGCAAGCCGATCGGCAACCGGGAGTTCTGGGAGTACACCCGCGACCGGGAGCCCCCCTTTGCCGCGGCAAAGCAGGCCTTCGACTCGCTCGCCGCCGAGTACGACGCCATCGTGATGGAGGGGGCGGGAAGTCCCGGGGAAGTCAACCTGAAGCGGCGCGACATCGTGAACATGAACATGGCCCTGTACGCCCGGGCGCCGGTCCTGATCGTGGGAGACATCGACCGCGGCGGGCTGTACGCCTCCTTCATCGGTCAGATGGAGGTGCTCGCCGAGCGGGAGCGCAGCCTCGTGAAGGGGTTCGTGGTGAACCGCTTCCGCGGGAAGGAGGAGTTCCTCGCCGCGGCCAACGACTACGTCCTGGCCCATGCGGGCCGCCCCGTCCTCGGCGTCGTTCCCTGGCTCCAGGACCTCGGTCTTCCGGAAGAGGACTCGGTCAGCTTCAAGAGCGGCCTGATCGACGGCCGCGCCCCGGCGGGCGAGCACGTGGAGATCGTGATAGTCGATTGCGCCCACATCTCGAACTTCACCGATTTCGACCCCCTCCGGATCGAGCCGGACGTCCGGCTCCGCGTCGTGCGCGATCCCGCCGAGCTGGGGACCCCCGATGCGGTGGTCCTTCCGGGGAGCAAGAACGTGATCGGCGACCTGGCGGACCTCCGGGCGCGGGGCATGGCGGGGCGGATCCGGGAGCTCGCGGAGGCCGGACGGACGGAGGTCGTGGGGATCTGCGGCGGCCTGCAGATCCTCGGGACCGAGATCGCCGATCCCCTGGGGGTGGAATCCGCAGCGGGCCGGAGTCTCGCCGGGCTGGGGCTCATCCCCCTGCGGACGACGCTCGCCCGGGAGAAGACGCTGAAGCGCGTCGCGGCCCGGCACCTGGTGTCGGGCCATCAGCTCGCCGGATACGAGATCCACCACGGCATCACCACCGGCGACGGCAAACCCCTGATCGGTCGGGAGGACGGCGAGACGATCGGGTTCGGAACGGCGGACGGTCTCCTCTGGGGGACCTACCTCCACGGGATCTTCGACGCCGACCCCTTCCGCCGCTGGTTCATCGACCGCCTCCGGTCGCGCCGGGGGCTGGCGCCGCTCGGCCGGATCGCCGCCGTGTACGACCTGGAGCCGGCCTTCGAGCGGCTGGCCGCCGTGGTGCGCAGGAGCCTGAACATGGACGCGATCTACCGGATCATGGGATTGTGATGAGGGTGAGCCCCCTCCCCTTAATCCCCTCCCGCCAGGGGAGGGGAAAATTGATTTTTTACGAGATCGTCAAGCAGCATTTCCGGAGCCACCGATGAGATTGGAGTATCAGATCATAATCGCCGTTCTGCTCGACCTCGCCTTCGGCGATCCGCGCTGGCTCCCCCACCCGGTCCGCCTGATCGGCCGGATGATCGGGGCCCTGGAGGGTCCGGCGCGGCGGGCGTTTCCGGATGCGCGCCTCGCCGGGGGAGTGACGGCCCTGACGGTGATCGCCGCCACGGCCCTGGCCACGGCGGCGCTGCTCGGGATCGCCCGGGCGATCCACCCGCTCGTCGGCGACGCGGTCGGGATCGTCGTGCTGTACACGACCGTCGCCGCCCGGGACCTGGCCCGCCACAGTGTCGCCGTGTACCGGGCGCTGGAGCGGTTCGACCTGGCCGAGGCCCGGCGCCTCGTCTCCTGGATGGTGGGACGCGACACGGAACGGCTGACCGAGACGGAGGTCGTCCGTGCCGCCGTCGAGAGCGTTGCCGAAAACACCGTCGACGGGATCATCGCGCCGCTGTTTTTCGCGGCGCTCGGCGGTCCGGTCGGGGCGATGACCTACAAGGCCATCAACACCCTCGACTCGATGATCGGCTACAAGAACGAACGCTACATCGATTTCGGCAGGACCGCCGCGCGGCTCGACGATGCGGCGAACTATCTCCCCGCGCGGCTCGCGGCGCCGATCCTGACGGCCTCGGCGGCGCTCCTGGGCCTCCCGGCGGCTGCCGCCTGGCGGATCGCCCGCCGCGACGGCCGGAAGCATCCGAGCCCCAACTCGGGGATCGCCGAGGCTACGGTCGCCGGGGCCCTGGGGGTCCGGCTGGGGGGGGTGATGGAACGGCGGGGCCGGCCCGTGAACCAGCCGCAGATCGGCGACCCGGTCGTGCCGCTTGTCCGCGGCCACATCGTGACGGCAAACCGGCTGATGTTCCTGGCCACGGCCATCGCCGCGACAAGCTTCCCTTCACTGCGCTGGGCAGCGGCAAGGCTCCTCGGGGGCGCGTAAGAGGATAAGCGGCGGGTTCCCCGTTTCCCGGAGCAAGGGCAGACAGGGGCTCTCCCTCTCCCTCGACGGGAGCGGGGCCGGGGTGAGGGTGAAAAAAGGAGGCACCAATCCATGGCAGAAGAAGAGCGCACCCTGATCGTTACCGGTGACGGCAAGGGAAAGACCACGGCTGCCCTGGGGATGGCCGTCCGGGCGCACGGCCACGGGATCCCCGTCGCCATCATCCAGTTCGTCAAGTCCGACGTACAGACCGGCGAGTTTGCGGCCCTGAGCCGACTCCCCGGTGTCGAGATGTTCGTCACGGGGCGCGGGTTCGTGCCGCCCGAGGACGATCCCCGCTTCGGGGAGCACCGCCTGGCCGCCGAGGAAGGGCTCCGCATCGCTTCGGAGGCCGCCTGCTCGGGGCGGTACGGCCTGGTGATCCTCGACGAGGGGTGTTACGCCGTCGCCCGGAACCTGATCGCAGAGGAGTTAGTCCTGCGCCTCCTCCGGGAACGGGCCCCGGGCGTCGTCATCGTCCTGACCGGGCGGGGGGCCACGGAGGGGCTGATCGCCGCCGCCGACACGGTCTCCGAGGTCCGCTGCGTGAAACACGGGTTCGACGCGGGCCTGAAGGCGACGAAAGGGGTGGAATACTGATGGCGGACCTCCCGACACTGGTCATCGCCGGAACCCACAGCGGATCGGGAAAGACCTCGCTCAGCCTCGCGCTCAGCCGGGCGCTCAGCCGCCGGGGGCTCCGCGTCCAGACCTTCAAGGTGGGGCCGGACTTCCTCGACCCGACCTACCTCAGCCTTGCCTCGGGGCGGCCCTGTCACAACCTGGACGGCTGGATGGCCGGCCGGGAGCACGTCGGGAGCCTCTTTCGCCGGGCCGCGGCCGATGCCGACTGCGCCGTCGTCGAGGGGGTGATGGGGCTATACGACGGGGCCGACACGGCAACCGACGCGGGGAGCACCGCCGAGATCGCCCGCTGGCTCGACGCCCCGGTCCTCCTCGTGGCGAACGTCCACGGGATGGGGCGGAGCATCGCCGCCCTGGTCGCGGGGTTCACGGGGTTCGCGCCGGACATCCGGTTCGCCGGCGTCGTCGCCAACCACTGCGGCTCCGAACGCCACGCGGAGTGGCTTTCCGACGCGCTTTCCGCAGCGGGCCAGCCTCCGCTGCTCGGGGCGGTCCCGCGTGGCGCCTTCCCGGAGCTCAGCCGGCGCCACCTCGGCCTCGTCACCGCCGACCAGGGGCTGGTGCCCGAGGCGCTCCTCGACGAATTCTCCGCGGCCCTGGAACGCCATCTTTCCATCGGGAAGCTCTTCCCGACGCTCTTCATCCAGCAGGGCAATGGGCCCGCTGTTGTCAGGCCGGACTCGACCGGGCATCCAGAATCACGCGGGACACCGATTTTCGCCGGGGTGAACGATCTTCCGCCGGACCTGCCGCGTTGCCCCGCGGATACCGCGGATGCGGTGGAAGAGACAGCCCCCAGCCGCCGGCCCGCCCGGTGCCGCCTCGGCGTGGCCCGGGACGCCGCGTTCCACTTCTACTACCAGGCCCTGTTCGACGCCCTCGCCGCCGCCGGGTGCGAGATCGCCTTCTTCTCGCCGCTGGCCGACCGCCGGCTCCCCGCCGAAATCGACGGCCTCTACCTCGGCGGCGGCTACCCCGAGGCCCACGCCGCGGCCCTCGCGGGAAACACCGAGATGCTCGCCGCGGTCCGGGCCTTCGCCGCTTCCGGGAAGCCCCTGTACGCCGAATGCGGCGGGTTGATGTACCTCTCGGAGGGGCTGCTGGCCGACGGCCGCTTCACCCCCTTCCTCGGGATACTGCCGGCGCGTACGCGGATGTTGGAACGGAAGAAGACGCTCGGGTACGTCGAAGTCACCCTGGCCGAGGATTCACTCTGGGGCGTCCGCGGTGCGACAATGCGGGGACACGAGTTCCACTATTCCGAGCTGGTCGGCGACCCGGCCGCCGATCCTGCCTGGCGGCGGGTCTACGGCCTCCGGCGGCGCCGCTCCGCGGCCTTCGAGGCCGAGGGGTTCCAGAAGGAGGCGATCCTGGCCTCGTACACCCACCTCTACCACGCCGCGTCTCCGGCGGCGATCGAACGGTTCGTCAACCGATTGGGAGGCCTGCCATGAACGAGACACCCGACCGGCCGCTGATCAGGGCCTTCCTGGAGGCGCCGATGAGCGGCCCCGAGATCGAAGCGCGTTCGCTGGAGATCATCGATCGCGAAGCCCCGCCCCACCGCTTCGGGCCGGCAGAGTGGCGGATCGTCCGGCGGATGATCCATACCGTGGGCGATTTCGCAATCGTCGAGTCGGTCCGCTTCTCGCCCGACGCCGTCGCTGCCGGCGTCAAGGCGATCAAGGGGTGCCGGACGATCTTCGCCGACTCGAACATGATCCGCACGGGGATTTCGCTCGCCCGCCTCCGCGGCGTCTGCGGGTTCTACCGGCGCGAGAGCATCGTCTGCCATGTCGCCGACGACGACGTGGAGCGCATGGCCCGGCGGAGCGGTCTTCCCCGCTCGCTCCACGCCGTCCAGAAGGCAAAGCCGCTCATCGACGGCGCGATCGTCCTGATCGGCAACGCCCCGGTGGCACTGATGGAGATCAGCCGGATGATCGCCGAGGAGCGAATCCTCCCGGCCCTGGTCGTGGCGCTCCCGGTGGGGTTCGTCCACGTCACGGAGAGCAAGGAGGAGCTGATGTCGCTCGGGGTCCCCTACATCGCCACGGCCGGACGCCGCGGCGGCAGTCCGCTGGCGGTGAGCGTCCTGCACGCCCTCTGCGGCCTGGCGGCGGAGGCGGCTGGTGAAGAAACGGCATGAAGGTTTCAGAAAGGCTTTCAGGAGAAGAGCATGACACAGGATCGCGTTGCATGTAATCCACGGGAAGGAGGGCCGCGGGCCGTGATCCTCATCGGCCACGGGAGCCGCGCCGCCGGGGCAGACGAGGACATGGAGACGGTCGCCGAAGCCCTGCGCAGACAGGACGGCGGGATTGTGGAGCTCTGCCGGATGGGCGGCAGGGGGACGCCCTTCGCCGAGGTGTTCGACAGGTGCGTCGGGCGGGGGGCGCGGGAGGTCATCGTCCTGCCCTACTTCCTCCACTTCGGCGTCCATCTGCGCCTGGACATCCCGGAGATGCTCCGGGAGGCGGCGGCAAAGCACCCGGAAGTCCGCCTGATCCTGGGCAGGCACCTGGGCTACGACGACTCCCTCGTCGCCCTCGTCCGTAAAAGGGTCGGGGAATCGTTGGAGCTCTGCGACATCCGGACGCTCCCGCCGGCGCCGATCGACCGGCATCCCACGGAAATGGAACGAAAGGAGTGAAGCCATGCGGCTACGGATCAGCGAAAACAACCGGCTGACGATACTGCTGGCTACCGTTGCGGCGGGCGCATCCCTCTTCGCGCCGCCGCCGGCCCTGGCGATGCACATCTCCGAGGGGATACTCCCCTTCTCCTGGGCGGCGCTCTGGTACGCCGTCGCCCTCCCCTTCGTTGCCTGGGGTCTTCGGGACATCCGGCACAGGAGCGAAGACGCCCCCTCCTTCAAACCCTTCGTCGGCCTGGTAGGGGCGGCGGTGTTTCTGATCTCCTGCATGCCCATCCCCATTCCCACCGCCGGGACCTGCTCCCACCCCGCCGGGACGGGGCTTGCGGCGATCCTGATCGGCCCGGGGCTCACCGTGGTCGTGGCGAGCATCGCGCTCACCCTCCAGGCGCTCTTCCTCGCCCACGGGGGGCTCACCACCCTCGGGGCGAACATCCTCTCGATGGGGGTGGCCGGGGCCTATGCCGGCTACGCCGCGTACCTGATCGGCCGCCGGCTGGGGCTCCCGTGGGCAGGTGCGGCGTTCCTGGCAGGGCTCTTCTCCGACTGGGCCACCTATGCCATGACCTCGGTCGAGCTGGCCGCGGCCCTCCACGGCAGCGGCCCATTTTCGGCGATGCTCTCGCTGATCCTGCTGGCCTTCGTCCCCACCCAGCTGCCTCTGGGGATCCTCGAAGGATTCCTGTCCGCGGGCGCCCTCGCCTTCATCAGGAGCCGCAAGCCGGAGCTACTGGGGATGGCGGCAGGAGGGACGGCTCCGGGCAAGGCCGGCCTGGCCATGATCCTCGCGATACTTCTGATCGCCGCCCCCGCCCCTGTCCGGGCCGCCTCCTGGCCGGGCGTGGACGAGGCGGTGATCGAGAAGGTCGCCGAGAAGGCGGGGCGGCCCAGCCGCGAACCCCTGCTCAACACCGACCAGGGAGACCTGCTGCTGTTCGTTTTTCTGCTGGCAGGGATCGGCGGCGGGTTCGTCGCCGGCTACAATTTCCGGACCCTCTTCCCCCCGCGGCGCCGCAAAGATAATTATGTTTGACCTTTTTTCAGACATCTTCACCTACCGGGACAACGCGCTCACCCGGATCGATCCCCGGGCGAAACTGCTGATCGCCCTGGCGGCGCTCGTCGCCGTGGTCACCGCGGAGCGGACCTTCCTGCCGCTTCTGCTGGCCGGCCTCTGCCTCGGCGCCGGCGCCGTCCTGCGGGTCCCTCTCCGGCTGGCCGCCGCCCGCCTGGCAGCGCCGCTTGCAGTCACGGCGCTGCTGGTCGTCCTGCAGGCCTTTGTCACGGGGTCGACGCCGCTGTACTCCTTCACCCTTGCGGGATGGCAGCTGATCCTGAAGGCCGAAGGGCTCCGCCAGGGGACGCTCCTGGGCTCCCGGGTCCTGGGCGCCCTGTCGGTGGTCTTTCTGCTCGGCCTCGTGACCCCGGCCCACCGGATCTTCCAGGCCCTCCGCTCCTTCGGGATCTCGCAGACCTGGCTGGAGGTGGCGATCCTGATGTACCGCTACATCTTCGTCCTGATGGACCGGACGGCGAACATCGCCGCGGCCCAGCGGCTTCGCCTGGGCTACCGGGGGGGGCGGCGCTCGCTCGGCTCCTTCGCCATGCTCGCCGGGGCGACGCTGATCCACTCCTGCGAGCAGGCAGAGCGGACCGGCGAGGCGATGCGGCTGCGCGGCTATCGGGGAACCATGCCCTTCGGCCCGCTCCCGGCGATAGGCAGGAGGGACCGGCTGGTCCTGGTCGTCGCGGTCATCCTGATCACCGCCGGCCGGCTGATCGAATGGGGGGTGGCCGGATGAAGGCGATCGAAGTCCACGGGGTGCATTACCGCTACGACGACGGCACCGAGGCGCTCGCCGGGATCGACTTCACCGTCGGCGAGGGGGAGTTCGTGGCCATCCTGGGGTCGAACGGGTCGGGCAAGACCACGCTGATCAACCTCCTCGTGGGTCTGCTCACGGCCCGTTCCGGAGAAATCCGGATCAACGGGCGGCCGATCGGCGGGCTCTCCGCGGAGGAGCTCCACCAACGGGTGGGGCTCGTGTTCCAGAACCCGAACGACCAGCTGTTCGCCGCCACCGTGGAGGAGGACGTGGCCTTCGGCCCCCGCAACCTGAACCTCCCCGAGGCAGAGGTGCAGCAACGCGTCACCGAGGCGCTCGCCGCTGTGGCGGCCCTGCCGCTCCGCGGCCGGGCGATCCACCACCTGAGCTTCGGCGAGCAGAAGCGGGTCGCCCTTGCCGGGGTGATCGCCATGCGCCCGGCAATCCTGATCCTCGACGAACCCACGGCAGGGCTCGACCCGGCAGGAGAGGCGCAGATGATGCAGCTCCTGAAGGGGCTCAACCGCGGGGAAGGGCTGACGATCGTGCTCGCCACCCACTCGGTGGACATGCTGCCGCTGTTTGCCAACCGGATCACCGTCCTCGACGGGGGGCGGGTGCTCTGCGAAGGGCCGGCCGAGGAGATCTTCTGCCATCAGGAGATGATCGTCCGGGCGAAACTGCGGCTTCCCTACGTCTCGCGTTTGATGTATGAAATGAAGCGGCACGACGGCGTCCCGATCGACCGCCTGCCGCTGACGATCGGCGAGGCGCGGGCGCAGCTGCTCGAGCTGATCCCGAAGGAGATGATCATCGACTCGCTGGAGGAGGAGACGAAGCCGTGAGCGCGCTCCGCAGCGGATACACCACCGGAAGCTGCGCCGCCGCCGCGGCAAAGGCGGCCCTCCTGCTGCTCGCCGAGGGCAGGGCGGTGACGGCCGTGGAGATCCCGCTCCCGGGCGGGACGAGGGTCGCGCTTCCCATCGCCTCTGTCCGGCCGGTGGACGGCGGCGCGGAGGCCGCGGTCGTGAAGGACGCCGGCGACGACCCTGACGTTACGAACGGGGCGCTGATTCGGGCAACGGTGGCCTGGACCGGAGGCGCAGGCGTGGAGTTCGCCGCGGGCGAAGGGGTGGGGACGGTGACGAAACCGGGCCTCGCGGTCCCGCCCGGCCAGCCGGCGATCAACCCTATGCCGCGGCGGATGATCGCCCAGGCCCTCGGAGAAGTCAGCCCCCGGGGCGTCCGGGTCACAATCGCAATCCCCGGCGGCGCGGAGATCGCGAAAAAGACCTTCAACCCGCGGCTGGGCATTGCCGGCGGGCTGTCGATCCTGGGGACCACCGGGATCGTCCGCCCCTTCAGCTGTTCGGCGATCCGGGAGTCGCTTCGCTGCAGCCTCGCCGTGGCCGCGGCGGCGGGTGTGCGGCTGCCGGTGTTTGTGCCCGGCCACATCGGCGAGCGGACGGCGCGGCAGCGCTTCCCTGTGGCGAACGCGCAGATCGTCGAAGTGGGAAACGAGTGGGGCTTCGCCCTCGACGAGGCCCTCCGCCGCCCCTTCACGGGGCTGTTGATCCTGGGCCATCCGGGCAAACTCGCGAAGCTGGCGGCAGGCGACTGGGACACCCATTCCAGCCGGTCGGGAAGCGCGCTTCCCGTCGTGGAGCGGATGCACCAAGCGGTCCTCGGCCGGCCGGCGCCTTCGGCAGCGACGGTCGAGGGGCTCTTCGCCTCCCTGGCGGCCGATAAGAAGAGGCGCCTGGGCGACAGCCTCGCAGCGGCAGTACGGGATGCGGTCGTGACGCGGACGGCAGGACGCCTCTCTCCGGGCGTGGTGCTGATCGACCTCGGCGGCCGGACCGTGGGGGAGGCGGGGGATACGCCCCCCGACAGGAGTGCCAAACGACCGGCCGGCACGGTTCGGGCGGTCTGAAACGGAACGGCATAGCCGCAGGCAACACAACGGGCAGGGTAGAGAAGATCGGCGGGAGAATCGGAATCATGGCACGAGCACTGGAAAAGATCATCATCGTCGGCTGCGGCCCCGGAGCGGAATCCTACCTCACCCCGGCGGCGCGGGAGGCGGCGCAAAAAGCCGACGTCCTTATCGTGTCGCGGCGCCTGCAGGACCTCTTTCCGGAAGTCCTTGCGGAACGGATCGATTCGGGCACCGATATCGAAGGCACCATTGACCTGATGGCCGCGCGCCGCGACGCCGGGCTCCAGGTGGTCCTCCTCGCCACGGGCGACCCGGGGATCGCCTCGCTGGCGCAGCCGGTGATCAGACGCTTCGGCCGGGAGAACTGCGAGGTCATCCCCGGGATCAGCTCGGTTCAGGTCGCCTTTGCGAGGCTCGGCGTTGCCTGGGAAGACGCCCGGATCGTCTCGGCACACAGCCGCGACCCGGAGGAATCGGCCGCGGACCTGCGGGATGCGGGCAAACTGGCTATCCTCGGGGGACGCGAAGGTTCGCTCAAATGGGCCGCAGGCCTGATCCCGGAGCTGGGCAGCGGGCGGCGCATCTTTCTCTGCGAGGAGCTCACCCTGCCCGGCGAAAAGGTCCGCGAGGTCGAGGCAGAGGAGTTGCTCAAGGTCCCGGTCGCGTCGCGGGCGATCATCCTCGTCATCAGGGAGGAGCTCATCCCATGAAACTCGGAACGCTCTACGGCATCGGAATCGGCCCGGGAGACCCGGAGCTGATCACCCTCAAGGGTGCGCGGCTGATCATCAGCTGCCGGAACCTCTTCGTCCCTAAGGCGCGGACCGCGGCCGAGAGCGTCGCCCTGGCCATTGCGCGGCCGCTGGTCGACCCGGAGGCGCGGGTCGAGGAGCTCCACTTCCCGATGACGGCGGACCAGGGCGAGCTCGCCGCCAAGTGGGACGCGGCTGCCGGCCGCGTCGCCGCGATCCTGGAGACGGGCGAGGACGCCTGCTTTCTTACCCTCGGGGATCCACTTTTATACTCGACCTACATCTACCTCGTCCGGGCGCTGCGCAGCCGGCTTCCGGATCTCGCGGCCGTCACCGTCCCGGGGATCACGGCCTTCGGCGCTGCCGCGGCCCGGGCGGAGTTTCCCGTGGGCGAAGGGCGCGAGCCGGTGACCATCTGTCCGGCAGCGGAGGACGACCTTGCCGCTGTCCGGCGGGCGCTTGCAGCCGGCGGCACCGTCGTCCTGATGAAGATCGGCAGAAGGCTCCCGGAGGTCCTCGACCTCCTCGAGAGCGAAGGACTCCTAGAGGCGAGCGTCTTCGTCTCCCGGGCGACGATGGAGGACGAGCGGATCGAGACCGACCTCCGCCGCCTGCGGGCCGAAGCCCCCGAGGCGGGGTACCTCTCGATCATCCTGGTCCATGCGGGCAAATCGGGGAGAGTGCCGATCTCGCAGTCCGATGTTGCTGTGGCACCTTTCTCCCCGGATTGTCGTAGGGATACGTAACCATGACTATCGCAGATATTTACGATAGATTTGATAAAATCGGGTGTCTTACCTTCGCTACCATCGACGATGACGTCCCCCAAACACGCATCGCGCACCTGTTTGCCTGCGACGACGAAGGGTTATATTTTCGAACGATGATCGCAAAGCCTTTCTACGCCCAACTGAAGAAAACGGGTAAGGTATCAATCTGCGGCATGTACCCGACAACCTCGGTCAGCCATAACGAAAAAGGCATGCCCTATTTTCCACCGGGCTACACTATACGCGCTACGGGTGATGTAAGGGAAGTCGCTTCGGACGCTATTGAAATCATTGTCGGACCTTCCCCGGAATAAACCTCCCGGCGGATCTGATCCGGCACGCGGTTCGGTACCAGACTCCGGCATTCAGGCATGGCGCCGGTGAAACACCTCATCGCAGGGTTATCGAAGGAGAGAACAAGATGATCGTCCATTTCGTCGGCGCGGGGCCCGGTGACCCTGAGCTCCTGACGCTGAAGGCGGCGCGGCTGCTTTCCGCCTGCCGGATCTGCGTGTACGCCGGGTCGCTGGTGAGCCCGAGCGTCATGGCCCTCGTCCCGGCTGATGCAGAGCGCCACGACTCGGCGCGGATGTCGCACGAGGAGGTGGTCGCCGTCTACAAAGACGCCCAGGAGCGAAGGATCGACGTGGTCCGCCTCCACTCCGGGGACCCCTCGATCTACGGGGCGATCCGCGAGCAGATGAACAGCCTCGACGCTCTCGGCATCCCCTACGATGTCTGCCCGGGGGTGAGCTCCTTCCAGGCCGCGGCGGCGGCGCTCAAGACCGAACTGACCGCCCCGGAGGTCAGCCAGACGGTCATTCTCACCCGGACCGCGGGCAGGACGCCGCTGCCCGAGCCACAGGCGCTCGAGAACCTTGCCCGGACCCAGGCCACCCTCTGCATCTTCCTGTCCGTGGACAAGCTCCGGGATGTGGCCGCGACCCTCGCCGTCCACTACGGGGAGGACTGCCCGACGGCCGTGGTCCACCGCGCCTCTTGGCCCGAGGAAAAGGTGATCCTGGGGACACTCGCCGACATCGCCGCCAAGACCGATCCCGATCGGATCCGCTCCACAGCCCTCATCCTCGTGGGCAGGGCGCTGGGCCGCGACGTCCCCGGCTCGAAGTTGTACGACGCGGCCTTCTCCCACGGTTACCGGGAGGCGAAGAAGCCGTGAACGCGCCGACGATTGCACTCATCACCCTTTCCGACGCCGGGGCGAGGCTCCTGGCGCCGCTCCTCACCGCCCTTCCGGAGACCCGCCTGTACCTGCACGACTCGGTACGGTACAACCCGCAACAAGAGGAGACGGACAGGAACCTTGCTTTGCGACAGGGGCCGACAGCACCACAACCGAGGGCATCGAAGCAGCCGGATCGGGGGGCTACAGGATGTACGAATGCGGAACGCTTTACGAAGATCGCCGACCTCACCGCGACGCTGTTCCCCCTCTGCCGGGGACTCGTCTATGCCGCCCCGGCGGGGGTGGTCGTCCGGGCGATCGCCCCGCTCATCCGCAGCAAGTACGAGGACCCGGCCGTGGTCGTCCTGGACGCAGGGGGCCGCTGGGCGTTGAGCCTCCTGGCCGGCCACGAGGGGGGGGCCAACGCCCTTGCAATCCGCGTGGCGAACATCCTCGGGGCGGAGCCGGTCATCACGACCACGACCGAGGCGCTCAAGAGCGTGATCGTCGGGATCGGCTGCCGCCGCGGCACCCCTGCGGAGCAGATCACCGCCGCAATCGAAGCCGCCCTCGCCGAAGCGGGCGTGCCCCTCGTCGAGGTACGTCTCCTCGCCTCGGCCGAGGTCAAGGCGAACGAGCCGGGACTGATCGCCGCGGCAGAGCGGCTCGGCATCCCGCTCCGCTTCATCCCGGGGGCGGATATCCGCGCCTCGCTGCGCGATTTCTCGCACTCGAATTTTGTGGAAGAGAAGGTGGACCTGCCCGCCGTGGCCGAACCGGCGGCGCTCCTGGCGGGAACGAGGACGCGGTTCATCCGCAGGAAGAAATCCTACCGCGGAATCACGATCGCCCTTGCCCGGGAGGATATCCCCCAGCCGGAATCGCCTTCCCCGGTCCCGCATTCCAAGACCGCGGACCCGGAGCGATGAGTATGCAGGACGCTCGGTCCCGTACGGCGGAAGGGGGCGGTGGCGGCCGATGAATCCATCGCCCTATCTGCTCTTGACACTGACCGCGCTGTTCTGGGCGGGAAACGCCGTGGTGGCGCGCGCGCTCCACACGCTGCTGCCGCCGGCAGCGATGGCCCTCTGGCGCTGGGTATTGGCCCTGCTGCTGCTGATGCCCTTCATCCTGCGGCCGATGTACGAGCAGCGCGTCCTGATCGCCGCCCACTGGCTGCGCCTGGCGATCCTCGGCGTGCTGGGGGTGGGCTGTTACAACACCTTTCTGTACGCGGCACTCCAGAGCACCACGGCCACCAACGGCGTGCTGATCAACTCGATCACGCCGCTTTTGATCGTGGTCATCGGCCGGGCGCTGTTCGGCGTGCAGATGACCGGCAGGCAGGCGGCCGGCATACTGCTGTCCCTGGCGGGGATCGTCGGGATCGTCGGGCGCGGCGATCCGGCGGTGCTGCTGCGGCTGGATTTCAATCAGGGGGATCTCCTCCTGGTGGGCGGCGCCCTGACCTGGGCCCTGTACACGGTGCTCCTGCGGTGGCGGCCCGCCGGCATCGACACCCGGGCCTTCCTCGGCGCCACGGTCGTCGCCGGCATCGCGCTGCTGATGCTGCCGCTGTACCTTCTCGAGCTGGCGAGCGGACGGACGGCCGTATGGAACGGGAGGACACTCGCCGGGATCGCGTACTTCGCGGTGTTTCCGTCGATCCTCTCCTACCTGTTCTGGAACCGCGGGGTGCAGCTCATCGGCGCCAACCGCGCCGGGTTGTTCCTGTACCTGGTGCCGCTGTTCGGCGTCCTGCTCGCCGTGACGTTTCTCGGCGAGCGGCTGAGTCTGTTTCATCTGGCCGGCGCGGGGCTGATCTTCAGCGGCATCGCGCTGGCAACCATCGCCCGGGACGGCGGGGCAAGCGGCGCACCGGCAGCCGCCGCCCCCCGGACCGACCGGCAGTCTGCCGAGTGACACCGCTGCGGCGACACCAACTGCGGGAAGGAGGACCCGAGAGATTTGCAGAACGGTAAGACGCGCCAGAACGAGGATCGGAGCCTGCAAGGCAAGCTGTTGGTGGTCGGAATCGGTCCGGGGGGCCCCCGGGACCGGACCCGCCGGGCGGTAGAGGCGATCGCCCAGAGCGACTGCGTCGTGGGCTACACCCGCTACCTGGAGCTCGTGGAGGACCTCACCGCGGGCAAGGAGGTGATCGCCACGGGGATGACCCGCGAGGAGGAGCGCTGCCGCCTGGCGATCGAGCGGGCTCGGGCGGGAAAGACCGTCGCGGTGGTCTCCTCGGGCGATCCGGGGGTCTACGGGATGGCCGGGCTCGTCCTGGAGCTGATCGCCTCCGGGGGAATCGCCCTCCCCGTCGAGATCTGCCCGGGCGTCACCGCCGCATCCTCCCTCGCCGCCCGCCTCGGCGCGCCGCTCGTCTGCGACTTCGCCGTGATCAGCCTGAGCGACCTGCTCGTCCCCTGGGAGCAGATCCGGGTGCGGCTGGAGGCGGTAGCGGCGGCCGACCTCGTGGTCGCCCTGTACAACCCCCGGTCGCAGAAACGCACCCGGCAACTCGCCGAGGCAGCGGCCATCTTCCGCCGCCACCGCCCGGGGACGACCCCCGTGGGGGTGGGAACCGCCCTGGGATCGCCGGAGGAACAGATCCTCCTGTCCGACCTGGAGAGCTTCCTGGAGCTCCCGATCACCATGCGGAGCATCGTGATCGTGGGCAACACAACTACGAAGCGGATCGGCGACTGGTTCGTCACGCCCCGGGGGTACGGGGTATGACGGCTCAGCCGCCCCGAGCGCATCACCGCATTGATTTTGCACGAAGGGGGTATGGGGTATGATCCTCCTCATCGGCGGGACGAGCGAAACCGCCCCCCTCGCCTTCGGCCTCGCCGCGGCGGGTTACGACATCCTCGTCTCGACGGCGACGGATGCCCCGCTGGCGATCGGGGAGCACCCCCGGATCCGCCGCCGGACGGGACGTCTCGACGAAGCGGGGCTCGTCGACCTCGTCACGGCACGGCAGATCCGGGCGATCGTCGACGCCGCCCACCCTTACGCCGCCACCGTCCATGAGGCCGCGCAGAACGCGGCAAAACTGCGGGGAATCCCCTGCCTCAGGCTCCACCGTCCCGAGGCGCTGCCCCCGGAGAGCCGGGACAGCGAATCCCGTCCCGCCGACAGCCCTTCCGGCAGCCCCGAATCCCCAGGCACACCGGTCCGTTTCGCCGCCGACCACCGCGAGGCCGCGGCCCTCGCCTTCGCCGACGGCCGCCCCGTCCTGATCACTACCGGCTCGCGGAACCTCGTCCCTTACACTGAGGCCGCCCGCCGGACCGGCATCCTTTTCGCCGTCCGCGTCCTCGACGCCCCGGAGTCGCTGGCCGCCTGCCGGGCAGCGGGGATCGCCGAAGACCAGATCATCGCCGGGCGCGGCCCCTTCGCGCTCGGGGAAAACCTCGCCGCCATCCGGCGGTTCGGGATCGGGGTGATCGTCACCAAGGAGAGCGGCCTGGCCGGCGGCTTCGACGCCAAACTCGCCGCGGCGCGCCACGCTGATTGCCGGGTCATCGTCCTCAGCCGACCAAAAGCCACCGCTGCCGGACCGGTATTCGACGACCCCGCAGCACTCATCGCTGCGCTAAAGGATCTCGCTCCCCTTTGATCATCCTGGTTTCGAGCCAGGGTCGATCATCTTCCGGCACACCGTAAAACATCGGAAGCTATCGGGTAACGTTCGGACTGACTTTGATTTTGTCTCTTCTATTTTCCCAAGTACCTGTTGGCTCTGTTTTGAGCATTTTCCCGAAGATTAAAATAATAAAAAGGATGATCAAAGCTATGGTAAACGCCCCTCGGCATGGCATGCTGGGTTAATTCATATAATCCATTTTCGTCAGCAGTCGTGCAGACCAACACGCCGTTGGCAATATCGACTTTGGCATCAGCGTACTGAGGCACCGCAACAAATACTCTTGACCCATTTGGCATTAATGACCCCAGAGCTGCAGGATCATCCTTGGCCGCCGTTGTCTCGGTTCTCGTCCAGGTAATCGGATTGATCACAAGACCTATCAATCCTGACAGGACCGGATTGACACCCGGAACAACATCAGGCGCCTGCGTGTTATAGGAAATGATCACCCCCGTGTCATCAGGACCTTCGGCAAATATCACGTGCGGATTATCAGCAATATACTGAGCCGTCACCGGATAGCCGATAACATAGGCAGCAATCATTCTCTTATACACTTCGGGGTTATCTTTCAGATATCCGGCAAGAAGGTTAATCAACACGTTTGATCCCTGCGAGTGACCGGCTAATATAAACGGACGGCCCTTGTTGAAGTTCTTGATATAGTAGTCGAAGGCAGCAACTGCATCTAATGTCGGCATGCCTGCGATAACTGCGTCGTGCTCTTTCAAAGGCAATTTCAAGACATATGTCGCATCTGCTTGTCTGTAGTACGGCGCATAAATGTTGGCAACGGTTTCAAAGGCGGTTGCCGTTCGCGTGAAGGCCGATGCTGAACCGGCCAGCATGGACGGGTTGTCGATGTCGCAAATGTTTGGATCGCCGGCATTAACCTTTTACCAGGCGGTCGGATAAAGGTAAAAGACATCCACTGCCTTGACCGGAGCAGGTAGAGACAACCAATGCGCGGCCTGCGAGTAATCGGCAGCTTGCGGCGCCGAAGCTGAATTTTGCCCTCCACATGCGACAAGGGTAAGACTCACCCAAAGTGCAATCGTTAACGCTTGAATTCTTTTTACGTTCACCTTCAATGCTCCTTACATTTTTGTGTTACCGGGATCCCATCCTCCGAACGCACGCCGGGAGGCAACATCCACGGGAATCGCGCACGGCGGCTTAAATTCGTGAGAACAGCCCATAACGTGTCTCTCTGCCGAGGGTCACGATCAGGCTGCAAACCGGTTCATGAATATTACTTAAAGGGAATCTCATAATGGTCCATCAATTCCCGTGGACTATTTTCCAGATTCCCGCTCTTTATGTCGCCGATTATTTTACCTGCGGCATAGTCCACGGTGAATTTCGCCCAGGCATAATCACTCAAGGATTTCTCACCCGTTTTCGTCAATACATCGGAATATTGGGTCGCTGTCGGTTTCGGTTTCGTCATATCCTGAGCGCCGCCGGTTCCAATGATGTAATAGACGGGCCCCTTTCCAGCGCCAATCGTGATCGTTTTGTCTTTTTCGTAATATATTTCTTTGGTTCGTGTCGTAATATGCGTATGCCCCGATAAGACCAGGTTTACATCATCCTGGATGATGGGGATGATTTGATCCCGTATCGTAGTCTGTGAATCAAGCTTATCCCCGGTCTGAACGACGTTTTCATTCCAGAAGATGGGAGAGTGCAGCACAAGGATGGTGGGCTTTCCCGCCGCCTTTCTCCCGGTGACCCACAGTTTCAGTTTGCTTTTCAGATTAGTCAGATCACTGTCGGTAAAACAGAAATAGGTGTTCAAGTTGATGATGCGAAGATCGCCCCAGTCTGTCATATAGGTCTGGCTGTCAAACGTGCCTTCGTAGGTCAGGTCGCTCGAGAACGGATTTTCGCTGCCATAGGTAAAAAACAACGTGTTTTCCTTTTTATACCGCGAGAAATTCCCCATGATGAAATCGTACATCGCATGATCCTCGGGGTAAAATTGAGTAACACCGGTTTTTCGTTTCAATTCGTGGTTTCCGACGCTCATAAACGTCGGATAATTGGCCCTCAACCACACGTGCTTTTGCCACTCCTTATCATTGGAGCTGCGGAGATACTCTGCCTGCCAACCCAACTGGAGCTCATCGGGCATGTAATTAAGCCACCAGCCAAGGTTCGATGCGTCCCCGACATGAATCACGAAGCTCCTGTCTGCCATGTCATCAACCATCGTCTCTTCCACTTTTGGAAATTGTGATTCACCATACGTCTTGTTATGCCATGTACGATTGTCACCATAGGCGTAAAAGACCACATTGTTCGTGCTGCCCGCCGGAGGCGCTGTCTTGAAGGAGGCGGTAATTGTCCCGGGAGAACTCAGAACCGAATGACGTATCACATAGGTATAGGTAGTCGCCGGAGAAAGATCGGTTATTTGAGCCTCGAGCAGATGGACCCACCAGGGAGTGGCAATGTCATTGGAGCTATTGTCCCAGTGGGGAGGATACTGTCCAAATCTTACGAACTTGCCGTTCTCCATCTGTTCGGCTGTTTTGAAAGGCGCCAGCTTGAATGGAGAGCCGGTTACCTCTTTTCCCGCAAGATCGTAGACCGATACAGATCCATCGGTCATAGCATCGTGGGAACAGTCCTTGTAGAGTGCAACCCTGATCAGCATTGCCTGGGGATCTCCGTAAGACACGAGCCAGGGGCCCATCTTCACGGAATCCGGTAGGGTAACGGGAGAATAGGCAGGGGGGGCAATCGTTGTCAGAGGAGTAGCCTCGGTTTTGTTGCTGCACCCCACAAGTATCTGCCATCCGGAAAACGCCAGTATGAAGATGAAAACCATCGATACGCAAATCCGCAAACTCTTTTTTCCCATTGTAATCCCCTTTCCAGGAATTTCTCCCTGAACACGCACATCGGCCGTGTTCATGACATATGTCTTTTCTGCTACTTCGTGAACGTTCTCGTATAGGTCGTTTTTCCCGTGTCGTCTACAAGCTCCGCCGTGATGGCGCTGCCGTTGACCGTCCATACGGTATACTGATTGGGGCCTCCGACAACGGAACCGCTGTTGCCGTTCATCCACTGCACAACTCCATCCTTTGTAATTGAATCATCAAAGAAGTGGCGGTGTCCGCAGACGTAAATATCCGCATTATGCTTAACGAGAACCGCCCAGAACTTGTCTCGCTGGAGAGGGTCGGTGTTGTTCAGATCAGCAAGAGTAGGATCGGGCCATGACGGTTTTGAGTAGGCATTCGAGTGGCCGAACACGATTATGAATAGCGATCCCCTGCTCTTGGCGCTCTGCAGGTCGGCATCAAGCCATGCAATTTGCGCGTCGCTGATGCGGTACATGCCATAGTGGGGGGGGGCAATTTCGCGTCGAAGTGGTTTGTGGCGATGGAAACAAAGTGCACTTTGCCCCAGTCCCAGGAAAACACAAATCCTTCGTAGCCGGGAAGCGGTCCGGGCTGTGGAAATTTCTCGTTGAAGAGTGCAGCCGCGTCGAACCCTACGGGATCCGTCGATGATTTAAAGGGAGACATCTCGTGGTTCCCCGGAGAGATGAGATAGGATGTTTTTAGTGCCAGCGGCTGGATGGCATTCTTGAAGGAGAGATAGAGCTTTTCAAATATGCCGCTGTCGGGGTTCTTCCCGTAGAAGAGATCACCGGCGTTCACGGCAAATACCGGGCTCCTTTTGACGGCATCATTGATGATGTTGATCAATGACTGAGGCAGCCCTTTTATATCATCCTGGTCGGATTGCCCGCGGTTATCCGCCATGGAAACAAAAACGAACGGCGTCTCATCCGTCGTCGCAGTCCTGAACGACCCTACCGTCGGATGCCCGTCGACCTGAAACTCATGCACCGTGCCGGGCCTCAGGTTGGTGATTTTGACACTGTGGTGTTTCGTGTCCTTGCTCGACAGAACCTTGCCGGTGAATTCACGTTCCCCTGCAACCCGGTAGTTGACAGCACTATGGGACGAAGATTGGAGGTCCCAGGAGATGACCGCGTCGGTGGTGGTGACCATTCCAACCCGTGGACCGCTTTCCATGAGGATCGACTGGTTTCCGCCACCATTGCAGCCAGCCATTGCGAGCGCGAGGACAAGAACGCATACGGTCACCGTGGTCAATGCATGTCTTTTGCTGATAGCGCGGCCCCCATCCAGTTTTCGGATATGGGGAAAGGCGCCCTTTCCTCTTACGGTTTCGACATTTGTTGCACTCACTTCTTCTCCTTATTCAATTTGTCTTTCTTGCATGCATCGTCGTATTGACGATCATTACCTGTTTATGGGTTATTTTTTCCGCGTCCAGGTCCCCACTGCCACGACCGTATCGGTGGGACTTGAATGACGATAAATCATCGTTATCTGATCTTTGTTGCTGATCTGGCCTTCCATGAAACCATCTTCATCGACAAGGTAGAAGCTCTTGTTGTCCATGGCAATAACGGCAACAAATTTTTCCGTGGCTTGTGATGACTTGAATGTTCCATGCAGGACTCTTCCCTGTTGCTTGGTTACGACCACTTCGCCCTTGAGGGTGCTGAAGTCGCCTCTGTGGTGGGTCTTGGCTCCGTGAGCACCGCCCTTGAGCAGGACAGCCCCTTCAGCTTGTGTGGCCCATGTTCCTACCAGGTTGGGAATACCGGAATCTGCAAAGCAGATCCCCAGTCCAAACAGAACGACCAACAAAATAGCACTGACGGTAATTTTCTTCATCGTGAGTCTCCTATTCTTGGTAATGAGTTATGTTGCGTTAATGATCATTTCCTCTCTATTCGTTTCACAGGCCCGACAGGTTGCCCGCGCTGACTCTCAGAATTGAGGAGCCGTTCCCGGCAGCGCCGCGGAGTCGATGCCTTCGCACAGCTCGTTATTCACCGTCAGGTTACCCCGGGCGTCAAGCGTCACGGTCCAGATAGTTTCGTAGTCGGTACCCGGCCAAGTGGTCGGGAGGAGCGGTAGGCCGCTGGCACCATAGCTGTTGAGGAGCGCATTTATCAGCGGTTTAATGCGTGTGGACTCCCACGCCAGCAGCACGGTTTGATTGGTGAACGTGCCGCCGGTAAAGAAAAAGTCAGCGGCAAGCTGGGGTTCGTTCGGATCTCCAATATCAAAGCTCGAGACCAGATAATAGGGCAGATTATTCGCAATAACATATGGCAGTACTGTTAATGAGGGCCTGACATACGAAACATTGATATAACCCGTAGAGAACCACTGTGCGGGGTCGATGGAATAAACCATGTTGGGACGTATTTTCCCGGAGAGAGCACGGGGAAGGGCCAGCGCCCGCCATTGCCCTGCACCCACAAAGTTGCCGTCTTCAAAACCGTTCCCCGGATCCGGATGCGCCTCTGCGTGCCGGATAATGTAGATCCTTTGGTTGGTGTTTATGTTCGCCGGAATTACGGCGCCACTAACCCCTCCGGTCCGTGCGGTGCTGAAATAGACCTGCTGCGTGTGTGTGCATGAAGCGCTGGCCACAGGCGCCGGCAGCACAGGATAAGCAGAGGACGGCTTCAGATTGCTGTCGTAGGTAACGAGGCGCGCTTCTCCCGACGGAGCGATGGAGATCGCATAGACATAATTCGTACCCATATAGGTTGCCGGCAGATTCAGGTTATATCCATAAAGAGTATTTATGTTTGCCAACAAGGAGCTGATTGTCTCCCAAGGCGCCGAAAAGACATAATAACCGGTGATTTTCTTATTGATGATATCGGATACCAGCGCATCGTTGTTGCTTCCGGTGTTGTTGAAATCCAGCCCCCGGCAATCAGGGCAGTATGCAGCCGGCACATGAACTCCGTTGGGCACGGCCCCTGGAGCATACGCAGCATTGATCGGGTAGCTGTTGGCGGTATAGTTGGACCCCGAAGGATAAAGGGGTAGCGTGATCTGGTTGAGAAGGGCAAACTGCTGAATGAACCCGATTGCTGTCATGTCAGGATATTTGTTTGCGGTCTGCAAATGCGTCATCGGTGCGAGTGCGTAAATACCGGTTACGTTGTTTGTCCCCAGTATCTGCGTTTTCAGGTACGTGGCCATGAGCAGCGAACGGTGTAGTCCCTGATTGGTGAGGTTTGCCGTGTCCGGATTGATGTCGCCTTGCGCGTGATTGGCCAAATCCGGGCTTACCACGAAGATCAAATTGACATTGTCGGCGCTTAACGCACTGCCTGGATTGGAATCGGAACCGCCGCATCCGGCAACCAGAGCCAGGGCAAACATTAAGAACAGCAACTGCATGACCGAAATCTTCTTTACCTTCACAAATCCTCCTTGAATGATCCGTTCCGTGGCTAGCGGAAATCGTTATTTACGCGGTAAGACAGCTTGGGCGTTAATTGGTCTCTCACCTGTCATTTTACGCTTCCTCCATCCCCCATTGATTCAGTTTGCTTGGCTGGCATGCACAGGCGCCGATGCCCCGGAGATCAATTGCGCGATATTGTCGTGGAGTTTCCGGTTTTTGAGTACATAGAAAAGTCCGCCGCGCCCGTTCTGGCTGCTGCCGCAACTGGGACCCGACAGAGTGCCCTGCTGATTCATATCACCGAAGATGGCATAGGGTTCGACGCCGGAGGTGGAAATGCCGATCTTGGCATGGTTGAAGTCGGTACCCTCCCCGCCGGTAAGGCCGAGCGTCTGGCTCCTCCACTGTCCGGTGGTGGCGATTTCAACCGCACCCGGTTTGCTGAGCGATGAGTCCCAGCAGCCGATGGTCGTGGATTCGGTGGTCGAGTTGATCTCCGGGTCGGTCCACCAGGTGGCGGTACGCAGGGAAATTCCGCCAAGAATGGCGGAGACCATCTGCCATGGCGGAACGTGCAGATTCGATGGTTTCGAGATCAGCACGACGCCACTGGAGAGGGTGGCGGTGATATGGGTGCGGCTGGCAGATTGTTTGCCGAGTGCGCCGACCAGTTGCCGGATGTCCACCGGACCGCCATTGCGCACGATTTGCGGATTCGAGGGGTCGGTGACGATGCCGACGTTGACCAGAGCAGTGAGGACCTTGACGACGTCATCCTTCGAAAGTCTAAGCGCGAAGAAATGCTGGCTTACCAGCAGATTGTTGTCCTTGACGCAGCCCAGGGTGTTGCCGTCGGTTTGCCGGGGCGAAGACTTACTTCCAGCGGCGGGCCAGGAGGGGGTTGAGACCTGCATGACCAGGCCGTCACCCCGGGCATTCCAGGCCAACATGCCCTTCGAGTGGCCCCAGGGAGAGGCGCAAGACGTGGTGCAGCCTTCGATCTGCGGGTCGCCGTAGAATTGGTCGTTCCAAACAACGTAGTTGAAGTCACCGTTGTACACCGCATCGAAGGTGGCGCCGACGGGGTCCTTGGCGGTGTCGCCCAGACAACCGGAACCGTCCAGGAGCGCTTCATCTTCATTGCTGGCATAGACGAACTGCTGCCCAAACGACGGAGAGTATTGCTGCACCTCGCCACCGAACAGGCAGGCACGCGCGGCAGCTCCGCCGCATTCGGGAAAGTTGGCGGAGTTGAATTTGAAGACAAACCACCAGTCGACGGGGTGACCGGCAAAAAGAAGCGGCACCGGCGCGGATGGAGCAGTCGGGGACGAGCTGCACGCAGAGTTGAGGGAAACGAGCAGGACAAGTGCTAAGGCCAGCGGGGCGAGCCCGCGGAGTTTTCGCTTGAAGTTGCGGATGGCCCTGCCCATCAATTCAGAAGATGGCTTCATTAAACGCCGCCTTCACTATTATTAATTCGCACTCGGAAAAACATTCGGATAAATTTATCTCTGCCGATGACGCGGATCAGTTCCCGCATGGCGCAGAAGATCAGGAAGAGCACCGCCAGCCACATCTGCAAAAGCCAGAAGTGGGGCCATACCACTTCAGCCCATAGATGCCGGTTTGCTTCCATCAGGCCTTCGTGCTTGCGAAGAAAGTGAACGAGTTGATTCAGATAACTGACAACCAGCGCGGCCAGAAAGTAAAGAAGGCTTTTCCAAAGCGTATTATAGACCAGCGGCCGATCAGGAAATTGGTTGACAAAGGGCAGTTTGTCCACCATCAGCACCACTTTGCCGGCAAGGATGGCGCCGACAACCGCCGTGCCAAAACCTGTCCAGGAGATTTGATACTCGCTGAGAATCATTCGTTTGGTCGTCAGGATCAGGACAAAGGCGACGAAGAAATAAATCATTGGCGGAAGAATTTTCAAATAATCGTTCTTGATGGCTTTGAACAGTTTCACGGATGACCTTTCTTATCGCTCGGGCGTATTATCCGGCATCGCTCTTTGCATAGCGAAAAAAGGGCTCAACTTGCGTTTTCTCTGCTTGTTGAGCCTTTTTTCGCTCACAATTCCCGGTTGGCTTCTTCACTAACCACGCAGACAGTTGCTTTCCTTAGGGGAACAGTGTCCGCAGATGTGTCTTCATCGCCGGGCTCAATTGTTTGAACAGCTGGGCATTGTATGAGGCGTTGTACGGGACCCCTTTTGAGGTCAGATCAACAAACTGGATTGACGGGTCTGTATATGCATCTCCTGATCCTTGATTGAGTGGGTCACCACCCCGCAGCCGGGTTGGGTCTGTCGGTCCCAAATCCATATGATACATCGTCTGATAGTTCGGAGGATTCGCCTTCAACGGATTCTGGAGTATCTGCTGCGTTGCGATCGCATACGTTCGCGATGTTGCGGCCGGCGTTCCTTCCGCAACTGCCGGATCAACGTTAACCGCCTCGATTGAAATGGTATAGTCACTGTTGAGATAGATCTCAAAAGTTCGGAACTGCTGCGGAAAATCACGCAACGACGAGCTTTCCACCTGCCAGAATCCTTTTTCGGGTGCGTTGACGGGGTCAGGCGATACAAAAGCCTTAACGTGATTGACATGGCGATGCCCGGCGATCCACATCAGCAGGTTCGTCGTGTTCTGAAGGGTATCAACCAGTTCCTTCAGTGTACATGCATTCTTTGTTGTAGTAGACCTGTCACCGAACGGATTCGTAACAGCATCATAGCCACCAAGCCACCATTCTAGCTCAGTGCCGGGGTTTACGACCGCAATCGGGATATGGGCCGCGATGATCATCAGCTGATTGGCAGCCTGACCGTCTGCAAGTTCGGCCTGAAGCCAGGCCCAGCGCGTTGCGTCAAGAAACCCGTGGCCGTGAATGTCGACCGACCCGTCGTCTTCCCGCTGCGTGTCGTCCAGCACGATCACCTTCAGCGGGACATTCGACTTGGGCACAAAGCTGTAACAGGCAAACCCGGCTCTTTCGTTGGCAGGAACCAGGCCAAGATTCGGGTTGGATGCAACCAGATTAAAACCATGGCCAACCGGACTGGTCGCTGTGTTGAAAAACTCCTGAATCCATTCCGTTCTATGCAGTGAACGGCGGTTGGGATCGGCAACAACCTTTGGAGGCGTGCCATAACTCCCGACTGCTCCTGATTTACTGATGGTGCCGTACCGGGTCGTGCCATCGATGACGCCCTGGTAAAATCTTGCATCCGGGTCATTGATGTTGTTCTTGTTGATATTGGCCGGAAAGGTCGGCACGGGGGTGAGCAGTTTATTCGACACCGACCAGACCGTATCGCTGATGTATGACCCGTCGAGGCCGGACTCATAGACAGGGAACGAACCGATCATGAAATGGTCATGGTTACCGAGGGTCTGATAGAACGGGATCGATTTGTCCAGACCCGCTGCCTGGAACGGCTTCTGATAATCAATGCTGTCTGCGCCACGATGGTCGCCGGAACTGGGGGTAATGACCTTGCCGTCAATGATGTCCAGATACCACCTGAGCTCGTTGTACATGCTCGTGTTGCAGACGTCCCCCAGCGAGATGAAGAAGTCAAAGGGGTTCTTCTTGTGCAGGGCGTTTGCCGTCTGAATAGCGGCGTCGAAGACCTGGGGGGTGTACAGCATGACCCCCGAGTAGATGGAGCTGTTTTGCCCGGCGTAACCGGGAAGACTCTGCTGGAGCCAGATCAGCTGGTTTGGCGCTTCCTTGTCGGTAAGGTGGATATCCGTCATGGCGAAAAAGTTAAGCAGCCTCGCTTTTGGGGTGACGGCTGCGGCATTGTAGCTAGCCGGCATGATATCCGTCCGCTGCACGAGCGGGAGGGGCCAGTCTACGTATATCCACTTGCCATAACCCAGTCTGTCATAGTTTTGAATCTGGCACAATTGATCCCAGGTCAGCGCAGTCCCGCCGTTGGGGCTGGAAGCCGGAAAAGCCGAGTCTCCCGGCTTAGGCATCTTACCCGGCTGGGGGGCTGCAGAAGCCGCAATATACGGAAATGCGATCATTCGCTCGGTGGTTTTTACAACCCTGGCATCAATCGGGTATCCCGCGACTTGTGGTGCATAGTTACTGCTACCACATCCATAGGGTAATGAACCCAAAGAAAGACAGGCGACGGTTCCGGCCGAATATTTCATAAAATCTCGCCGCGTTACCCCCCCACGCGGTTTCATAACCCCCGCCTCTGTTTTTGATACGGGATTGCCCGCCTGTTTTTTGTTCCTTCCTGCCTTCATGTATGAGACTCCTTTCCGCCTTCCTGTTCAGTCTTGGACTCGCCTGTCCGGTTAAGGGGCTGTCATCCAGTCAATTCAAGCTGATCGGCATCCGCTTGGAAACCTTTAAAGCATCTCGATGGTACGTAAGCACGTTCTGTGCCTAATGGATGCTATTGATAATGTATAAGTGAGATACTGGAGATTTGTTCACATGTTCATGATTTCGCACCAGTCTTTTTGAAAGCAATCAGCACGGTTTCCCTTTTCGCGAAAAACGTCACTAGTGACGCATAGCCATTTCATTGACGATGGGAGAAGGAAATGACCGCTCGACCGACAGGACGTTCCTTCCGAGGCTCTGCCCGGATCGCTCACCGATTCCCGTAATCGGGATACACATCGGCCGGACCGCCGGAAACAGAAATATTTCTTCTTGTCAGGGCGGCCTCTTTTCCGTTATTCTGAGAACACGCCGGACACGACGCCGAAGGCGAACTCCAATAAGGAGAGGTGACCGGTACCGCGCCCGGTGGGCGGCACGTAGCGAAGGAGCAGGGAAGGACGGCATGGAAGGGCGTCTCGTACTGCAGGAGAAACCCCAACTCAGCGCCCCGTACATCCTGGCCGGCCTCAAGGGCTGGCTGAACGCGGGCGATGTATCCACGGGATGCGTCGACTATCTGCGTCTCAAACTCGGGGCGCGCGCGTTCGCCTCCATAGAGCCGACGGGGTTTTACCTCTATCAGATCCCGAGCTCCGGCGCCGAGCAAACCCTGCGCCCCCCGGCCCGGATCAAGGAGGGGATCGTGCGGAAGATCGAGATGCCGCGCAACGACTTCTTCTTCTGGAAGAGCGGCGGCGCCCACGACCTCATCCTGTTTCTGGGCGCCGAGCCGAACCTGGACTGGCCGGCATTCGCCCAGGCGATCCTCGCCGTGGCCCGGCAGTATGCGTCGCCGCGGGTCTATCTGCTGGGCGGCATCTTCGACCAGGTCCCGCACACCAGGAAGACGAGGATCATGGCCACGGTCAGCCACCCGCGGCTGAAGGACGATCTTGCCCCCTTCGCCCGGTTCACCGATTACGAAGGGCCGGCCAGTTTCAACACGCTGCTGATCTCCGCCGCCCGCGAGCAGGAGGTGGAGATGGCGGGCATCTCCGCGCGGGTGCCGCTGTACATCCAGGACCTGAACGCGAAGGCCTGCTACGATCTGCTGAAGAACGTCCTGGCCCTGACCGGCCTCGACGTGGACCTGAACGACCTCTGGGAGGCCGGCAGCACGCTGGTGCAGATGATGGATACGGCCTTCAGCAAGAATGCCACGGCCCTGGAGCAGCTCAAGAAACTGGAGGAACAGTACGATGCCGCCGGCGGCAATGAGCCGCTCCCGGCGGGCGAGGACTACGACAAGCTCCTGGCGGAGATGCGCAAACTGAAACGGGAGGGGCGCAAACCCCACTGAACTCCCGCAGCGCCCTCCCCTCGCCGTCAGTCCTTCGGCGCTGCCGCCGGCACGGTTACGCGACTTCCCGCCGCCGATCGCTGCCCCATTCCCCCCTAGATCGTTTCGATGTCGAGCTTCGTGACCCCTTTCCTGACGAACCCGAGCTGGCGGGCCAGCCCGTAGGAGACATCCACGTCCCGGCCCTTGATGTAGGGCCCCCGGTCGTTGACGACCCCTTCGGCGGACTTGCCGTTCGCGGGGTTGACGAGCCTGACCTTGGTCCCCATGGGCAGCGTCCGGTGCGCCAGGGTGTTCTTGTGCATGTCGAACCGCTGGCCGCTGGCCGTCAGCTTGTCGTGGTGTTCCGCGCCGTACCAGCTGGCGGTCACCTCCCCCTTCAGGCGGGGAGGGACGGGGCTGGGGGGGGCGGGGTGGATGAGCAGCTTCTGGCCCGGCCTGATCAGGTTCGGGTTGGCAATCCCGTTATCCCTGGCGATCCGGTACGGGTCCCGGTTGAACATCTGCCTGCCGATCTTCCAGAGGGTGTCGCCCTTCTTGACGATGTACTCTACCGGTTCGGTGCCGCCCCGCCCCGGGTCGCCGGGTGACGGCTCCGGTTTTGCCGGAACCGGTCCCGGCTGCGGCAGCTCCAACCGTACCGGGACAGACGCCGACTGCTGCGCGTCCAGGCTGGCCGTCAGCAGCGCGGAAAAACTTCCCGACTCCGTTCCGGCCGAACGCCGGCTACCGGTCTGCCCGGAAAGGACCTCTCCGGCTGTTCCCGCGGGTAGTACCTCCATAGGGTTGCTCGTCTCCTTGTCATGGATTGCGTCAAAAAACCGGCGTCGCAGCGCTTCCCGCCGGCAGCCCCGGGCGCCCTGGCCGCAGCGCTGCGGCCGGCATCGCCCGCCCGGGGGATGGCCGTGCGGCCGCCTCCCGATCACTCACTAGCAAATTTAATGCCTCGCGCCGCGCCGCAGCCAGACCCCGCAGACGAGGGAGACCGCAAGCAGGAGCGCCGCGGCCAGTGTGAAGCTCGCGGCGAACCCGAGCCGATCCATCAAGAGCCCCATGAGGGGGGTCAACACCCCGCCCCCTTCGTAGGTGGCAAAATAGTAGACACCGAGCACGGTGGAACGATTCCGTTCGGTCGTCCCGGCGACGAGATAGGTTTCCGACACGGGTGTGCGGACGTAGTTGCATCCCCCGAGCACGAACAGCAGACAGCCGACGCCGAAGGCGGTGGGGATGACGTTCAGGAGGTAGATGGCGGGGCCCGTCAGGAGGCAGACCGCAAGCACCACGGCTACGCTCCCGAAGCGGTCGGCCAGCACACCGCCCAGCAGGCTCGCCCAGAGCCCGGCGGAGTAGAATAGGGCGATGAAGGCCGCGGCCGCCTCCTTGCCCAGGCCGAACCGGTCGACCATGTACAGCGGGATGAAGGCGATCACGCAATAGGTCACGCTGTGGGTGACCGTGCTGAGCACGATGAACGGCGCGATGCGCCGGGCAGCGCCGGGGGAAGCCGCTTCCGTCTGCGGGGAGGAAGGGCCTGCCCCTTCGCCGGCCGCCTTCGCACTCAGGTGCCGCCCCAGCAGCAGATGGAAAACGACGCCGAACAGGATCGTGGGAAGTGCCAGCGCGATGAAGGTGCCCCGCCATCCCCAGGCTGCGGCCAGGGCGACGGCCATGAGCGGCGCCAGGAAAAAGGGGGCGCTGCCGCCCACCATGTGCAGCCCCATGGCCCGGCCGCGGTTTTGGGGTTCCACGACCGCCGCGATCAGCGGCGGGGCTGCCGGATGGTACCCGCCGCCGGCAATTCCCATCGCAACCAGGGCGAGAAACAGCAGTGGGTAACCGGGCGCAAGCCCGGCCAGGAGCCCGGCTGCGGCCACGCCGCTGATGCCCACGGTCAGAAGGAGGCGGGGTCCCAGCCGGTCGGCCAGCCACCCGGCCGGAAACTGGCTCAGCCCGTACGGCACCGTCAGGGCGGCTACGAGGAGTCCGGCCCGGGTGTAGTCAAGGCCGAAATCCTCGCGGATCATCGGCAGCAGGGGGACGGCCAGCGCATTGACCGTGTGGTGCCCGAAGTGGGCCAGCATGAACAGCGGCAGCAGCCCCAAAGAAAAGCCCGACCACCCCGGGGCCCGTATGAGGCGCGCGATGGTTTCCAGCAGCTTCTTCATCCAGTTCCCCGTTCGCTGAGGTCTTGCCGTGAGCGGAATGCTGCCCCGGGTCCGCAACCATAAACCAGGCGGAACGGATTGTAAAGCCTCCGAAGGCGCGCGGCACGGGTCCGGCAGGCAGAGAACCACCTTGCAGGATTTTCCCGACAGGAGGATGTATCATTCGGCCGCCCCGTCAATGCGTTGACTGTATGCCGCCCTCCCCGCGCCGAAACCCCGCACCGGGATCGATTCGGGCCGCAGCTTTTCATCTCTCCTATATCACTAACGAATACTGGTTGTCGGCGCCATAGGCCCCGCGTCTGCGGCGGCCCGCCCCTCTCCGGATGGGGTAACGGCATGTATCTTGCTTATTTCATTGGATGAACTGCGAGACAGCGGTCAAGGCCACCGAAGAAGGAGGAATTCATATCGCCGTTTGACGGCGCAATCGCCTGCGAGACCTCGACGGAACTATGGGTAAGCCGGACAAGACAGCGGTACTGCTCATCGCGCCGGAGACGGCCCGTCTGCCGGACACGATGGGCCACCTGGCGCGCTACATCGCCAGCAAGAGCGGCGGGCTGGGCGAGGTGATCGCCGCGCTCTGCAGCGGCCTCACGGAACGGGGGGTCGAGTGCCATATCGCTACCCTGTACCTCAAGCGGCGGTTTCAACAGGAGTGCCGTCTCGACGACGATGCCTGGTACGAACTCCGGAATCGCATCGACCCGGAGAAGATCCATCTGGTCAACTCCTCCGTCTTTTCCCATCTCGCCAGCGCCTATGAAGGCCTTCCCCATCAGAATGCCGCCGAATTCCAGAAGCAGGTGGTGAACCACATCATCACCAACGTCCGGGCGAAGTACTCGGGCAGGCTGATCGTCCACAGTCACGACTGGATGGCAGGGGGAATCATCACCGCCTACGCCAGACTGCGCGGCTGCCCGGTCCTGCACACCGTCCACAACATCCACACCGGACAGACGCCGCTGGACATGCTGGCCGGGGTCGAACTGGCGCCGCTGGCCCCGTATCTGTACTTCATGAGCGGAAACGGCAGCCACCATATCGACAACCATGCCACGGCGATCAAAAACGCCTCCCTGGTGAGTTTCGTCGGACGGCGGTTTCTCCAGGAGGTCGTGGAGGGCCAGTTCGGGGGGGAGGCGCTGTTCGGAGCGGACCTCCGCCGGGAGATCAGGATCAAACACGAGCACGGGCAGACGCTGACGATCTTCAACGCCCCGTCGCCGGTCCTCCATCCCGAACGCTGCCCCCACGTGACCGTGCCGTACGGACCGGAGGACCGCGTCCTCGAGGCCAAACGGCAAAACCTCGTGGAGTTCCAGCGGCGGACGGGGCTGCGGGTCGACCCGGAAGCGATCCTCCTGTACTGGCCGTCGCGGCTGGACCCGACCCAGAAGGGGATCCACCTCCTGGAGGATATCGCCCACCGCTTCGTCATAGACCACGGCGACGTCCAGATCGCCATCGTCGGCAACGGCGTGGGCGGGGACCGGAGCCACGAAGAGATCTGCGGCCGGATCGCCTGGTCCTCCGGAGGAAAGATCGTCTACCACCGCTTCGCAGAGTCACTGTCGATGCTCGGATTCGCGGCGGCGAGCGACGTGTTCGGGGCGTCGCTGTACGAGCCCTGCGGGCAGATCGATCAGCTCGGGAATCTGTACGGGGCGACGGTGACGAATCGGGATACCGGGGGCTACCACGACAAGATCCGGGAAATGGCCCTCGCAGTCGACGGCGCCCCCGAAGACGCGGGCAACGGCTTTCTGTTTCGCGATTACGATTCCGGCGGGCTGTGGTACGGCCTGCACCGGAGCGTTGAATTCCACCGCCGGCCCGCCGAGGTGCGGGAATCACAGCTCCGCAGGATCATGCGGGAAACCCGCACACGGGACAACCCCGACCGCATGGTCGACCAGTACATCGCCGCCTACGAACGGATCAACGGCGGGGTTCCTCTGGCATAGGCAGCGCCCGGCCCACGCCTTCCGCGGCTGTCGTCGACCGCTACAGCGCCGGCAGCCCGTCAAGCATCAGCCAGTCAGAACTGCCGTTGAGCTGAAACCCCACAACGTTCCGGTCCGAACTGAAGCCTATGTAGGTGGCGCTGCTCACATCCTGGCTGAACATCGCTTCGGCAACCCGGACTTCCTTGGCACGGCCGCCGACCGAAAGCACACTCGTGGCCACGACGGCGCCGGAGTTGTTGTACGCGGTCAGGGTGACGGTCGCGGCGCCGTCCTCGGTATTCACAAAGGCAATCCCGGTCCAGCCCCGCTTCTCGATCTTGGCGAATACCCCCGACCGCGACCCTGCGCTGCCGTTGCCCGCATAGGCACCTAACTGGTTACCGTCGCTGCTGCCGAACAGCTCGAATGCCGAGAGCGGCTGCGGAGAGTCTATCTTGAACCAGGCAGCATTGGCGGAAAGGCCCAGTTGAAGCGGAATAGCACGGACATAATTGGTTCCCGCCCCGATGGTATCGACCATCGGGGTAAGGGGGGTCCCATACCTGTCGTAGGGCCGGATCATTATGGTGCTATCCGAGCTTGACGGGTTGTAGGCTACGATGCCCGTCCACCATCCGTTCGTATCGACATGCGGGTAGTACAGGGTCTGAGCGGTCTTGTCCGTCAGGAGAATGCCGTCCAACTGCTGGTTGTTGGCATTGCCGAACATCTCCAACCCGACGATGCCGCCAGCACTCCTGAGCACCGCCGATTTGATGCCCGGCTGAGGCTGGCTGGAGAAGAAATCCCGCATGATGTCGAATGTCCGATGTTCGTTGGCCCCGAGAGCTATCTGCTGGGTAAGTCCGCTGTTGAACGTGAGCGTGAGGGTCTTCGTCGACGAAGTGGTGTTCAACAGGCTGAGTATGGTCCGCCATTCGGCGGTCACGTCGATGTGGGGGACGTACACATCCCCGGTATTGACTTCTTTCACGGCAGGGAAGGCGGCACGATAGGCGCCCGCGCTGCTGTAAAGCTTCGTGTAGCCCTGGACGGTGCTTGAATCCGCTTCGTAGACGATGTACCCGATGCTCGCGTGGTTGGTAAACTCGCCGGCAACGACGACCTCTCTTCGGCCATGCGGGGGAAGCGTCACGGGTTTGGTCTCGACCGCCTGCCCCTGATCGCTGTAGCCCTTCAGCGTTCCGTTTACGGTCTGGCTGCCGCTGGTGTTGATGACGGCGATCTCCGTCTGCCAGCCTCCGCTTGTGGCGATGTGGGGGAAGTAGAGGGGGATACCGGATGCGGACGACGCGGCAGGAGCAAACTTTTGAACGGTCCAGGCCGCAGGATCGGTGGCATACACGTTCCCGTCGGCGTCGACGGCTATCCTGTCCGGGCCATAAGCACTGAAATTGCCGTCATCCGAACCCAGTGCGCCCCACTTGGCGACGAATGTCCCCGAGGAGGTGAATTTCTGGATGCGGTTATTACAGGTATCAGTGACATAGACATATCCCGCGGCATCGACCGCTATCCCGGATATGCATTTGAGTTGTCCGTCACCGGTTCCGTTTGAACCCCACTTGCCGATGAAGGTCCCCGTCGAGGTAAATTTCTGGATGAGAGGGCCCTCGCCGACATAGACATGCCCCGCGCGGTCGACGGCAATGGCATTGGGAGCGTAATCGAACTGCCCATCCCCTGTCCCCCGCGAACCCCATTTCGTGATGAAGGCTCCCGACGAGGTAAATTTCTTGATGCAGACGTTGTTGCTGTCGACGACATAGACATTTCCCTCCGCATCAGCGGCGACATCTACCGGATAATCGAACTGTCCGTTGCCTGCCCCCAATGACCCCCAGTGGATGATTGACGATCCCGAAGAAGAAAACTTCTGCACGGTGTCGTTCCAGGAGTCTATCGCGTATACATACCCCATGCCGTCGACGGCCACGCCTCTGGGAAGCTCGAAATGCCCGCCTCCCAACCCGACACCGAGCCCCCATGAGCCCCACCTGGTGATGAAGGTTCCCGCGGGGGAGAATTTCTCGATGCCGAAGTTATACCTGTCGTGGATGTAGACGTTTCCCGCATCGTCGACGGCGATGCCCGCGGGATTTCCCAGTTGGCCTTCGGGGATTTGGTTTCCCCACCTTGCGCGCGACTCGCCGAGATTGGTGTACTTTTGAATGGCTGATGCATGCTGATCCGCTACATAGACATTGCCCGCGGTGTCAGCGGCGATACCGAAAGGCCCCTGCAGATGCGCGTCTCCCTGTCCATACCATTCCATTACGTAGCTGCCGGAAGCGCCGAATTTTTGGACTGCATTGTTGTCATGATCGGTGACATAGACATAGCCGTAGGTGTCAACGGCCACCCCTTGAGGCAACTGGAACTCACCCTGCATGGGGACCCAGCGGCCATACTGGCCCCACTTGGTAACGAACGCCCCCGACGAGGTGAATTTTTGGATGCGATTGTTATAGGTATCAGCCACATAGACATTGCTGCCCGTGGCGTCGACGGCTACGCCGCTCGGCCAATAGAACTGTCCGCTGCCCGTCCCTTGGGAGCCCCACTTGGTGAGGAATGTTCCCGAGGGGCTGAATTTCTGGATGCGATGGTTCCCGGTATCAGCGACATAGACATTTCCCGCGGCGTCGACAGCCACCCCCCCGGGAGAAGAGAACTGTCCGTCCCCGGCCCCTCGTGAACCCCACGTCAGGGTGAAAACGCCCGACGAGGAAAACTTCTGGATGCGATGGTTCCCCGTATCGGCGACATAGACGCCCCCGCCGGAGTCGACCGCAATTCCCGCCGGGGAACTGAACTGCCCGTTGCCGCTGCCCTGTGCCCCCCATTTCAGGCTGAGGCTGCCGGCAGAGGTGAATTTCTGGATGCGGTGGTTCCCCGTATCGGCGACGTAGACAGCGCCTGCGGTATCGACCGCTATCCCTTGGGGGTTCTTAACGTTTCCGTCTCGCGTGAAATCGGGAGGACCCCATTTCGCCACAAACCGGTACTCCTCCGCGGATTGGGCGCCCAGGGTCTGCGGCGCTGCCAGAAGGGCGCCGACGAATGTCATCGCGATCACATACAGGGGCACACCGACGTACGATCTCTTCATGGCTATTTCATCCTCGCAGCATGTTAGGGCAAGCCCGCGCTCCCGCGGGGGACCGGGGCATCTCCGATACGACTATACGTCTCTTATCGGCATGATCGCCACATTGCTTAACAGTCCGGTTCAGGCGGGGCGGCAATCAGTAATTTTCTCAACTGTTTCCGGCTTATCGGCACGAGCAGGGGGTTTCGTCGGGGGAAGACGCCGCAGCAGCCCCGGGGCGCCGTCCGGCCGTCGCCCCCGGCCTCACCCGCCGCGGTGTCTGGGGGCACACGGGAACGGTCACCGCCTGGGGGAACAAATCCATTGACAAATCCCGGGAAACCGGGCAGATTTTTTTAAACACCTCCGGCGAGGGGCACTCCTGACGAAGGGAAGACGCCATGCATGAACACATCCTGGACATCGTCTTGGTGGAGGACAACCCGGCCGACGCGGAGTTGACCCTCGACGCCCTGCAGACCCACCGCCTTGCCAACCGCGTCACGGTGCTCAAGGACGGTCAGGAGGCGCTGGAGTATTTCTTCGGGACGGGGAAGTACGCCGGACGCGACACGGGACAGCGGCCGCGCGTGGTCCTGCTCGACCTCAAGCTTCCCAAGGTCGACGGCCTCGACGTTCTGCGCGCCCTCAGAGCGGACGAGAGGACCAAGACCCTGCCGGTGGTGATCCTGACCTCCTCGAAGGAGCATCGGGACCTGATCAGGAGCTACGATCTCGGAGTCAACAGCTATATCGTGAAGCCCGTCGAATTCGAGAAATTTACCGAGGCGGTCTCCGAAATAGGGCTGTACTGGGTTTTGATGAACCTGCCGCCATACTGAAAGGCGCGGGACCGGCATTCGCCCGCGGTACGCTCCGTTCCCGCAAAAGCGGGACGGCGCGCCATCCCTTTCCCCTGCCCACGACGGCCGTCGGCGTCTTGCCCGTCCGGATTGAAGACCCGCTTCCCGGGAGGTCCGCCTGCGATCCAGGCAGGGCCGCGCCAACGGTCCGGCCGCCCGTCCCTCCCGGCCGCTGCGGACTAGTTACCGCCCCGGGAATGTGCGAGAAGCAGGAAGATCAGGGAGGGCCCCATGACGACAAGAATTCTTCAGGTCTTTTCCGATTACGTCTGACCCTGGTGCTACTTCAGTACCGGGCGTATTGAACGACTGCGGAACAACTTTACCATCGAAATCCGGTGGCGGGCCTTTCCCCTGCACCCGGACACCCCGGAGGAGGGGCTCTCTCTGGAGACGCTCTACGCCGGCCGGAACCTCGACCCCCAGGAGCTGAAGGCCCGTCAGCGCCGGGCGGCCGCCGAGGCGGAATTGCCGCTCGGCGACCGGACGATGACTTACAACAGCAGGCTCGCCACGGAGCTGGGCAAATGGGCGGAGTGCGAGGGAAAGGGCGATGCGTATCACAGCGCCGTCTTTCGGGCCTACTACGTAGCCGGGACCAACATCGCCGAGCCCGGGGAGTTGGTCGCACTTGCCGAGGCGGCGGGCCTTCCCGGCAGCGGGGCCGCAGAAGTCCTGCGCACACGCGCCTTCCGCGACGCCGTCGATGCCGACTGGGACCTGGCGGCGCAGCTGGGCATCACGGCGGTCCCGACCTTCCTTCTCGACGGCTGGGCCGTGGTCGGGGCGCAGCCCTACGAGACCCTCGAAAAACTCCTCCTGGACAACGGGGTGAAGAGGAGAACCTGAGGATGGTCCTGGATTATCGGAGTGTCTCCGTCATCCTGGGCGTCGGCGCCTATGAGCGGAAGCCCTCCGTGAAGGAGCGGCTGGGGCTGGCGGTCGGAAAGGAACTCGACCGGACGCCGGGGGAGACCGCCGCGCCGCCGGCGATCGCCACCCGGGGCTGCGCAGATCAGCCGGCACGCGGCTGAACGGGACCTGCCATGGCTTCGACCGACTGGTTTCGGGACGCGATCATCTACCATCTGCTGATCGACCGGTTTGCCGGCCTGTCCTCGCCGGAGGGGCTCCGGCCCGAGTTCCTCGGCGGAAATCTCCCGGCCATCACGCAACAACTCCCCTATCTGGAGGAACTGGGCGTCACTGCGCTCTGGCTCTCCCCTTTCTGTAAGACCAGCGCTTACCACGGCTACCATGTGACGGATTATTTCCGGGTGGAGCCCCGGTTCGGCACACCGGACGACCTGCAGAGGCTGATCGATCGGGCGCACGCAGCCGGCATCCGGGTCATCGCCGACTTCGTGCCCAACCACTGCTCCCGCAGCCACCCCTTTTTCCAGGAGGCGCAGCAGAACAGACACAGCCGGTATTTCTCCTGGTTCTTCTTCACCGGGTGGCCCGACCGGTATCTCTGCTTTCTCGACGTTGCCGAGCTGCCGAAACTGAACCTGGACTTCCCGGAAGCGCGCGACCACATCGTCTCCGCGGCGAAACAGTGGCTCTCCCTGGGGCTCGACGGTTTCCGGCTGGACCATGTGATCGGCCCGACGCACGCATTCTGGAAGCACTTCCGGGCGGAGATCACGAGGGATTATCCCGCCGCCGTCCTGATCGGCGAAGCCTGGCTGGAAGGGATCAACCGGCGGCACTTCAGGACCCTGCGGATCAACAACCGATACATCCGCTGGCTCTTGGGCGTGTCCCAGGATGCCGTCCAGAAAGAGTACTGCGGCGAGCTCGACGGCGTCCTGGATTTCGGCTTCCGGAACCTGGTCTGCGGCCGCATCGCCCGGCGCGGGGAATCCGCCGCGGCGCTGGAGAAGATCCTCAGCAGGCGCCGCGCGCGGTACCCCGCGGGGTATCACCTGCCGACCTTTCTCGACAACCACGACACGAACCGCTTCCTGTACGAGTGCCGAAACGACAGGGGGAGGCTGAAGGCCGCCGCCCGTCTCCAGTTCGCCCTCGACCAGCCCCCGATCATCTATTACGGGACCGAGGCCGGGATGACCCACGCATCCCCGGTCGACGTGGGCAAACCGCACTCCGACCTGCAGGCCCGGCAGCCGATGCCCGGGAAGCGGCAAGACGCGGAGCTGTTCGCCTTTTACCGGCGCCTGATCCGCGAGCGAAAGGAACGGGCGGCTTCCGCCGCTTCCGTCCGGAAAGCGGGGTAACGCTCGTTCCCCGAGCCGCGCGGCGTCCTAGCGGGCGTCGCGGGACGGACCGGAGAGCTTTTCGTAGATCTTCATCACCGAGGTCGCATCCTCGTTATCCCACCCCTCGTAGTGGGCCTGGAGCAGCAGCTGCTGGTACAACCCACCCACGGGCAGCATCACACCCAGTTGTTTGGCACGCTCCAGGATCACGCCCATGTCCTTGACGGCCACGCTGACCTGCCCCTTGGGTTCGAAACGGCCCGCCAGCATATCCCTTCCCCGGGAGATGATCAGATCGCTCGCAGCCGCCCCCGAGGTGATCACGTCGTACATCACGTCCGGATCGAGGCCGGCCTTCAGCCCCAGCACGAGCCCTTCGACAGCGGCCCCCTCGGTAAGGTAGAGGATGAGGTTCACGACGAGCTTGAGCATCGCCGCGTCACCGCTCTTCCCCACATAGACGGTTTTCTTGCCGATTCTTTCGAGGACGGGGCGGATGCGGTCGAAGACCTGCCGCTTGCCCCCGGCCATGAAGACCATGTTACCAACCCGGGCCTGGGATGCGGCCCCGGAAATCGGTACGTCCATCCACTCCACCCCCCGGGCGGCCAGCATCTTCCCCATGGCGATCGACTCGCCGGGCGGCGAGGTGCTCATGTCCAGGATGATCTGCCCCTCGCGGAGCCCCTCGAACAGGCCGTTCTTTCCTTCCACGACCTCCCGGACCACAGTCCAGTTGGCAAGCGACAGCAGGATGAGCTCCGCCCCTGATGCCGCTTCCCGCGGCGATTTCGTCGGCTTGAGTCCGAGCGGCACGAGTTCCGTCATCTGTCTTTCCACGACATCGTACCCCGCCACCATGTAGCCCGCCTTGAGGAGCAGGCTGGCCAGGGGGGTGCCCATCATGCCGAGACCGATCACGGCAGTCCGTTGAATATCCATGGCACTTCCTTCGCTGAAACAAATAAACCCGGCCGGGGCCCTGCGCCGCCCCCCGGGTGGTGTGAGCGAATCGATCCGGAACGGGGCGGACCCCGGTCCGGATCGATTCTCCCTCCTCTTCACTGTCCCGTCCCGGACCGGTCGGTCCGGGACGGGCTGATCGTCATTTGGGAACCGTCCAGCCTGCGGGCGGACGAGAGATTCCTTCGAACTTGAAGCTATCGGCGTTTGATTTATCGACGATGTACAGCGGCGTCCAATAGCGGGTCGTCATCTGCGCGGCTTTCCCTTCCAGTGCCGCTACGGCGGCTCTCATTCCCCACTGCCCCATGGTGGCGGAGGACTGGACGACCGTCGCGCTGATCTTGCCGTCCTTGACCGCCTTGATGCAATCGGGCTGGGAGTCGCTGGTCGTGAGCACGATCTTCCCCGCCTTACCGGCGGCGAATATCGCCTGGCCGACGCCGAGCCCCAGCATGTCGCTCCCGGTCATGACCCCATCGATGTTCGGATAGGCCTGAAGGGCGTCCTCCATCTCCTTCATCCCCGCGGCAGGGTCGGAATCGAGCCACCGCTTTTCGATGATCTTGATGTTGGGGAATTTCGCCTTCATGAAATCCTCGAACCCCTTCGACCGGCCCACGGCCCAGGAGGTCCCCGCGGGCCCGGCGAGAATCAGGACGCTCCCTTTTCCGTTGAGCCGCTTGCTCATCTGTTCCGCCTGCATCCGGCCGATCTCCTCGTCATCGGAGCGGATGCGGGTTACCACCTCCTTGCCGGCCGTCATGACGTTGACATTGATCACCGGAACCCCCTTCTTCAGCGCGGACTGCACCATCGGCACGGAGCCGTTGAAGTCGACGGGAACCAGACACAGGGCATCCACCGGCGTGGCGATGAGATCCTCCACCTGCTGCAACTGGCGGTCGAGGTTCTTGTACCCGCCCGCCTCAAACAGGATCGGGTTCACGCCCAGCTTCTGTGCCTCGCTGATATACCCCCACGCCATGGAGATGAAATGGGGATTCGCCAGGTGGGGCACCACGATCCCGATCTTATAGGGCTTCGACGCCTTGACCGCCGCTGGTGCGGTCCGCGTGTCCCCCTCCTTCACCAGCTGATAGGGCTGCTTCTTGTCGGCAGCCTGCACGGAACCGGCAAACCCCGTCGCGGTCACGGCAAACGCGAGCGCAAGCAATACCATCCATACTCTTTTCCGCAATCTCATCTGTCCCTCCTCGTCTAACGGTAAACCACTCTTTTTTTTCGTTGAACGACCTTGCCACCTGTTCCACCCCCCCGACCCCGGGGAGGCAAAGGCCTGTCCGCAGGCAGGCATTCCCCGCTTATTTGCCGCTTTTCCGGTGCTGGATCGTATCCAGCGTGACGGCGAACACGATGATCGCCCCGAGGACCATCATCTGGATGAAGGAGGAGACCCTGATCAGGTTCAGCCCGTTTCCGATGATCGCCATCAGGACGACCCCCAGGAAGGTCCCGACCAGCGTTCCCTGCCCACCGGAAAAGGAGGTTCCCCCGATGATCGTCGCCGCGATCGCCTGCAGCTCGAAGGCCTCACCGAGGGTCGGCTGTCCCGAGACCACGCGGGAGGTGAGGATGATCGAGGCCAACCCGGCCAGCAGGCCACTCATGCAATAGGCAAAAATCTTGTACCGCCCCACCTTGATCCCGGAAAGGACCGCCGCCTCCTCGTTTCCGCCGATGGCGTAGAGGTAGCGCCCCGTCCGGGTACGGGTCAGCATGAAGTGGAAGACCAGATAAACGACCAGGGCGATGATGGCCGGGATCGGAACCCCCATGAACGACCCGGACCCCAACAGCAGAAACTCGTCGGGAAGTCCGGAAACGGGCATCCCATTCGAGTAGACGAACGCCCCCCCGCGGAGGAAGGAAAGCCCGCCCAAGGTGACGATGAAGGCGGGGATCTTGAATTTGGCGACCCAGTACCCCTGGAAGGCGCCGATGGCGGCCGAAACCAGCAGGGCGATCAGGACCCCGGGAAGTATCCCGAAGGAGACGATCTGCGCCGCGCCGAACACGCTGATGAAGCCGAGGATGGAGCCGACCGAGAGGTCGATTCCCGCCAGCATGATCGCCAGCGTCTGGCCCACCGAAACGATCGCCAGCACGGAAACCTGCCGCATCACGTTGGTGATGTTGGTGTAGGAGAAAAAGTTCGGGTTGATGGTGCCGAAGATGGCGGAGAGGGCGATGATGGCGATGATCAGCCCCGCCCGCTCGGTCGAGATCCGCCGGTACCACTTCTTTTTCCGTGCCCCCCCCGCTGCCTGCGTCGCCGTGCTTGCCGCTTCTGTCATACGAATCTTGCCTCCTCCTGATCGCCCACATTGCCCCAGGCCCTGCTCAGGATCTCCTCCTGGGTAGCCCCTTCCCGCGTGAATTCGCCGGTAACCCTTCCCTTTCGCATCACCAGGATCTGATCACTCATCCCGAGTATTTCCGGAAGTTCGGAAGAGATCATGATGACCCCCGCCCCCTGGTGCACCAGTTCGTTGATCAGGTTGTACACCTCGACCTTTGCGCCCACGTCGATCCCCCGGGTCGGTTCGTCGAAGATGAACAGGTCGCTCTGTGCGCAGAGCCACTTGGCGATGACGACCTTCTGCTGGTTGCCGCCGCTCAGAAACATCACCTTCCGGTCGAGCGCCGGCGTCCGAATCTGCAGTTTGGAAACGTACTCTTCGGCCAATCGCCTTTCCTTCTTGCGATTGATGATATTCTTGAAGCAGAGCCTGTCGAGCGAGGCGAGGGTCAGGTTGTTCCCAACCGACAGGATCAGGACCACGCCATGGGTCTTGCGGTCCTCGGGCAGATAGCAGATCCGGTTGGCGATAGCATCGGAGGGGGAATTGATCGTGACCGCCTTTCCCCGCAGGAATATCTTTCCCCCGCTGATCCTGTCCGCGCCGAAGATCGCCCGTCCCAGCTCCGTCCGGCCGGCCCCGACCAGGCCCGCAATGCCGAGGACCTCCCCCCGGTGCAGCGTAAACGAGATATCGTCCAAAACCCCCGCGCGGCTGAGGTGCTCCACCCGCAGCAGCTCATCCCCCCGCTTCACCGTGCGGGCCGGAAACTTGTCCTTCAGCTCGCGGCCGACCATCATCCGGATCCAGCTGTTCTGATCGCCCTCCGCGATTCCGAGGGTCCCCACCAGGATGCCGTCCCGCAGAACGGTAACCCGGTCGGCAACCAGGGGAATTTCCTCCAGGCGGTGCGAGATGTAGATGATCCCCACCCCCTGGTTCCGCAGGTTCTTGATGATCGAGAAGAGCTTTTCGATCTCCCTGGCCGTCAGCACGGCTGTCGGCTCGTCCAGGATCAGGATCTTGGCCTTTTCGCTCAGGGCCTTGGCGATCTCGACCATCTGCTTCTCCGCAACACCCAGGTCGCGCACCACGGTGCGGGAGTCGACGTGCATGTCCAGGCTCTGCAGAAGGCTGTCGGCTTCGCTGAAGGTCCGCTTCCAATCGATCAGCCGGCCCTTGAGCTTCTCCCGGCCGAGGAAGATGTTCTCCGCCACCGTCAGGGTCGATACGAGGTTGAACTCCTGATAGATGGTGCTGATCCCCAGGTTCAGCGCCTCCCGGGGAGAACCGATCTCCGTTTCCCGTCCGCTGATCCAGATCTGCCCGCCGTCCTTCGGGTAGAGCCCGGAGAAGATCTTGATCAGGGTGGACTTGCCGGCCCCGTTTTCCCCGAGCAGCACGTGAACCTCGCCCGCCCGCAGATCGAAGTCGATGTCGCTTAACGCCAGCACACCCGGGAATTCCTTCCGGATCCCCCTCGCCTTGATCAAGACCGGAGCCTGCTCCTCTGCCACGTGTCACCTCCCTGAAACGGATAGGAATCAACAGGACAATGCGTGAACGATACGAAGCCACCGGATTGATGTCAACCATTATTTGCGACACGATTTTGTTCCGGTGCTCACGCCCTCTGTCGATGACGATGTCGTTTTCTCTGCAGAATTGGATCGTTTCGGCGGCTTGCCGGCCCGGCATCGCCAAACGGAGCTTGACACGGGGAACCGTGCCGGATAAACGGATTGAATAGCCGGAGGAACGCTACGGTGCAGCCGTTTCCGATTGGCTGCCCGATCGCACCGGAGCGGAGAATCCCGAACGCCCAGTGCGGTGTCTGCGGATTCCTCCCGGTCAAGGTGCGGGGAGGCGAACCGCGGCACACCCGCCTTCCGGCGGGAGGGAAGGACGATCGATGGCTCTCATCCCGACATTCTGCGGTAAGGATTGCGGCGGAAACGCCTGTCCGCTGCAGGCGGTCGTCGAGGCGGGCCGGGTGGAACGCGTCCGGTACAACCCGGCCGGCGGAAGGTACATTCGCGGCTGCCCGCGTGGGCTGGCGCTGCCGCGCGAGACCGCGGCGTCCGACCGGATCCTCACGCCGCTGGTACGGACAGGCCCCCGCGGCTCCGGGGCGTTCCGGCCGGCAGACTGGGACGAGGCGCTGGCGATCACCGCCCGGAAGCTGGGGGAAATCCGTGCCGAGCACGGTCCGCACGCAGTCATGTCCTTCAGCGGGTTCGCGGTGACCGGGGCGCTCCACGGCACCCACGTCCTGCTGACCCGGTTCATGAACCTCTTCGGGGGGAGCACGCGCCTGACGGGAAACTACAGCAATGCCGCGATGCTGTTCACCCTCCCCTACCTCCTCGGCAGCGACTGGATCCACTCCGGGCATGACGCGGCGACGATGCGTCGCTCACGGATGATCGTCCTGTGGGGGGCAAATGTCCTCGAAACCCGCATGGGCGCCGAGATGGACCGGAGGCTGATCGACGCCGCCCGGCAGGGCGCCCGGATCGTGGTCGTCGGCCCGCGCCGCTCCTTCACGGCCGAGCGCACCGGGGCCTGGTGGATCCCCTGCCGCCCCGGGACCGACGCGGCCCTGATGCTGGCCGTGCTTAATGTCCTGAGCACGGAGGACCTCCTGGACCGGCCGTTCGTCGACAGCCACTGTGTCGGGTTCGACCGGCTCGAACGGTACGTGCGGGGGCAGGAAGGGGGCCCGGCCTGCACGCCCGGCTGGGCCGCTGAGATCTGCGGCGCCCCTGCGGAGGAGATCGTCGCCTTCGCGCGGGCCTATGCCGCGGCCAAACCGGCCATGCTGATTCCGGGCTATTCAATCCAGCGGGTGTTCGCCGGCGAGGAGCCGTACCGGCTGACCGTGGCGCTGCAGGCCGCCACGGGCAATTTCGGGGCGGCCGGCGGGTCCACGGGGGCGAGCAACCGGCTCCTGCCCCTCCCCCGGGTCGGCCGGTTGGGAATCCCGCCGGCGGCGCCGCAGCCCTCGCTGCCGATCGTCCGCTGGCCCGACGCAATCCTGGCGGGGCGCGCCGGAGGCTATCCCTCCGACGTACGCGCGCTGTACAACCTGGGCGGCAACCCGGTCAACCAGGGGGCGGACATCACCAAGAGCATCGCCGCCTTCGCGAAGCTCGAGTTCGCGGTGAGCCACGAGGTCTTCCTGACGCCCACGGCCCTGCAGTGCGATGTGCTCTTCCCGGCAGCCACGGCGCTGGAAAAGGAGGACATCGGCCTCCCCTGGGGGGGCAACTATCTGTTGTACAAACCCGCGGCCGCAGCCCCGCGCGGGCAGGCGCGCAGCGACTACGACGCCCTCTGGGAGCTGGCGGACCGGCTCGGGTTCGGCGCGGCCTTCTCGGAGGGACGCTCGGCAGCCGCCTGGGTGGAGCGGTTTATCGCCCTGTCCGAAATACCCGACCCGGATGCCTTCCGCCGCACCGGGATCTACCGGGGCCCCGCAGCGGAGCGGGTCGGCCTGGCCGCCTTCGCGACCGACCCGGAGCAAAACCCCCTGGACACCCCCTCGGGCCGGATCGAGATCGCCAGCGACCGGTACCGACGGGAAACGGGGTTTCCGGCCGTCCCGACCTGGCAGCAGCCGCCCGCGGAAGAGGGCTACCCGCTGCGCATGATCACCCCGAAATCGCGCCACTACACCCACTCGCAGAGCAACTTCATCCGCCTCTCCGGGAGGAACGCGCACGCCCTGACCATGCACCCCGCCGACGCCGCCAGCCGCGGGATCAGGGAGGGCGACAGGGTCCGCGTGTTCAACGCCCGGGGCGAGGGGCGTATCGCCGCCCGCATCTCGGCGGAGGTCATGCCCGGGGTGGTCTCGCTGCCGGAGGGTATCTGGGTCAGCCTCGATGGAGAGGGGAGGGACCGGGGAGGTTCGGCCAACATGTTCACCGCGACCGGCGGGACGGCGCCCGCCGCGGCAGCGATCATGCACGGCATCACCGTGGAGGTGTGCCCGACGGGATCGTGAACGCAAAGGTGCTCCCCCGGTCGAGCCCGTTGCTTTCCGCCCAGATCCTGGCGCCGTGCAGCTCCACCAACCGTTTGGACAGCGACAACCCCAGGCCGGCGCCCGGGAACCTGCGGCTGGCCGGGTCCTCCACCTGCTCGAAGGGTTCGAAGATCCGCTCCCGGTCCTCCGGCCGCAGGCCGATGCCTGAATCGGCCACCCGGATCTCCACTTCCCCCGGGCGCTTCCGCACGCTCAGCGACACCCGCCCGTCGTCGGCGGTGTACTTCACGGCATTGGACAACAGATTGAACAGGACCTGCTTGAGCTTGCGGCGATCGGCACGGACTTCTGCGGGGCAGTCGCCTGCGTCCAAGGATAACCGGATGTCCCACGCCGCCGTTCGTTCCCTGAACAGGGCCAGGCATTCCTCCAGGAGCTCCGGCAGCTTGACCTCCGCCAGCAGGAGCGCCTCCTTCCCCGCTTCCACCTTGGCCAGGTCGAGCATATCGTTGATCAGCGACAGCAGATGATCGCTGCTGCGTGGCGTTCTCGATCGCCACGCCGATCTGATGGCCGATCGAGCGGAACAGGTCGATCTCCTCCCGGGAATAGGGCCGCGGCTCGCGGGTGCGGAAGCTCATGTTCCCGACCAGTTTTTCTTTGGCAAACAGGGGGAGCGACACGACGGACCGGCAGCCGATCCGCCGCGAGAAACCCATCTTATTCGCCGTCCGCGGATCGGCCAGGATATCCTCGATGACGACTATCTCGTTTGAATCGACGGCAAGCGCGGTAATGCCCTCCCCCCGGTCCTGCGACTTGTTCAGCAGCGCCAGCTCTTCGGCGGTGAGTCCCTTCTGGGCGGCAAATACCAGTCTCTTGGTGATCGGGTCGAGAAGGCGGATGAAGGCGGAATTAGGCGCAAAGAGCTCTATGACGTTTGCCAGCGCGGCGTCCAACACCGTTTCGAGGTCGAGCGAGCGGTTGACGGCCTGGGAGATGGCGTGGATGGCCCGAAAGGCGTACTCCGTATTCCTGCGCTCGGTGACGGGAATGACGATTTCCAGTGCCGAAACGACGGCGCCCTCGTCGTTCTTGATCGGCAGGGCGATGATCTCCGACCACACCCGGTTGCCCTGGAGGTCACGGCCTATCTGCTCGTGTTTGACCTCGCCCGCGCCGGCGGCAAAGACCTTCCGCACGCCGCAGTGTTCACATATCTCGCTTCGCTTATTGTACGTCCGGTAGCAGAGCTTCCCCTCCACTTCGCCGAAGGTCCGCTTTATCAGCTCGCTGGCCCAGATCGTTCGGTAGTCCCGGGAAATGACGACAAACCCCGCACCGATGTGCCGGGCGATGATGTCGAGGATGTCGACGGGGATCACGGCTCCTGCACCGACCGTCAAATCCGCCAGAGGCATCCGCGTCGTTTCATCCATTGGCGTTTCTCCTTCCCGGCGCGTGACAGGCCGCGGAGCAGAAGTGATGCGCACTGAACATGCAAGGCCATTTTGTGAATGTACAGGACCGCGCCGCAATGTCAAAGGTGGTTCAATACCGCAGCGGTATCGGCGGTATCCGGCGCAGGACAATCCGGAGGGTATCCGGGGAGGAGAAGGTTCCCTGCTTCACCCGGAAAAAGGTTTCCCGTTGACAGGCGCCGGCGGCTCTCCTATGATCCCGCACGGCAATCCCGGCTCGGCTCGCAGGGCACGCGATCCGCCCCGGGACATTTCGGAATACCGCCCGCTGGAGGATGAGGGTGCGAAAAAGGATCTTCCCCACTCTGTGCTGCCTGTCGGCGGGGCTGCTGCTCACCGGCTGCGCTGCCCTGATGCGGACCGCGGAGCGGGAACCCCTCCCTGCCCAGCTTCTGGTCGTGACGACGGGGGATTGGTCCGCGGGGAATGCCCTCCTGCAGCGGTACGAGCGGCAGGGCCCTTCCGAGCCCTGGTGGAGCGCGGTGGGAGAACCGATCCCCGCCGCGGTCGGCCGAAACGGCATGGCCTGGGGCAGAGGGATCCATCGCGAGGCGCGCTCCCAAGAGCCGGAGAAACGGGAGGGGGACGGGAAGACGCCCGCGGGGATGTTCACCCTGGGGCCGGCATTCGGCTATGCAGGCAGCGATGAGGTCCCCGGGGTCCGCATCCCCTACCGGCAGATGACCGAACGGGACAAGTGCGTCGACGACCCCGCATCGCCCCTGTACAACCGCCTGGTGAACGAGCGGGAGGTGGAGAAGAACTGGCAGAGCCACGAAGAGATGCGGCGCGAAGACGAGCAGTACCGCCTCGGAGTCGTGATCGGCCACAACAGCGCCCCCGTCGTGCCCCGGGCGGGCTCGTGCATCTTCCTCCACATTTGGAAGGCCCCGGATCAGGGGACCGCCGGCTGCACCGCCGTGGCGGCGGCCGACATGGAAACGCTCCTGGCCTGGCTAAGGCCGGAGGAGAACCCGGTCATCGTCCAGCTTCCCCGCGCCGAGTACGAGCGGGTGCGCATCCCCTGGGGGCTTCCCTAGCCGGCGCGTGAGCCTCCCGCGGCCGGCCCCTCAGGAAAGCATCGCCAGGGCCTTTGCGAAGAACGTCTCGGTGCCGAAGTTTCCCGACTTGAAGGCCAGGCAGAGCCCCTCCGGCTCCGGGCTGAACGTCCAGGGAACCCCCGGCTCGATCTCCGGGCCGATCCTGAGCGACCGGATCTCCAGCGCCTCGACCACGGCCCCGGAGGTCTCGCCGCCGGCGACGATCCATTTCCTCACCCCGGCCGCGCGGAGGCGCCGGGCTATCGCGGCCAGGGCCTCCTCGACCAGCTTCCCGGTCCGCTCGGGGCCGAGGCGCTCCTGCGCCCTGGCCACGGCCGCGGGGTCGTCGGTGGAGTAGATCAGGATGGGGCCCCCCGCCAGCGCGGCGAGCGCCCATTCGATCGCCCGCTCGACCACCGGCTCGCCGGCGAGCAGGGCCTGCGGGTCCACTTGGTAGGAGGGGTGGGCCGCGGCCATGACCCGGACCTGGCCGCGGGTCGCCGGCGAGCAGCTCCCGGCGATCACCGCCGCGGCGCCCTGTACGGGGGGGATCGCGGCAAGACCGTGGCCCGGCGCAAGCAGCCCTGCCGCGCGAAAATTCGCCGGGAGCCCCATCGCCACCCCGGAGCCGCCGGTGACGAGCTTCAGCCCTGCCGCGGCCTCACCGATGGCGAGCAGATGTTCGTCGGTCAGGGCGTCTACCACGGCGAACCGCTGTCCCCGGCCGGCAAGCCGGGCGAGCTCCTCCCGGATCGCGGCGGCCCCTTGCCGGACGACCGGATAGGCGACGAGGCAGACCGTGTCCGCCTGCCGGACCTGCCTGCCGAGGAAGCGGACCAGGTTCGGGTCGGTCATCGGGGTCAGGGGGTGGTGCCGCATCCCCGACTCGCTCAGCAGCTGGTCGCCGACGAACAGGTGGCCCCGGTAGACGGTGCGGCCGTTGGCCGGAAAGGCAGGACAGACCGCGGCGATCCCTCCGCCCAGCTCGTCCAGGAGCGCCTCGGCGACGGGGCCGATGTTCCCCTGCTCGGTGGAGTCGAAGGTGGAGCAGTACTTGAAGAAGATCTGGCGCGCCCCCCGGGCCAGGAGCCACCGGCAGGCGGCCAACGACTGGGCAACGGCCTCCTCGACCGGGGCGGTGCGGGACTTGAGGGCAACGACCGCGGCCGGGGCAGCCGGGGCGGGTGTCGATTCCGCGGGCACCCCGATGTACTGCACGGCAGGCATGCCGTTCTTGCCGAGCATCAGGGCCAGGTCCGTCGATCCGGTGATATCGTCGCCGATGATTCCCAGCAGAAGGGACATGGTGCGCTCCTCGTTGTGCTCGCTTACCGACCGCGCCGGCGAACAGCCCTGCCGGCCGCCGAACCGCTTCGCCCCGCCCGCGGATTGAGCGGCGGCACACCCGTGGGCCGCCGGGCTGAGGCGGCTGAACCTACCCGATCGGCGCAGCCTTGTCAACAGGATTGCCGCACAGCGCTCCGTCGGCGCCGGTCAGCGGCGGGAGCATTCCGGCAGGGCCGCCGGTTCACCCCTGCCGGTCGCCGCGCCTATCCCGCAGGGCCTTCCGCCGGGGTCTCAACGCCGGTGCGGGCAACGCGCGGCCCCATCGTGACCCCGTGTCGCTTGAGGAGCTTCCAGAGGGTGACGCGGCTTATCCCCAGGAGGCGGGCCGCCTCCTGCCTGCGGCCTCCCGACTGTTCCAGGACCCGCAGCAGTTCCTCTTTCCTTGTCTCTCCCGGAGTGCCGGCTTCGGCCCGGCGGGCCGTGTACCGTACCTCGGGGTCCGGCAAAGGCAGCGAGGGGAGGTGCTGCGGTGCGATCAGCTCTTCCTGGCAGACGACGAAGGCATATTCCAGGACGTTGATCAGCTCCCTGATGTTGCCGGGCCATGGGCAGGCCGCCATCATCTCCATCGCCTGCCCGGTCACCCCCCGGATTTCCTTCCCCGTCCGCATCCGGATCGTACGGATGACATGGTCTACCAAAAGCGGGATGTCGTCGGGCCGCTCCCGGAGGGGGGGCAGGCGGATCGGGATTACGTTCAGCCGGTAGAAGAGGTCCTCCCGGAAGCGCCCCTCCCGGCACATCGCCTTGAGGTCCCGGTGCGTTGCGGCGATGACGCGCACATCGACGGGAACGGGCTTCTGCTCGCCGACCCGTTCGATCTCCTTTTCCTGCAGCACCCTCAGGAGCTTTATCTGCATCGCCAGCGGGACATCGCCGATCTCGTCGAGGAAGAGATCTCCCCGATGGGCGGCCTCGAAGCGCCCCTTCCGGTCCCGTTCGGCCCCGGTAAAGGCCCCCTTCACATGGCCGAACAGTTCGCTTTCCAGCAGGGTCTCGCTGAGCGCCGCGCAGCTGACCTTGACCAGCGGCCGCCTGCTCCTCCTGCCCAGACGATGGACGGCGTTGGCCACCAGTTCCTTTCCCGTGCCGCTCTCGCCGTAGATGATGATCGGCGCGTCCGAAACCGCGGCATTGCGCATCAGCTCGAAGGTGGCGAGCATGCTCTGACTCCTGCCGACGATCCCTTCGAAGCCATCCTCGGGCGACAGCAGATGCTTCAATTCCCGGATCTCCTCCTCCTTCTCCAGCAGGTCCGTGAGATCCGTGATCGTTTCCACGGCGCCCACGGTCGCACCATGGTCGTCTTTGAGGACCGCTGCGTTTTTCAGGACATTGAGCGTGCCGCCGTCCTTCCTGCGGAGCCGGCACCGGCGGCGCACTACAACCCCGGACACGAACAGCTCGCAATCCTTCGCTCCGGCCTCCCCGCCCCGCCGCTTTCCGGAGATGCAGGCGTCGCAGCCGAGGACGGCACAGGGCTGTCCTATCAGTGCCGTCCGTTCGTAGCCGATCATCTCCGCCAGCGCCCTGTTGACCGCGAGAATCGTGGAGTTTCTGTCGACCACGATGACCCCGTCCGTCATCGTGTCGACGATGGTCTCCCAGTATCGCCCGAAATACCCGTCGAACATCGCGTCCCCCTCTGTCCCGCAAAATGTTCATCAAGAAACAATTGTTAAATACACTTGTTAAGGAAACATTAACATTCGTTCATGAGAAAGGCAAGCGGATTCCCCTCTGCTGTCATGACTATCGGGAATCACGAAGATATTTTCTTTCTGCCCGGCAACGAGTGCTGGCACTGCTTTTGCTCTCTGCCCGGGCATATCGGCAGCGATGCTCCCGGCTTGCACGGGAGACTCGCTGCAAGAAACGCCTTTATCCAAACACAGGGGGGAGAGTCTATGAAACGCGCGATCCTATTGATGGCCGCTGTCTTGGGGGTGACCCTGGCATCGGCTGCACTGGCCGGCACCAACCATGCCGACTTCATCACCGGGCCCTTCAAGAGCGGCCCCGAGGTCACCGCCAAGTGTCTCGAGTGCCACGCGAAACAGGCGGCCGATTTCATGAAGACCCCGCACTGGACCTGGTCGGACGAGCAGACGGTGAAGGGGCAGAAGCGGAGCGTGGGCAAGAAGAACGTCATCAACAACTTCTGCATCGCCGTCCCCGCGAACGAGCCCCGCTGCACCGTGTGCCACGCGGGTTACGGCTATAAGGACAGCAAGTTCGACTTTGGCAAGGCCGAGAACGTGGACTGCCTGGCCTGCCACGACACGACCGGGACCTACAAGAAGGTATTCCCGGCAGTGGCGCCCGACCCCAAGCTGGACCTGACCAAGCTGGCCCAGAGTGTGGGCAAGACCTCCCGGCAGTCCTGCGGGTCCTGCCACTTCTACGGGGGCGGCGGGGACCATATCAAACACGGCGACCTGGACTCCTCGATGACCGAACCTTCGGCGGAGACCGACGTCCACATGGGCGGAGCGGCCAAGATGACCTGCACCGACTGCCACAAGACCAAGGACCATGCGATCCGGGGCGAGTCGCTGCTGATCTCCCAGGGGGACAAGGCGCGGATCGGCTGCGTCGATTGCCACAACAAGCCGGAGCTCCACAAGAACGCTACCCTGAACCGCCACGCCCGCAAGGTGGCCTGCCAGACCTGCCACATCCCGGCGATCGCCAAGGCGCTGCCGACCAAGGTGTGGTGGGACTGGTCGAAGGCCGGCCAGGACATAAAACCGGAGAAGGACGCCTACGGCATGGAGACCTACGCCAAGATCAAGGGGGAGTTCAAATGGAACAAGGATTTCGCCCCCGAGTATTTCTGGTACAACGGCAAGGTCGACCGGACCCTTCCGGGCGACAGGATCGACCCGGCTAAGGTGGTGGAGTTCAACCGTCCCCTGGGCGACCGCAACGACCCCAACGCCCGGATCACCCCCTTCAAGGTGATGCGGGGCAAGCAGCCCTACGACGCCGGGAACAACACCATGGCCTACGTGCACCTCTTCGGCGGCTACTGGAAGCACTTCGACTGGGGAAAGTCGATTGAGGACGGCATGAAGGCTGCGGGCGCGCCCTACAGCGGCAAGCACGGCTTTGTGGAGACCAGCATGGTCTGGCGGGTGAACCACATGGTCGCCCCCAAGGCCAAGGCCCTCAAATGCGCCGACTGCCACGGCGCCAAGGGGCGCCTCGACTGGAAGGCCCTCGGCTATGCCGGCGACCCGATGAAGAAGAAGTAATAACCGGGCAAACCGCCCCGATCCATCGGCCGGCCGCCATGCCCCGCAGTGCACGGCGGCCGGCCGTCATTCATTTCCATCCGGGGGCATCGTCGGGGACTTCCGGCGTCCGCATGTACTGCCCCGGGGGTGTTTCACCGGCAGCCCTGAACTGCGCTCCCGCTTCCCCTTTCCCCCCCGGTGTCGGCGCCGTACCCCGCCCCCGATGAGGAACGGCACGGTCTCGCGGCAGAGGGGCGCAACACCCCCCGCCCCTGTGCCGGCTCACAGCCCCAGGGCTTCGGTCAGCTTGTGCCGCTGCTTCTCGATCGCCTTCTGGCCCTGTTCGAGCGCCGCCGCGATCTCTTTCTTCGTGTCCGCCGACAGGCTCACCCCCTGATCGAGGATGTCGCCGGCAGTCTTCTTCAGGTCCTTCACCAGCCCGTTCACCTCATCGATGGCGTCCTCGATCAGGTCGACGGTGGCATCTTTCCCGCGCCGCGCCGCCCGGGTGATGTCCTTGCGCGTCTCGCGGCCCGACTGGGGTGCGAACAGCAGCGCCAGAGCGGCGCCGATCAGCCCCCCGACGAGAATGGCCGCGCCGATCTTTGTCGTGTCCTCTTCCATGGTCTCCTCCCTCCCTCTTCTGCGATGTAGTTCGGACCCGCCGTCTCTTTCCGCGGTCAGCCTGCGGGGTGGCGATTCCTTCGGCGGGCAACGCCGGGGCACTACCGTCCGTGCCGCATCCCGACAGGCCCGGCACATCCGCACCGGCCCGGTACCGACAATGCAGCAATTCCCGGACCGGCACAATGATGATTGATCGGGGGCGGACTGGTAGGCAATACCTACGGCGCCGGCTACTCCTGAAACCCGGTCGTATACAGGCGGTGGTACATCCCGCCTTTCGCCAGGAGCTCGGTGTGGGTCCCCTGTTCGACGATCCTGCCGTCTTCGATCACCACCACCCGGTCGGCGTTCACGATCGTGGAGAGGCGATGGGCGATGACGAAGGAGGTACGCCCCGCGAACAGCCGCGCCAGGGCCCGCTGGATGACCTGCTCGGTCTGCGTGTCCACCGACGAGGTGGCCTCGTCGAGGATCAGGATCCGCGGATCGGCCAAGAGCGCGCGGGCAAAGGAGATGAGCTGCCGCTGCCCCACCGAGAGCATGACGCCCCCCTCCTCCACGGAGGTGCGATACCCCTCCTTCAGGTTCACGATGAACCCGTGGGCGCCAACTGCCTCGGCCGCGGCGGTCACCTCCGCGTCGCCGGCGTCCAGGCGGCCGAAGAGGATGTTTTCCCTGACCGTCCCGTTGAACAGGAACGGCTCCTGCGGCACGATCCCCATCTGTCTGCGCAGGCTCCCCTGGGTGATCTCCCGGAGGTCGTGGCCGTCCACGAGGATGCGGCCCGCAGTGGGGTCGTGGAACCGGCCCAGCAGCTTCACGAGGGTGGTCTTGCCCGCCCCGGTCCGCCCGACCAGGGCGACCGTCTCCCCGGGCCGCACCGCCAGGTCCACGTCGCTGAGCACGGGCTGCGCATCGTCGGGGTAGTGGAAGGAGACGCGCTCGAAGCGGACCTCCCCGGCGATCGGAGGGATATCTTGCGCCGCGGGGGCATCGTTCACCTCCGCCTCCATGTCCAGCAGTCCGATGATCCGCTCCCCGCCCGCCAGGGTGTTCTGGAGTGCGGTGAAGCGGCGCGAGAGGTCGTGGATCGGCTCGAAGAAGCGGTCGATGTACAGGGTGAAGGCGACCAGCCCCCCCGCGGTGATCCGCTCGCCCAGGACAGCCGAGCCGCCCACCCAGATGACAAGGGCCGCGGCGACGGCGTTGAGCACGTCCACGACGGGGTTGAACGAGGCGGCGATCCGGGCCGCGGCGACGGACCGTTCGAGGTGGTACCGGTTGACGGTGTCCGCAAATGCCTGCCGGTTGTAGGCTTGGCGCGAGAAGGCCTGGACGACGCGCACGCCGTTGACGTTCTCGGCTAGCACCGTGTTCACCCAGGAGACGGCCGCCCGGACCTTCCGGTAGGCCCGGCGCGAGAGGCGGCGGAACAGGACCGTGGCCAGCGCCATGAACGGCAGGACGCTGAAGGTGAGCAGCGCCAGGCGCGCATTCATGTCGAGCATCACCGCGACGATCAGGGCGAGGGTGAAGAGGTTCCGCGCGATGGCAAGCACCGCCCAGGTGAGGAAGTCGCGGAGCGTCTCCACGTCGTTGATCACGCGGGTGATCACCCTGCCGACGGAGTAGCGGCTGAAGAAGCCCAGCGAGAGCCGCTGCAGGCGGTCGAACAGGGCCGTGCGCAGGTCGTAGATCACCGCCTGACCCACCCAGGCCATGATGTTGATCCGCACGTAGGTGCAGACCCACTGGACGAGCGTCACGGCCAGGTAGGCCAGGACCGCGTACAGGAGCGCCTCGTAGCTGCGGGCGGTGAGGCCTTCGTCGATGGCGATCTTCACGAAATAGGGCCCGGCGACCGACGCGGCGGAGGCGCAGAACATCAGAAACGCCGCGAGCAGGAGCCTCGGCAGGTAGGGCCGGGCATAGGCGGCAAGCCGGCGGACGACCCGCGGGTCGTACCCCTTGCCGTAATCCTCCTCCGCGCGGGTGATGAACGCGGGCGGGGTTATGGCCGTCTTCGGCCGCCGGAATCGCAGGAACCCGGCGGTTTTCCCTTCCCCTTGCCGGGGGAGGGTGGGGTGGAGGCGACGTTCAGCGTTCATCGTTCCCCCTCCCTTTTTCCCTCCCCCGCGACGGGGGAGGGATGGGTGGGAGTACCCTCGACGGGGGAGGGATGGGTGGGAGTACCCTCGACGGGGGAGGGATGGGTGGGAGGGCCCTCGCCGGGGGAGGGATGGGTGGGAGGGCCCTCGCCGGGCGCGGGAGGCGTGGAGGGGTGCGACTGGGGCAGTTGCAGGTCATGGATCGTCCGGTACAGCCCGCCCGCGGCGAGCAGCTCCTCGTGCCGGCCCTGCTCGACGATCCGCCCCTGGTCCATCACGAGGATCCTGTCGGCGCGGCGGACTGTGGCCAGGCGGTGGGCGATGACGAAGGTGGTGCGGCCCTGCATCAGGTTCTCCAGGGCCTCCTGGATCAACCGCTCCGTCTGGGTGTCCACCGAGGAGGTGGAGTCGTCGAGGATCAGGATGCGGGGATCCATCAGCAGCGCCCGGGCGATCGCCACCCGCTGGCGCTGCCCGCCGCTGAGCGTGACCCCGCGCTCGCCGACGATGGTGTCGTACCCGTCGGGGAGCTCCCGGATGAACTCATGGGCCTGGGCGGCCTTGGCCGCGGCAACGATCTCCGCCTCGCCGGCCTCGGGCCTGCCGTAGGCGATGTTCGCCCGGATCGTGTCGGAGAACAGGAGCGGGGTCTGCAGGACGATCCCGATCCGGCGGCGGAGCGATTCCAGGTCCAGAGAGCGGACGTCGACCCCGTCCACGAGCACCGCCCCCTCGGTCGCATCGTAGAAGCGCGGGATCAGGTTCACGAGCGAGGTCTTCCCCGAGCCGGTCCGGCCGATCAGGGCGACGACCTGGTTCGGCTCCACATCCAGGTCGATGCCGGTCAGGGCGGGGCCGCTCCCGCCCTGGTAGCGGAGGGAGACGCCGCGGAACTCGACGCGGCCGCGCACGGCGGAAAGCGTCACCGCCCCGGGCGGGGATTGGATCTCCGGCTCGTGCTCCAGGATCTCCAGGACGCGCTGTGCCCCGGCCGCCGCCTCGCCCGCGGCGTTCACCTGCCAGGTGAGCTCCTGGACGGGCGCGGAGAGGAGGATCATGTAGGCGTTGAAGGCCACCAGCTCGCCGATCGTCAGCTCGCCGGCCAGGACCATCCGCCCGCCGTACAGGAGGATCAGGAGCGTGCCGAAGGTGATCAGGAGCGTGGTGGTGGGCATCACCTTGGACCATTCGCGGATGACCTTCAGGCGCGACTCGAAATACCGCCGGTTGCTCTCGTCGAAGCGGCCGATCTCGTAGGCCTCGCGGGCAAAGGCCCGCACCACCTGCACCCCCGTGACGTTCTCCTGCAGGCGGGTCGACAGGTCGCCGAGGGTCAGATCGACGTGGTAGAACAGCTTCGTCACGCGGTCGCCGAACAGCGAGGCCAGGATCACCAGGGGGATGAACGGCAGCAGCGCCACAGCGGCAAGCCGGGCGTCGGTGGCGATCAGCATGACGACCACCCCCGCCGCCATGAACAGCAGCTGCAGGATCTCGCTGAGCCCGCTTCCGGCGAAGTTCTGGACGGCGCGCACATCCTCGATGCAGCGGGTGATCAGCTGGCCCGACTGGGCGTGGTCGTGATAGGCGAAGGGCAGATGCTGGATCCGGTCGTACAGGGCGTTGCGGAGGTCATACCCGACGAAGGCCGCGATACGCTCGGCGAGATAGTGCTGGATCAGGTTCAGTAGGGCGATGGCGCACCCAAGCCCCAAGAGGAGAAGCGCCGCCGAGGCCAGGTACCCGGGCCGGCCGGCCGGCAGCCCCACGTCGATCACCCCCTGGAGGATGCGCGGGACGACGAGCGCCAGCCCCGTGACGGCGAAGAGCGCGAGGATGTTGGCGGCGATCTGCCGGAGGTACGGCCTGATGAAGGCGCGCAGGCGAAACAGGTGCTTCATGGGACGACGGTCAGGATCCTTACATGTATTGGAGCGGCGGTGTTCTGCACGCGGAAAGGGTACGAGGAAAGACAGCCCCTGTCAACCATTATCGCCCGGACGGCCGCGGAGGCGGCCCGGCAGACCGGGCGCCTCTTCTCACCCGAGCCTCTTCACCTGGTCATGGCGAAAGCAGCCCACCACGTGGTCGTTCACCATGCCCACGGCCTGCATGAAGGCATAGCAGATCGTGGAGCCCACGAAGGCAAACCCCCGCTTCTTCAAATCGCGGCTCAGGGCGTCTGATTCCGGGGTGCGGCCGGGGATGTCGGCCAGGCGCTGCCGGGCGTTCTGCAGGGGCTTTCCGTCCACGAACCGCCAGAGAAAGCTGTCGAAGCTCCCGAACTCCTCCTGCACCCGCAGGAACGCTTGCGCATTGGCGGCGGCGGCCCGTACCTTGAGGCGGTTGCGGATGATCCCCGGGTCGGCGAGCAGGCGGGAGATGTCGGCCTCGGAGTATTGCGCGATCTTCCGGACGTCGAACCCGGCGAAGGCCCGCCGGTAGCCCTCCCGCCTCTTCAGGATGGTGAGCCAGCTCAGTCCGGCCTGGGCCCCCTCCAGGGTCAGAAACTCGAAGAGCCGCCGGTCGTCGTGGACCGGGACGCCCCATTCGTCGTCGTGGTACGCCACGTACAGCGGGTCCGTCCCGCTCCAGTCACACCGTTGTTTCATGCATCCACCGCCGCTACCTCCAGGATCCGGTCCACGTTGAACACCCGCTTCTCCTTACGCAGCAGACAATAAGCCGCCAGGCCCGTGAAGGGGCGGCCGTTGTACTCCATTTCGCCCACGGAAAGGGGCCGCACCTTCCGGCGGGACTTTTCATCCTTGGCCTTCAGGTACAGCAGCTCCAGGGGCCGGCGGTCGGCGATCGCCTGCGCGATGATCCGGAGCTTCTCCTGACGGGGGCATTGCCCTTCGGCCTGGGCGTACTGAAAGCGGGTCAGGAATTTCACCACCTGCCAGTCGAGCAGCAGGTCGCTCTTCCTGAGCGGCCGCTTGAGGACGATCCCCTCCAGGGTCCGGCAGCGCGACAGGGCCACGTACATCTGGCCGTGGGCGAAGATGCCCCGGCCCACGTCGATCACCGCCTTCTCGAAGGTCTTCCCCTGGCTCTTGTGGATGGTCACGGCAAAGGCGAGGCGGACGGGAAACTGGGTGAACGACCCGGCAACCTCGGAGGCAAGCTCGCCGTCCTTCAGGAAGAACCGGTAGATCTCCCACCGGTAGGGGGCGATGGCGACCGGCTCGCCCGTGTCCAGGTCGGCCGCGATCAAGTCCCGGCCCTCCGCGTCCTGGACGAACCCCGCCACCCGGCCGATCGTCCCGTTGATCCAGCGGCCGGAGGCGTCGTTGTTGAGGAGCATGATCTGGGCACCACGCTTCAGCCGCAGCTCCACCGCCGTGGGCAGGTACTCGCCCCCGAAATCGCCTTCCACCTCGCCGTGCGCCGTCCAGGCCCTGCCCTTCAACTGCGCCAGGCGCGCCTGATTGATTCCGTCGGCCAGTTCGTTGGTGCTGGTCAGGTAGATGTAGCAATCCTCCGGCGGCGGCTCGAACCCCGGGTCGCAGCGCCGGTTTATGCCGGCCAGGTCCTGATCCGTGGCCGTGCGGTTGCGGATCGCGTTCAGGAGCCGGAGGAACTCGTCGTCCTTCTGGCGGTAGACCTTCTCCAGTTCGACCAGGGCCAGGTCGAGACCTTCCATTGCCCTGGCGCTGAAGAAGTAGGGGGCGGCGTAGTGGTCGCGAAACAGGGCCTTCTGCTCGCCCTTTACGACAGGCGGAAGCTGATAGAGGTCGCCGATCAGGATCATCTGCACCCCGCCGAAGGGGAGGGTTCCGTCAGGGCCGTTCAGGCGCAGGAACTTATCGACGCAGTCCAGCAGGTCGGCCCGGACCATGGAGACTTCATCGATGACGATCGTGGTGAGCGTCCGGTAGAGGTTCTTCGCACCGTCGCCCCCTTTTCGCCGGATGGCGGCGGGCGTCACGTCCGGTTTGAACCCGAAGAAGGAGTGGATCGTCTGGCCGCCCACGTTGACGGCGGCCACGCCGGTCGGCGCCAGGACGACTGCGTTCTTCCGGGTCGTCCTGCGGAAGTGGGTCAGGAGGGTGGACTTGCCCGTCCCCGCCCGGCCGGTGACGAAGACATGGCGGCGCGTCTCCTCCATCAGCGCCAGGGCTCGGCGGAACTCCGGGTTGAGGTCGATCTCGGGGGGCCGGGACTGCCCGCTCATGTGCCTCCCTCTTTGCCGTTGGCGCCGTTCTTCCGGGGGCGGAACAGGGCATCCAGCGGACTCTTCGGCGCCCCGGCCATGTCCCTGAGCACGTGGGTGTAGATCATGGTCGTTTCAACGTTCTTGTGGCCCAAGAGCTCCTGGACCTCGCGGATGTTGACCCCGGACATCAGCAGATGGGTGGCGAAGCTGTGGCGCAATGTGTGCACCGTGGCGTGCTTGCCGATGCCGGCGCTCTGCAGCGCGGTCCTGAATGCGCTCTGGATGGTGGTGTCGCTGATATGATGCCGCCCGACCCTGCCGCTGCGCGGGTCGATGGAAAGCGTGGCCGAGGGAAACACATACTGCCAGGCCCATTGCTTTCCCGCATTCGGGTACTTGCGGGCGAGCGCATCGGGAAGATAGACGATGCCTCTTCCTGCGGCGATATCCCTGTCGTGCAGTTCCTTTACCGCGGTCAGATGATCGCGGAGCCGTTCTCTGACGGCCAACGGCAGGACAGTGGCGCGATCCTTGTCCCCCTTGCCGCTGCGGACAAAGATCGTGTTGGCATCGAAGTCGATGTCCTTTACCCGCAGAGCGGCCAGTTCCATCAGCCGCAGCCCGGAACCATACAGCAGTTCCGCCATCAACCGGGGCTTGCCGGACATCCTGGCAAGCAGTTTCTTTACTTCCTCGACCGACAGGACAGTGGGCAGCCTCTGCCCCCGTTTCGCCCTGATGGCGTTGCCGAGGTCCTCGACGTCCTTGCACAGGATGTTGCGGTAAAAGAACAGAACGGCATTGAATGCCTGATTCTGCGTCGAGGAAGCCACTCGTTCTTTCAGCGCCAGATGGCTGATGAAATTCCTGAAATCCTCCGCTTCCCAAGCCGTCGCGTGCATTCTCGCCTGCGTCTTCACGCCATAGTCGAGGAACCGGCGTATCCACTGCAGGTAGGTTCGCTCCGTGCTGTACGAGTAATGCCTCAGCCGCAGCACCCTCCTCGTCTCATCGATCACTGCCGGTATCGAGTCGTTCGATTTGACAGCCGGCAAACGAGCAGGTTTCAGACCCCGATAATGGAAATAATAAAGCCGGATGGCGTCGTTCGCCTGTCTGATCTGCCAATCCGAGATGTGCGGGTCGGATTTGAGAGCCTCGAGAAATTCCCCAACAGCGTTTTCTACGTACGATTCTGAGGATATCTGTCTCTTCCGGCAATAGGCGAAGAATTTGCCGGCCCAGAGGGCGTGAAAGAATACGTTCTTTTCCGGGACCAGATTTCTTTCCAACAGATATTTCTGAAACTCGGGCAGGACCTCTCCCGATTTGAGTTTTGCCGAATTTGCCATATTTTACCAAGCTCGCCTTTGGGCTTTATTATCAGATTATACCAAGTTCAACGAACAGATAGTGCATTATAATCATGAAACATTATGCTTTCAATCAAAAATATGTTGTGTTACCGTGATAATCAAAATATCGGAAAATGCCAAGCTCGTATATTAATTTTATGCGACAAAGACAGCCACCGCTTGCCATATATGTTTCCATATAATTATATTGCTTTTGTTACATAAATCTGATATAGCCTACCAATGAAAAAAGCTGCCTTTGAATGGGATGAAGAGAAGGACAAGGAAAACCAATCCAAGCACGGTATTTCTTTTCTGACTGCTCAGCAGGCTTTTCTTGATCCCCAACGCGTAATCGCGGAAGACATCAACCACAGTACTGAAGAGAATCGATATTACTGTATGGGGCATGTTGGCGAAGGTATTTTAACCGTCAGATTCACGTACCGTGGTAACGTTATTCGTATCTATGGCGCAGGTTATTGGAGAAAAGGAAGGAAAACCTATGAAGACGAAAACAAAGTATACTGAGGAACCTATGGGTGAGTTGAAGGTCGTTAAAGACTTTCTCCCTCCACCCGATCAGTTGGTGCTGAAGGAAGATAATGTGAAGGTTACTATTTCTTTAAAGAAATCCAGCATCACTTTTTTTAAAGAACAGGCCAAGAAACAGAAGACGTCTTACCAGAAAATGATAAGGGAAGTAGTCGACTGGTACGCCTCACATTATCAAAAGAGCGCATAACATCACGCTGCACGGGATCGGCGTGGATGCACGCCTCCCCGTGAGCTTTTCGTTGGGCATTCACAATCCGAGAAAGGAGAACTTATGAAGAATAACTTTATTGCCTCGACGTTTCTTCTCGCCTTTTTGATCTTTGTGGGCGCTGGTGCCAGCGCTGCTGAGATTAGACTGGGCTCACCTAGCGATGTCACACTACATGATGTCACCGCTCAGGCGGTTACCTACCAAGGTCGTGAAGCTCTCAAGGTAGCACTGACTGACACGATTCAGCAAAGGATACTACAAGGACAGGGTTCCAATTTTCCGGCGTTTGCCTTGCTGCCAATTGACTTTCAGAACGGTGTCATCGAAATCGATCTTGCGGGGGAATTAAACGGTAAGGGTGCTCCTGATGCGCGAGCATTCGTAGGAATCGCGTTTCATATCCCCGCGGACAAGAGCACGTATGAGGCGGTCTATCTGCGTATGACCAATGGTCGGCTGGTGAAGCCCACCCCACCCGAGCCCCGCATCCATCGCGCCATTCAATACACGGCGCATCCTGACTTCCATTGGCCGGTGAGTCGGGGGAAGTTTCCCGGCAAGTACGAAAAGGGGGCCAATATAGCCCCCGCAATGTGGATTCGCTTTCGTCTTGAAATCTCAGGAAGTGAGCTGAAAGCATTCATCAACGACGAGAAGGATCCGGCATTGACGGTCGGCGACCTCAAGTTCGGTAATTCGACAGGCAAGATCGGATTGTGGGTGGACGATGGGACAGCAGGCTATTTCTCAAACCTTCGCATTCTGCAGAAATGATAGTCATGAGCACATAGACGTAAGCTTCCCTGTCAAGCAGACAATTGAAAAATAGAGTTACCGGCGTTCTTTGATAAATATTCCACTGGCGTCAGATCATCCAGGGAATCATGGGGCCGCTGCTCATTGTATTCGATCATCCACCAGTAGGTTGCCTCTCTGACCTCGGAGAGGTTGCGGAACAGGTAGAGATCGAGCAGTTCATTCCGGTACGTCCGGTTGAAGCGTTCAATGTAGGCGTTCTGGTTCGGTTCCCCGGGCTGAATGTACTGGATCATCATGCCGACAGATTCAGCCCAGACAACGAATTCGCCGCTCAAGAACTCCGGGCCGTTATCTACCCGAAGAATGTCAGGCAACCCCCGCTCCAGTCGCATGCGTTCAAAGACCCGAATCAGGCGTCTGCCGGTTATGGATGTGTCAATCTCGATATGGATCACCTCGCGGTTAAAATCATCCATCACGTTAAAGGTTCGAAACCGTTTGCCAGTAGAGAGCATATCGCTCATGAAATCAGCCGACCAGACCTGATTGGGCAACGGAGGCACCAGCAAGGGCTGCTTAACCCGCTGGGGCAATCGCTTCTTGGCCCGGCGCTTCTGGTTCAGCTTAAGGTCGCAGTAGATACGGTACACACGTTTATGGTTCCAACCATGCCCCTTCCGTCGCAGTGCCTTGAACGTTTTCCAGAAGCCCCAGCGGGGATGGCAGTCGATCATCGCATTGATGGCGTCCATAATCTCGGCATCGCCGTCTCGATTCTTGGGAGGGCTGTAAAACGCCGCCCGGGATAACCCGACAGATCGACAGCTTTGCCGAACAGAAAGCCGGTGCTGGGCCACCAGATAGATCACCGCTTCGCGCTTCTCTGGCGGCCCTAGAGTTTTTTTTCGATCAAATCCCTTAAAGCCCGATTTTCCATGGCCATGTCGGCATACATCCGCTTCAGCTGCGAGAGCTCCCGCTCCATCTCTTTCAGGCGCTTCAAGTCCGAAGCGCTCATGCCACCGTACTTGGATTTCCAGTTGTAGTAGGTGGCATCGGAGATCCCATGGGTGCGGCAGATCTCCTTAACCGGGGTTCCGGCATCAGCCTCTTTGAGAATGCCAATGATCTGGGTTTCGGTAAAACGTGCCTTCTTCATCAGAGCCTCCTGGACGTATTATGCCAGAAAACTCTACTTTTGTATGGTCCGCTTTTAGGGGGAGCTTACGCAGCCGCAGCGGCGTGACTGAAGAACGTCAGAGAAATTACTGCAGGGAAACCAATTGTTATAAGAAAGTCAGG